>NZ_NOXT01000075.1 GCF_002251755.1 Sandarakinorhabdus cyanobacteriorum
CATCCAGCGCTTATGGGGAGATTACGTCCAGCACTCACAGCCCAGGCCGAAGTTGGCTGCCGCCGCCTCATCGCTGTCGAAATAGACGCTGATGTTGCGCCCGTCCGCCGCGGTGAGATCAAGGCCACCCAGGCCATTGTCCTTGGCGGTCACGCCGGTCAGGCCGCTGAACTTGTTGATTTCCTTGGCCACATTGTCGCGCGTTTGCTGCGCCGTGTGGTTCTGGTCCAGCGTGATGTCGATCAGTGTGCCATTGATGCCAAGGGTGGCGGTGGCGGTGGTGCCGATCACCGTCGTCGTGGTGGACTGGATGGTCTGGCTGTTGGCCTTGGCGGTCACGCCGGTCTGGTCGCTGGCGGCGTTGATGGCGTTGGCAATCGCGATGGCGCTGCCGGCCTTCACCGACGAACCGGCCGCCGTCGAGCTGAACGTGTCGTCATCGGCGGTGGCGGCGCGGATAGCGACACCGTTGATCGACAGGTCACCGCTGTTCAGCGTGCGGGCGTTGGCCGAACCGGTGGCCACGGCACGGACATCGCTGGAGACGGTGGAAACGCCACGATCAAAGCTGCCGCCCTGCAGGCCCGACCGGGTCAGGCGGGCGGTGGTCGAATTCGTCGATCCGATCTCGATGGCCTGGCCGTTCAGGCTTTCGAGGCTGAATGAACCCGATTGCGCACCCACCTTCAGGCCGGTCTGTGCCGCGGTCAGCGTGTCGAGGCTGACTTCGATGTTGCGGCCATCATCGGCCTCCAGGCGCAGGCCGGCGTTGTTGTCGCCGGTGTCCACAGCGCGCACGCCGGTCTGGCCGGAAATGGCGTTGATGGCATCGCGCACGATGCGGCGGCTGTCCGACGCGTTGGCCGTCGTGGTGATCGAGGCGGTGGTGATGCCATTGATGGTCACCGTGCCGGTGGCGGCAGCGGCGGTCATTGCCGAACCGGTCATCACCGTCTGGCCGACCACGGCGCGCACGCCGGTCTGGGCGGTGGCACGGTTGATGGCCGCAGCCTTGGCCAGTGCCGAGGCCGACTTGTTGGACGACGAGACATTGTCATCATCGGCCGAGGACGAGCCGATCTGCACGCCGTTGATGGTGAGGTCACCGCCCTGCAGGGCGTGGTTGGTGGCCAGGTTGGCGGCGGTGCCTTCAAAGGCGCCAGTGGCGGTGAGCGCCGGGCTGGAGCCCAGGCCCAGGTCGCGGGCGCGGGCCGAGCTGAGGCTCATCGACACGGTCTCGCCGGCGCGGCTGCCGGTCTGCAGCTTGACCGACCGGGCCGAGCCATCAAGCAGCTTCTGCCCGTTGAAGTTGGTGCGCACGCCGATATTGTCGATTTCGCCAACCAACTGCTTCACTTCGGCCTGCAGCGCGCTGCGATCGGTGCCGGTCAGCGTGCCGTTGGCCGATTGCACGGCCAGTTCGCGCATGCGCTGCAGCATGTTGGTCACCTCGCCCATGGCGCTTTCCGCCGTCTGGGCCATGCTGATGCCATCATTGGCGTTGCGCATGGCCACCGCCAGGCCGCGCACGTCGGCGGTCATCTTCTGGCTGATGGCGAGGCCGGCGGCATCGTCCTTGGCGCTGTTGATGCGCATGCCGGTCGAAAGCCGCTGCATGGCGGTGCCCATTGCATTGTTGGCGGTGCGCTGCGCATTCTGGGCGGTCAGCGCGTTGATGTTGGTGTTGATCACGGTCATCTGGGATACTCCCGCTTCCCGCCGCCGCAGGGGTTGCGGGGCGCTGCACTGGAAACGGCATAGGGCGAAATTTTCTTAAACATGACTGGACGCACCAATGATCTGAACGGGTTGGAGATCATCCACGCCAGCCGCGACGTGGTGGTGATCAACAAGCCGCCGGGCCTTGCGGTGCATCCGGGGCCGAAAACGCCGCACAGCCTGGAAGATCTGCTGCCCGCCCTTGCCATCAGCGGGTTCCGCCCGGTTGCGGCGCACCGGCTGGATCGCGACACGTCGGGATGCCTCGCCATCGCCCGCAGCCGGCGCGGGGCGAAATGGCTGAGCGCGGCCTTTGCCGGCGGCGGCGCGGAAAAACTCTATTGGGCGATCCTGTCCGTCCTGCCGGCGCAGCCTTCCGGCCTTGTGGATGCACCACTGGCGAAGATTTCCAGCGCGGCGGCCGGCTGGCGCATGGTGGTCGATCCGGCCGGCAAGCCGGCGCGCACCCATTGGCGCGTGCTCGATGCTGCAACCCGGCTGGTGGAGTTCCGCCCCGAAACCGGCCGCACCCACCAGATCAGGGTGCATGCCGCCCAGCTGGGTGCGCCGATTGCCGGCGATCCGGTTTATGGCGACGGATCGGGCCCGATGCGGCTGCATGCCCGCCGCCTCGCCATCACCCTGCCCGATGGGCAGCTGATCACGGCGCTGGCGGATCCACCGCCAGGCTGGCCTGGCGGGACCGGCCCTGAAAGCCGATGAAATCGCTGTAGTTTTCGGCCAGCTTGGCCAGGCGCTGGTGCACCAGTTCCGGCCCGATCTTCTGCACCACGCCATCGACCAACAGGTTGAGCAGCGAGGCGAGCGCGGTGTTCATGTCCCAGAAATGGCCCAGGGCCACCTCGGCGGTGAGGATATGCGGGGTGACATCGCGCGCCCATGGGCAATAGGGATCGGTGATCACCACCAGCGGCCGGCCGGCGGCGGCAACCCGTTCCGCCAGCAGGCGGAAATGCCGGGAATAGCGGCGGACGTCGACGAGCAGGAACAGATCATGCGGGCCGGCGTCCACCAGTTCCTCGTGGATGCCGGCGGCGATGTCGATGCTGGCCACCTGCGGCCGCACATAAGACAGATGCCGGGCAAAGCCGGCGGCCAGCCCGGCCTCGGTCTGAAAGCCGGCGACGCGCACCTGGGGTGCGGTGGCGAGCAGCGCCACCACGGCAGCCCATTCCGGCGTTTCGGCCTGGGCATAAACCCCGGCAATGGCGGCGGTTTCGGCCTGCAGCCGGGCATCGGCACTGGGCGCCGGCCGGGTGAGCAGCCAGGGCGCATCGCGGGCTTGCCCACGCAGCTCATCCTTCAAGGCCGCCAGATTGTCATAGCCCAGGCTCTTGACCAGGCGCGCCACCGTCATCGCCGAAACGCCGACGCGCTGTCCGATGGAGGCGGCGGTTTCAAACGGCAGTTGCGCCAGATTGTCGGCCATCCAGCCGGCAATCATCCGTTCCGAAACGGTCAGCCGGTCATAACGCTCTGCCAGCCGCTGGGCGACGCGGGTGCTCATGTGATTTCGATAACATTGCGCTCACAAAGTGCAACGATCAAAACGGCACAGGCTTCCAGCGCTCGGTGGCAAACAGCGGCGCCTGATCGGCATAGTGCTGGGACGCTCTGCGGGTGGTGGCAGCGCCGAACTGGTGCACCGATTGCGATCGCACCGCGCCGCCGGCCGGCCATTCCACCAGCATGATGAAGCCATCGCCATTGTTGCCCACCCGCCGGCCATCGGCGGCGCGGTCGGCATAAATGGCGCGCAGCGTGTCGGGCCCGCCAAACACCGGCAGATCGGCCTTGCCATGGCGCAGGCGCTGGAATTCGCCCAGCGGCACATCCAGCCGGCCGAATGTGCCCTGCAACCAATCCACCGCCGCGCGCAGCTTGGGCGCCGCCGGCGGCAGCGCATCGCCGCGATAGACTTCGCGGCCGACGCTGGCGAGCACGGCGACCGCCAGGCTGTCCGCCGGGCCAACGCCATCGGCCGTCCAGTCCCACTGGCGCAACAGGGCCTGGGCCTTGGCCAGTTCGGGTTCGCGCGCCGTGTCCACCGTCAGCACCGCCGCCATCCAGCGCCCGGCCGGCGAGGCCTTGCTATAGGCCTTGTCGAACTTGATGCGCAGCAGCGTCTCGCGGCTGATCGGGCCGTTCACCCCGGCAAACAGCTCGGCAAAGCGGTGCATGCGGTTGGTGGTGAAGGTCTCCACGCCCATTTCGGGGGCAAAATCAGCGGCCTTCAGATTTTCGTCCGGCGCGGTCGCCACGGTGGGCGTGTTGTTGGCATTGGCGACCCAGCCGGCGCGGGGATCGACGACCATCGGATCGGCGCTCCACGGCAGATAGCTGGTCCACAGGGTTTTCGATGTGTTGCCGGGCAGCACGCCCTTCCAGTCAAATCCCGCTGCACGCGCCGGGAACAGCGCGTTGTAGAACATGCCGATATGGCCCTGCGCGTCGGCATAGACGAAATTGGTTGCCGGCACCTTCTGCATGGCCATGATCTGGCGCCATTCGTTGAAATCGCGCGCCTTGTTCAGCCGATAATATTGCTCCACCTGCCCCACCTCGCCGATGCCGGCGTGGCGGATGGCAAAGCCGCCCTTCTCGTTCAGGATCACGGCGCCATGCCGGCTGCGATAGACGGTGCGCGGCACCGGCAGCACGAACGGGCCATATTTCACCCGCAGCCACACGCGCCTCGCCTCCAGCGGCAGCCATTGCCCGTCGAGCCGATACTGGCTGCGGTCGGCATTCAGCTCCAGCTTGTAGACATCGATCAGGTCCATCCGGTTGACCGTGTTGGCCCAGCCCAGATGCTTGTTGTGGCCCAGCAGCGGGGACGGCGCGCCGGGGAAATTGGCGCCGGCAAAATCCCAGCCTTCATCCGAATGCACCACCAGTTCCCACCAGGTCACGCCGCCTTCCCACGGCTGGTGGCTGTTGATGATCAGGCGGGTGGTCGCGTCATCCGAACGGCTGGCGCTTACGGCAAAGGCGTTGCTGCCACGCTCATCAGCCGGCCCGGCATCGCGCGGCGGCAGCTTGCCCTCCACCAGCGGACCCAGCACCCGGTCCATCCCGAAGAAGAACGGGGACCGCAGCACAAAGCCGGCGACGATATCGCGACCCGTCACCGGGAACAGGCCCTGCAGTCGCTGCTCATGGCCGTGGCGGCTGGCATAGTCATTGAGGCCTTGGGCATAGGCTTCCACCAGTGCGCGGGTGGCCGGGGACAGGCTGGCATAGCCACGGGCCGCGACGCCCTGCGCGTCAAGCAGATGGCCGGCAAAATCCAGCTTGGCGCCATCTTCGCCCAGGATCGCCCCGGCGCGGCCACGCACGGCGGCCAGCACCTCTTCCAGGTTGCGGAAATCATCCTCGGCATGGGCGATGGCGATGCCATAGGCGACATCGGCATCGGTGCGGCCGTGAATGTGCGGCACGCCCCATTGGTCACGTGTGATCTTCACGGCACGCGGACGCACCGGATCGGCAGCCGGCGCACGGCTGATCAGTGCATCCCAGCTCGACAGGCCAACAAAAACCGCGCCAACGGCAATCGACGTCCAGAACAGGGCGGTAAACCAGCGCGGCATCAGCCGAATGGTTCCAGATCGATGTTGCTCATCAACGGCTTTCCTTTGCTTTTGCTCCATCGGTTAGCCGCAGGAGCCGGCATCGGCAAGACGATTGACATATCCTCACGATTGCACGGCAACATCGGCGCAGTCGAGCCGCAGCTTGCGCAGCTTCTTTTCATAAACAAGGCTGGCGCAGCGCAACAAGGCAGATCGCGGCAGGATCAGCGTGTAACTCGGGGCCGGCCCCGCAGGGATTTTCGCCTTCACCAGCATTTCATCGGGATCAGCCGGCGCGGGATTCATCGGGCGTGGCCCACGCGCCGACGACAGCCGGTCGCGGCCCGTTTGGACATTGAAGGCAACCCGGTCAAACCGCCATGGCCCGATCACCAGCGGCCGATTGAGCACGAGCAGACGCACCGGCCGTTGCACGCCGGGAATCATGTCTTCATCCCAGGTTTCGGGCACGATCCGCCCGCCCAGGCTGTTCATCAGCAAGTTGGCTGTCGCGGCAGAGGCCAAAGGATAACGCAGATCGCGCTCAACGGCCATCAGCACGCTGATCGTCTGATCGGCGATCGGAACCAGGGCATAGCTGGCGCTGGCAATGCTGTGCTCAAGCGGCCAGACCCACTGCCTGCCACCCAGCCCCGGCAATTGGACGCGGACCGTCCAGAACGGCAACCACGCCGGGCCGATCGTCCCATCGCAGTCGGGTGGCGGCGGCGCATCCGGGAACCAGGCCAGCCGGGCCCGTGTGGCGGGGCCAAACAGTCCGAGCATGGCAAAACCGCGCCGCATGGCACGAGTTGGCTCACCGCCGACCAGAAGGGCCGGTGTCGACGCTTCGGGTCGCAAGCCAAGTTCCAAGGCAAGCGTAGAAGACAGAATGACACGGTCAAGCGATCCGGTGCTGAGCTTCAGGCAGACAGGTCGGCCCTTGATCGATGCCATGATCGGCCTGTCCACCGCAAACGGCGGCGGCTCGGCCGCCTGCCCCGGCGTCGCCTTCGCGTGGAGCACAATCAACAAGACCGCCCAAGCCCACCGGAAAACCGGCATACTCACACCTCGCTCGAAAAAAGCCAGAAGTGAGAGATAGTTGCTTAAAACATTACCGAAAGTCAATGAACGCCCATGGGCCGTTCAGGCTGGCAGGGTCACCATGAGCGGCCACATCAACGGGCATCCTTCACCAACAGGCCATTCTTGATCACGATCTTCACATCGCGCAGCGTGGCCACATCGCGGGTGGGATCACCGGCCACGGCGATGACGTCGGCATAACGGCCCGGCGCAATCTGGCCAACATCGCCTTCCCGCCCCAGGGCCTCGGCCGCCTTGATGGTGGCGGCGCGGATGGCGTCGATCGGGGTCATCCCCCATTCCACCATCTTTGGAAACTGGCGGGCATTGTCGCCATGGGGATAAACGCCGGCATCGCTGCCAAACACCATCTTCACCCCCGCCTTCCACGCCGCCTGGAAGGTCTGCCGCTGTTTCAGGCCGATGGCGCGTTCCTTGGCCAGGCTTTCTTCCGGCACGCCATTCTTCGCGCCTTCGGCCAGGATATAATCATCGTTATAGATATCCATGGAAAAGGCGGTGCCCTTGGCCTTGGCCAGGGCAAAGGCCTCGGCATCGGCCAAGCTGGCATGTTCGATCGTGTCGGCCCCGGCGCGGATGGCGGCCTTGATGCCATCGGTGCCGTGGGCGTGCACCGCCACCTTCATGCGCAGCCGGTGCGCCTCGTCCACCAGCGCGTCCATCTCCTCCTGGGTCAATTGCTGGCCGTCCACCGTGTCGCGGGCGGAAAACACCCCGCCGGTGGCGCAGAACTTGATCACATCGGCGCCGAACTTGTGCATTTCCCGCACCTTCTCGCGGAAGCCCTGCGGGCCGGAGGTGACGCCGGAACGGTCCACCTGAATGCCGGGTGGAAAGCGGTTGTCATCGCAATGCCCGCCAGTCGCGCCCAGGGCATAGGCCGCCGGCACGATGCGCGGGCCGCGAACAACGCCTTCATCAATCGCCTGCTTCAGGCCAACATCGGCAAAATCCGCCGAGCCGACATTGCGCACAGTGGTAAAGCCCGCAGCCAGCGTGCGCGCCGCATTGGCAACGCCCACAGCGGTGAAAAACGGCCGGGCATGGCGCAGATCCGCCTCGAAACCCAGGGCGGGATCGCTGGTCAGATGCACATGCATGTCGATCAGGCCGGGCACCAGCGTCAGATCACCCAGATCGATGCGCTTGCCATCGGTGGCGACCAGTTCGCCCTGCCGGCCCACCTTGGTGATGCGGCCATTTTCGGCGACGATGATCGGCTTTTCGACCAGCTTGCCGCTGGCCACGTCCAGCATGCGCGCCGCGGTGATCACCACGGTTTCGGCGTGCGCGGTGGTGCCAGCCAGCAGCGCGGCGGCAAGCATCAGATATTTCATCACTTCATCTCCCCTGTTGGCCACAAGGATAGGGCCGCCAGCGGGAGAGGGCAACCGGCCTCAGGCCACCTGCGGCAGCGCGAAGGGCGCCGGCAGCGGCGGCACCGTGTGGCCGTCGCCGGTGACGAGAGCCGCCAGAAACTGGTCCACACAGGCATCCCAGCCAAAGCGCCGGCCATAGGCAACGCAGTCGGCCCGGCGTGCGGCCAAAGCCTTGTGCATCGCCTCCCCCAGATCATGTGCCACCGCGCCAATCCGGCCCGGCGCCCGGCCATCGGGGCCAAAGCCGCCGGCGCCCACCACATCGAGCGGCCCCGGCACCGGATAGCCAGCGACCGGCGTGCCGCTGGCCAGCGCCTCGATCATCACCAGCCCGAACGTGTCGGTGCGGCTGGGAAAGGCCAGCACATCGGCTGCGGCATAGGCACTGGCCAGCGCCGCGCCGTGCAGCGCCCCGGTAAAATGCGCGTGCGGAAACTTGCGCTGCAAGCCATCCAGCGCCGGGCCATCGCCCACCACCAGCCGGTCCCCCGGCCAGGGCGCGGCCAGAAACGCCTCGATATTCTTCTCCACCGCCACCCGGCCCACATGCAGGGCCAGCGGCCGCTTCAGGCCGGCCGCCGCCGGATGCGGGGGCACATCGGGGCGGAACTGCTCCACATCCACGCCGCGCGCCCACAGCCGGGTCTGGGCCAGGCCATAACTGTTCAACTCGGCCGCCAGGCGCGGGGTCGCCACCATCACGGCATGGGCCGGCCCGTGGAAACGCCGCAGCACCCGCCACACGCGTTCCGGCTTCAGGCCGATGCGCGCCTGCACATAATCGGGAAAGCGGGTGTGGAAACTGGTGGTGAAGGCAAAGCCGCGGCGCAGGGCCCAACCGCGCGCCAGCCAGCCCAATGGCCCTTCGGTGGCGATGTGCAGGGCATCGGGGCCAAAGCCGTTGATCAG
This sequence comes from Sandarakinorhabdus cyanobacteriorum, assembly GCF_002251755.1. Taxonomy (GTDB): domain Bacteria; phylum Pseudomonadota; class Alphaproteobacteria; order Sphingomonadales; family Sphingomonadaceae; genus Sandarakinorhabdus; species Sandarakinorhabdus cyanobacteriorum. The sequence continues at coordinate 8,714 of NZ_NOXT01000075.1, forward strand.
CTTGGTGATCCGCCGCCGGGTCGTCATCGCCAGGCGGATTTCGGGATAGGATGGCATCGGCACCGACCAGAATTGATCGGGCGAAATCACCTGCACCCTGACCCCGCGCGCGTTGAGGAGCCGCACGGTGGTGGACAATGTGCGGACCACGCCATTGACCTGGGGTTCCCAGGCATCGGTCACCAATGTCAGTTTCATGGGCATTACTCCTCAGGCCGTCATGCTCAGGCGGCCATGGCAACGGCGCGCGCCTGAACGCCCGGCGAACGGCGCGCCCGTTCGCGGCTCTGTTGCGCCCAATCGATGATCTCGATGCGGCCATCGGCATGCTCGGCCAGCGCGGTGCAGCTTTCCACCCAGTCACCATCGTTCAGATAGGTGATGCCGCCGAAATCGCGAATCTCGGCCGAATGGATATGGCCGCACACCACGCCGTCCAGCCCGCGCAGCCGCGCCGCATCGGCCACCGCCTGTTCGAAGCGGCCGATGAAGGCGACGGCATTCTTCACCCGCTTCTTGATATGGGCGGAGATCGACCAATAGGGCAGGCCAAACTGCCGCCGCGCCCGGTTGAACCAGACATTCAATTTCAGCAGCGCCTCGTAACCCACATCCCCAGCCCAGGCGAGCCAGCGGTGATAGAGCACCACGGCATCAAATTCGTCGCCGTGGCAGACCAGCAGGCGGCGGCCATCGGCGGTGGTGTGGATGGCCTCCAGCGCGATCTCCACGCCGCCGAGGCTGAGGCCGGCATAGGGCCGGAACGCCTCGTCATGGTTGCCCGGGATATAGACCACGCGGGTGCCGCGCGCCGCCAGCTTCAGCACGCGGCGCACGATATCATTGTGACGCTGCGGCCAATACCATCCGCGCTTCAGCTTCCAGCCATCGATGATGTCGCCGACCAGATAGAGCGTTTCGGGCTGAATGGCCTTGAGGAAATCCAGCAGCAGTTCGGCGTTGCAGCCCGGCGTGCCGAGGTGGACATCGGAGATCCAGACCGTGCGGTGCTTCAGCTTGCCGGCGGGTTCCTCCTCCGGCTCGTGCAGGAAGGCGGGGCCGCTGGCCACGGGTTTGAGCATGCCTGGCAGCAGCGGCTCACGCCATTGGGGGGGCAGTTCGGCAAGCGGCAGGGTCGCCATGGCAAGGGCCTTTCACCAGTCCTTGCCCGGACCCTCTAAGGCGCTGCCATGACCCTGGTGTGTCAGCCCGGTTGCAATCCTGTTGCAGACAGGCGCTGGCGCTCCCAGGCCAGCGCGTGGCCGACAATTTGTTCCAGATCGGCAAAGCGCGGCTGCCAGCCCAAGAGTGCCGCCGCATCGGATGCCGCCACCAGCGTGGCCGGATCACCCGCCCGGCGCGGGCCGATGTGGCGCGGGATCGGCTGGCCGGCCACCCGCTCCAGCGCGTCCAACACCTCGGTCACCGAAGCCCCGGTGCCATAACCCAGGTTCATCACATGATATTGGCCGGGATCGGCCAGGCAGGCGCGCAGCAGCAGCACATGCGCATCGGCCAGATCGGTGACATGGATATAATCGCGCACCCCGGTGCCATCGCGGGTGGGATAATCATCGCCAAAGATGGTGAACCGTTCCCGCTGGCCGGTCAGCACATGGCAGGCCAGTTCGATCAGGTGGTGTGGATGACGGCTGGCCTGGCCCGACCGCAGCAGTGGATCGGCGCCGGCCACGTTGAAATAGCGCGGGCAGGCCACCGAGAAGCCGCGGTTGGCGGCGACCAGATCGGCCAGCATCCGCTCGGCAAAGGCCTTGGACCAGCCATAGGGATTGATCGGCGCAACCGGGGCCGAGACCGGCAGTGGTGCATTCCCACGCAATGGATCATTGGGCCCATTGCCATAGACGGCAGCCGTGGAGGACATGACAAAGGCCCCCACCCCACCAGCCAGCGCCGACTCTGCCAGCTTCAGCGTCTCGCCAAAATTCTCGGCATAATAAAGCGCCGGCTGCTCCACGCTTTCGGCCACCGAAATCCGCGCGGCAAAATGCAGGATGGCGCCAATGCCATGCTCGGCAATCAGGCGGCCCACCAGCGCCTGATCGCCGGCACGCCCTTCAACAAAGATCGCGCCAGCAGGCACCAGGCCACGGCTGCCCAGCGACAGATCGTCGAGCACCACCACCTTCACCCCCATGTCGAGCAGGGCCAGGGCGGCATTGCTGCCGATATAGCCGGCGCCACCCGTGACCAGCACGGGTGGCAGTTCGGCGGCGGGGATCAGGGGCAAGAGGCTCATGGCCCATCCTTACAAGCAAAAAGGGCGGCCCAAAAGGGCCGCCCTTCCTGTTGGCAGCAGGCCAGGATCAGAACTTGACGCGGGCACCGAAGCGGATCGCCCACAGCGAACCGTTCAGGTTCACGCCCTGCACTGGCGCCGTCACCGGACGCTCGGTCGGGGGGTTGCCCGCCAGGTTGTTGAACACATATTGCGAACAGGCCGCGTTGGAGCAGGTCACGTTGGCCACGCGCCCATAATAGGGGAAGGCCACCTGACGGATGGTGCCCCAATCCTTGTTCAGCAGGTTCAGGAAGTTCTCGATATCGGCGCTCAGCTCGATCTTGCCGCCAAACACGAAAGGCACTTCCTGGCGGAAGGCGATGTCGAGGCGGTTGTACCGAGGCGTGCGGCCGATGTTCTTCGGCGCGATGCCACCCTGATACTTGTTCAGTTCAGAGTTCTGCACCAGGCTCTGGAAGCCGGCGAAATCGAAGCCCGGCGCATAGGTCACACGCGGATCGGCCGTGGCCGAGCTGACGTTCGGCACATAAAGCAGATAGCGGTTGCTGGTGCCGGTCACACCGAACACGTTCGACCGCAGGTTGCCCGACGCCTGATCCGCCATGGTGTAGCTGAAGCGCTGGCCGGCCTGGCTGTTGAAGAAAAGCTCGACACGGGTGTTGTTGTCACCGAACAGGTTGAAGTCATAGCTGGCCATCAGGCGATAGGCGTCATCGCGCTGATAGTTGGAAATGCCATAGGCTGCATTGTTCGGATCGATGCCGGCCGCGGCCTGGGTGTAGTTCGAGAAGGCCACCGACGAGGTGCCGGAGTTCACGTCACGCGACCGCGAGAAGGTGTAGCTGCCGCCGAGACGGAAGCCGTTCGACCAGCGCTTATCGAAGCGGGTGACGATGTTCCAGCTGTAGCCGTTGTCGGCATTGGTCAGCAGGATATCGGTGTTGGTGGTCGCGCCCTGGCCCGGCAGCACCTGGTAACGCAGGCGGCCATCGGGCAGCGTGCCCAGCGGCACCGAACGCAGATCGGTCCAGGTCGCGGCGTCGCGGGCGCGGCTCCACACCACGTCCAGACCCAGGCGCCATTCGTCACCCAGCGGGCCGAGGTTGGCGAGATAATCAACCGAGCCCGACACGCGCCAGGTCGACGGGATGCGATAGTTCGGATCCAGCGCGTTGGTGGGCGAACCGGCGGTGCCGGTGGTGCGCACCGCGTCGATCAGCGCCTGCGGCACGCCGGTGCCGCCCGTGACGTTGTTCAGCGTGGCCGCACCGAGGCTGTTCACCTGCGCCGGCGTCAGGCCGGTCAGGCCGCTGATAGTGAAGGTATCAGCCGCGCCGTTCACGCCCGGCACACGCCGCAGCTGGATACGGCCCAGCGTCGGACCAGGGTTGGAATAATTGTTGGAAATCCAAACGTTCGGGTTGCCGCCACCGAAGATGCCGGCCGAACCACGCAGCGTCAGGCGATCCGACACCTTCCAGTTCAGGCCCAAGCGCGGCTGGAACAGGCCACGGCCATTGAGCGTGGTGTTGTTCGGGAAACCGAAGCGATCGAGGAAGGCCTGGTTGAAGAAGGGCTGATCCGGCGTGTCGAACAGGTCATAGCGCATGCCGGCGATCAGGGTGGCGTTGCTGCCCAGATCGATGGTGTCCTGGATGCCGAACGACCAGCTGTTGTTGGCAAACATCGCGCGCACGGTGCCGACATCGCCACGCAGCGGCACGGCATAATCGACTTCGTTGGCGCGACGCGCATCCAGATCGGCGATGCTGTCAAAATACCAGGCGCCCGAAACGCGCTGGGCAAACAGGTTGTTGATGTCCTGCGTGCGGCGCTCCACCATGGCCTTCACGGTGTGGTTGTTCATCTTCAGCGTCGCCTGGAATTCGAAGTTCAGCGACTGCGAGCTGAGTTCGTTGGCCTGGCGGCTGATGTCCGGACCGAAGTTCAGGCGACGCACACCCGACGGGCAGGTCAACGGCGGCGTGGTCGCCACGGCTTCAAGGCAGGTCTGGAACTGGCCGAAGCTGCGATCGCTGAACGGCACCTGCAGGCGGACATAATCCGCGTAGGACACGCGCACCTGGGTGGAGAAATTGTCCGACCACTGGTCGTTCAGTTCGAAGATGCCGAAGTGGTTGACCGCACCCTGGTTGTAGTTGTTCGAGAGCAGCGCAAACGTCGGGTTGGCCTGGTTCAACTCGCCCACGTTGGTCTGGCCGGCCAGCACCGAGCCTTCGTTGTAGATGTAGGTGAAAGCGGCGCGGTGGCCATCGGCGATGTTGAAGTCGATCTTGGCGACAACCTTGTCGTCACGCTCGATGATGTTGTTGGCAACGCCGCCGGTGTCGAAACCATAACGGTTCTGGGCGATGGTGCCGATCTGGCTGATCTGGGCATCGGTGATGCCCAGGGTGGCCGGGCTGATCGCAGCCGGGACGGTGTCGCGGGTGCGCTCATAGGTCAGCGCGAAGAACAGCCGATCCTTGATGATCGGGCCGGTGAACTGCGCGGTGTAAACCTGCGATTCAAAGGCGCCCGAACGGATCACGCCGCGGGCGTTGTCACCGCGCAGCTTGTCGGAGTTGTAGTAGGCGCCGCCCAGGAAGGTGAAGCGGTTGGAGCCCGACTTCAGCTGGGTGTTGATGGCGCCGCCCTGGAAGAAGCCCTGACGGATGTCCACGGGGGCCACTTCCACGCTGAATTCGCCGATGGCATCCAGCGGCACCGGGCCGCGGGTGGAAACCAGGCCGCCGGCTTCCAGACCGAACGGGTCGCCGAAGGCCACGCCGTCGACGGTGAAGCGGTTGAAGCGGTTGTTCTGGCCGGCAATGGAGATGGCGCCGCCATTGGTGGGATCGATGTTCACCATCGGATCGCGGGCCGCGAGGTTGCGGATGTCGCGGTTGACGTTGGCCACGCCCAGAATGTCACGCGCGGTCAGCACGGTGGCGGCACCGGTGCCAATGGTGATGGCGCTGCGCTGGCGGGCGGCCGTCACGGTGATGGTCTTGCCCTGGCTGGCCAGCATCACTTCGATGCGCTGCGGGGTGCCGGCCACCAGGCCATCCAGCGTGTCGGTGGCGGCATCAAAGCCGGGGGCTTCGACGGTGACGCTGTAGGGGCCGCCCAGGCGCAGGCCGGTGGCGTTGAATTCGCCGTTGGCGCCCGAGGTCTGCACCACGCGCGTGCCCGACGGGGTATGAATGATCGTCACGGTCGCGCCAGCAATAGGCTTGGACTGTTCGTTGACCACGGCGCCACGGATCGACGAGGTGGTTTCCTGGGCCGACACGATGGCCGGAACGGCAAGCGCGGCAAGCGCGACGCCAAGACGAAGATGACGCATTTCGAATACCCCCTGGGGCTGGAGCGGACGGGATGAACGCTTGGCCCGCCGGGAATCGCTTCCACGCAGACCAACTGAAGCGGCCCTTGCCGGGGTTTTGTGACACTTCTGTTACAGCTTCATGGCGGGTTCATGATTGATGGATTCGCACGGTGAGTGTTGCGGTGCGGCAACACCGCAGCGCGGCCAACGCGCGTGCCGCGCGCGGACTCGCGCAAGGTCGGCCGGCGACCAAAAACGGCGGCCCCGACAGGCCGCCGTTTTCGTGTGTCGTCCGACGGCGTGGCTCTGCCACGCTTTTCTGGTCCTTCTTCTTGCACCTGAAACGGACTCGGCGGCTTTGCCGCCGGCCGTGACCGGCAGGCGCGCTGTTGGTTTCAGAGGCCGGCCTGCAATCCCGCAGCCGGCGGCCATGCCGCCGAGTCTGCGTAATGTGCGAACAGAAAAGGAAGGAAAAGCGCGGCCAAGCCGCGCCGTCGAAGCTGTTCTGCCGGGCTGATGCCCGGCAGCCAGCCCGGCCGGCCTTGCGCCTGTCGGCGCGCTTGGCTGCGCCATGCGCGCTCGCGGCGCTGCGGCGTGGGCGGTGAGGGTTTCGAACCCCCGACCCGCTCCGTGTAAAGAAGCCGCTCTACCGCTGAGCTAACCGCCCCACGCCGCCAGGCGCATGCCCCTAGCGGCGCGCCACGCTTCGTGCAACCGTGGCGGCCATGACCAGCCTCGACACCACGCAAAGCGCCGTTTTCATCGCGCTGACCATTGCCATGGCGCTCGCCACCATCTGGCAGGTGCGGCGCATGGCGGCGAAACAGGGCGCCCGCTCGGCCGCCAACAGCAACCGCGAATATTTCCTCGCCGGCGGCGGCCTCACCTGGCCGTTCATCGCCGGCTCCATCACCCTCACCAACTTGTCGACCGATCAGCTCGTCGGCATGAACGGCCAGCAGATGCTGCTGCTCGCCTGGTGGGAACTCTCGGCCGTGGCCGGGCTGGCCATCCTGGCGCTGGTCTTCCTGCCGGTCTATTATCGCGAGGGCTGCACCACCACCACCGAACTGCTGCAGAAACGCTACAACTCGCCCGGCCTGCGCGCCCTCGTCTCGGCGCTGTTCCTGGCCGGCAATCTCTTCATCTATCTGCCGATCACGCTCTACACCGGCGCGCTGTTCCTGCGCACCGTGTCGGGTGCCGATCTGCCGCTGCTGCCGCTGGCGGCCGTGCTGGGCGTCACCGGCTCGCTCTATGCCATATTGGGCGGGCTGCGGGCGGTTGCGGTTTATGACACGATTGCCGGCGTCGGCGTGCTGGGTTCCGCGCTGGCCATCGTCTGGCTGGCGCTGTCGGCCATCGGCTTTGACTTCTCCGGCGTGCCGGCGGAGCGCCTCACGCTGATCGGCGGGCCCGAAAGCCCGATCCCCTTCCCAACCCTGTTCACCGGCATGATCTTCATCCAGATGTTCTATTGGTCCACCAACCAGAACATCACCCAGCGCGCCATGGCCGCGCCCAGTCTGCGCGAAGGCCAGCGTGGCGTGTTCGCCGCCGGCATCATCCGTTTGGCTGTCGTGCCGGCCATCGTCGTGCTGCCCGGCATCGCCAGCTACAAATTGTTCGGCCCGCTGGGCGACACCGCCTATGGCCGCATCGTCGCCGAGGTGATGCCCAGCTGGGCTTCGGGCGCGTTTGCCGCCTTCATGGCCGCGGCCGTCCTCACCCACTACACCTCCATCCTCAACAGCTCGACCACGCTGTGGGTGTGCGACATTCACGAGGCCTATATCAACGCCCGCCCCGATGTCGGCCGGCTGAACCGGCTGATCTCGATCGTCTTTGTCGCCCTCTCCATCGCGCTGGTGCCGGTCTATGATGGCGCGGCCTCCATCATCAACCTGGTGCAGCAATTGAACGGCCTGCTCTCCATGCCGATCCTCGCCGCCTTCATCTGCGGGCTGGTCTTCACCGGCATCCACGCCCGCGCCGTCATGCTGGCCCTGTTGTTCGGCGTCGGCCTTTATGCCGTGTTCACCTGGGTGTGGACCCCGGCGCATTATATCCACCTGATGCTGGTGACCTTGCTGGCGACGATTTCGGTGGCGCTGGCCAGCAATCGTGCGCTGGGCGGCACGGCACGGTTGCGGGGGCGGGCGCCAGCGGCCAATATGGCCGGGCAATGAATCACTGCTGACGGAGCGTCCATCGATGTTTGCCCGCCTGTTCCTCGAACACCCGCGCTGCGTGAACGAAACCTATGGCGAGCATATGGGCGCCGCCTTTGGCGTGGGCAGCCGCATGTTCGTCGCCAGCCTGAAATGCTTCATCCACGGGCTGATCCCCGGCCTGTACAAGACGGCCGGTTCCGATGCGATCGTCGAACTCCACAAGGAAATCGCACCGCGCAAATATGATCAGCCAACGTTCTGAACGGCTGCAACGGGGGGACAAGATGACCGACACGCTGGGCTTCTGCCCCAATCGTCTGGCGCGGCTGGATCAATTCCTCGCCGAAAAATATGTGCAGCCGCGGCGCCTGCCCTGCACCCTCACCCTCGTTGCCCGCCATGGCGAGATTGCCCATCTCGGCGTGCAGGGCCTGGCCGATGTCGAGCGTGGTATCCCGGCCCGGGAAGAAACGATCTTCCGCATCTATTCGATGACCAAGCCGATCACCTCGGTGGCGCTGATGATGCTGGTCGAACAGGGCAAGATCGCGCTCGATGATCCGGTGCACAAATATATCCCGGAATGGAAAAATCTTGGCGTGTTCGTCGCCGGCACCCACAAGCTGGGCTTCCAGACCCGGCCCTGCGCGCGGCCGATGCAGGTGGTCGATCTGTTCCGCCACACGTCCGGCCTCACCTACGGCTTCCAGCTGCGCACCAACGTTGATGAAGCCTATCGCCGCGAAAAGATTGGCGAGATCGAAAAGGCCGGCACGCTGGAAGGGATGATCCAGGCGCTGGCCAAGCTGCCGCTGGAATTCTCGCCCGGCGAGGCCTGGAATTATTCGGTGGCGACCGACGTGCTCGGCTGGCTGGTGCAGGTCGTCTCCGGCCGGCCGTTCGAACAATTTCTGGCGGAGGAAATCTTCCGGCCGCTGAACATGGTCGATACCGGCTTCCATGTCCGCGAAGGCCAGGAGCATCGCTTCGCCGCCTGCTATCAGCCCAGCCGCGACGGCAGCATTGCCCTGCAGGATGATCCCGCCACCTCCTCCTATCTGAAGCCGCCAGGCTTTGTGTCCGGCGGCGGCGGGCTGGTCTCCACCGCGCACGACTATCTGCAATTCTGCCGCATGCTGGCCAATGGCGGCACGCTGGGCGGCACCCGCATCATCAGCCGCAAGACGCTGGATCTGATGACCGCCAACCATCTGCCCGGCGATGCCTCTATCTCGGCCATGAGCCGCAGCCTGTTTTCCGAAGCCGCCTATGATGGCGTCGGCTTCGGTCTCGGCTTTGCCACCACCATGTCGGCCGCCAGCACACTGATGCCGGGCAGCAACCGCGATTATTTCTGGGGCGGCGCCGCCAGCACCTTCTTCTGGGTGGACCCGGAGGAAGACCTGATCGGCATCTTCATGACCCAGCTGATCCCATCCTCCACCTGGCCGGTCCGCCGCGAAATGCGCACCATGGTCTATGCCGCGCTGGATGATTGATCAGCCATAGGACGGATCAAGTCCGGCGCCATGGCTGGCCAGCCAGGCCATCGCCAGCTGGTTGTCAAGCTCGGCCAGATCATAGACATCAACGATCAGGCCAATGCGGCCGTCGTCGCGCAGGTGCAATTGTTCCCGGGCCGAAAAGCTGAGCACCGGCGCCCCGGCCCGGCGATACACGCCCATCGCACGCCCCGCCAGGCAAGGCCCCGCCGCCCGCCAGCCGACCCCAAACCATTGGCGTTCGTCAAACTGCCGATCGAAATTGGCGATCGATCGGGCAAAGCCGGCCAGCACCGCATCGCGCCCGCGCAGGTCGCAACCAAATGGCACGCCCGTCACCAGATAGGCCACATCATCCGCCAGCATCGGCACCAATCGCTGCCAGTCATCATCGGCAACACAGGCATCAAAGGCCGTCACCCAGGCCTGAAACTGTTCCAGCATCGTCTGTCTCCCGCTTGCATTGGCGGGCCTTGCTTGCCAGTTTGAGGTTACCGGATCGATTACCTTGAGGTCATGCCATGGATGCGCCGGACTTTGCCCTGCAACGGCTGCGGCGGCAGCGGCGGCTGTCGCAACAGGCGCTGGCCGGTATGGCGGGCCTGTCGCAACGCCACATCTGCTTCCTGGAAACCGGCCAGGCCCGGCCTGGCGCGCGTGCCTTGCCGAAACTGGTCGCGGCGTTGGCCCTGTCCACCGCCGAAGCGGCCGAACTGGTCGCTGCGGCCGGCCTCGCCCCGCCCGCAACCGGGTTGGAATGGCAGGCCCCGGCGCTGGCCCGGCTGCGCGCCATCACCGCCCAGATGCTGGAGGCGTGGGCCGATGTGCCGGCCTATGTGCTGGATGCCGGCGGCGCCATCCTGGCGCGCAACCCGACGTTCGAACGGCTGCTGCGCCAGGCCCCGCCGATCCCGCCGGCCGTGGCGGGCAATATCCATGACCTGGTGCTGCACCCCGATGGCCTTGCCAATGCCATGACCGCACCCGACCAGTTGGTGCCAGCGCTGATCCGCCGCCTGCAACGCGCCGCCGCCAGCCAGCCTGCTGCTGCCGCCACCCTGGCCCGCGTTCGCCACTATCCCATCGTGCAGCGCCATGGCACCAGCCTGCCGCGCGCCAGCGATCTGGGTGTCATTGCGGAAACCTATCGCCTCGCCGGGGCCCGCTGGGCCTTCATCGCCGCCACCGCAGGTTTTCTGGGTGCCGATCAGGCCCTCACTGCCGGGATCGAGGTGGAAGCATTGTTCCCGGCCGACGAGTGCACGCGCCGCCAACTGCGCGACCTCGCGGCTCAATAATCCGCCCGCTCCGGCAGTTCGGTGCGGCGGAAGCGGATCGTGCGTTCCTTTTCCGGCGGCACCACCACCCGCCAAACCGGCCGGCCATCGCGCTGTTCGAGCCGGCGGGAAAAGCGGCCGAGCGTGTGTTCGGCGGTGTCGGCAAATTCCACTTCGGCGGTGATCGGCCGGTCGCCATCGTTGCGGACGGTCAGCGTCACGCGGCTCCAGTTCGATCCGTCCGGCCCGTCATCCTCGTCCGCATCAAAATCCACGTCATCGCCGCCGGCATCGGGCAGATCGATATCCAGCCGTTCGCCCACCGCCTTTTCCTTCACCGGCACTTCGCCGATCGGGTGGCGGCCCAGCGGCGTGTCCTGAAACAGCGCGATGCGGCCGCGCGGCAGCGGTTCGCCCAGCCCGCTCGCCTTGTCGTTGACCAGTCGGTAACTATATTTCGCATCATCGACATAGTCGCCGCGATAGACGGCGTGGTGCAGAAATTCGCCTTTCAGCACCCGGTCATCCAGGAAGCGCACCTGCTTGATGCTGCGCGCGCCAATGTCGCTGCGATGCTGCAGCGTGTAGAGCTTGGCATCGCCAACATCGCTCTGATCGGCGCGGCGCATGCCGGTCACCACGATGTCGTCGCAGCTGCTCTCGCCGTCCTCGTCTTCGCCGCATTCGCTGGCGGCGCCCCAGCCGCCCCAGCCACCGCCCATCCGCACCGCAATCGGCGCCTCCACCGTGCCATAGGGCCGTGGCGTGAACAGCGGCGCATGCCCGCGCGCCGCGGCGGTGCGGCCCAGCGGCCAGCAGCCGGCCGACACGGCAATATTGTCCGGCGCATAGGGATCGGCCTCGCGCTCCCGCTCGGCCGCCTCTTCCTCCGCATCGGTGGGCGCGGCGCGCTTGATCATGCCGGCAATGGCACTCACCTGCGCCCGTTCAAAGCGGGTGCGATCACGGCTGCCCAGCGTGAGCCAGGAGGACAGCGCGAGGCGGCGGCCATCGGCCGAGAAGGTGCCGACATAATCGGCCTGCCAGTCAAAATTGCCCGCCAGATACACCAGGCGCAGCCGCAGCGCGCCGCCCGTGTTGCTCGCCGGCAACTCCACCGACAAAGTCGGCTTCGCCGTCAGGTCCACTGGCCGGCCGGGGAACAGCAATGTGTTGAGGCTGCCCTCACACTGCACCGCCTCCACGCCGCGCGCCGTCTTCAGCACCAGCGCATCGGCGCCCGACAGGATGGTGCCGGCGTCCTCCACCGGCTTGCCCGTCACCGGATCGGCCCGGCGGACCGTCACCCGCTGGCCGGCAAAGCCATCGATCAGCCCGCGCTGAGACAACAGCCGGGCATCGAAATTCTTCTCTCCCGCCGTGATGTCATACAGCAGCGCGCTCTGCGGCACGATGCTGCCCGCCACCCCTTCCAGCCGCAACGTCACCCGGCCGGCCGGCACGGTCACCTCGCGCACCTCTTCCAGCAGGGCAAAGCCGTTCAGCGGCTCCTCGCTGTTCGGGTCCATGTCCATCACCGCCCCGGCGGCCCGCTCGGGATCGCGATAGAAGGTGATGGCCGTCTCCTGCGGCGCCGCCGACACCACGATCGGTGCCAGCGCCAGGGCGATCGCGGCCAGCATCTAGAAGGCGGTGAGATAGGTGACGTTCAGTTCGGCCGTGCCGCGCGCCGGCACCGGCACCTGCCATTCGCGCACGTCGCTGCGATCCTGGCTGCCCTTTATGCTTTCCGCGGTGATGCGGGTCGCCTCGCGCCAGCCCTGCAGGCCGGTCTGGCGCAGTTCCACCGTCACCGCTTGTGGCCGGGCGTTGGTGACGATGAACTTCATCTGGGTGCGATAGAATTCGCGCTGGCGCTGCACCGTCACCGTCTGCACCGCGCCATTCTCGACGATGCGATATTGGGCGGCATTCTCCCAGTCCTGGGCGGTGATGCGTTCGCGCTTCACCACCACCGGCCGCAGCTTCACGTCAAAGGCCAGCGCGGTGGGCAGTTCCACATCCGATCCGGCCGTGGTGTGCTCGATGCGGTTCTCGCCGACAAAGCGGGTCTTGCCACCGGCGTCGCGCATATAGACCCGCACGATCCCGGCCGGCAGCGCGCGGCCAAGCCCGCCCTTCGAACCGGTGCCGAAATAGAGGATGCTGGTCACCGCCTGGGCTTCGTCCGCCTCGCACAGCCAGTCACAATCAAAGCGATAGAGCCGCTTCGCCGCCACGCCGGCAGCATCAAGGAAGCTCACCTGCTTCTTCTGGTTGCTGGCCACGGTGGTGCGCGCGGCAAGGGGATAAAGATAAAGATCACCCACCGCCTGCTCATTGCTCTCGCCATCGCCGGGGCGCGACGCGCCATATTGGTTGGCATTGCGCCGGCGCGGCTGCTGCAGCTTCATCAGGTCACCCGCTGCCAGCGTCAGCTGCGCATCGCGAAATTCGGTGCCGGTGCTGTTGGTCAATGTCACCCAGCCCTGCAGGTCCATCTGGCCCCTGGCCTCGTCAAACAGGCCGACATAATCCGCCTTCCACGCCAACCCGCTGGTCAGGTAGCTCAAGGTCACCGGCTGCACCCCGGCCCTGGCGGCGTCCAGCGTGACCGACAAGGTGGGCCGGGCGCGCAGATTGGGCGGAATGCGATCAAAGATCACCCGGACCGGCAGGCCATCATCGCGCAAGATTTCCACATGCCCGCCGGTTTCCAGCACCACACCGCCATTCACCGCCAGCACCTTTGCGCTGTCCTTCGTTTCGGCGCCGGTGGCCTGGTTGGTGCGCACCAGGGTGATGCTCTGCCCTTCGGCTTTCCGCATCAGGCTGTCGGGCGACAGCAGGTCATAATCGAAATTCTGCTCCACCACCTCGATGCCGGTGCCGCCCAGCGTCACCGTCTCGGGCCGGATGGTGGCCGACACGTCGGGGAATTCCTGCCGGCTGATCCCGGCCGGCAGATTGAGGCTGCGGCGATCCTCCACCAGCGCCTGATCGGCATAGACGGTGATGCGCACATCGCCCTGCCCCGATACTGGCTGCCCCGATACTGGCTGGGCCGCCACCCCTGCCGGCCACAGTGCCAACGCCATCGCCGCCCATGATTGCCGCATCGTCCATCCCCCCTGTATTTTTTGGCAGGATGCCACATCAGCAGCCCGGCACAAGCGACCGCGCCAAAAAAATCTGTTGCCGCCTGTCTGTTTGGGCGATGCTCGCGGCTCATCAGGGCGAACCGGCCATCATGGTCCGCGTTCACCGATGGAGCACGACCGATGCAATATGCCCTCATCTATCATGAAACCGCCGCCGAGCTGGCCCGGCGCGACAACGATACCAGCGCCTATTGGGGCGCCTGGGATGCCTATATGGGCGCCATGGGTGCCGCCGGCATCATGCGCGGCGGTGCCGGCCTGCTGCCGCCCACCACCGCCACCACCCTGCGCATCGCCGGTGGCGAATGGCAGGTGGAAGATGGCCCCTTTGCCGACACCCGCGAAAAGCTGGGCGGCTTTGTGGTGATCGAGGTGGCCGATCTCGATGCCGCCCTGGCCTGGGCCGCCCGTGCGCCCTGCGCCGGCGCCGGTTCGGTGGAGGTGCGCCCCACCCTGCCGCCGCCGGCGGCCTGACACCCCGGCCCTTGACCATGACGCCCGCCGCTTCCGCTGCCCATCGTGCGGCCGAAGCGGCGGCGCGCACCGCCTATGGCCGGCTGGTCGCCCTGCTCGCCCGCGACAGCCGCGATCTTGCGGCAGCCGAAGATGCGCTGGCCACCGCGCTGGCCCGGGCGCTGGCGCGCTGGCCCGATGATGGCGTGCCGGCCAACCCCGATGCCTGGCTGCTCACCGTGGCCCGCCGCGAACTCGGCCATCGCCGCGCCCGCGCCGCCACCGCGCTGGCGGCCGAACCGGCGCTGGCCCTGCTGGATGATGAACGCGCCGACACGCCGGCCCCCGATCTGCCCGATGAACGGCTGAAGCTGCTGTTCGTCTGTACCCACCCGGCGATCACGCCACGCATCCAGGCGCCGCTGATGCTGCAGGTGGTGCTGGGCCTCGATGCCGCCCGCATCGCTGCAGCCTTCCTCGTCTCTCCGGCTGCCATGGGCCAGGCGCTGGTCAGGGCCAAGGCCCGCATCCGCGATGCCGGCATCGCCTTTGCCGTGCCGCCGCCGGAACAGCGCCCGGCCCGCCTCGCCGCCATCCGCACCGCCATCTATGCCGCCTATGGCGCCGGCTGGGGCGATGCCGCGCCCACCGGCAATGATCTCGCCGCCGAAGCCCTGTTCCTCGCCCGGCTGGTCACCGGCCTCGCCCCCGATGATGCCGAAGCCGCCGGCCTCCTCGCCCTCATCGCCCTGTGCGAGGCGCGGCGCCCGGCCCGCCGCGATGCGCACGGGGCCTATGTCCCGCTCGACCGGCAGGATGTGCGGCGCTGGGATCGCGATCTGGTGCGTGAGGGCGAGGCCGCGCTGCGCCGCGCCGCCGCCATGGGCCAACCCGGGCGCTTCCAGCTCGAAGCCGCCATCCAGTCGCTGCACCATCAGCAACGTTTCACCGGCGCCGATCTGTCGCTGCCGCTGATCGGGCTTTATGACCGCTTGCTGGCCATCGCGCCCAGCATCGGGGCGGCCATCGCCCGCGCCGCCGCCCTCACCGCCGCTGGCGCCGCCGCGGCCGCGCTGGCCGCGCTTGATGCACTTGCCGAACGGTGCCGCGATCACCAGCCCTGGTGGGCGGCGCGCGCCGATGCGCTGGCGGCCCTGGGCGATGGCGCCGCCGCCCGCGACGCTGCGGTGCGCGCCGCCGGCCTGTCCCAGGATCCGGCCGAGCGCGCCTTCCTGCTCGGCCGCCACGCCGGTTGAAAGTCAGGGCGCCTCGCCCGGTGCCAGGGTCATCACATCCTGCCAGTCGGGATTTTTCGCATATAGCGCCCGCACATAGGGGCAGATCGGAATGATGCGGAACGGCGTCGCCCGCGCGTCCGCAATCAGCGCGTCGACCAGCGCCTTCGCCGCCCCGGTGCCGCGCAGGGCATCCGGCGCGCCGGTGTGATCGGCGCTGATCAGGCCGGGGCCACGGTGGGTGAAGACCAGTTCGGCCTCGGCATCAATGCCGGCCACCCGCGCCACATAGCGGCCACGGCGCGGCCCGTCTTCCTTGGCTATGCTGATGTCTGCCATCGCCGTCCCACTCCATCTTGCCTCGCCCCAAGATTTTCTCCCCATGCTGATGGCTTGGCAAGCCGCCGCGCCCGGCCCACAACAGCCAGCAAAGGAGATCAGCGCATGAGCGATTATATCCCCCCCAAGGTGTGGACGTGGGACAAGGGCTTTGGCGGCCGCTTTGCCAACATCAACCGCCCCATCGCCGGCCCCACCCACGACAAGGCGCTGCCGGTCGGCAAGCATCCCTTCCAGCTCTACAGCCTCGGCACGCCCAATGGCGTCAAGGTGACGGTCATGCTGGAAGAGCTGCTGGCGCTGGGCCATGCCGGCGCAGAATATGATGCCTGGCTGATCAACATCGGCACCGGCGACCAGTTCGGCTCCGGCTTTGTCGACGTGAACCCCAACAGCAAGATCCCGGCCATGGTCGACCGCTCGACCGACCCGCCCACCCGCCTGTTCGAAAGCAGCGCCATGCTGCTCTATCTCGCTGAGAAATTCGGCGCCTTCCTGCCGACGGACCATCACGCCCGCACCGAGGCGCTGTGCTGGCTGTTCTGGCAGATGGGTTCGGCTCCGATCCTCGGCGGCGGCTTCGGCCATTTCTATGCCTATGCCCCCACCAAGCAGGAATATCCGATCAACCGCTATGCCATGGAGGTGAAGCGGCAGCTGGACGTGCTCGACCGGCATCTGGCCACCCACGAATATATGGCCGGGCCCGAATACAGCATTGCCGACATGGCAATCTGGCCCTGGTATGGCGCGCTCAGCCTGGGTCTGCTCTATGAGGCTGGCGAGTTCCTCGAGGTGTCGGGCTACACCAATGTGATCCGCTGGACGCGGGCGATTGGCGAGC
Source organism: Sandarakinorhabdus cyanobacteriorum (assembly GCF_002251755.1). Taxonomy (GTDB): domain Bacteria; phylum Pseudomonadota; class Alphaproteobacteria; order Sphingomonadales; family Sphingomonadaceae; genus Sandarakinorhabdus; species Sandarakinorhabdus cyanobacteriorum. The sequence continues at coordinate 25,293 of NZ_NOXT01000075.1, forward strand.
GCCCGGCGGTGAAGCGCGGCCGCATGGTCAACCGCGTGTTCGGGGAGCCTTCGAGCCAGTTGCACGAACGCCACGACGCCAGCGATTTCGACACGAAAACACAAGACAAGATCGGGAAACCTGCATGAACCAGCCGCCCGACACCGGCCCGCCGGGCTCTCTGCCCGACAGCCTGGCCCAGCGCCGCATCGTCCGTTTCGATCCCGGCCACGCGGTGATCGAATATGAAGTGTTGCCCGCCATGTGCCATTCGGGCGGCGTGGCGCAGGGCGGTTTCGTGTCCGGCTGGATCGATGCCGCCATGGCCCACGCCGTGATGGCGCAGCACGGCTTTGACCGGGTGCCGATCAGCCTTGAGCTCAAGGTCAGCTTCTTCGCGCCGGCCAATCCCGGCCGTGTGCTGGCCGAAGCCTGGATCGAAAAGGCCGGCGGCCGCACCATCTTCGCCGAAGGCCGGCTGACGACGCCCGAGGGCAAGGTGCTGGCCAAGGCCTCCAGCACGATCACCCTGATCGATGCCGCCAAGGTGCGGGCAACGATGGTGTGACGCCGTATAGACGCAAAAGCGGCACCGGCCATGGGCTGGCCGGTGCCGCCAATCTGCAATCGCGGATGGACTCAGGCAGCGCGGGCCACCGTCTGCCGGCGGCGCGCCACCGCACCTACCAGACCAAAGCCGGCGATCAACATCGCCCAGCTTGACGGCTCCGGTACCGCGCCCGTCGTGGCCGGAACGATGCTCCAGTTGCTCTGATTGTACAGCGAAGAAATCTGCCCAAAACTGATTCCGCCCGTATAATCGGGACGTCCAAAAATCTGGGACGTGTCGAAATAAAACCCTTCTGCATCGCAATTCGATTGCAGGCAGGCAAGGAAGTCCTGCACGGACCCATCAATCGAAGTGAACGGCGCCGCACCGAGATTTCCCAAAGAAAAACCGGTCAAAGAATAGACATATGGCAAGGAAGGGCCTGGAACGGCGTTGAAGGCGGCGGCATCAACTGAAGAAATCAGGATAGTGTTGTTGTCACCCTGCAGGGTACCCGTCAACTGGCCGCTGAGCACGCCGACGCCAGTGACATAGGTAAAATTCCAACTCGCCGCGTTCGCCATCGTTGCGCTGCCAGCAAGAAGTGCTGCAGCAAACAAATTCCGGATCATTTATGCCCCCTTGCCAAGGCCCGATACAGGCCGAAGCCTTGTTTAGCAAACTGTCGGTGCCGGTCAATATCCTCATTCCCCTGGCCGAATATCGATCCTTATGCTCACCCAGGTGCCCACCAGATACTCGCCGTCCACCCGTGGCGGCTTCACCCGGAACTGCCAGGCGGCTTCCTGCACGGCATAGCCAAGGCCAGTGCCCGGGGTCTCGCCGATGGCCTTGCAATCTTCCACCTTGAACCGCGGCGCGGTGCGGCAGGCGATCAGGCCATAGGCGCCGGGGCGGCCCTTGCCCTTGATGTAAAAGGCCAATTCGGCATCGGTGGGTTCGCGCTGCCATTCGGCGGCATAGAGTTTTGATCCATCCGGCGCCACACCCACCACCGGCGTGTTGGGCAGATTGGCACCGGCCAGTTGGGCGGCCTGGGGCTCGGCCCGTTCCAGCTTGCGCAGGTCAAAGCCGCGCAGCGCCGGATCGCCAAAGCTCCATTTGGCCGGCGGCGCGTCGGGCACCTGCACGATCACCTCGGGCTGGGGTGCGGCGCGCGGTGGGGTGACGCGGGGTTTGGGCTGCACCTGCGGCCGGGCGCGCTGCGGCATCGGCGCGGCGATGTTCACCGCCACCATCGATCCTGATCCCGGCTTGCCCTTGGGCTGCGGCGGCGCCAGCCACAGCAACAGCAGCAGCAACAGCACATGCAGCGCGATGACCGCCGCCAGCACCGGCACGCGCCGCCGTTCCGGCCACAGGCCGGTGGGGGCAAGGAAGGAGGCGGCGGCAGCAGTCACGGGGGGTTCGGCCGCTCCCGTTACGTTGCCCCCCGCCCGCTGCCTAGTCCAGATTTGGCCGCAGCAGCTGCACCGCCCGTTCGCGGCTCACGCCCAGCCGGCGGGCATAATCCGCCAGCTGGTCCTCGCCCACGCGGGCCACGCCGAAATAGGCGCTTTGCGGATGGGCGAAATAAAAGCCGGAAACCGCCGCCGTCGGCAGCATGGCGAAACTGTCGGTCAGGGTGATGCCGGCACGGGTCTCCACCTGCATCAGATCGAACAGCCGCCGCTTCAGACTGTGTTCCGGACAAGCCGGATAGCCGGGCGCCGGGCGGATGCCGGTGTAACGCTCGCGGATCAGATCCTCGTTCGACATCCGGTTGCCCAGCTCATGCCCCCAGATTTCGCGGCGCACCCGCTCGTGCAGATATTCGGCAAAAGCCTCGGCCAGCCGGTCGGCCAGCGCCTTCAGCAAGATGTCGTTGTAATCATCATGGGCCGCCTTGAAGCGGGCGAGCTGTTCATCAATGCCGTCGCCGGCCTGCACGGCAAAGCCGCCCAGCCAGTCGGCCTCAGGGTGGATGAAATCAGCCAGGCACATGTTGGCCCGGCCCTCCCGCTTGGCGATCTGCTGGCGCAGGAACGGCAGGCGGGCAATTTCGGCGCTGCGGCGTTCATCGCCAAACAGCACGACATCATCGCCATCCCGCCGCACCGGCCAGATCGCCACGACGCCCTTGGGCCGCAGCCAGTTTTCCGCGGCGATGCGGGCCAGCATGGCCTGGGCATCGGCAAACAGGCTGCTGGCGCTGGCCCCCACCACCGCGTCGGTCAGGATCGCCGGATAATTGCCGTGCAGTTCCCAGGCGCGGAAAAACGGCGTCCAGTCGATATAGGGGATCAGCGTGTCCACCGTCACATCATCGATGGTCATCGTGCCGGTGAACCTGGGCTGCACCGGCGGATGCGCGGCGAAATCGGGCACAAAGCCATTGGCGCGCGCCGCATCCAGCGGCACCAGCGCCGATTGGCCCGAACCGGCCCGCGCCGCGCGGATATTCTCATATTCGGCCGCGGTTTCGGTGACAAAATCATCCTTCAGCGTGTCCGAAACCAGCGTCCCCGCCACCCCCACGGCACGGCTGGCATCCAGCACATGCACGACCGGGCCGGCATAGGCCGGCGCGATGCGGAGCGCGGTGTGCACCCGGCTGGTGGTCGCCCCGCCGATCAGCAGCGGCATGGTCATCCCAATGCGCTGCATCTCGCTGGCGACATGCACCATTTCGTCGAGGCTGGGGGTGATCAGGCCCGACAGCCCGATCATGTCGGCCTGATGCTTCACCGCGGCATCCAGGATGGTCTGCGCCGGCACCATCACGCCCAGGTCAATCACCTCGAAATTGTTGCACTGGAGCACGACGCCCACGATGTTCTTGCCGATATCGTGCACATCGCCCTTCACGGTCGCCATGATGATGCGGCCCTTGGTCGAACTGCCGACCTGTTTTTCCGCCTCGATATAAGGCAGCAGCACGGCCACCGCCTTCTTCATCACGCGGGCCGATTTCACCACCTGCGGCAGGAACATCTTGCCGGCGCCGAACAGGTCCCCCACCACGTTCATGCCGGCCATCAACGGGCCTTCGATCACCTCGATGGGCCGCGCGACGGTGAGGCGCGCTTCTTCCGTGTCAGCCTCGACAAAGGCGTCGATGCCCTTGACCAGCGCATGTTCCAGCCGCTTTTCCACCGGCCAGCCGCGCCACTCCTCGGCGGCCGGGTCAGCCGCCTTGGCAGGGCCGCCCTTGAACCTGTCGGCGGCGGCCAGCAGCCGGTCGGTGGCATCGGGCCGGCGGTTGAGGACGACGTCCTCGACGAGGTCGCGAAGCTCCGGGTCAATGGCGTCATAGACATCAAGCTGCCCGGCGTTGACGATGCCCATGTCCATGCCGGCGGCAATGGCGTGAAAGAGGAACACCGAATGCATGGCCCGGCGCACCGGTTCATTGCCGCGGAAACTGAACGACAGGTTCGACACCCCGCCGCTCACATGCGCGTGCGGGCAACGCCGCCTGATCTCCCGCGTGGCCTCGATGAAATCGACGCCGTAATTGTTGTGCTCCTCGATCCCCGTCGCCACCGCGAAGATGTTGGGATCAAAGATGATGTCTTCCGGCGGGAAGCCGATGCCGGTGAGCAGCCGGTAGGCCCGCTCGCAGATTTCCACCTTGCGCGCTGCCGTGTCGGCCTGGCCCACCTCGTCAAAGGCCATCACCACCACCGCCGCGCCATAGCGCAGGCACAGCCGCGCCTGCTCCAGGAACGGCGCCTCACCTTCCTTCATGCTGATCGAATTGACGATCCCCTTGCCGGCGAGGCACTTGAGGCCCGCCTCGATCACGCTCCATTTCGAGCTGTCGACCATCACCGGCACGCGGGCGATGTCCGGCTCGGCGGCGATCAGGTTGAGGAAGGTGACCATGGCGGCCTCGCTGTCGAGCAGGCCTTCATCCATGTTCACATCGATGATCTGGGCGCCATTTTCCACCTGTTGGCGCGCGACCTCCACGGCAGCGGTGTAATCGCCGTTCAGGATCAGCTTCTTGAACGCCGCCGAACCGGTGACGTTGGTGCGTTCCCCGATATTGATGAAACTGGCGGTGGTCATGCGGCAAACCTGTGTGCCTCGAGGCCCGAAAGCCGCAACGCCGGCGCTGCTGCCGGCACCGCCCGCGCCGGCAACCCGGCCACCTGGCGCGCCATGGCGGCGATATGCGCCGGCGTGTTGCCGCAGCATCCGCCCACGATGTTCACCAGGCCTTCCTCGGCCCAGCCGCGGATGAAGCCCGCCGTGGTCTCCGGCTGCTCGTCATAGGCGCCCAGATCATTGGGCAGGCCGGCGTTGGGATAGGTCATGATCAGCGTGTCGGCCACGCGCGCCAGCGCCTGCACATGGCTGCGCAGTTCGGTGGCGCCGAACGAGCAATTCAGCCCCACCGCCACCGGCTTCACATGGCGGATCGAGTGCCAGAAGGCCTCCACCGTCTGCCCCGACAGGTTGCGGCCGGAAAGGTCGGTCAGCGTCATCGACAGCATCACCGGCACATCGCGGCCACGGGCATCGCCAGCCTCGGCAGCGGCAAAGGCGGCGGCCTTGGCGTTCAGCGTGTCGAACACGGTCTCGATCAGGATGAAGTCCACCCCGCCATCGAGCAGCGCCTCGATCTGCTCGCGATACACGTCCTTCACACCATCGAACGTGACCTCGCGATAACCCGGATCAGACACGCGGGGGCTGAGGGAGAGCGTCTTGTTTGTCGGCCCCAGGCTGCCCGCCACCCAGCGTGGCCGGCCATCCAGCGCGGTCGCTGCGTCCACCCGTTCCCGGATCACGCGGGCGGCGGCCAGGTTGATCTCGCGCACCTTGTCTTCCATGCCATAATCGGCCTGGCTGATGCGGTTGGCGTTGAACGTGTTGGTGGCCAGAAGATCGGCGCCCGCCGCGATATAGGCATCGCAGATGCCGGCAATCGCTTGCGGCTGGGTCAGGTTCAACAGGTCGTTGTTGCCCTTCTGATCATGGTTGCTCGCGATGCCACCGGCATAATCGGCCGCGGTCAGCCCCAGGGCCTGGATGGCAGTGCCATAGGGGCCATCCTTCACCAATATGCGGCTGGCAGCGGCCGCGCGCAGGGTTTCGGCAGGATTGGTCATTGGGCCTCCAGCACCGGTCGCACGCCCAGCAGATGGCAGATGGCGTAGGACAATTCGGCGCGATTGAGCGTGTAGAAATGGAAATGCCGCACGCCGCCCGCATACAGCCGGCGGGCCATTTCGGCGGACACGGTGGCAGCCACCAGCTGGCGCGCGGCCGGCTTGTCGTCCAGCCCGGCAAACAGCCGGCCCATCCAGTCGGGCAGATGGGTGCCGCAACTGGCAGCCATTTTCTGCAGATTGGCAAAATTGCTCACCGGCAGGATGCCCGGCACCAGCTCCACCTTGAGGCCCGCCGCCGCCACGGCGTCGCGGAAGCGGAAATAGGTGTCAGGCTCGAAGAAGAACTGGCTGATCGCCCGGCTCGCCCCGGCATCGATCTTGGCCTTCAGCGCCTCCAGATCGGCCGCCGGGCTCGCCGCTTCCGGGTGCACCTCCGGGTAACAGCTCACCGAAACCTCGAAATCATGCCGGCGCTTCAACGCCTTCACCAGATCGGCGGCGCTGGCATGGCCGCCCGGCACCGGTTCAAAGCGCGCCTGCCCGCCCGGCGGGTCACCGCGCAGCGCCACGATATGGCGCACGCCGGCCGCCCAATAATCATCGGCAATCGCGTCCAGCTCGGCCGCGGTGGCGTTCACGCAGGTCAGATGCGCGGCGGCCGGGGTGGGCGTTTCGGCCACGATCCGCGCCACGGTGGCATGGGTGCGCTCCCGCGTTGAACCGCCGGCGCCATAGGTGACCGAGAAGAAGCGCGGGCCCAGCGGCACCAGGGTTTCCACCGCCTGCCACAGGCTGTCCTGCATGGCCGGTGTCTTGGGCGGGAAAAATTCAAAGCTCACCGCCAGGTCGCCCGGCAGATCGGCATAGAGCGGGCCACCAATGGCGCGCGCCGCTTCCTGCATCTGGTTCAAGGTCAACATGGCAATCTGGTTCCCAGCCACAGGGTCACCCCCAATTGTCCCGCCACATCGGCCGGCAGCCGCTGCGCCACCGCAGCGTCACAGCCCGCCGCCGCCAGCCAGCCCAGCACCGCCTCGTCGGCAAAGCCCAGGCGCACATGCCGGCGCTCGTCGCGCAGCGCCTCGCGGTCGTGCGGCATCAGATCCACCACCAGCAAGCGGCCACCGGGGCGCAGCACCCGCGCGGCTTCGGCCAGCACGGCGGCGGGATCATCGGCAAAATGCAGCACCTGGTGCAGCACGATCGTATCGGCTGCGGCATCGCCCAGCGGCAGCGCATACATGTCTCCGGCCTGCACCCGGGCCTGGGCCAGCCCGGCCGCCTCCAGCCGGCTGCGGGCAATGCGCAGCATTTCCGGGCTGCGGTCCAGCCCCAGCGCACTCGCCGCCTGCCCGCCCAGCAACTCGATCATCCGCCCGGTGCCGGTGCCCACATCCACCAGATCGCCCAGCCGCGCCGCAGCGCCGCCCAGCGCCGCAACAATCGCCGCCTCCACACCGGCTTCCCGGCTGAACAGCGAACGCTCCTGCTCCCAGCCATCGGCATGATCGTTGAACCAGGCCTCCACCGCAGCGCGGCGTTCGGCCCGCACCACTGCCAGCCGTTCGCGGTCGCTCGCCGCCACATCGGCGCCGGCCAGCGCATCCACCGCCGTCAGCACCGGCGCCGTCACCGCCGCTGGCCCCAGGCGCACGAACACCCAGGCGCCTTCCTTCACCCGCTCCACCAGCCCGGCTTCGGCCAGGATGCGCAAATGGCGGGAAACGCGTGGCTGGCTCTGCTGCAGCACGCGGGCAATCTCCCCCACCGCCAGATCCAGCCCGCGCACCAGCATCAGGATGCGCAGCCGGCTGGGATCCCCCAGGGCACGAAAAATGGCGAGGAGCATGTCCATGGCCCATGGCATATAAAGTTATCTTTATATCCGTCAAGCCGGTTGCCGCCCGGTCAAGCCCATGCCAAGCAGGAGCCATGATCCGCATCGCCGCCCCCGCGTTGCTGCTGCTCCTGCTCGCCGGTTGCGCCACCACCGGCAGCACCGATCTGTCGCGGGCAGAGGCCGACCCCTGGGAAAAATCCAATCGCCGGGTCTTCGCCTTCAACAAACGGCTGGACCGCTGGGTGGTGAAACCCATCGCCACCGGTTATCGCGCCGTCGTGCCCAAGCCGGCACGCACCGCCGTTGCCAACGCCTATGGCAATTATGGCGAGCCGGCCAATTTCGCCAACAGTCTTTTGCAGGGCAAGATCGCCCAGGCCTTCCGCACGGTTGATCGCTTCATCCTCAACACCACGCTGGGCGTCGGCGGCGTCGCCGAAGTGGCCACCGATCTTGGCCGCCCAAAGGAGCCGGAGGATTTCGGCCAGACGCTGGCGCGCTGGGGCGTCAAATCCGGCCCCTACCTGGTGCTGCCGCTGTTCGGCCCCTCCACCCTGCGCGATGGCCTGATGACGCCGGTGGATGTCTTCGTCGATCCCGCCGATTTCACCCGCAATGCCTGGCTGCGGCCCGGCTGGGATGTGCGCATCGCCATGTCGGCCGGGCGCATCATCAATTTCCGCAACACGCTGATCGAAACCGGCGCCGACAAGCTGCTGGCCGACAGCCTGGATGATTATGCCCTCGCCCGCTCCGCCTATCTGCAGCGGCGGCGGCTGCAATTGTTCGATGGCAATCTGCCGGCCGAAGCCGATCCCTTTGCCGATCCGGCCGACGACGCGCCACCTCCGCCGCCCGCACCAGCCCTGCCGCCCGCTGCTGCCGGTCAGCCTAAGCGTTGATGGCGCAGCCCATCACCAGCGGCGTGAGTGTCTTCAGCGCGCCAAACGCCCGCTCCTCCTCCTGAACCGGCATCGGGTCCAGCCGGAACCCCGCCGCCTTCACCATCTCGGCTGACGCACGGTTGAGGTTGCAGCCCACGCCCACCACCCGCTGCACCGGGTTCAGCCGCTGCTGCCAGCGCTGCCGCTCCGGATCGTCCGACAGCACATGCTCCATGAACAGAAACGCCCCGCCCGGCTTCAGCACCCGCTTCACCTCGGCCAGCACCTGGCCCACGTCCTGCACGCTGCACAGGGTGAGGCAGCACACCACCGTGTCGAAACGGGCATCGGCAAAATTCAATCGCTCACCGGCACCGGGCACGGACTTGATCGGCACCGGTGCGGACGCAAGGTGCGCCGCCGCCCGCCGGTTCATGCCTTCGGATGGCTCCACCACCGTCAGGCTGGTCACCTTCGCCGGGTCATAGAATGGCAGGGTTGCCCCTGATCCAAAGCCGATCTCCAGCACGTCACCCGCCGCCTGCCCCACCAGCGCCTGCCGCCGCCGCATGATGTTGGGATGGCCCAATGCCTTGTCGAGCAACCAGGGGAAGATGGTTTCGGAATAAAGCCCGGATTATTCACCGGCCGGGTGATTTCGGGTTGGCGA
>NZ_NOXT01000074.1 GCF_002251755.1 Sandarakinorhabdus cyanobacteriorum
TTGATTGTCGCGCATTCTCACCCTGATTGTCGCGCGACAGCAAAGGTCCAATCGTCCTTGCCGTCAGGCTTTTTCGCGTTCTTGAGGGTGGAAATCCAGCAGGTGAAGGTCTCGCCCTTCTTCACCACGGTGGCTTGCCCGCTGGCGGTGTTGAGGCTGATGCGGCCATCGCCCTGGGCAAGGCCGGGCGGGTCGCCGGTGGCCCAATCGGTCAGCGCCTTGCCGTGCCAGTCGATCCGGCGCCAGCGGCCATCGGCGGCGACCTCCACCCCGGTCCAGGCCGGGATCGCCGGGTCATTCCGTTCGCGCGCGAAATAATGGTCATCCTCGTTGGTATAGACCCCAGGGGCGAGGGCGGCAGCGAGGAGCAGGGCAAGCATGCCGGCTAGTATTGCCAATTTGTCCGGACAAATCCATAGTCGAAATGCGGGAGGTGCTGATGCTGTCGATCATGCTGGTGATGGCTGCGGCCACAGTAGAGGCTGAAACCCCGCGCGCCATCATCGAACGCGCGGTGGCAGTGGCTGGCGGCGATCGCTGGCTGAACCCGGAGACCCTGGTGCTGGAAGGCAGCGCCGATTTCTACAGCCCCACCGCCGCCGGCCCGGTGCGCCATGTTGATGATTATCGCATGTGGCGGGCGATGGATGCGGGGCGCACCGCCGCCCACGCCGCCGATGGCAAGCTGCGGATCACCGCGACGATCAAGGGCAAGTTGCTGTTCGAGGTGGGGTTTGACGGCGCCACCACCTGGAACGACAAGGGGATCGTGCCGAAGGCCGAGGCCGACAAATATTGGGCGGAGAATTTCGGCTTCGGCATCATCCGCCAGGCGCTGAAACAGGGATTCACGCTGGAACGGGCGCCCGATCGCGACATTGGCGGCCACGCACTCAAGATGGTGCGGGTGATCGATCCGGCCGGCGTCGCCACCCTGTTCGGCATCGACGCCCGGCGCCATTTCATCCGCTACATGGGCTTTGCCACCCCGCGCGGCTGGCACGAGCGGGTCTATGATGATTTCGTGGTGGGCAGGAACCCGCGCTGGCTGCAGGCACGCGAAGTGACCCTGTTCTACAACGGCGTGCGCCAGAACACGGTGCATTGGCAACGCTTTGTGGTCGGCCAGCCCATCACCGACCGCCAGTTCGCCCCGCCGCCTGAGCTGACCAACATCGCAGGAGCCGCCAAATGACCGCCTGGCTGGTGATCACCGCCCGCATCCACGATCGGGACAAGTTCATCACCGGCTATGGCCCCGCCGCTGCCAGGCTGGTGGCACAATATGGCGGCCGCTATGTCATCCGCGCCCCGGGCGCCGTCTGCCTGGAAGGGGACGGCATGGAGGGCGCCTCGGTCGTCGTCTCCGAATGGCCCAGCCGCGCAGCCGCCCTGGCCTTCTGGAACTCGCCCGAATATGCCGAGGTGCGCAAACTGCGCGAGGGGTTGGCCGACGTGCAGGTCATGCTGGTCGGGGATTGAACCCGGCCCTCAATACACGTCCCGTCGCTCCAGGTTCCGCTCCACCTCATCCCGCGTCAGCCACAATTGCCGGAAGCGCTTTTCGCCCAGCGCCGCCAGCTGGTCGCTGCGGTGGGGGGTGCCGGGCTGGCTGCTGTTGCCATAGCTCATGGTGGCAATCGCCTTCATCGGCGTCGAGAACTGGATCAAGTTCACCCAGGTTTCGCCGGCCACCGGCACGCGCGTGCCATCTTTCCACGGCCCCCAGCTGATGGTGCGGAACAGGCCCAGCGGCCCGGCGCCGCCATGGCCGGGAACGGAGAGAGCCTCGCCGGCAGCAAAGCGCGAGACATCGCCATAGCGCGGATCGATGCGGCCGTGGCGGGCCTTCACCGCTTGCGCCGCTGCGGCCAGCATCGCGGTCGCCTGGGCATCATCGCGGATGCCGGCCGGGGTGTTCAACGGATCTTCCAGCGTCCACGGCTTCGTATAATTGCCTTCGTCTGACAGGCCGGGACCGGCAAAGCGCCGTGCCCATTCCTCGAACAGGATGGCAGCGCGGCTGTCCGCCTCGAAGCGATTGTCCCACCCGGCCAAGAGGTCACGCGCAGCGCGGACATCGGGATCGGCGCTGCCGGCGCTGGCGGCGAGTAGCGGGCCTTTCAACCGCTCGGCCATCAGGCTGGTGGTCGTCAGCTTGCGGCGCTGGAATTCGGCAAAGCTCAACCGGTCATCGCCCATCAGCAGCCGGGCCGACATCTGGGCGCGCAGGCTCATCGGCTCCGTTGCCGCCACATGGGCCGGGAAATCCGCCGGCTTCAGCACGCGCGGCACGGTGTTCACCCAGGGCACGTCATTGGCGTTCTGCACAAAGCCGCCGGGCGGATCGAGCGCCTTGGGCAGGCTGTCATACGGCTCGATCTCGGTCGAAATCAGCGCGCTGCGGTCGCCGGGCACCAGGCCTGACCAATATTCATGGCTGCCGCCCGTCTTGTGGCGGGGCAATATGCCGTTGGAAATATGGAACACATGCCCGGCCCGGTCGGCATAGACGATGTTGAAGCTGGGAATCTGCAACCGCTTCAAGGCACTTTCAAAGCCGTTGAAATCCTTGGCCTTGCCCATGTCGAGATAGGCCTGCAACACGCCGGGCCGGTCCAGCCCCGCGACGCGCACCGCCACCGGCTTTCCCTCCACCTCGAACACCGGGCCGTGCACGCTGTGCCGCTGCGCCCAGGTTTCGCGCTTCAAACTGCCATCGCTCTGGCGGATCAGCATCGCCTTCTTCACCATGCGATAGGCCAGCCGCTTGCCATCCAGACGATAACCATAGCAATCGGCGACGAGGGCATAGCGGGTGGCGCCCAGCATGTTGTTGACCGTGTTGGTGAAGCCCAGCTCGTTGTTGAAGGCAAAGCGCAGCACCGGCAAGCCGACCTGGGTAGCGCCATAGACATTATAGCCCGGCGCCGTGATCTGCGCCTCGTAATAGGTAAGCGGGGAGGGCGCCCACGGCAGGTGCGGATTGGCCAGCAGCATCGCCGCGCCCTCCACCGTGCGCCGGGGCGCCACCGCCCAGCCGTTGGAGCCGCCGTCATCGCCAAGGCCGGTCGGGCCGGGCCGCGATGGCGGCGACAGCATGCGGCCCATGGGCGCGACATAGAGGAACTGCATCAGCCGATGGGCGTGGGCCATCACGTCCACCCCGGTGATCGGCAGCACGCGGCGCAGTTCGGCCGGCACATGATCGGGATGGGCGGCCATCCAGGCGTTGATGCCGGCCGCGAAGGCATCAAGATTGGCGCGCATCTGGGGCGCCTGCGCCTTGTACCAGGCCTGGGCGCGTTCCGGCACATCATGCGCGATCAGGTAGCGATCGAGCGCGGCGTGTTCCGGGCCCCAATATTCCGCCGCGCGCGCACGGCTTTCGCCATACATCTTGAGCAGGATATTGCCGTGGCTGGCGGCCTGGGCCCAGCCAAAGCCCTTGAAGGCCCCGGCCTCGCTGTCGGCGATGATGTGGGGCACGCCATGGCGATCCCACAGCACTTCATCGGCCAGCGCGGGGGTTGCACTGGCCAGCAACAGGGCAAGAACAAGCGGTTTCATGAAGGCGTTCCAGTCTGATGGCGATCCAGTTCGGCGATGATCCAGGGAAACACATCGGCGGCGGCAGTCTTGCCGATGAACAGATCCATATGGGCATAGCCCTTGATCATCTTCATCGTGTAAAGCCCCGGCCCGTTGATGTCGCTGAGCCAGCGCCGGGTGCGCTGGGCGGTTTCCGGGTAGAAGATCTGGCTGCTGGCCCCGGCCAGGAAACTGATCGGCAGCGCCAGGTTGCGCGCACCTTCGGGCGTGACATAGATATTCTTGCCCTCGGCGTTCACCGCCTTGCCGGCCCGCAGCATCAGCTGCAGCTGTTCAAACGGCTTGATCGAAACCGGGCCGAACCAGTCGCTGATGCATGTGTGGGTCCAGCGGTTGAGCTGGGCATGGGCATAGCTGGGGCCATAGACTGCAAACACCCGGCGACAGGCAGGATTGTTGCATTCCTCGCCATCGGGCACCGGCAGGTTCCAGGCGGCGAAATCGATCACCCGGTCGTCCAGACTGTCACCGGGCTGGAAGTTGAAACTGCCCTTCAGCTGCGACACGCCTGACAACAACTGGGCAACGCCTAGATCGGCCTTCACATAATTGAACCAGTTGCTGATCGGATGCATCGTGAACTGCGACGCCACCAGGTGCCGCACCCCCTTCAGCCCGGCGGCCAGCGCCATCATCAGCGACACGCAGGAAATGCAATGCGCCACCACCTGCACATCGGCCTTGCCGGTTTCCTGCTGCACCCGTGCAACGGCCGCCGGCCAATCGACACGGGCAATATCATCGATGGTGAAGGGCGGGGTGCCAGCCGTGCCGCTATCGGGGCTGGCGCGATAATCGAACAGCCAGACATCATAGCCGGCTGCCACCAGCGCTTCGGCAAAATTGTGATCAACCGTGTCCAGCGCATAGCTGGCGGCCCGGATCGAAAAGCCGGGGGCAACGATCACCGGCCCCTTGCTGCCACCCTGATAGCGGGTGAGCCGGTTGCTGAACCCGTCGCCAAGATCATAGGCGATGCTGATCGGCGCCGGCAGCGCCAGGGCCCGGTGCGGGCGCTCAGGGCCGGTGCGATCCTGGGCGATGAAGTTTTCCAGGTCCGAGAGCACGCCGCCATAGGCGCGGAACAGGGTGATGGCGAAAAAGGCGCCTAGCTTGGCGAGATAGTAAAGGTCGATGGCCGAACGCGCGGCCTCCACCTCGTCCACCACATCCGAAATCAGGTTTTTCGGCAGCAGCTTGGCGGAGCTCGCCTGCCACATCAGATCCTCGATATCCAGTTTCAATATGCCCTGGCTCAACAGCTTGCCGCTGCCATCCTCTCCATCGTGCACGGTGATGAACAGGGTGGTCACGTCGGTCCAGGCGTCGCTGCCGGCGCGTTGGCGCAGGGTCTTGAAGCCGCGGAACCGGCACGGCCCCTCTGGCCGCGCCAGAACCATGTCATAGGTCATCAGCCATTGTTCGGGATGATCGGGATCGGCGAACAGCAGGTTGAATGTGCCGTGGCGCACCGGCATCGGTTCTGCGGCCAGTTCGGGGCAAGAGACCTCGCCGCTGATGGTGCCGGGGTGCATGGGATCGGTCGCCAGCTGATAGAGGCTCTCCGCCTCGATGGTCAGTCGGAATGCCATCCCGTGCCCGCGCGACTGGCCCCAGGCAGCCGCCACGGCATAATCATCGGAAATGCGCTGATCGGCCGGGCCGGGGTGGCGCACATCATGCCGGCTGACCCAGCCCGACATGGTTTCGGTGAACTGGAAACTGGGGCTCAGCAGATCGGGGTGATCCTTGATGACATCCTTCAGGATCGTCTTGGCCGCATCGATGGCGCCGTCTTCCAGCGCCTTGCCAAGATGGCGCAGCCAATCCAGCACGCCATTGCCGGCCGGTTCGGCCGGATCGGGGCTGGGCGGCGCCGGTGGCGGAGGGGGCAGGCGGCGGGCGGGCTGGCGTGACCAGTCGATCGTCCAGCCATGATCGGCGGCGATCTGCGCGGCCACATGTTCGGCAAAGGCCGTGATGGTGAGCAGCGGGTTGACCCCAAGGGCGGCGGGCATCACGGCCCCGCAGCAGATATACAGCCCGTCATGCACCGACGTGGAATCGCGGCCGGTGAACACCTGGCCCTTCCAGTTGACCACCCCCAGTTCCGCCGCCTCGGCCATGCGGCAGCCGCCAACCGGGTGCACGGTCACCAGCTTTTTGCCCATGGGCTCGGTCCACAGCGGATTGGGCAGGAACTGGCCCTTGATCGCCGTTGCAGCCTCGCGGATCTTGCGGTTGTCGCGTTCGATACTGGGTTCGCGCCCGGCGCCGGGCCAGGCGATGGCCAGGCGGTCGTTGTGCAGCGCCAGTTCGCCCTGGGCCATGTCCACGCTCATGGTCAAATAGGTCTGGGTGCGCGCCATCTGGCCCTTGTATGACCAGCTGGCCAGCGCCATCGGATCATTCTGCAAGGCCGTGCCCAGTCCCTGGGCCGACAGCAGCCGCGGCTTGGCTTCATCAAGGCCAAACTGGGTGAAGCTGCCCACCAGCGCATTGCCAAAGAAAAAGGCGGCCGGCATCACCGCGGCCAGCGCGCCGGGGATCACGCCCTCTTCGATCACCATGGCGTTCAGGGGATTGCCGCCGGTGCTGGCTTCGTCGCGCATGTCGATGATGCCGGCGATGCAGGGCCCCGGATATTGATCGGCCGGCACCTGGTTGGTGCCAACGCCAATGGCGTTCACGTTGGCCGGCTGGTCGGCCGATGCTGCCGGATCCGCGGCATAGCTGTCATAGCCGAAGGCCAGCACATCGCCGTTGCCGGAAAAGCCCTGGCCCACGCGGGCCGACAGCGGCAGGCCCTGCTCGGCCGATCGCAGCATGATTTCGGTGCTGCCCAGCGCGCCGGCTCCCAGCACGACCAGGGCAGCCTGCACCGCCCCTGGCTGGCCCGGCGCACCATCGCCACAGGGCTCGAAATGCACCAGCCAGCCGCCGGCGTCGGCCGGGCTGATGTGGGTGACGCGCGCCCGGGTGAAGATGCTGGCGCCATGGTTGGCAGCATCGGGCAGATAATTCATCAGCAGCGTGTTCTTGGCGCCGACGTTGCAGCCCGAACAGCAATCGCCACAATTGTTGCAGGCTGGTTGCGGCACGCCTTGCGGGTTGATCTGATCGGTGAAATTCACCGCGATGGGTGGCCGGTAAAAGGGCTGGCCCATCATCCGGGCCGATTGTTCCAGCGCCTTCAGCTTGCCCAGTGGCGGCGCGCCTTCGGGATAGGGCCGCGCATCCAGCCATTCGCGGGCCCGGGCAAAGTGCGGGCCCAGCGCATCGTCGCGCAATGCGGCAGGAAATTCGTCGATCCGGGTTTCGTGCAGTTCCAGTGCGACATTGGCATTGATCAGCGATGTGCCGCCCAGCCCGCAGCCCACCAGGGCAAACATGTCCGGGTTGACGTGCAGATTGTACAGGCCATCGGCCACACCCAGCTTGCCGCGGCTGGTATCGATCTGCATTTCGGCCGATGCCTTGGCCAGTGTGTCGGGGAACTGGCCGGGCCTGATCTCGCGGCCGCGTTCCAGCACGGCCACCCGGCGGCCGGCCCGGGCCAGCCGCGAAGCCGCCACGGCCGCGCCATAGCCGGAACCGATCACAACCACGTCATAGCGTTCGGCGATGTCCGTCAACGGGCGGGCGATCAGGGTGCCAATCATGCCAGAACCTCCGCTGCGGCATCGACCTTGAAAAACTCCTGCATGCGCAGGGTCACGCGCTTGTTGATGCCGTCCTTCACGCTGTCGCTGAACGCCTGCCACAGATCGGCCGTGTCGGGATGTTGCAGCGCGGCCTGCACCTGGTGCAGCAATATGTTTTCGGCATCGATGAACCCGCCAAGGCCGCCAGCATGCACGGGGCGCGTGCCGCCATCAGGTTCATCATTGAACAAGCGCAGTGACGCCACGTTCAAGTCATCATCGATCAGCATGGCCGCTCCGCCCTGGCTGGGCATCAGGGTGGGTTGATCCAGCACCCAACCGCCCGTGTTGTAAACCGCAACCGGCAGGGATTGGCCGGGCACGGTCACCTGATCCTGGAAAGGCTTGTGGGTGTGGCCAAAGATGAACCCCAGGTGTGACGGCAGATGATCAGGCCCCACCGTGGCCGCAATCTGGTGCCAAAGCGGCGTTGACACATACCAGCGCAGATCGGCCAGTTCGTCGGTTGACAGCACGCTCTGTTCGGCCAGGCGCTGGCTTTCGGCGGCATGGCCCAGCGTGAAATCCACCGCCGCCCGCACCAGTTCCTCGATCGAAATGCCGTGGAACAATGGCGCCCGTGGCAGCACGGCAAAGCGTTGTTTCAGGGCATTGACCAGCCGATCGGCCACCAATCCGGCCATCTGGTGGCTGGCACCGGCATCCAGCATGATCTCATACAGGGTCCAGGCGCCCTGGCCGGCATCGCCGGCGTTGCCAAGCTGGCTCCACAGGAAGCTGATCCATGGCCCGTTCGCGGCCAGATCATCCATGGTCTGCGGCGGCATGTTGTTGCCCTGCAGCCAGGTTTCAAAGCGCGAAACCAGCCGATACATCGCATCAAGATAATGGCCATGGTGCAGCACCAGCATCCGGCTGCCATCGCGGCTGGCAAGGCCCAGATTGGGATAGGCGACAAAGGCGTTGGCCGTTTCAAGCCCCGGATGCAACCTGACCAGCCGGTTCAGCAGCGGGGAACCGATGCGGCTGGCGGGATCGGGTTGCAACAGCGGCGTGCCGCCCAGCCGGCTGCTGCCTGGCGCAACCGTGCCACCCGGCCCGATCTCGTCGATGAAGGCAAAGGCCCGCGCCTGATCCCACAGAAGATTGTCGTGATTGCCGGGCACGATCCACAGATCGGTGCTGAACAGCCGGGGTTCGTCCGGCGGAAACAGCGCTTCGAGAAAGCGCATGAAGGCGGGCGCGACGTCGGACGAGGGCGACAGCCCCAGATCGAGCACATCGCCCAGCAGCACCAGCATCGGCGGCTCACCATCCGACAGCGCGCTGACCGTGGCCCTGAGCGCCTTGGCGAAAGCCACCAGCACGCGCGACGGCACCTGGGGGTCAACCGTGTCGTGATCATCAATATGGGTCAACAGGCTATCGGGCGCGCCCAGATGCAGATCCGACAGACAGATATACCGCAACGCCATATGCCCATTCTCCCCCTGGCCTGGCTCTGCCCGGCCGGCTCCAGCCCATCACCCGCCGGGCCTGATCACCTTGTAGAACGCGTCGCGCACCATCTTCTCACGCGGGTCATCCCGGGCATAGAGGCCCAGGCGGTTGGTCACGAAGGCATAGGCGGCCTGGTTGCCGGGATCGGCAAAGGCCAGGCTGCCACCAATCGCAAATGACCCGAAGGCCGATGCCGACGGCGCAAACGGCCAATCCACCGACGGCTTTTCCAGCCCGAAGCTGCAATTCATGCCGACATGCAGCACCGCGTCGCGCTGGCCGCGGGCGGGCTGGGGGTGGCCGGCGATCAGCCGATCCAGCAGGCTGACCGGCAGCGCCAGCGGGCCGCCCGGCGCCACGAAGGCGGCATAGCAACTGGCCACGGCCCGGGCCGAACCGATCGCCCCGATCGCGCCCAGTTCGACATCGCGCCATTCTTCCTGATCAAGGGCACCAGCCCCGTGCAGGAAAAACGGGTTGTTCAGGGCGCGGAATGGCAGGGAGCAGGGCCACAGCAGCGCCAGCACCAGCGACCAGGGGATGGTCTTGTTATGCAGCAGCAGATCAACAAAGCCCCAGCCCTTGATCCGCGCCAGGCGTGACCGGTCCACATCGGCGGGCAGGCCAAGATAGAGTTCGGCCCCCAGCGGCCCCGTCAACTCGTCGGCCATGAACTGCCCGAGGCTGCGCCCGGCCGGATCGCGCCGGCGGATCAGCTCACACGCCACCCAGCCAAGCGAATAGCTGTGATTGCCCGCCAACTGGCCCGGCGGCCAGTTGGGCGACTGGCCGGCGATGGTGCGGGCCATCAGATCCTGATCCGCCATGCGATCACGGTTCAGGGCCAGCGGCAGCGCGGCCACGCCCGCCTGTCCCGACAACAGCTGCCCGATCGTCACCCCCTGCTTGCCGGCGCAGGCGAATTCGGGCCAGACGGCCGCCACCGGTTCATCATAATCGAACAGGCCGCGCGCCACCGCGACGGCGCAGGCCAACCCGCTGAGCCCCTTGGACACGGAATATAGCAGAACCAGGCTGTCATTCTGCCACTGCCCGCTGCCATCGGCCTGACTGGCGCCGCCCCACAGATCAACCACCAGCCGGCCTTGATGATGGATGGCCACCGCCGCCCCCAGCGCATCGGGGCGGGCCAGGCTGGCCGCAAAGGCATCGCGCACCGGCTCAAAGCCCGGGGCAACATGGCCGGCAGGCTGGATCATATGGCCGTCTCCTGCGGTTCACGGGTCAGGCGGGCCAGCAGAGCCTGGGCGTGCCGGAACACCGGCGCCGCGCCGCGCTGGTCGGCAGGGATGGCCGCCAGTGCGGACGTCAGGCGCGCGATGGCTTCGCCGTCTCGCCCCAGCCGCGACAGGATGGTGGCAAGGTCGCACGCCAGTTGCACGGCGCGGGCATGGTTGGCGGTGGCAGCGCAGTCATCCAGCGTGGCCATGCCCAGCGCCACGGCCGCCTCCATGTCGATACCCGACAGCGCCAGCATCCGAACCCGCATGATATCGGGCTTGAGCTGGCGGGGGCCTTCGACCATGAGCGCCTCTGCTTCGTCCAGCAGGGCCAGCGCGCCGGCAAAATTCTGGCCCTGGATGGCCATCAACGCGCGCAGCAGCAGGCCCTGTTCGCGCACCATCACCACGCCCAGCGCCTGCACATCGGCTTCGGCCGCCAGAAAGGCCGGCACCACCGACACATCGCCACGCACCAGCCGGCACATCGCCAGCTTCATGCGGGCATGGGCATCCCAGTGAACAAGATCATGCTGTTCGGCCACCTGCTTCAGGCGGGTGGCGGCCGCTTCGGCGGCATCCATGTCGGCCAGCATGTGGGCGGCACCATCGCGATAGCCCAGCACAAAGGCCTTGGAACTGGCATGGCCGATCTCGTCGGCCAGTGCCTCGGCCCGGTCGAACGCGGCCCAGCCGCCGGCCACATCACCCACGCGCACCCGCGCCAGCCCCATGATCGTCCAGGCCTGCACCAGTGGCGAGACATTGACGCGTTCGGCATAATCGCGCTCGTCGGCCGGCAGCGGCAGGGCGGCCAGATCATCCAGCAGGCCCAGCGCCCGCAGCGGTTCGCCCATCAGCAGATGCACCAGCGCAACCGCCATGCGGGCGCGCGATCCTTCCACCGGATCATCGGCGCACAATTGCTCCAGCCGGGCCGCTGCCGCCATTGCCGGCGCCATCTGGCCGATGTTGTAGGCATGCCGGAACAGCACCCACAACGCCGGCACCAGTCCGGCTCCGGCGGTTGCCGTGTCCATCAGGGCCTTGATCCCATCCACCGCCGCGATGGTTTCGCTGTGGCCATAACCCTTGACCAGGAATAGCGCCCGCGCCGCGGCCACCCGTGCCTCCAGCAGGCGCTCATGCACCTCTGGGCCGGCGGGCAAGCTGGCCAGCTGGTCGGCCGCGGCCTGGGCAAAGCTGGCGGCCTGACGATAGAGCGCCCCCCGCGCCGCCCGCTGGCTGGCGCGCATGAAATGGCCGGCCGCCGCTTCGGGTTGGGCGGCTTCGGCGCAATGCATGGCCAGGGTTTCGGCCAGGCTGTCGGCATCGTCCGCAGCCTGTGCCCCCAACCAGGCGGCGGCTTCGGCATGCAGAGACCGTCGCCGCTTCATCAGCAGGCTGTCGTGCGCCACTTGCCAGGTCGCGGCGTGGCGAAAGCGCCAAACCGGTTCCGGCAACAGCCGGGTCTGCTGGATCAGGCCCAGCGCCACGGCCCGATCCAGCAGCGTGCCAAGTTCGGCCGCGCCGCCAAAATGCGCATCCAGAAAGGCCCGGCCGAAATCACGGCCCATCACGCTCGCCACGCGCAGCAGCGACAGGATCGCCGGCTCCAGCCGGTCAAGCCGGGCGCGCACAACGGCTTCGATACTGTCGGGCATGGCCCGGTTGACACTCACCGCCACCAGTTCGCCGTTGCGGGCGACAATGGCGCCATCCTCCAGCAACGCGCGCACCAATTCCTCGATGAACAGGGGCACGCCGTCGCTTTGCTCGGTCAGGCGGGCCAGCAGATCCGGCGCCACTCGTTCGCTGCGGCTGATCGCGGCGACCAGGGCGGCAACGTCGCCGCGCGCCAGCGGACGCAGCACCATCTGGCTGCAATGCGGCAGCGTTGGCCATGGCACCGGCGTGTCCGGCGCCAGCGCCAGCGCGATCAGCATCGGGTGCGCGGCCGCCATCGCTGCCAGTTGCGGCATCAGTTCGGCCGATGCCTCGTCGGCGCGATGCCAATCATCAAACAAAAGGGCCAGCGGCTGATCGGCGGCCATGATGGCCAGCGCGGCAATCACGGCCTGGCCCAGCTGGCGCTTGCGGCTTTGCGCGTCGCCGGCCGGGGGCAGGGCATGGGCCGGGTGTTCGGCGCCCAGCACCGCCAGCAGTTCCGGCAGCAGCGGTGCCAGTGCCGGCGACCGGGCCTGCAGCGCATGGGCCAGGCGTTCGCCATTGGCATCGGCATCCACCCCCACCAGATCGCGCAACAGATCGGCGAACACGCCAAAGGGGCGGCTGCGGTTGTAAAGCCGGCCGCGGCCGTGGCCGATGCGAACGCCGCGCTCGGCCGCCAGCAACGCCAGCTCGTGCAGCAGGCGGCTCTTGCCCAGCCCGGCATCGGCGACCAGCGCCAGCGCCCGGCCGCTGCCGCCCTGCACATCATCCACCAATGCGTCCAGCAGGGCGGTTTCCAGCCGGCGTCCGAACAAGGGCGACAGGCCCAGCGCCCGCGCCGCATCCAGCCGGCTGCGCACCTCGGTTCGTGCCATCAGCCGCGCGCCATCGCCGGCGCGATCCATGGCGAAATAGGGGGCAAGCCGGCCGGCCGCGCTCGCCTGGCACCAGATTTCGCCGGGCATGGCGCGCTGGGCCATTGCGGCGGCTGTGGCCAGTGCCGTGCCAGAAATTTGCCCGCCGGCCGCCGTGGTGGTGACCACCACCAGCCCGGTGGCAAGACCAAAGCGCACGTCAAGGCCATGGCCATGGCCCAGCAGCCGGTTCAGGGCAAAGGCGCTTTCGGCCGCGTGGATTTCATCATCCTCCTGCGCTTCGGTCACGCCAAAGACCAGGGCAAAGCCATTGACATCATTGTGCAGAACGATGGCCGATGCCTCGCGGGCGAACTGCCCCACCGCCGCCGACCAGGCTTGCGTGCGCTCCAGCACGGCTTCCGGATCCTCGTCGTCGCCATCATGATCGATCAGGGCGGAAACGATGCTGGCTGGCCGGCGCTCGCCGGTTTCCAGCGCAAGGCCGGGTGCCGGCGCGGCCGGCGTCGCCACGCGCGGCGTTGTCCGCGCCAGCCGGGCCGTGATATCGGCCACCAGGCCATCCAGTTCATGGGGATCATGGCCATCGGGCCAGCCAGTGAGGCGCCGGCAATGCAGCTGGCGAAAGCGCAATGGCGGCACCACCGGATCGATCAGCACCGGCACCAGGCAATCGCGGGCCAGCCCCTCGGCCGCTTCGGTGCGCACCCAATCGGATTCCACCGATCGTTCCGACCAGATCACCACCATGCAGCGCGCGGTTGCCACCGCCTTTTCGATGGCACTTTCCCACAGCTGGCCGCTGATGATCTCGCGATCCCACCAGATATCCCAGCCCTCGCTGGCCAGCCGGTTGACCAGCGGACGCACCCGCGCCGTATCCTGCGAGGCATAGCTGATGAAAATGTCCGGCACGCGTCCCCTCAACCGGCGTCAGGCATCGACCCACCCAGAGTATGTAAGCAAATGATTGGATTTGCAATTATATTCTGGCAACCTCGATACCGTCTCCCGATGGCCTATTTCACCAGGAAACGGTTGTACCAATCGATCACCGCCAGATTGGATTGCAGCCATTGGCTGGGCCGGCCCATGCCGTGATTGGCTTCGGGCAGGCGCACCATCATCGCCGGAATGCCCCGCACCTTCAGCGCCTGGTAATAGGCCTCGGTCTGGGCGATCGGGGTGCGATAATCAGCCTCGCCGGTGATCAGCAGGGTGGGAGTCTTGACGTTGCCGATCAGGCTGAAAGTGGACCGGCGCCAATAAAGGTCGCGATTGTCCCACGGGTTGCCGACGACCCAGTTGGAAAGGGTGACTGCGCTGATGTCGGAGGTGAGCGCCTGGATTGACCAGTCGGTGACCGGGCGCAGCGCCGCCGCGGCGTTGAACCGATCGGTCTTGCCGATGGCGAAGGTGGTCAGCACGCCGCCGCCCGAGCCGCCGCCGATGAACTGGTTGCGGGCATCCGCCCACGGCCGCTTCAGCACCTCGTCCACGCCGGCCAGCAGGTCACCAAGATCAGGGCCAGGATACTCGCCGCCATATTCCGGCGTGATGCCGTTGGCGAATTTTTCGCCATAACCGGTTGAACCGCGCGGGTTTGACCAGAGCACGACATAGCCGGCAGCGGCATAGAGCTGGTGCGTGATGGAGAAATAGGGCCCGTAATCCCCGTTCGGGCCGCCGTGGATTTCCAGTGCGACGGGATATTTCTTTGCCGGATCGAAATTGGGCGGATACTGGATCCAGCCTTCGATGGTCAGGCCATCGGGGGCCTTCCAGGTCAGCCGCTCCATGGCGCCGATAGTCTTGTCCGCCCGCCACTTGTCGTTGAAGTCGATCTTGCCGATCAGCTTGCCGGCCTTCATCACGCCCAGCGCCGCCGGGCGGTCCGCCTCCACGGTGGTGAAGGCGTGGACGCCGCCGCCTTCGCTCCAGTCGCCACCGGAGGAGGGGAGATAGAGGCGGGTGCCGCCGATGGCCGGCACGATCACCTTGGCCGGCCCGCCGCTGACCGGGATGGACGCCACCTTGACGAGGCCGACATCGCCATAGGCGACGGTGAGCGATTTGCCGTCCTTCGCCCATTCGAAATCGCCGACCGGGCGATCGAGGCTGGCGGTGACCAGCACCGGCTCGCCGCCGGCGAGTTTCTTCACCCACAAGCCAGGCTGGCTGTAGAATTTCGTGGTCTTCGGCTGGCCGATCCAGGCCAGAACCTGGCCATCGGGGGACAATTTGCCGCCGCGCTCACCGCCATCGATGCTGGTCAGCCGCTCCGGCGTGCCGCCGGTGGCGCTGATGCGATAGAGATCGACGCCGTCATACCCGCGGCGCTCGGCGGCCGGCCGGCTGTCGGCGCTGTAGACCAGGCTCTGGCCATCGGGCGACCAGTGGGCGCCGCCCTCGATCTGGTCGGCATCACCCCTGGTCAACTGGGTTGGCGTGCCGCCGGTGGCCGCCACCACGAACAGATGATCGGCGCCCGCCTTTATATAGCCGCCGTCGTTGGTGCGATACTGCCAGTCGCTGATCAAGCGCGGATCGGGGGCCCAGGTCGCGCCGGCCGGCTTTTCCGGCATCCCTTCGATCCGCGGTGTCGGCGCCTCCACCCGGGCGGTGAAGGCGATGCGCGCGCCATCCGGGCTCCAGGCCAGGCTGCGCGCCGCCAGAGCGCCGCTGGTGATCGGCCGGCCGATGCCTTCGGCCACATCCATCACCCAGATCTGCGGCTTGCCCAGATAAGGCGCAACATAGGCGATGCGCTTGCCATCCGGCGCCCATGTCACACCGCCGGCCCCCACCTGGCCGGGGATCAGCAGCCTTTTGTCCAGCCCGGTCTTCTCGACCCTGGCCAGCCACCATTCGGTCACCCGCCGGTCGGTCTGGATGTCGAACTGCATCCGCGTGAACAGCACATGGGCGCCATCCGGGCTCACCTCGACATTGTCGGTCATGCTGATGCGGTAAAGATCGGCGGGTTCCACCGGGCTGGCGGCCAGCGCGGCGGTGGAGGCCAGCAGGCCGGCGGCGAGAAGGGCGATTTTCATGGGCGTCCTGTCGTTTTCCAAAGGCTGTGCCGCAACGCTAGCAAGGGCACATTCGGCTGAACAGTGAGGACCCGGTATGACCATCAGTTTTGATGAATGGCGCGCGCGCTCGCCCTTTTATGACGAAACCCACGAAGCGGTGGCGCAAAGCGTGCGCAAGTTCATGGCGGCCGAGGTGCTGCCCCACATCGACCAGTGGGAAGAAGATGGCGAACTGCCGCGCGAACTGCACAAAAAGGCGGCGGCGGCCGGCATCCTGGGCCTGAATTACCCTGAGGAATATGGCGGCCATTCGGAAGGCTTCAACGTCTTCCATGGCCTGACGCAGTCCGAGGAGTTGGCGGCAGCCGGCGCCGGCGGGCTGGGCGCCAGCCTGATGACCCACGGCATCGGCCTGCCGCCGATCCTGGCGCTTGGCAGCGAGGAAATGAAGCGGCGGATCGCGCCCGAAGTCCTTTCGGGGGACAAGATCATCAGCCTCGCCATCACCGAACCTTCGGGTGGATCGGACGTGGCGCAGCTGAAGACCCGGGTCGAGCGCGTCGGCAACAAATATGTGGTGAACGGGCAGAAGATGTTCATCACCAGCGGCATGCGCGCCGATTACATGACGGTGGCAGTGCGCACCGGCGGGCCGGGCATGGCCGGCATTTCGCTGATGCTGATCGAGACGGACCGGCCGGGGGTGGGCCGCACGCGGCTGGACAAGATGGGCTGGCGCTGTTCCGACACGGCGACCGTCTATTTCGACAATGTCGAGGTGCCGCCCGAAAATCTGATCGGGCCGGAAAATGGCGGCTTCATCGGTATCATGCGCAATTTCAACAGCGAGCGGCTTGGCATGGCGCACGGCTGTTGCGCGATGGCGCGGGTGGCCCTGAAAGAGGCGATGGACTGGGCCCAGACCCGCGAAACCTTCGGCAAGCGGCTGGGCGCCCACCAGTCGATCCGCATCAAGCTGGCCGACTGCGCCCGCCAGATCGGCGCCACCCAGGCCTGGGTGGACCTGTGCGCGCATCAGCATATGCAGGGCAAGGGCGTGCCCGCCGATTATGCCATGCTGAAGGTGCAGGCCACCCGCATGCTGGAACATGTGGTGCGCGAAGCGGCTCAGGTGCTGGGCGGCGCCAGCTATATCACCGGCTCCAAGGTGGAGCGCATCTATCGCGAGGTGCGAGTGAACGCGATCGGCGGCGGATCGGAAGAAATTATGCTCGATCTGGCCGGGCGGCAGATGGGGTTGGGCTAGGCCTGTCCTACAGCGGGCATTTCTGCCATCATGGCGATGCCCGTTGCTTGACCCGGGCAGAATGTGACTGCGCCGGGTGCAATGAAAACAACGCCCAATCCCGCCGGATTCGACAAAAGTGTCAAATGCGACGGCCGAATCAGGGGTTGCACCAATCGCAGCTGGCCGGGCTGGCCGCCGTCACGCCATCAGGGCGCGGGCGGCTTTCCTGGTGGCCACAGGCAGAACAGCCATCGATGATGGCGAAGATGGCTTGCGTGGGCTGGTTGCAGGTGGAGCAGGGCAGGCCGCGCATCACGTCCACCTGGCCCCAGCCGGGGCAGCCGCAGGCCGGGCAGGGGGTGGCAAGCCGCGCCGCCAGCCGGCCGGCCAGCGCCCGGATGGCGGCCATGCGGGTGGGGTTCACATGGGCGCGCATGTCGGTTTCCAGCCGGTTGCCCGGCCAGGCGAGGGCGGACAGGGCTGCCATATCCTGTACGCCGGTGGCGAGTATGCCGCCATCGGGCCCGCGCACGATCAGCGCATGCGACGGAAAGCCGATGCGGGCGAGGAAGGGGGCGATGTCTTCGCCGGCGGTGATGATGTGGTTGGCAAAATTGGTTCGGCGCGACACGGCGGAGAGGGTGAGTTCAAGGCCGCGGCCCGCATCGATGAAGGCGAGTGTTTCAACGCCGCCAGCACCGAACGGCATCCACGGATGGGGGCCGAAGCTGCCTTCGCTGGCCAGGCCAAGGGAAAGGCCGGAGGCCACCATGCCGGCCCGGGCCTTGGCCAGGGCCGCATCGCGCGGGGTGCCGGTGCGCGGGATGGTGCCAGTGAAGGTGCCGAACTGATCGGTATCGATCGCAACCGTCTGAACGGTCAGGCCCAGCCGGCGGTCCAGCGGCGGGGCGAGCGCGCGTTCCTTGCCGTGCTGGGTGGCCAGCGCGACCGCTTGCCCGGTGTAGGGGGGGCTATCCAACGAAGCGCCACTCCAGCGTTTCGCCGGCGTGGAAGGGGACGACTTCGGTGTCGGCGGCGGCAAGGCGGGCCGGCACCGGCGTGGGCGCGCGCTGGAGGGTGATGAAATCCGGGTTCAGCGGCAGGCCATAGAAGCGCGGGCCAAACTCGCTGGCAAAACCCTCGAGCCGATCGAGCGCGCCTTCCTCCTCGAAGGTCTTGGCATAGGATTCGATGGCGAAGGGCGCGTTGTAGATGCCGGCACAGCCGCAATCGCTTTCCTTGGCCTCGACGCCGTGCGGCGCGCTGTCGGTGCCGAGGAAGAATTTGGGATTGCCGCTGGTGGCGGCGGCGCGCAGGGCCTGGCGGTGCAGCTCGCGCTTGGCCACCGGCAGGCAATAGAAATGCGGGCGGATGCCGCCTTCGAACATGGCGTTGCGGTTGATGGCGAGATGGTGCGGCGTGATGGTGGCGGCGATCAGCGGGCCGGATGCGGCAACGAAATCAACCGCATCCTTGGTGGTGATATGTTCGAACACGATCTTCAGCGCCGGGAAATCGGCGACCACCCCTTTCAGGATGCGATCGATGAACACGGCTTCGCGGTCAAAGATGTCGACACTGTGATCAGTGACTTCGCCGTGGATCAGCAGCGGCATGCCGATGCGCTGCATGGCTTCGAGCGCCGGATAGATGTGGCGGACATCGGTGACGCCATGGGCGCTGTTGGTGGTGGCATGTGCGGGGTAGAGCTTGGCGGCGGTGAAGATGCCCTCGCCATGGCCGCGCACCAGTTCGTCAGGATCGATGTGATCGACGAGATAGCAGGTCATCAGCGGTTCGAAGCGGATGCCCGGCGACACGGCGGCGCGGATGCGATCCCGATAGGCGGCGGCGGCCGCGGCGGTGGTGACCGGCGGCTTGAGATTGGGCATCACGATGGCACGGGCGAACTGGCGGGCGGTGGCATCGGCCACGGCGGCCAGCATGGCGCCATCGCGCAGGTGAACATGCCAATCATCGGGGCGGCGCAGGGTGAGGGTCTCGCTCATGGCCGCCCGATACGCCTTTGCGCTGGGCTGGGAAAGCCCTCCTGAACGGCCGCTGCCGCAAAGCCGGTTCCGTATTGATGCGTACAGATTTGTGGGGGCGGAATCGGCGATAGGGGATGGGCTGACGGGACGTGTTTCGATGAAGAATCTGTTGCTTCATATCCACGACGATGATGATCTACCGACCCGGCTGGCGCTGGCGGTGGATCTGGCGCGGCAGATGGGCAGCCATATCGCCTGCGTGCAGGTAACGCCGGTCGAGGCCTATGCCAGCGACCCCTATGGCGGCATGCTTGGCATGGCCGCGCTGATCGACACGATCCACGATCAGGACAAGGCGCTGCGCCTCGCCACCGAGGCGCAGTTGCAGGCTGCCGACATAAGCTGGGACTGGCACAGTTTTGACGGCAATGTGGTGGAAAATCTGATCGACCGGTCGTTGCTGGCCGATGTGCTGATCGTGTCGCAGCCTGGGCAGACGGTGCGGCGCACGCGGCGGCAGCCGATGGCGATCGTGGGTGACCTGGTGATCCATGTGCCGTGCCCCGTGCTTATGGTACCGCAAGGTTGTGAGGCGCTGGATCTGGCCGGACCGGCGATGATTGCGTGGAACGGATCGGCCGAAGCCGCGCATGCCATGCGGCTGGGTCTGCCGCTGCTGCGCCGGGCCAGCGCTGTGCACCTGGTGGAGGTGAGCGATGATGCGCCGGGCCTTTCGGCGCATGAGGCGCGGACCTGGCTGACCCGCCACGGCATTGCGGTGGACCTGCACGAATGGCCGGCCAAGGGGCGGCGGGTCTCGGTGGCGTTGCAGCATGCCGCGGCCGAGCTTTCGGCCCATTATCTGGTGATG
Source organism: Sandarakinorhabdus cyanobacteriorum (assembly GCF_002251755.1). Lineage (GTDB taxonomy): Bacteria > Pseudomonadota > Alphaproteobacteria > Sphingomonadales > Sphingomonadaceae > Sandarakinorhabdus > Sandarakinorhabdus cyanobacteriorum. The sequence goes on from NZ_NOXT01000074.1 coordinate 19,711, forward strand.
GGCGCCTATGGCCACAGCCGCTTGCGCGAAACCGTGCTGGGCGGGGTGACCAAGGAGTTGATCGCATCGGCCGGCCTGCCGATGTTGATGGCGCATTGATGCAAATCAGGCGTTGAAATTGCGCCATATTCCGTCACTATCCTGAGTGTGTGCCCGTTTGCCGATAGCCAGACGAAGCGGCGAAATCCGCTTTTGGACCAGGGGGATGCGCTGCAGCGCACAATCCTGGCGACGGTGCCTGATGCCCTGATCGTGATTGATGAACAGGGCACCATCCTGCTGTTTTCCGAAACGGCAGCGCGCATGTTCGGCTATGCCGATGATGAGGCGATCGGCCAGAATGTGAAGATCCTTATGCCGAACCCGGACCGGGACCGGCACGACGATTATATGCAACATTATATGGACACCGGCGAAGCGCACATCATCGGCATCGGCCGGGTGACCAACGCGCGCCGCCGTGATGGCAGCACCTTTCCCATCGAGCTGGCAATCGGCGAGGCAGTGACCGAGCATGGTCGGCTGTTCACCGGCTTCATCCGCGATCTGACCGAGGTGCAGCGGGCGGAGCGCCGGCTGAACGATTTGCAGACCGAATTGTCCCACATCAGCCGGGTTTCGGCGATGGGCAGCCTGGCCAGTGCGCTGGCGCATGAACTGAACCAGCCGCTCACCGCCATCACCAGCTATGCCGAGGGTGCGCGCAGCCTGCTGGGCGATGACGGCACACCGGCGGCCGACCATATCGAGATGGTGCGTGAGGCCCTGGCCGAAGCCAGTGTGCAGGCCCTGCGCGCCGGGCAGATCGTGCGGCGCCTGCGCGAATTCATCAGCCGGGGTGACAGCGAAAAGCGGGTGGAGCGGCTGCGCCGGCTGGTAACGGAAGCCTCGGCCCTGGCGCTGACCGGCACCGGCACGACCGGGCTTGATTTCAACCTGCGGCTCGATACGTCCGCCGATCTGGTGCTGGTGGACCGGATCCAGATCCAGCAGGTGCTGCTGAACCTGATCCGCAATGCGGTGGAAGCCATGCAGCAAAGCCGGCGCCAGATGCTTGATATCCGCAGCCGCCGCTCGGGGCGCGACATGGTGGAAGTGATCGTGGCCGACAGTGGCCCCGGCTTGTCACCCGAAATTGCTGCCGTGTTGTTCCAGCCGTTCAACACGTCGAAGGAAAAGGGGATGGGGCTGGGCCTTTCGATCAGCCGCACCATCGTGGAGGCGCATGGCGGCCGCATCTGGGCCGAACCATCGGAATATGGCGGCACCGCTTTCCATTTCACGCTGCCATTGGCTGAGGAGCCGGGGGATGTCTGACAGGCAAATCTATCTGGTGGATGACGAGGCGCCGGTCCGGCGATCCCTGGGGTTCATGCTCAAGACCTCGGGCTATGAGGTGGAGCAGTTTGAAAGCGGCGAGGCGTTTCTGAAGGCGGCCGGGCAACTGGCGCCGGGCTGTGTGCTGCTGGATGTGCGCCTGGGCGGGCTCGACGGGCTGGCGGTGCAGCAGGCCCTGAAGGATCGCGGCATCATGCTGCCGGTGATCATCATCACCGGCCACGGCGATGTGGGCCTGGCGGTGCGGGCGATGAAGGCCGGCGCGGTGGATTTCCTGGAAAAGCCCTTTGAAAAGACAGCGGTCGTTGCCGCCATCGATCAGGCGCTGGCGCGCAATCAGGGCCGGGCCGAGCTGGAGCGCCTGGCTGATCAGGCCCGAGCCCAGCTGAACGGACTGACCCCGCGCGAACGCGATGTACTGAACGGGCTGGTGGAAGGCCAATCCAACAAGGTCATTGCCTATGATCTGGGCATCAGCCCACGCACGGTGGAGATTCACCGCGCCAATCTGATGTCGAAACTGGGGGTGAACAGCCTTTCCGATGCGCTGAAGATCGCGTTTACGGCCCGTATGGCGGAGTTGGCGGGATCTTCCTCAGCCGAGCCGGCCTGACTTTTTCTGGCGTGGGCAGCCGATGTGGCAGGGGCTGTCGCAATCGGACTTGCCGCCTTTGGCGGGGCTGGCGGGCAGGGTGGTGCCGCTGCACAGGGACAGCAATTGGGTGTTGGCGCGGGCGGGCAGACTGAACGCGGCCAGCGCCAGCGCGATCAGCGCTGGCAAATAGGCAAGTGGTTCATTTCGCAGGGTTTCAGGGCGCATCGGCTGGGCCTTCCTCATCGATGAGGATGCGCAGTGCGGCGCCGTCGAGATCGTCGAACTGGCCGCGGCCCACAGCCCAGAAGAAGGCAAACAGACCCAGGAGGCCAAGGCCGAGCGCGATGGGGATCAGCAGGAGTATCCCGTTCATTTTGCAGCGCCTTTCAGCCTGAGGGCATTGGCAATCACGATCACCGAGCTGCCCGACATGGCCAGTGCGGCAACCAGGGGGGTAACAAGGCCGAAGATGGCCAGCGGCACGGCGACGACATTATAGGCGATGGCCAGCGCAAAATTCTGGCGCACAATTGCCTGTGTCGTGCGCGCAACCTGCACGGCCGTGGCAACCGGGGCCAGGCTGGTGCCCAGAAACACCGCATCGGCGGCATTCTGGCTGGCATCGGCGGCCGATCCCGGCGCCATCGAAACATGGCCGGCGGCCAGCGCCGGGCCGTCGTTGAGACCATCGCCCACCATCAGCACGCGGCGGCCTTCGCCGACCAGTGCCTTGATGCGCGCCAGCTTGCCGGCGGGATCGAGCCCGCCTTCGGCCGGGATGCCGAGCACGGCGCCAACGGCGGCAACCGGGGCCGCGCGGTCGCCCGACAGGATGCGGGCGGGCAGGCCCAGCCCGGCCAGGCTCGCCAGCGTGGCAGCCGATGCCGGGCGCAGCGGATCGGCAAAGCGGATCAGGCGTTCGGGGGTGCTGCCGATCTGCAGCGCGGCAGCGATATCGGCGCTTGCGCTGGCCGGGCGGCCAAGGCGGACGATCTGGCCCTGCCATTGGCCGGTGAGGCCTTCGCCCGGGGTTTCGCTGATCAACGTCACCCGCGCCGGCACGACGCCATTGGCGGTCAGCGCCCGGCGCAGCGCTTCGGACAGCGGGTGGCGGCTGCACTGGGCCAGGGCCAGCGCGATGCCGGCGGCTTCGGCCGGCAGCATGTGAAGGTCCAGCGGTTCGGGCTGGCCAATGGTGAGCGTGCCTGTCTTGTCGAACACCGCCACATCGGCTTCGGCCAACCGTTCCAGCGCGCTGCCATCCTTGACCAGCACGCCCACCCGCATCAGCGCGCCGCTGGCGACGATCTGCGCGGCAGGCACGGCCAGGCCCAACGCGCAGGGGCAAGTAATGATCAGCACCGCCACCGCGATCAACAACGCCTGGTGCCAGCCGGCGCCGGCCAGCATCCAGCCAATGAAGCTGAGCGCGGCCAGCGTGTGGACGGCCGGTGCATAGAGCCGGGCGGCGCGATCGGCGATGCGGACATAGCGGGAGCGGCCCTGCGCTGCATCCTGCATCAGCCTAGCGATATCAGCGATGCTGGTATCGCTGCCGGCCGCGGTGACGGCGACGGTGACGGCAGCGCCGGTGTTGAGCGTGCCGGCCAACACCCGACCGCCGGGGCCAACAGCGACGGGCATGGCTTCGCCGGTGATCAGTGACTGGTCGAAATGGCTGCGGCCATCGAGTATGACGCCATCGGCCGCCAGCCGTTCGCCGGCCGCGACCAGCATGGTCATGCCCGGCCGGATGGCGCTGGCGGCGACCCAGTGCGAGCGGCCATCGTCTTCAACGATCAGCGCGCCCGACGCCATGTGCTTGAGCAGGGCCGACACGCCATCGCGGGCCCGGTCACGCATCACAGCATCCAGCCAGCGCCCGGCCAGCAGGAAAAACAGCAGCATCACCGCGCTGTCGAAATAGGCGTGGTGGCCGTGGGTGATGGTTTCAAACAGCGACAGGGCGGTGGCCAGGGCGACGCCGATGGAGATCGGCACATCCATGTTGGTGTGGCCGGCCTTCAGCGCCCGTGCCGCCGAGCGGAAGAAGGGCTGACCGGCATAGGCGACGGTGGGCAGGGCGATGAGGGCGGACAGCCAGTGGAACAGGTCGCGCGTGATGCCGCCGGCGCCCGACCAGACCGAGACGGAGAGCAGCATGATGTTCATGGCGGCAAAGCCGGCGACGGCCAGCGCCTTGACCAAGCTGCGCGCCTCACTGTCGGGCCCGGCCAGCGCGTCACCAATCGGGCTGGCATCAAAGCCCAGATCGGCAAAGGCCTTGACCAGCGCCGGGGTGGCCAGCGCCGGATCGTGGGAGAGGTTGACCTGCTTGGTAGTGAAGTTCACCCGGGCGGCGGCCACGCCAGGCACGGCAGCAAGGCCGTTTTCCAGCTTGGCGATGCAGCCGGCGCAGCGCATGCCGGGCACGGCAAAGCGGCTGCTGGCCAGGGCTTCGCCGGCGAGGTTGGCGCCGAGCGGCCGGTTCATGCCAGCACCTCGGCAACGCGTTTCTGATTGGCACCATGGCGGATGGTGAGCCGCACCTGCCAGCGGCCGGCCGGCAGCGCCGTGGTGGCAACCAGGCGGTCGCCGGCATCACTGCGGAAGGCCAACGCGATGTCGGGCGCTCGGCCAAGCGGGTGATGGGCGCTGCCACTGACGGTGAAACCGGTGCCAGGCACCGTCACGACCACATGGCGGCCGGCATCGAGGCTGACAGGGGTGGCCCAGCCCAATTGGTCCTGCGCGCGGGCATCGGCCAGCCAGCGGTTGAATTTCTGGCTGGCGACATAGGAGTTTTCAACCACGGTGCCGCCAAAGGTGCCGCTGGCCAGCCGCGCCATGTGGATATTCACCGCCACCACGATGCCAAAGAAGCCGACCATCACGGCGACCATGTGGCGCCCGGTAAAGCGGGTGTGAGCGATATTCATGGCGCCATTCTCCCTATTGGCGGACGAATTTCAGGTTGTGGGCGGCCGTTTGTGGTGGTGCGTCGGGCTGGGCCGGCTCCAGCGGGCGGGCAATCAGGGCAAAGCCGGTTTCTCCGGCCGGGCCAGCGGGTGCCGCGACATAGAGGTGCAGCCGGGTGGTGGCATCGGCCGCAACATCGATGCGGGTGCTGCGGGCGGCGTCGCGTTTGTCCATCGCGTCGGTCCACAATTTGCCATCCGGCAGGCCGGTCATCGCCAGTTCGATCCGACGCGGGCGGCTTTCCATGTTCCTGAGCTTGATCGTCCAGCCGTTGCGCACCGTGCCGTCGGACATGATGATCATGATGGGATTGCGATCCTGGGCGGCATCGATGGCCAGCCGGGTGCGGCCGCCAAGCGTGAACAGCATGGCGACACCAATGCTGGCCCAGACGGCGAAGTAGATGAGGGTGCGCGGGCGCAGCAGAGTCTTCACCACCGGGGTCGCGGTGCCGCCGGCCAGTTCGCGTCTGTGATCATCGAGGTTCAGATAGTCGATCAGGCCGCGCGGGCGGTTCAGCTTGCCCATCACCTCGTCGCAGGCATCGATGCACAGCGCGCAGTTGATGCAGCCCAGCTGCGGCCCGTTGCGGATATCGATGCCGGTGGGGCAGACCGAGACGCAGGCGTTGCAATCGATGCAGTCCCCGGCCTTGCCGGGCGCCATGGTGGCGGCCTTTTTCAAGCCTTGCGTGCGCGGTTCGCCGCGCCAGTCGCGATAGGTGACGATCAGCGATTTTTCATCGAGCATGGCGGTCTGGATGCGCGGCCAGGGGCACATGTAGATGCACACCTGTTCCCGCATGAAGCCGCCCAGTGTGAAGGTGGTGAAGGTGAGCACGGCGACGGTGGCATAGGCAACGAACGGGGCATCGCCGGCCATGAACTGGCGGGCGAGCGTGGGTGCGTCGGCGAAATAGAAGATCCAGGCCCCGCCGGTGGCGGCCGCGATGACCAGCCACAGGCTCCATTTCGTCAGCCGGCGGCCGAGCTTGGCGGCACTCCACGGCGCGGCGTTCAGCTTCAGCTGGGCGTTGCGGTCCCCGTCGATCCAGCGTTCGACATGTTGGAACAGATCGGTCCAAACGGTTTGCGGGCAGGCATATCCGCACCAGGCCCGGCCCACGGCGGACGTGACGAGGAACAGGCCAATGCCGGCCATGATCAGCAGGCCGGCGACATAATAGAATTCCTGCGGCCAGATTTCGATGTCGAACATGAAGAAGCGGCGGCCGGCCAGATCGATCAGCACCGCCTGATCGGGGGCATGGGTGCCGCGATCCCAGCGCAGCCAGGGCGTGATGTAATATACCGCCAGGCACAAGGCCATCACCGCCCATTTCAGGCGGCGGAACCGTCCGTTCACCACCCGGGGAAAGACCGGCGCGCGCTTCTTGTAAAGGTCGCTCGTGGGATTGATGAGATCAAGAGCGGACATTTGGTTTGCCAGTACCTGCGGTGCCTGTGTCGGCGGCGGCCGTCTGGGCCGGCGCTGCGGGGGGAACAGCGGTTGCGGTCTGGGGTTGCGGCAGGGCTTCGCCACCGCCCAGCGAATGGACATAGGTGGCCAGCATCTTGATGGTGACCGGATCGAGCCGGCCGGCCCAGTGCGGCATGACACCAAAGCGCGCCTTGCTGATCGTCTGGGTCAGGGCGGCGCGATCGCTGCCATAGAGCCAGATGCCGTCGGCAAGATTGGGGGCGCCCATCTCGCGATTGCCCTTGCCGCTTTCGCCGTGGCAGCTGGCACAGTTTTCGGCGAACAGCTGGGCCCCGGCAGCGTTGGGCTTGTCTTGCCCCGACAGCGAGCGGACATGGGTGACAAGCTGCTGGATCTGGCCTTTGGACAGCATGTCGGCAAAGGCCGGCATCTGGCTGTAGCGGGTTTCATCAGACTGGCTGCGGATGCCGTGGCTGATGGTGGTGTGGATCGAAACGATGTCACCGCCCCACAGCCAATCATCATCCTTGAGATTGGGATAGCCCCTGGCGCCGGTGGCGCTGGAGCCGTGGCATTGCACGCAGTTGACCTTGAAGGCGGCGTTGCCCCCTTCGATGGCCGAGCGCATGAGTTGCGGATTGGCGGCAAGATTTTCGACTGGCGTGGCCGCAATGGCGTTGAGCAGCGGCGCCCGCGTCGCCGCTTCGGCCTTGAGCGCGGCATCAAGCTGGCCACGGCTGGACCAGCCGGTCATGCCCGCCACATCCGGGAAGGACGGATAGGCGACCACATAGCCGGCGGCGAACACCACGGTGCCGGCGAAGATATAGACCCACCAGCGCGGCAGCGGCGTGTCCAGTTCCTCGATGCCATCCCATTCGTGGCCAACCAGGTTGGTGCCCGTGGCCTCGTCAACGCGCTTGTTGTGATCAGTCATCAGCGTGACTCCTGAAAATCATGGCTGCGGCTTCGTCGTGGCGGCGCCGCGCGCCGGGCCGGAAGGTCCAGCTGACAAAGCCGAGGAAGAGGAGCGTCATGGCAAGCAGGCCCCAGCTGTCGGCGAAATGGCGCAGGCTTTCATAATCGCTCATTTCGGCTGCTCCTGCGCCTCGGCCGCCTTGAAATCGACCAGGGTACCCAGCATCTGCAGATAGGCGATCAGCGCATCCATTTCGGAGACCATGGCCGGGTTGCCATCGAAATCCCGGGCCTGGGCCTTGGGGAAGCGCGCCTGCAGATCGGATGCATCGGCATCCGCTGTCGCCTGCAGGGTGAGATCGGCGTTGGCGGTGCTGATGTCCTTGTCGGTATAGGGCACGCCGACGTTGCGCAGGGCCTTCAGATGGGCGGCCATGTCGCCGGCGTTCAGCGGCTTTTCGGCCAGGAAGGCATAGGGCGGCATGATCGATTCCGGCACGACGCTGCGCGGATCCTTCAGATGCTCCCGGTGCCATTCGTCCGAATAGCGGCCGCCAACCCGGGCCAGATCGGGCCCGGTGCGCTTGGAGCCCCACTGGAAGGGGTGGTCATACATGCTCTCGGCCGCCAGGCTGTAGTGGCCATAACGTTCCACCTCGTCCTTGAAGGGGCGGACCATCTGGCTGTGGCAGACATAGCAGCCTTCGCGCATATAGATGTTGCGGCCGGCGAGTTCGAGCGGGGTGTAGGGACGTACGCCTTCCACCTTCTCGATGGTGCTGTCGACCCAGAAGAGCGGCGCGATTTCCACGATGCCGCCGATGGCAACGGCAACCAGGGAGCACAGGCCGAGCAACGTGATGTTGCGTTCCAGCGTGCGGTGGGAGAAGCCGGGTTTCTCAGGGGTTTGCGGGTGGGAAGCCATGTGCGTTCTCCCTCATTCAGCCGGTTGCAGGGCGCCGGCAGCCGAAGCCGGTGCGGGCAGGGGACGATCGGCCCTGGCATCGTAGGGCGTCTCGGTCATCGGGGCTTCGGCGCGGATGCGTCCTGCGATGGTCATCGCGATGTTCCAGGCAAAGACCAGGGCGCCCGAGAGGTAAAGCGCGCCGCCAAAGGCCCGCAGCAGGAACATCGGGTGGATGGCAGCCACGGTTTCGGCGAAGCTGTTCACCAGATAGCCATCGGCACCATATTCACGCCACATCAGCCCTTGCGTGATGCCGGCCACCCACATCGAGGCGTTGTAGAAGACGATCCCGCCGGTCGCGAGCCAGAAGTGCCAGTTGATCAGCCGCAGGCTGTACAGGCGCTGGCGGTTCCACAGGCGCGGGGCCAGATAGTACATGCAGGCAAAGGTGATCATGCCGTTCCAGCCAAGCGCGCCGGAGTGGACATGGCCGATCGTCCAGTCGGTATAGTGCGACAGGCTGTTGACCGACTTGATCGACATCATCGGGCCTTCAAAGGTGCTCATGCCGTAGAAGGCGAGGGCCAGAACCATCATGCGGATGATGGGATCGGTGCGGATCTTGTCCCACGCGCCGTTGAGCGTCATCAGGCCGTTGATCATGCCGCCCCACGACGGCATCCACAGCATGACCGAGAACACCATGCCCAGGCTTTGCGCCCAGTCGGGCAACGAGGTGTAGTGCAGGTGGTGCGGACCGGCCCAGATATAGAGGAAGATCAGCGACCAGAAGTGGATGATCGACAGGCGATAGCTGTAGACTGGCCGTTCGGCCTGCTTGGGCACGAAATAGTACATCATGGCCAGGAAGCCGGCGGTGAGGAAGAAGCCCACGGCGTTGTGGCCATACCACCATTGGGTGAGGGCATCCTGCACGCCGGCAAAGGCCGAATAGCTCTTGGCGCCAACCAGGCTGACGGGCAGCGACAGATTGTTGACCAGGTGCAGCATGGCCACGGTGATGATGAAGGCCAGGTAGAACCAATTGGCGACATAGATGTGCGGTTCGCGCCGCTTGATGACCGTGCCGCCAAAGACGATCAGATAGGCGACCCACACGATGGTGAGCCACAGATCGACATACCATTCCGGCTCGGCATATTCCTTGGCCTCGGTGACGCCGAGCAGATAGCCGGTGGCAGCCAGCACGATGAACAGCTGATAGCCCCAGAATACGAAGCGGGCGAGGCTGGGGAAGGCCAGGCGGGCGCGGCAGGTGCGCTGCACGACGAAGAAGCTGGTGCAGAGCAGGGCGTTGCCGCCGAAGGCGAAGATCACCGCCGAGGTGTGCAGCGGCCGCAGCCGGCCGAAGGTGGTGTACTCAAGGTTGAAGTTGAGCACCGGATAAGCCAGCTGGAGCGCGATGAACAGGCCGGCCAGCAGCCCGACCACGCCCCAGAAGGTGGTGGCGATCACGCCCCAGCGCACCGGCGCGTCATCATAAACGCTTTCATCGTGCCCAAGCCGGGCGGTGACATCGGATGTGGCCATCACCGCCAGCGCCGCGATCAACGCGGCCAGCGCCATGATGCCCATGTGAATGGCAAAGGCCGTATCCTGGGCCTGGGCCATGGCAACCAGCGCCAAGACCATCGCCAGAAACAGGCCGCCGGATTTTGCCAGCGTCGCAGGCATGCGTGCCCCCTTTTTGCAAGTTCGGTGGCCGATGTTTCGCGCCGGATGCTGCGCTGCGGGAATACGGGCTTGCCCTATTAGGTAATGGTCCGGAGGCGCTTTCCGGGCGGGATTGACCTACATCAAATCAGGCTCGCGCCATTTGTGCGGGCCGTTTCGGCTGCCGTGGGGTGGCGGAAGGCTGCGTATGCACCAACTCGCCATTGTCTATGACCACCCGCGCTGGTTCCAGCCGATGTTTGCCGCGCTGGAACGCGCCGGCATTGACTATGTGGCGGTGCACACCGATGGCCATGGCTTTGATCCGATTGGCGGGCAGCCGCCAGCGCCGGTGATTTTCAACCGGGTGGCCATGGGCGGCTATCGGGTGGGGCGCGGGCATCCGGTGTTCTATGCGATGGCCCTGCTCGATCACTGGGCGGGGCAGGGGGCGCTGGTGCTGAATGGCACAAATGCCATGGCCATCGATGCAAGCAAGGCGCGGCAGTTGGCGCTGATCAACCGGTTGGGCCTGGGCGCGCCGGCCACGCGGGTGGTGCACGATGTGCCGGCCCTGATGGCGGCGGCGCGAACCGTGGGCTTTCCGCTTGTGGTCAAGGCCGATATCGGCGGATCGAGTTCGGGCATCCTGCGCTTTGATTGTGTTGAGGATCTGGCCGATGCCGCCAATGCCGGACGGCTGCCGCAAACCGCCAATGGTGTGTGGCTATGCCAGGCGCTGGTGCGGCCGCGCGGCGGGCTGGTGACCCGGATCGAGGTGCTGGGCGGGCGCTATCTTTATGGCCTGGACGTGGCCGCCGCCGATGATGCCCTGGCCATCGATTCCCCCGATGCCCGGGTGCAGCGGCTGGCGACGCGGCGACGCATGCGGGCCGAACCGCCACCGGCGCTGATTTCCGCGGCCGAGATGCTGGCGCGCGAAGCCGGCATGGAAGCCTGCGGGATCGAATATATGATCGATGATCGCTGCGGCACCGCGCGTTTTCACGATATCAATGGCCTGTCGATGTTTGTCGACAATCCGATGGATGTGCTGGGCTGGGATCCGCACGACCGGCTGGTCGAGCGCCTGTGGCATCATATCCGCCGCATGGGCGGTTAGTTGCCGCCCGCCGGCGCCGGCATTATGCCGCTGCGGTGATTGATCCCCGCCGCCCGTTCCTGCTGCTCGACAATGCCGCAACCGGCGAGGCGTGGCTGCTCGACGAGCTGGCCGAAGCCTTGTCGATCACCGGCCCCGAAGCCGTGGCCCCGGCCATCGCGCGGCTGGCCACCCCTGGCCCCTGGGGCGGGTTTCTGGGCTATGAGGCCGGCTATGCCCTGGAGCCCCGTCTGGCCGGGCTGCACCGCCCGCCGCCAATCGGGCAGACGCTGGGCTGGTTCGGCCGCTTTGGCCGGGCTGTGCCAGTCGATGCGGCGGTCGTGCTGGCGGCTGCCGAAGGGCCGGCCAGTGTCGGCTCCCTGATGCCGCTGCTCGATCAGGCCGGCCATTCAGCCGCGCTGGCCCGGTTGCAGCACTGGATCGCGGCCGGGGATATTTATCAGGGCAATCTCACCTTTCCGGCCGAGGTTGCGGTTTCCGGCCAGCCGCTGGCGCTGTATCGCCGCCTGCGCGCCGGCTCGCAAGCGCCCCATGGCGCGCTGCTGTTCACTGGCGATCTGTGGCTTCTGTCCTTCTCGCCAGAGCTGTTCTTCCGCATGGCCGGCCGCCATTTGGAAACCCGGCCGATGAAGGGCACGGCGCGGCGCGGGCGCTTTGCGGCCGAAGATCAGGCGCTTCGCGCTGCGCTGGCGACCAGCCCCAAGGATCGCGCCGAAAATCTGATGATCACCGATCTGTTGCGCAACGATCTCTCCCGCGTTGGCAGCGACGTTGCGGTGCCGGCACTGTTTGATGTGGAGGCCTATCCCACGGTCTGGCAGATGACCTCCACTGTCACCGCTCAGGCCCGGCCGGGCGCCACAGCGGCCGATGTGTTCACCGCGCTCTTCCCCTGCGGCTCCGTCACCGGCGCGCCCAAGATACGGGCGATGCAGTGCCTGGCCGAGCTGGAGCCGGCACCCCGCGGCGCCTATTGCGGGGCCATCGGCGCGGTCTTTGCTCCCACCGAGGCGCATTTCAATGTCGCCATCCGCACCCTGGCCTGGCCGGTGGGCAGCACCACCGCCCGGCTGGGGCTGGGCAGCGGCATCGTCGCCGACAGTGCAGCCGATGCCGAATGGGCCGAATGCCTGGCCAAGGCCGCCTTTCTGCACCGCCGGCCACCGCCTGATCTGATCGAAACCATGCGGGTGGCCGATGGCACTCTGCCTGATCTGGCGTGGCATCTCGACCGGCTGGCGGCCAGCGCCGCGCATCTGGGCCACCGGCTCGACCAGCCGGCGCTGGCCGCCGCGTTGCTGCCGCTTGTGGCCGGCCACGACGGTCGCGCCCGGCTGCTGCTAGCACCATCGGGGGCGTGGAGCCTGCACCTGTCACCCCCGCCGCCACCACTGCCCGATCCGCTGCCGGTGGCGCTGGTGCCGCTGCCGGTGGCCGGCGATGACTGGCGGCTGTGCCACAAGACCAGCGACCGCGCCTTTTACGACGACGCCCGCCGGACCAGCGGCGCGGCCGAGGTGGTCTTCGTCCGGCCCGATGGCCTGGTCACCGAAGGCAGCTTCACCAACCTGTTTGTCCAGCGCGACGGCCGCCTCCTCACGCCACTGGCCAGCCTGGGCCTGCTGCCCGGCGTGTTGCGCGCCCGGCTGCTGGCCAGTGGCGAGGCGATGGAGGCTCCCGTCACGGCCGCCGATCTGGCCGACGGCTTTTTCCTTGGCAACGGCTTGCGCGGCCTGATCCGGGCGCGATTGCGCGCTTCGCCGGTTGCGCTGCAACAAACTGGCGCTTAAGGGCTGCGGCGCGAAAGGAAGCCTCCATGAACCGCACCTCTGCTGCCATCAACCGCATCCAGCCGTCGCCCACCATCGCCGTCACCAACAAGGCGGCGGAGCTGAAGCGGCAGGGCCGTGACGTGATCGGCCTGGGCGCGGGCGAACCCGATTTCGACACGCCGGATTTCGTCAAGGAAGCCGCCATTGCCGCCATCCGCGCCGGCCAGACCAAATATACCGGGGTGGATGGCACGCCCGAATGCAAGGCAGCCGTGCAGGCCAAGTTCAAGCGCGACAACAAGCTGGATTATGCCCTGGATCAGATCAGCATCAATTCGGGCGGCAAGCACACCATCTTCAACGCGCTGCTGGCCACGCTCGATCCCGGTGACGAGGTGATCATCCCGGCGCCCTATTGGGTGTCCTACCCCGATATCGTCATGCTGGCCGGTGCCACCCCGGTGGTGGTGCCGTGCGGCGTCGCCCAGAATTTCAAGATGACCCCGGCCCAGCTCGACGCGGCGATCACGCCGAACACCCGCTGGCTGATCTTCAACTCCCCCAGCAACCCCACCGGTGCCGCCTATACCCGCGCCGAGCTGAAGGCGCTGGCCGATGTGCTGATGCGCCACCCGCATGTGCTGGTGCTGGCCGACGACATGTATGAGCATATCGTCTATGACGATTTCGATTTCGGCACCCTGGCCGAGATCGAACCCGGCCTGTATGACCGCACGCTCACCGTGAACGGTGCGTCCAAGGCCTATGCCATGACCGGCTGGCGCATCGGCTTTGCCGGTGGCCCGGCCTGGATCATCAAGGCGATGGCCAAGCTGCAATCCCAATCCACCTCCAATCCCTGCTCCATCTCCATGGCGGCGACCGTGGCGGCGCTGAACGGGAACCAGAGCTTCCTGAAAGAGCGCAACGCCGCCTTCCAGCGCCGGCGCGATCTGGTTGTCTCCATGCTCAACCAGACGCCGGGCCTGATCTGCCCGCGGCCCGAAGGCGCATTCTATGTCTATCCCGACTGTTCGGGCCTGATCGGCAAGACGACGCCGGGCGGCAAGGTCTTGCATAACGACGAGGATGTGGCGGCCTATCTGCTGGAGGCCGAAGGCGTTGCCGTGGTGCATGGCGCGGCCTTTGGCGGGTCGCCGGCCTTCCGCATCAGCTATGCCACCGCCGATGCCGTGCTGGAAGAAGCCTGCAAGCGCATCCAGCGGGCGGTGGGTAATCTGGTCTGAATGCCCGGTTCACCCCGGCGGATTTGACACAATTGACAGATTCGCCGGAAATGGAGACTATTTTTGCTGACAAAATCGGCGCGTCGACACGGGTCAACAATGCCATATCCCGCCCATGTAGGACAGCCCAACTGACAAATCCTCCCCCTGTGCGGGAGGTGCCCGCAGGGCGGAGGGGGGCGCCAGAGCCGCGCGCCGGCCCCCTCCGCCGCCCTCCGGTCGGCACCTCCCCCAGCGGGGGAGGATCATCCATCCCGAGGCCCGCTGATGCGCATTGCCCTGTATGAACCGGAAATCGCCGGCAATGTGGGCGCCGTGCTGCGGCTGGGCGCGTGCCTCGGCGTGCCCGTCGATCTGATCGAGCCCATGGGCTTTGTGTGGGACGACAGGCGCGTGCGCCGCGCCGCCATGGATTATATCGACCATGTGACGGTGACGCGCCACGCCAGCTGGGCCGATTTCCTCGCCCGCCACAGTGGCGCGCGGCTGGTGCTGCTCACCAGCAAGGCCAGCCAATCGCCCTATGATTTTGCCTTCCAGGCCGATGATATCCTGTTGTTCGGCCGGGAAAGCGCTGGCGTGCCCGATGCGGTGGCGGATTGCTGCCCCCACCGCCTGCGCCTGCCGATGCAACCCGGTGTGCGCTCGTTCAACCTCGCCATGTCGGCCGGGATCGCCGTGTCCGAAGCCTTGCGCCAAACCGGCCAGCTGCCTGCGGCCTGAGCGCCCGCATCAGCGCGGCACCGCAAACCAGATCACATGGGCAGCGCCCTTGCCATTCTCGCGCGCCCGCACTGACACCGTGTCCACAGCGAAGCCAGCCCGTTCCAGCCGGCGGCCAAAGGCCGGATCGGGCGCGGCCGACCAGATCGCCAACACCCCGCCCGGCCGCAGCGCCCGTCGCGCCACCGCCAGCCCCCGCGCGCCATAGAGCCCGTCATTGGCCGCACGGGTCAGGCCATCGGGGCCATTGTCCACATCCAGCAGGATCGCATCATAACGGCCCGCCCCCTGGTCCATCACCGCGCCGACATCGCCCATCACCAGCGTCACCCGCCGATCATCCAGGCAACCCGCCGCCACCGCCGCCATCGGCCCACGTGCCCATTCGATGATGCCCGGCACCAGCTCCGCCACCGTCACCCGCGCCTCCGCCCCCAGCCGGCCGAGCACCGCCCGCAAGGTGAACCCCATGCCATACCCACCCACCAGCACATGCGGGGCCGCCCGCCCGGCCAACCGGTCACAGGCCATGGTGCCCAACGCCACCTCCGACCCATGCTGCCGCGTGCTCATCAACTCGTTGCGATCCAGCACGATCATGAAATCATCACCCCGCCGGAACAACCGCAGCGGCGGCCCACCCGGCACCTCGGCCACACCCACGAGTTCCCGCGGGATCATCCGGCGGTGATTGCGGTTGCTGTCATGCGCGCATCTCCTTGGCGGCGAGGCATGGCAGAGGCGGGGCGCTGGGGCCAGCGGGATTTTGGTCGAAAGGAAGGGGGCCTCCGCCCCGGATCAAGCAACCGTGGAGGCTTTGAGT
>NZ_NOXT01000082.1 GCF_002251755.1 Sandarakinorhabdus cyanobacteriorum
CAACGCCCTGACAGGAAGGCTCATGAATAAGGCGGGTTGGAGGCGGCATCTGTGTATTTCTGCTTTTCACTATCGTCAGCAACTTCATCCGGATGCTGATCACTCACCCGCACCGACCAGGCAAAGACGACCCCATCCAGAAACAACTCGCCGTCGATATTGGCGCGTTGCAGCGCAATCACGCCATCAATGGCCGTCTGCTGCACCGGCTGGCCGGGCTTGTCGGCATCGTCCGGCGGGACCCCGATCCGCACCGATCCGCCAAAGCGCGATTCCCGCAGATCGAGCACATAGGCATCGGCATAAGGCGGCGCGATATCGTTGCGAAAATCCTCCTCCGACACCACCGAGAAATAGGTTTCCAGCCGCGAATAGACCAGTTCGAGCAGTCTGGTCAGCCGAGGGCTCCAGACCAACCGCCTGCTTATTTCATTCTGGGATTCCTGCCGGCTCCCTTCCGGTCCATCGATGCCGGTTCCCTGCTTTCTCCAGTTGCCAACCGCCAGGAGGGGCACCGGCACCTCATCAAAGGCCCGGCGCATGGCTTCGGCTGATCGCAGGCGGGCGCCCTGCAGCGACAGGCCGCCGGTGACGACGGCATATTTCATCCGGAACCGGCCGTTGCAGCGCAGATGCTGGGCAAAGATGCTGCCCCCCACCTCCACGCCATCCGCGCGGATCGCCGATGTGCGGGCGCGCAGGCTGTGGGTGAGCAGTTGAGACAGCACGCTGAGGCGCCAATCAGCTAGGGGAAGCCGAAAAAACTCATCGCAACCGAACAGGGCGGCCATGCGTCGGGCACGTTGCAGGGCATCGACATAATGCTTGGGCTTCTGAGGCTCCGGCATGCTTCCCTTGGTCACAATGTCATGAAAATTCTTGCGATCTTCAGTCCATTGCTGGCGCCCGTACACAGTGGCGTCGACGAATTTGGGGTGGACTCGCATGAGCGCAAACCAGACCAGCGCCTCAAGCGCCCCCAGCGGCGACAGGATCACCGCTTCATCCATGTGGATCGACCGCTGCGTGTGCAGCCCGCGCATCGACAGCCCGCCCCAGATGGTGGCGCGGCTCAATTGCACGTCATTGTCCACCCGCGCCTGGTTGAGGTTGAGCATGCCGCGGTCGCCATCGAGCCGCTGCGCATCGGGCGGGGTGGCCAGTGGTTTGAAAATGGCATCGCCTGCATCGAAATAGCCATGGACGGTCGCCCCGGCAAAATCCGCAGGTGCCACCAGAAACGTGCGCCGCAGACGAACACTGCCACTGGCAGAAAAAAAAGGTCGCATCAAGGCCGCGCAAGGCCGACCCTGACAGGTCGAGTGTCACCAGTTGGCAGTTGCTCAGCGCCAATGGGGTTTCAATGACACAGCCTATCAGCCGCAGCGAAAATGGCAGCCGCGCATTGCTGAGCCGCAGCGCGCCGGGACTGGCCTGCAGCAAATCTGCCACCGCCGGGCTGGCACAGATGCGCACGCCCACCAATTGCAGGCCAGACTGCATGTTGAGTCGGGTGGCCGCATCTGGTGCGCCGCGGCCGCCTGGCTCGGCGGCCAGTCGGTCACAGGCCATGCCGATGGCTTCCAGCAGCGTTTCCACGCGCACATGAGGCATGATGATGCCGGGTTCGCCAAGAAAGGCGCGGTGCGCCCGATCGGCAAAATGTTCGAACTTGGCGGGATCAAGTGCCGTGGTGGCGGGAGCGCCCGCGTTGTCGGCCTCACCACTGTCGAAACGGGCCTGCAATATGGGCAGCGCGAACGGCAGAAACGAAAATGCCCCTGTATCATCCCCCTGAAGGCGCATGCCGTCTTGCATGGCCCGCAACAGATCGGCTGCCCTGATTTCCATTCGTGCCCCCCGGCCGGCTGCTGCAATGCTTCGCAAACATGCCAAGGCCGCGACTATTTGTGAATAGAGAGTTAAGGAAAGAAATGTCGCATGATAAGCCGGAGCACCGCGGGGCATCGTCAGTCAATTGTGGCAAAGGCCGCCGACATTGGCTAAGCGCAGGTCGGCCGCAATCGGTGCGGCTGCTCTTCTTCTGCAAAAGGTCACCATGTCGGATCTGATCACCCTCACGCTTCCCGATGGCTCGCAGCGCGAAGTCGCGCGCGGCACCACCGGCGGCGATGTGGCGGCCAGCATCGGGCCCGGCCTGGCCAAGGCGGCGCTGGCGGCCAAGGTGGATGGCGAGATTGTTGATTTGTCGCGGCCGATCCTGGCCGATGCGGCGCTGGCGCTGGTGACGGCGAAGGATGAGGCCGATGCGCTGGAGCTGGCGCGGCATGATTTTGCCCATGTGCTGGCCGAAGCCGTGCAGGGACTGTTCCCCGGCACGCAGATTACCTTTGGCCCGTCGACGGACGATGGCTTTTATTATGATTTCGCCCCCGCCCCTGATCGCGGTCCGTTCACCGAGGAAGACCTGCCCGCCATCGAGGAGGCGATGCGCGCCATCATCCGCGCTGACAAGCCGCTGCGCCGGGACGTGTGGAGCCGCCAGGCGCTGATCGAGCGCTGGACGCAGCAGGGCGAGGCATTCAAGGCCGAATGGGCGGCGCAACTGCCGGAAGGCGAGGAGCTTTCGGTCTATTGGTCGGGCGATGACTGGCTCGACATGTGCCGCGGCCCGCACCTGCCCTCGACCGGCAAGCTCGACCCCCAGGCCTTCAAGCTGACCCGCGTGTCGGGCGCCTATTGGCGCGGCGATCCCAAGAACCCGCAGCTGTCCCGCATCTATGGCACCGGCTGGCTCAACAAGAAGCAGCTCGACGCGCACCTGACGCGGCTGGAGGAAGCCGCCAAGCGCGACCACCGCAAGCTGGGCCGCGAGATGGACCTGTTCCACCTGCAGGAGGAAGCCCACGGCAGCGTGTTCTGGCACCCGCGCGGTTTCGTGATCTATCGCGCGCTCGAAGCCTATATGCGCCGCCGGCTCGATCCCGCCGGCTATGACGAGGTGAAGACCCCGCAGATCATGGACGCGCGCCAGTGGGAACAATCCGGCCACTGGGGCAAATATCGCGAGAATATGTTCGTCATCCCCGACGAGGTGCCCAACACCGAGGATGAGGGGCCGGTCGTCTCCAATGACGCGCAGTGGATGGCCTTGAAGCCGATGAACTGCCCGGCGCACGTGCTGATCTTCCGCCAGGGCATCAAATCCTATCGCGACCTGCCGCTGCGCCTGGCCGAAATGGGCTGCTGCCACAGGAACGAGCCACACGGCGCGCTGCACGGCCTGATGCGCGTGCGCCAGTTCACACAGGACGATGGCCATATTTTCTGCCGGCCGGATCAGCTGGTGGCCGAAGTCGCCGCCTTCTGCGATCTGCTCGACGTGGTCTACAAGGATCTGGGCGGCTTTTCCTATGCCATCAAGCTGGCGCTGCGCCCCGAAAAGCGCTTCGGCTGCGACGAGATGTGGGACTGGGCGGAACAGTCGCTGCGCGATGCCGTGGCCGCCACCGGGCGCAACACGCCGGAATGGGGCTGGGAAGAATTGCCCGGCGAAGGCGCCTTCTATGCGCCCAAGCTGGAATTCCACCTCACCGATGCCATCGGCCGCACCTGGCAGGTCGGCACGATCCAGACCGACACGGTGCTGCCGGAACGGCTCGACGCATCCTATGTGGGGGAGGATGGCAACCGCCACCGCCCGGTGATGCTGCACCGCGCGATCCTGGGCAGCTATGAACGCTTCATCGGCATCCTGATCGAACATTTCGCCGGCTGGTTCCCGACCTGGCTGGCGCCATGCCAGGCGGTGGTCGCCACCATCGTGTCCGACGCCGATGCCTATGCCGGCCAGGTCGCCGAGCAGCTGAAGGCCGCCGGCATCCGGGTGGAATGCGACCTCAGGAACGAAAAGATCAACCTGAAGGTGCGCGAACACAGCCTGCAGAAGGCGCCCTACATGCTGGTTGTCGGCCGGCGCGAGGCAGACGAAGGCACGGTGGCGCTGCGCAACCTCAAGGGCGGCGAGCAGAAGGTGATGCCGCTGGCCGAAGCCATCGCCCTGATCCGGGCCGACGCCACCCCGCCCGATCTGCGCTGACCGGGCTGGGCATCAGGGTTTCAACTGCCGCTCCAGAAATTCGGCGGTGGCGGCATTCACCTTGGCCCAGCCGGCATGGCGCAGGAAATCGTGGATCTCATTGGGGATCACCAGTTCCTCGAACGGCACGCTCCGTTGGCGCAGGGCGGCGGCGGGCGCGATGGTCTGGTTGATGCGCACATTGCGGTCATCATCGCCGTGGATCAGCAGCACCGGGCTGTGCCAGCCCACCACGTCGGCCAGCGGCGATGATTTCCACGCCGTGCGCAGCGCCCGGTCGCGTTCGGTGTCGCCATAGCTGGTGATGCCGGCGCCCAGCGTTTCGATCATGCTGCGCGACCAGTCGTGCACGCCGTGGATATCCACCCCGGCCTTGAACACATCGCTGTTGCGCGCCAGCGCCTGCGCCGTGAGCAGCCCGCCATAGCTGCCGCCCCAGATGCCGATGCGGCTTGCATCCACATCGGGCCGACCCTGCAGCCAGCGCGCCGCCGAAATCACATCCTGATATTCACCGGCGCCGCGCGGGCCGCCATCGGCCGGATGCTGGAAATCCCAGCCATAGCCGATACCCAGCCGATAATTGACGCTGAGCACCACAAAGCCGCGCGCCGCCAGATACTGGTTCAGCGCATAGGCATTGGCATAATAACGCATGTAGCTGAAGCCCAGCAGCATCTGCCGCGGTGGGCCGCCGTGCACGAACACCACTGCCGGGCGCTTGCCGCTACCAGCCGGGCGGAACAGCTGGCCAAAGATGGTGGTGCCATCGGGTGCCTGCCAGCTGACCTTTTCGGGCACCACCATCGCCGGCCCGGCAAAATTGCCCGGCGCCACCTGCCCGGCCAGCGTGGCGCAGCGCGGCGCGCACCATTGCACCACGCCGGCATCGTGGGCGCTGGCGGCAATCAGGGCCACGCCATCCTGGGTGGCGGCCGGGGTCCATTCGAGGCCGCTGCCGGCGGTCACCGCCGTCACCGGGCCGCCGCTCACCTTCACGCGGAACACATGGCGGCGGGTGTCGTTATCCCTGTCGGCGCCGCTGTTGGCCGAATAATAGAGCGTGCTGCCATCCGGGCTGAGGCTGACATGCTCCACCATGAAGCCATCGCCGGTCAGCCGCGTGGCAGGCCCGCCGGCGGCCGGCACCGCATAAAGCTGTTGCCAGTTGGTGGCGGCCGACAGGAAGACCAGCCGGTCACCGGCCGCCCAGTGGAGATTGGCGCCGCCCACCACATCGGGGAAACTGTCACGCAGGCTGGTGCCGCTGGCCCAGGCCTGTTTCGCCGTGCCGGCCGCGACATCGGCCACCATGATTGCCCAGGGCTGCGGCTTGGCTTCGAGGAACCGGCCATAGCCATCCAGCCCATCCCAGCGCCGCGTAAACGCAATGCGGGTGCCATCGGGAGACCACACCGGCGTGCCATCGATGCCGCTGCTGGCCGGCAGATAGGTGATGGGCGCCGCCGGCCCGGCATAGACGCCGATCAGCGCATGGCCTTCGCGCCGTGACACAAAGGCCAGCCGCTTGCCATCGGGGGACCAGGCCAGATCGCTGGCGCGACCGCGATCGAAGAACAGCCGGGCAAAGCCGCTGCCATCGGCCTTTACCGTCCACACCTGGCCGGCCTTGATGCAGGCGATGGTGCCGCTGGCCGAAACCGCCGGCGCATCGCATTCGGCCAGCGCCCGGGCACCGGCGGCATCGGCGCGCCACAGCATCACCTTGGGCTCGTCCACGCTGGCTGACGGATTGGGGGCCAGATTGCCGGCGGCGGCCCAATTGCCATCATGATCGCCGCCGCGCACGAACAACAGGCTCTGGCCATCGGGCGCGAAGCTGAGCTGCGTCAATTCCTGGCCGTCGTCACCGCTGAACCCGGTCATCCGCTGCGGCGGGCTGGCTGCGCCCGTTGCCACCCAGATGTTGCGTTCGCCCATCACCTCGCGCACCCAGGCGATGCGCTTGCCATCGGGGCTGGCCACCAGGCCCGATGTGAAGGGATAGGCCATGGCATCGGCCAGCTGCATCGGGGCCGCGCCCGCCGCCGCCCCTGCCATCAGCATCGCGCCCGCGATCAGCATATTCCGCATCGATACCCCCCCTTGGCCGTTCCGGCCAATCATGCCGCATGCCCGGCCAAACACAATCCCGGCCCGGGCCCCGCGCCATTTGCACCATTGGCAGCGGCCGGGCGCGGGGGCTATGTTGCCTGTCCGCCGTAAAGGCCCTGGAGAAGGACAATCTGATGCTGCGCCCCCTCATTGCAGCTGCCATTGCAGCCACCGCGATCCTGCCCACCGCCGTGACCGCCGGCCCGATCGAGGATCGCAAGGCGATCATGAAGGCCAATGGCCGTGACACCAAGATGGCGGCCGACATGCTGAAGGGCGCGGTGCCGTTCGATGCGGCCGCCGCCAACAAGATCCTCGCCAACTATGCCGCCGCCGCCAAGGCCTTCCCGGCGCATTTCCCGGCCAATTCCAAGACCGGCGGCGAAACCGAAGCCGCGCCCGCCATCTGGGACAAGCCGGCCGACTGGAAGGCCGCCACCGCCAAGTTCCAGGCCGATACGGCAGCCGCCGCCGCGCTGAAGCCCGGCGATGCCGCCGGCTTTGGCAAGGCGTTCGGCATGGTCACCGCCAACTGCAAGAGCTGCCACGAAGGCTTCCGCATCAAGAAGGGTTGAGATGCGCCGGCGCCACGCTGCCCTGATCGGGGCTGCAACCCTGATCGCCATGGCGGCGTGGATGCTCACCGCGCCGCAACCTCTGGCCGCTGATGACGTCGCGCAAGGCCCCGGCAATGCCGCCGCCGGGGCCCGCATCTTTCATGCCGGCGGCTGCGCCTCCTGCCACGCGGCCAAGGGGGCCAAGGGGGCAGCGAGGCTGGCGCTGGGCGGCGGTGCGCCGCTCGACACGCCGTTCGGCCGCTTCCAGCCGCCCAACATCTCGCCCGGCCCCGATGGCATCGGCGGCTGGACGCTGGCGCAGTTCGACAATGCGATGCGGCGCGGCATGGCGCCCGATGGCCGCCATTATTATCCGGCCTTTCCCTACACCAGCTATGCCCGGATGCGGCCCGGCGATGTGGCCGATCTGTTTGCCTATCTGAAAACCCTGCCTGCCGTGGCCGGAACCACGCCGGATCATGATTTGGCCTTTCCCTACAGCATCCGGCGCGGCATCGGCCTGTGGAAGCGCCTTTATCTTGATGCCCAGCCGGTGGTGCCCCTGCCTGCCAACGCCCCGGCCGCCGCGCGCGCCGGGCAATATCTGGTGGAAGGGCCCGGCCATTGCGGCGAATGCCACACCCCGCATGACGGTTTTGGCGGCAGCGACCGCACCCGCTGGCTGGCCGGCGGCCCCGATGCCGAAGGGAAAGGCAAGGTGCCGGGCCTCACGCCGCCGGCACTGGCCTGGAGCGCCGGCGAGATCGCCGATTATCTGAAGACCGGCTTCACCCCCGATTATGACAGCGTCGGCGGATCGATGGTGGAGGTGCAGGCCAATATGGCGCAATTGACGGATGCCGACCGCGCCGCCATTGCCGCCTATCTGAAGGCCTTGCCGGCCAGCAAATGATGGGCGATTTGGTCGTTACTCAAATTTATCGGGTGCACCCCTTGGCCGGCCGCTGTCTTGTCTCTATATGGCAGTGCCAGGGGGGCGCCAGACGGCCGTGAACGCGGCCGGACTGAATGAAGGACATGTTTGAAATGCAGACGCTTGGCCCCGGGGCAGTTCGCCAACGCCGTGCCGCCGCCCACAAACTGGCAATCACCGCCCTGCTGGCCGCTTCGGCGCTGGCGGGCACCACTGCCCGTGCCGACACGTTGAACCAGGCCCTGGCCAAGGCCTATGAAACCAACCCGACGCTGAATGCCGCCCGCGCCAACCAGATGGCCACCGACGAGAATTATGCCATCCAGCGCGCTGCCGGCCTGCCAACGGCCCAGATCAACTCCACCTTCAATGAAAACGTGCTGATCCCCGGCGGCCAGTTCGTGGTGATCCCGCGCACCCTGCAGACCCAGGTGCAGGTGCAGGTGCCGATCTATCAGGGCGGTCTGGTGAAGTTCAACATGAAGGCCGCCGATGCCCGCATCGCGGCCGGCGCCGAAACCCTGCGCGCCACCGAAGCCAGCGTGTTCAGCCAGGTTGTCGCCGCCTACAATGATGTGCTGCGCGACAGCCAGATCGTCGAATTCAACCGCGCCAATGTGAAAACGCTGGAAACCAACCTGCGCGGCACGCAGGACCGGTTCGAGGTGGGTGACCTGACCCGCACCGATGTCGCCCAATCCGAAGCGCGCCTGGCCCAGGCCCAGGCCGATCTGCGGAATGCGGAGGCCAATCTCATCGCGTCCAAGGAACGCTATATCCAGCAGGTGGGTGAACCGCCGGCCGATCTGTCGCCGCCGCCGCCGCTGCCCGGGCTGCCGGCCAGTGTCGATGAGGCCGTGGAGATTGCCATCAAGGAAAATCCCGACATCGCCGCCGCCACCAAGAACAGCGAGGCTGCCGGCCTTGATTTGAAGGCGGCCCGCGCCTCCCGCCTGCCCACGCTGTCGGCCTTTGGCAACCTCAACCGCAACGACAACTTTGGCGGTGCCCGGGCCAATATCCCGATCAACATTCCGTCCACCCAGGAATCGGGCGTGATCGGTGGCCAGATGACCCTGCCGCTCTATCAGGGTGGCCGGCCGGCCGCGCAGATCCGCCAGGCCCAGGCCCGCAAGACCGCGGCGATGGAAAACCAGATCGCCACTGAACGCCAGGTCATCCAGCAGGTCCGCGCCGCCTTTGCCAGTTACAAGGCCAGCCTGGACGTGATCCGCTCGGCCGAGGCGGCGATCGCCGCCAACAGCCTGTCGCTGGAAGGCGTCCGCGCCGAAAATGGCGTGGGGAACCGCACCATCATCGAAGTGCTGAACGCCGAACAGGAACTGATCAACGCCAAGGTGATCCTCGCCACCGCCCGCCGCAACGCCTATGTCGCCGGCTTCACCCTGCTCGCCGCCATCGGCAGCGCCGAAGCCCGCGATCTCAACCTCGAAGGCGTCAAGCTGTATGACAGCAAGGACAATTATCGCCGCGTTAAGGGCGATTTCCTCGACTGGTCGGGCCGCGACACGCCGATGATCCGTTCCACCCGCACCGTCACCACCCCGGCGCAAAGCGCCAGCGAGGTGGTTGGTCCGCAATAAGCCTGTGCTGGCGGCCTGACCTCAGGCCGCCAGCCAGCTGCCGTGGAAACTGTGCGGCAGCGCCACATCGGCACGAAAACTTGCCACCGGGCCATCGGTCAAGCGATCGGCGCGCATCATGTGCAGTTCCGTCGCCCGCGCCTTGAGGTTGATGGTGGTGCCGATCAGCCATGGCCCGGCGGGCACGAATTCCTCGACAATCTGGTGGGCCCCGAAATCATGGGCCTGGCCGCGCCCGGCCTGCCAATCCCACCGGCCGATGCTGCGCGCAAACGGCCGGCCAGGCTGATAGCCGCCAACATGAAATGTCGGGCGCGGGCCATCATGCCCGCCGGGGTTGCGCGGAAATTCCGCCGTGATGCCGGCATCGCGCAGCCGGGCCCGGCCATCGGGATGCAGGCTCACCAGCCGCAGCATCGGCCGCTCACTGCGCGGATAGCGGCCTTCGACCAGGGCCGGGGCGCCTTCCACGGCAAACAGCGGGCTGCTGTCAAAGGCGCCATCGAAATGGATGGTTCCGTCCGCCTCTTCCCAGCCATCACCCAGGTGGAAGAAGAACAGCGCCGGCAGCTCGAACAGCCGCTGCCGTGTGAGATCATCCTTGTCGATCACCAGCACGCGCGTGCCCTGTTCCGGCCGCCACACCATGCCGGTCGAAAAGGGCAGGCTGGCCTTCTCGTGCAGCCAGGGCTGCAGCACGATGATCAGGTGCCGCGCCGCCATGGTGAAATCGTGGCAGTAGGAAGCAGCGGGCAGCTTGATCATCTGCCCGGCCTCCAGCGCGCCGCCGGCCGACAGGCGATAGACATAGGCATGTTTGCCCGACAGGCCGATGTTCCAGATGCGCCCCGATGCCTCCACCTTGGGATGCGCCAGGAAGGGCATGCCCTTCAGATCGGGGCGGAACGCCACCGGGCCAATCGTTGCCAGTGTCGCCATGTCCATGGCGGTGGCCGATCCGGCTTCCCACAGCGCCAGCAGCCGGCCGCCGGCAGCGATCACATGGGTGTTGGCGGCGTTGGTGTCGTCTGCGCTGCCGACCTGGGCGCCGGGCCGGGCCGGCGTCGCAAAGCCCGGCTGCACGATGCGACCGGCCGCCGTTTCGATCCGGCGCTTGGGCGTGTCGACAAAGCGCGCCTGCAGCTGCACGCCGCCATCATGGCAGGCAAAGGCCCGCACCAGGCCATCGCCATCAAACCAGTGATTCACCGCCGTGTCGCCGCGCCGGAACAGCGCCGGCCCGTTGCGATAAAGGGTGCCCACCAGATCAGCGGGCAGCCGGCCATGCAGCCGGGTCAGGCCACGCGGGGCAATATCAGCCGCCACATCGCCCAGCGCCAGCGCCCATTGCGGCTGGGCGGCAGCGGCCAGGCCGGCGGCCAGCGCCTCGGCCGGCAGGCTGGCGCCCAGCCCGGCGGCAAGGGCGCGGCTGAACAATTCGCGGCGGTCAAGCATCATGGCGGGCAGCTCCTCAGCGGATGGTGATGCTGGTGGCGGCGGCGGGGCCATCAACGGCAAAATTGCTCGCCGACCACGGCGCCGGGCCACCCACGGCCTGGGCGTTGTTGGAAAAGGCAAAGGGCTCGGTCGGCATGCCGAACGGCGTCATGCCCATCTTGCCGTCCCCATCGATGTCGTGAAACGCCTTGATGGCATAGCGGCCGGGGGCCAGGCCGGGGGAGGTCGCCACTGCCTGACCCTGCTGCACCGGCACCGCCGCCTGCGCCACCGGCTTGCCGCCACGGTCATGCGCCGCCTCATTGTCATACAGGCTCAGCATGATCTGGCCGGTGGGGGCGTCGGTCACGGTGAAGGTCACGGTCAGCGTGGCGGGGCCTTCGGCCGCGGCGGGTGCGGCAGCCAGCGGCGCAAGGGCCAGCAGGGCGACGGTGAGCAGGCGGTTCAAGGTCATGGCGGTCTCCCGTGGGGTGAAGGGCGTTTTGCCCGGTTGCATGGCCTGTGGTGGCTGGCTAAGCCGCTGATGTCGCCGGGAGATGCGCAGGATGACGCCGCCAGTTCGTGAAGGGCCGCCCGCTGCCGTTCACGCTTCGCCAATTGCACCCAGGCTGCAGCTGAATTTGCGGCCCCGCATCAGGCGCGGCATCGCCATTGGCACCGCTGCCGCGCTGGTGCTGGCCCTCACCGGCGCCTTCCGCACCGATCAGGCCCCGCTCATCCCCCGTCTCACCTATTGGTTCAGCGTGATCATGGCCGGGTCGCTGCTTGGCCTTCTGATCACGGCGGCGGTGCAAATATGGGGCCGCCTTGCGCACTGGCGCTGGCTGGAAATGGCCCTGGCGGCGCTGCTGATCGCCCTGCCGCTCACCTTCATCGTCGTTGTGGCCAGCGTGCTGTTCTTTGGCCAGATCGCCATCACCCTGCCCACGCTGCTGGGCTTTTTCACCGTGGTGTTCCCCGATCTCGCTGGTGATGACCATCATCAACGTCACCACGGCCCCGGTGGTGCTGCCGGCCTTGCCAGACGCGCCGCCAGAGCCCCTGCCCGCTCCGGCGGCCGAACCGGCTGCGGCGCCAGCGCCAATCACCATGCCCGCCGCCCTGGCCGATCGCCTGCCGCCGCGCCTGCGTGCCGGCCGGCTGCTGGCGCTGTCGGCAGAGGATCATTATCTCAGGGTCCACACCGATCTGGGCGATGATCTGGTGCTGATGCGCATGGCCGATGCGGCGGTGCTGCTGGCTGATGTGCCGGGCGCCCGCGTGCACCGCAGCTGGTGGGTGGCCCGCGCCGCCGCCACCGGCAGCCGCCGCGATGGCGACCGGCTGTTCCTCACCCTCGAAACCGGCCTCTCGGCCCCCGTCAGCCGCGCCGAAAGCGCCCGGCTCACGGCCGCCGGCTGGCTGCAAGCCTGACCATGTGACAAGCCCAATCCCGGCTGATAGCCTGCCCGGCAATGGATATCAGTTTCTGGGATGGCGTTCTGCGCGGTGGCACGATGGTGCTGCTGGCGCTGCTCGCCTGGAATTTCGGCAAGGGCTGGCGGGCCGCGCTCACGGCGCGGCTGGGGGTGCTGCTGTGTGTGGCCGGGCTGGGCTATCTCTATCTGCCCGCCCTGCCGGCCGCCTATAACTTCGCCTGGTGGCGGATGCCGCTGCATCTGGCGGGCATGGCCTCGCCCGGCCTGTTCTGGCTGTTCGCGCAAAGCTGGTTCGATGATGATTTCCAGCTGCGGCCCTGGCACGGCCTGGCGGTGGCCGCCCTCGTGGTGGCCGGCGCCACCAGTTCCTATTTCGGTGTCAGCGGGGGCTGGCCCCGGCTGGCGCTGATCCTGACCTGGCCCTTGCCCAACGCCATCTTCACGGCGCTGGGCGTGGCGGCCGCGCTGCGCGGGCGCGACAATGATCTGGTGGAGCTGCGGCGCCGGGTGCGGCTGGTGCTGGCGCTGACCATCGGGCTCGCCATCCTGGTGATCGTCGGGGCCGAACTGCTGGCGCCGGGCTGGCCGCCGCCGGGTTGGTAGCGCCTGATCAACTCGGCCTCCCTGCTCACCGTAACGGTCATGGTGGCCTTCCTGGCCTTTGGCTGGCGCGATCCCGGACTGCTGATGCCGCCGGCCCGGCCCGTCGCCGGTGCCGCCCCGTCGCCGGAGGCCGATGATTCGCCGCTGCTGGCCCGGCTCGACAGCCTGATGCGCCAGGAGCTGCTCTACCGGCAGGATGGCCTAACCATCACCGCGGTTGCCGCGCGGCTGAACGTGCCGGAATATCGCCTGCGCCGGGCCATCAACCAGGGCCTGGGCGCCCGCAACTTCAACGCCTGGCTGAACCAGTTCCGCATCGCCGAGGCGATGGCCGCCCTTGCCGATCCCAGCCAGCGCGAGGTGCCGATCCTCACCATCGCGCTGGACGCCGGATTCGGCAGCCTCGCCCCGTTCAACCGCGCCTTCCGCAGCCAGACCGGCTGCACGCCCAGCGAATATCGCACCCGCATGCGCGCCGACTGATCGAATCTGCAAAATCGACCGGTTGAATCCGTGAATTGGCCGCGCCGCCGGCCCGCCAATCGCCAATGACAGGGCTCCACGAAAGGATGCCCCATGCCCGATCTGTCCATGCCCCAACAGCCGCTCACCCTTCTCGACGCCGCCAGCCGCGTCTTCCCCAACATCTTCCTGTTCGATGGCGGCCGCTATGTCATCGGCACGCTGCTGATGACCGCAATCATCTTTGCTGTCATGCGCTCCCCCTGGCGGGTGCGCCGCCTGCAAACCCGCTTCGCCCGGGCCGCCGATTATCGCCGCGAGCTGCTGGCCTCGGCTCGCAGCGTCATCATCTATGCGCTGGTATCAACACCGTCGCTGTGGCTCACCGCCAATGGATACACCGCCGGCTTCTATCAAGGCGTGCCGTCATGGCCGGAAACCCTGGCCTATGTCGGCCTGCTGCTGGTGGCGCACGATAGCTGGTTCTACTGGATGCACCGCACGATCCACCACCGCCGCCTGTTCCGCCATGTCCACGCGCTGCACCACAAATCGGTAACGCCCACACCCTTTGCCGCCTACAGCTTCAACTGGCTGGAAGCCGTGTTCGAAGCGCTGTTCGTGTCGCTGTGGGTGGCCTTCGTGCCAACGCCGTGGATCGCGATGTTCAGCTTCCTGGGCATCATGATGGTCCGCAACGTCATGGGCCATTGCGGCGTGGAGCTGATGCCACGCGGCTTTGCCGATCACTGGTTCTGGGGCCTGTTTGCCACCACCACCCATCATGATCTGCACCACAACGGCAGCTTCAACCACAATTTCGGCCTGTATTTCACCGTGTGGGATCGGCTGATGGGCACCGAACACCCGCGCTATCGCGAAATCTTCCGCGAGGTGACCAGCCGCCCGCTGGCCCAGCGCAGCCCGGCCCAGCCAGAGCCGGCCTGAACCCGCAGCTTCAGCCGGCGCGCACCAGCGTGCCGGCCCCCTTGCGGGTGAAAATCTCCAGCAGCAGGGCGTGCGGCACGCGGCCATCCAGGATCACGGCGGCATCCACCCCGGCATCCACGGCGGCCACACAGGTCTCCAGCTTGGGGATCATGCCGCCGGTGATGGTGCCATCAGCGACCAGGCCGGCGATGCCGGCGGGCGTCAGATCGGTCATCAGATTACCGCCCTTGTCGAGCACGCCGGCAACATCGGTGAGCAGGAACAGCCGGGCGGCATTCAGCGCGCCGGCAATTGCCCCGGCCATGGTATCGGCATTGATGTTGTAGGTGTGGCCATCCTCCCCCACCGCCACCGGCGCGATCACCGGCACGATGCCGGCGGCGACCAGCGTGTCGATGATGCTGCGGTCCACCCGCGCCGGCTCGCCAACAAAGCCCAGGTCCACCGCCTGCTCGATCAGGCTGTCCGGGTCTTTCGCGGTGCGCTCCACCTTGGCCGCCGTCACCAGCCCGGCATCCTTGCCGCTGATGCCCACGGCGCGGCCACCAGCCTGGGCGATATGGGCAACGATTTCCTTGTTGATGCTGCCGGCCAGCACCATTTCCGCCACCTCGGCGGTCGCGGCATCGGTCACCCGCAGGCCATCGACGAACCGGCTTTCAATCCCCAGCCGCTTCAGCAAGGACCCGATCTGCGGCCCGCCGCCATGCACCACCACCGGGTTGATGCCCACAGCCTTCAGCAGCACGATATCCTCGGCAAAATCCCGCGCCCGTTCCGCATCGCCCATGGCGTGGCCGCCATATTTCACCACGAAGGTCTTGCCGGCATAGCGCTGCAGATAGGGCAACGCCTCGATCAGCGTTTCCGTCTTGGCGAGCATGTCGGGGTGCGGGGCGTGACTCATGGCGGCGCTATAGGCATTATCGGCCCATGGTGGAAGCAGGCTATTCGGGCACCCCGCTGCGCAAGAAACTGGGCGTGACAACGGCGCAGCGCTGGTGGCGGCTGGCCATGCCGGCCGATATCGCCGCCAGCATCGATGCCGATGGCCCGCCCACCGTGCTGGCCGATCCGGTGGCCGGGCTCGACGGCGCCCACCTGTTCACCACCAGCCGCACCGAACTGGCGGCCGAACTGGCCCGGCTGCGGCCGCTGCTGGCGCCGGCCGGCATGATCTGGGTGAGCTGGCCCAAGAAGGCCGCCAGGGTGCCGACTGACATCACCGAGGATGTGATCCGCACCCTGGCGCTGCCGCTGGGCTATGTCGATGTGAAGGTGTGCGCGGTCGATGCTGTCTGGTCCGGCCTCAAGCTCGTCATCCGCAAATCAGAGCGTTAGCACCAGTTTCCCGCCCACCGGCACCGCCGCCCATTGCGCGGTCAGATCGGCGATGCGCGCACGGATGGCGGCAATGGTCGCCCCGCTGATCGGCAGCGGCGTGTCGCCGCGTTCCTCGCAGGTCACCTGATAGAGCGCGATGAAATCCGCGTCCGCCATCGGGCCACCGCTCCAGCCTTCGCCCTGGAACATCTCAACCAGCCGCTCGACACTCTGGGCCTGGGCATCGTCCAGCCCCAGCCGGAAGCCGCCATCGCCGCCGGCGGCGATCAGGCCCAGAAAGCCCGGCGTCGTCACCTCGGCCTCCACGGCGAAATGCACCATGTCGTGCGGGATGATGCCCTGCTTGGGGCAATCGATGCCGGGGCGTGGGCCATCGGCGGCGATGATCTCCAGCCGGTCATATTTGCCGGCGCCCTTGGTGAAGGTCAGTTTCATCGTGTCGGCACCGGTTCCGGGCCGCTGTAGTCATAGAAACCGCGCCCGGATTTGCGGCCCAGCCAGCCGGCCTCGACATAGCGGACGAGCAGCGGGGCCGGGCGATATTTCGGATCGCCGGTGCCATCCTGCATCACCTTCATGATGGATAGCAGCGTGTCGAGCCCGATGAAATCGGCCAGGGTCAGCGGGCCCATTGGGTGGTTGGCGCCCAGCTTCAGCCCGGTGTCGATGTCCACCACGCTGCCGACGCCTTCGCCCAGGGCAAAGATCGCCTCGTTCAGCATCGGGCAGAGCACGCGGTTGACGATGAAGGCCGGCGCATCGCCCGCCAGGATCGCCGTCTTGCCCAGTTTCGCCGCAAACGCCTGCATCGAAGCCGTTGTCGCGGGCGCGGTGGCGAGGCCGGGGATGATCTCCACCAGCGCCATCAGCGGCACCGGATTGAAGAAATGCAGCCCGCAGAACCGGTCAGCCCGCCCGGTGGTGCTGGCCAGCCTGGTGATGCCGATGCTGCTGGTGTTGCTGGCCAGCAGCGCATCGGCGCGCAGCACATCGGTCAGTCCGGCAAAAATCTGCGCCTTGATGGCCTCATTCTCGGTCGCCGCCTCGATCACCAGGTCGGCGGCCGCGAAATCGGCGGTGCTGGTGGTGAGCCGGATGCGGGCCAGCGCGGCATCGGCCTGTTCCTGGCTCAGCACGCCTTTGCCCACCTGCCGGGCCATGTTCTTCGCGATCGTCGCCTTCGCCGCCTCGCAGCGGGCCATGGCCACATCCGAAAGGATCACATCATAACCGGCCTGGGCCGCCACATGCGCAATGCCATTGCCCATCAGGCCCGCGCCGATCACCCCGATGGTTTGCATGCCGCTCTCCCTTGCCACTGTCGTCTGGCGGGGCGATAGCAGGCGGATGCACAGACTGGAAGGCAAGACCGCGCTCGTCACCGGCGCCGCACGCGGCATCGGCGAAGCCATCGCCCGCCGCTTTGCGGCCGAGGGTGCGGCCGTGTGGGTGACCGATATCGATCCGGCCGGCGCTGAAGTGGCAATCGCCATCGGCGGCCAGTTCGCCCTGCTCGACGTGCGCGACGAGGCGGCGTGGGATGCGGTGATGGCAGCGGTGGGCGCGCTCGATATCCTGGTCAACAACGCCGGCATCACCGGTTTCGAAGGCGGCCACGCCGCACCGCACGATCCCGAACACGCCAGCCTCGCCGATTGGCGCGCCGTCCACGCCGTCAACCTCGATGGCTGTTTCCTCGGCTGCCGCGCCGCCATCCGCGCCATGCGCCCCGCCGGGAAAGGCAGCATCATCAACATCTCGTCGCGCTCCGGCATTGTCGGCATTCCGGCGGCGGCGGCCTATGCCAGCTCCAAGGCGGCGATGCGCAACCACACGAAATCAGTGGCCTTGTGGTGCGCGCAAAACGGCCTCGCCATCCGCTGCAACTCCATCCACCCGGCAGCGATCATGACGCCGATGTGGGAGCCGATGCTGGGCAGCAGCCCGGACGAACGGGAGGCAGCGATCAAGGCCTTCGTTGCCGACACGCCACTCAAACGCTTCGGGACCGCCGATGAGGTCGCCGCCATGGCCGCCTATCTCGCCAGCGACGAGAGCGCCTATGTGACGGGCAGCGAATTCCACATCGATGGCGGCATCCTTGCCGGCTCGGCGGCCTCGCCCGAATGAGGGCGGCGGCGCTTGCCCTGCTTGCCGTGGCCACGCCAGCCGCAGCGGGCGACTGGCTCGATCTCTCTGCCTATCAACGCGCCCGGCTCGAAGCGGTGAGCGGCGACATCCGGCCCGGCGGCACCGAACAGTCCGCCCTGATGCTGCGCACCGTGGTGGCAGCCCGGCTGGGTGATGGCCCGGTCAAGCTCAACACCGAACTCTGGGATGTGCGGGCCTATGCCATCGCGCCCGGCACGCGGCTGAACACCAATGACGTCAACGCGTTGGAACCGGTGGTGGCCAATATCAGCGCCGATCTCGCTGGCCTTGCCGGCCAGTTGGGCCCCGGCGGCCGCGCCAGCCTGACCATCGGCCGCATGATCGCCAATGTCGGCAGCCGCCGCGTCGTGGCGGCGGAGGATTATCGCAACACCATCTCGGCCAGCACCGGGGTGCGGCTCGATCTGGCCAACCGGCAATGGGCCGCCACCCTGATCTGGCTGATGCCGGATCAACGCCTGCCCAACGATGCGGCCCGCCTGCGCCGCAACGCCGTGGTGCTGGATCGCGAGAACGCCGATCTGGTGATCTGGGGCGGCGATCTGCTGCGCCACCTGCCGGGCCTGGATGTGGAGGCGAGCCTGTTTCACCTCGCCGAGCATGATCAGCCCAGCCTCGCCAGCCGCGACCGCCAGCTGACCACCGCCAGCCTGCGCCTGTTGAAACCGCGCCACGCTGGCGGGTGGGATGGCGAGGTGGAAGCCGCCTGGCAATGGGGCGCCGCCAGCCGCACCACCAGCCCCGCTGCCGCCCGCCTCCCCGTCGCCGCCTGGTTCATCCATGCCGATCTGGGCCACAGCTGGGCCGGGCCGTGGCAGCCGCGCCTGTCGTTCGTGGCAGATATGGTCAGCGGTGACCGGCCGGGTGACA
Organism: Sandarakinorhabdus cyanobacteriorum; assembly: GCF_002251755.1. Taxonomy (GTDB): domain Bacteria; phylum Pseudomonadota; class Alphaproteobacteria; order Sphingomonadales; family Sphingomonadaceae; genus Sandarakinorhabdus; species Sandarakinorhabdus cyanobacteriorum. The sequence goes on from NZ_NOXT01000082.1 coordinate 18,549, forward strand.
CGATCCGGCGCTTTGATCCGCTGTTCGGCATCCGCCAGCCCGATTATGCACCGGGCTCGCTCTATGCCTATATCGGCCGCACCAACGTGATGTTCGCCGGGATCAAGGGCGAAGTGGCCAACAGCCGCTCCGATGCCAATCTCAGCCTGAAACCCATGTGGGCGCAAAGCCGCACCGATCAGTTCAGCCAATCGGGCGCCCGCGATCCCAGCGGGCGCTCGGGCCGCTTTGCCGGGTGGGAAGTGTCAAGCCGGGTCCGCCACTGGCTCATCCCCAAACGCCTGCGGATGGAAGCCGACGCGGTGCTGATGGCCCGGCGCGGCCTGCTGAAAAACGCACCCGGCCTGCCCGCCGGCGACCATGTCGCCTATGGCAGCATCTCCCTGCAGGCGAATTTCTAGGCCGGCGGCAGATCGTACCAGTCAGGCTTTGATTCCGCCCAAAGATTGCGGATGATGTGCATGCCGCTTGGCCCGGTCAGCAGCCCGGCCGAAACCAGCCAGCGGCTGCCGCCGTTCACGCGTTTGGCAACACGGGCCCCGCAGGTGCCGCAGAAGCCGCGCTCAGCTTCGGCCGAGCTTTGATACCAGTGGATCGCCGCTTCCCCCTCTACCACCAGATCGGTGCGTGCCGCGGCCAGGAAGGCGTTGAAATTGCCGTGCAGCCGCTGGCAATCATCGCAATGGCAGGCAAGCACGCCGGCAGTGCCGGCTGGCAGGCTGATCCGCACGGCGCCGCAATGGCAGCGCGCCTCCAACATCGCATTCGCCATGGCCGGCTGGCGCTCTCAGGCCGACGCCACGGCGGCAAAGGCCCAATCCCGGCCCTTGCCGCGCAGCAGCGCCTGGTGAATCCACATCATGCCAAACGGCTCCAGCAGGCGCGCCGTGCTGATCGGCCCGGCATCAAGCGGATCAAAGCCCAGATCAGCCAGAAGGCCAGCCGTGACCGCCTTGGCGCCATCATCATTGCCCGCCATGAACATCACCGGCCGGTGCGGCAGGGCGGCATTGTCTGCCATCATCTCGGCCCCCACCTGGTTCAGCGTCTTGACCACATGGGCGGCCGGCACCAGCGCCTGCACCTCTTCGCCGCCGCTGTCATCATGGCCGATCAACAAGCCCAATTGGCCGTTCACCATCCCCAGGGGATTGGTGCAATCGATCAGCAGCCGCCCGGCCAGTTCACCCAGTTCGGCAAGCACCGCCGGCACGGCCGCCCAGGGCAGCGCCAGCGCAATGGCATCGGCCCCGTCCACCGCTGCTGTCGCCGCCATGGCCTGGGCCCCGGTGGCCGCCAGCAATGGCGCCAGCGCCGGATCGGCCGGACGTCGTGTGCCCAGCCTGATCCTGTGGCCGGCGCGCGCCCACCCAGTGGCCAGCGCCGTTCCCACATTGCCCGTGCCCAGAATCGCGATGTCCATGCCGATATCTCCTGCCATCCTGCGGCCAGCATGGACCCACGCATGATTTCAGAATAACGAATAATCATCATGAGTGAATTCAGTGATACTGAACTGCGCCGGCTCGATCTCACCTTGCTGCTGGTGTTCCTTGGCCTTGTCCGGCATCGCAAGGCCATCGTGGTGGCGGCTGAACTTGGCCTCACGCCGTCGGCCGTCAGCCAGGCGCTGAAACGGCTGCGTCACCAGTTCGGCGATCCGCTGTTCCTGCGCCAGCCGCACGGGCTGGAACCCACCGCCATCGCCCTGGCATTGGCCGGGCCGGTGGGAATGGCGGTGGAGGCGTTGCGCCATGCCATGGGTGTCACCCGGCAATTTGACCCGGCCACGGCCAGCGGCATCATCCGCCTGGCGGCACTGGATGCGGCGCAGATCGTGCTGGTGCCAGCGCTGATCCGCCGGCTGCAGGAACAGGCGCCCGGGTTACAGCTGGCGGTGCTGCCGCTGGGACGCGGCGATGCGCTGGCGGCCCTGGCCAGTGGGGAGGCTGATGCCGCCATTGGCTTCATCTGGAACGTGCCGGATGCGATCAACCAACAACCGCTCTACACCGAGGACTATCTGGTCGCCGGGCCGCCGGCGCTGCTGGCCGGCGGGCTTGATCTGGAGACCTATTTGGCCGCGCCGCATGTGCTGGTGTCCCCGGGCGGCGGCCTTTCGGGCATTGTGGATGAAGCGCTCGCCGCCAAGGGCCGCATCCGCCGGGTGATCGCGGCCTTGCCGGCCTTCCTGCCAGCACTGGTGGCCGCCAGTGCGGCCGGCGCGCTGGTCACCCTGCCGCGCCGAATTGCGTTAGCCCATGCGGCCAGCCATGGCCTGGCCGTGTCCGAACCGCCGCTGGCCATCCGGCCCTATCCGGTGGCGCTGTTCTGGCACCGCCGCAACGATGGCGACGCCCGCCGCGAATGGCTGGCCGGCCAACTGGTGCAGGCGGCGGCCTAACCCACCCGGCGTTCGTGTCCAGCCCAATAAGGTTCTCGCAGGTCCTTCTTCAGAATCTTGCCGCTCGGATTGCGCGGCAGCGCTTCGATGAACTCGACCGATTTTGGCACCTTGTAGGCGGCGATCCGCTGTTTCGCGAAGGCGATCAGCTCCTGCTCGGACACATCGGCCTTCTTGACCACGATGGCCTTCACCGCTTCGCCCCAGCGCGCATCAGGCACGCCGATCACCGCGCAATCGGCGACGGCGGGATGTTCGTGCAGGGCATTTTCCACCTCGGCCGGATAGATGTTTTCCGCGCCCGAGACGATCATGTCCTTCACCCGGTCGTGGATATAAAGATAGCCGTCCTCGTCCAGATAGCCGGCGTCGCCAGTGAGGTACCAGCCGTCGACCACAGCCTTGGCGGTGGCCTCCGGCTTGTTGTGATAGCCGGCCATCACGCTGACGGAGCGGATGCAGATTTCGCCCACCGCGCCCGGCGGCAGGCTGTGGCCCTCGCCATCGATGATCTTCACCTCATTGCCGGGATAAGGCTTGCCGCAGCCGCGCATGCGCTGGTTGCCGGCCGGATCATGATCGGCCGGCGGGAGATAGACGACCGTGCCGCAGGTTTCAGTGGCACCATAGCATTGCACGAACTCGGCATTGGGAAAGGCCAGCATCGACCGGCGCAGCACCTCCAGCGGGATGGGTGAGGCGCCATAATAGAGCGCCCGCATCGCCCCCAGATTGGCCGGCACGGTTTCCAGATACTGGCAGATGGCCAGCAGCACCGCCGGCACGGCAAACATGCGGGTGGCGCCATCCTCGGAAATGGCATTGACCATGCCCGGCACGTCGGGGCGCGGCAGGATCACCATGGTCGCGCCGGCCTCCAGCGCGTGCAGGGCCCAGCCGGTGCCGCCGATGTGGAACAGCGGCATCGCCACCAGCGCCACATCATCTTCGCGCCACTGGCCCCAGGCTTCCCCGGTCAGCCCGCCCTTTTCGATGGTGCCCAGTAGCTGGCGGTGGCTGAGCAGCGCCCCCTTGGGAAAGCCTGTGGTGCCGCTGGTGTAGAGCTGCAGTGCGATATCATCAGGGCTGATCGCCGGCATGGCATCGTCCGGGGCATGTGCCGCGATCCATCCGGCAAAGGCCGGCCGGCCATCATGGGTGGAATCCAGCAGCACGACATGGGCGAGGCCAGTGGCGGCGCTCGCATCCTCCACCAACGGCAGAAAGGCAGTTTCGGACACCAGCACATCAATGCCGGCATCGCCCAGGATATAGGCGATTTCCCGCGCCACCAGCCGGGCGTTGATCGCCACCAGCACTGCGCCCAGCCGGAAGCAGGCGCACATCAGGGTGATGTAATCGGGATGATTCAACGCCAGCCAGCCCACCCGATCACCCGGCTTCACGCCCAGCCCACGCAGCGCCGCAACACAACGAACGCTGCGCTCGTGCAGATCGGCATAGGTCCACACCGCGCCATCCACCCTTATGGCAGCGCGGTCGGGCGTGGTTTCGGCAAAATGCCCCGTGATCTCGGCAAGCGTGGCAAAGCGTGTGGCCATATCATTCTCCCCCGGCCATTGCTGGTTGAGCCATTTCTGCCAAGGCGGCGGCGATTTTGCCACTCTCCATTGCGGGCGGAACGGGCAGGCTGTAAGGGCGCGGCCATGGCGAACACGACCCTTGCGCTGGTGGATATCTTCATCATGGTCACCCAGGTGCTGATCTGGGGCCTGGTGGTGTGGGCGATTGCCGGCTGGCTGGTCGCCTTCAATGTGATCAACAGCTACAACCCGCTGGTCCGCTCCATCCTGTCGACGCTCGATCGCATCTATGATCCGCTGGTGCGGCCGATCCGCCGGGTGCTGCCCGATCTGGGTGGGCTGGATCTGTCGCCGATGGTGCTGTGGCTGGTGCTGGCCGGGCTGCAACGGCTGGTGCCGGCGCTGGTGGTCGATTCCGGGCTGCTGCTGCAATGAGTGCGCAACTGATCGACGGCAAGGCCCGCGCCGCCGCGCTCCGGGCTGAAGTGGCCCAGGGTGTCGCCGCCTTCACCGCTGCCCATGGCCGCGCCCCCGGCCTGACGGTCGTGCTTGTCGGCGACGATCCGGCCAGCGCTGTCTATGTCGGCTCCAAGGGCAAGGCCACCCGGGAAGCCGGCATGGTCTCCGGCGAATATCGCCTGCCCGCCGATACGGCCGAAGCCGATCTGCTCGCCTTGATCGCCCAGCTGAACGCCGATCCCGCCGTTGATGGCATCCTCGTCCAGATGCCATTGCCCCGGCATATCGACTCCGATCGGGTGATCGCCGCCATTGATCCTGCCAAGGATGTCGATGGGCTGCATCCGGTCAACACCGGGCTTTTGGTGAGCGGCCGCAAGGGCCTGGTGCCATGCACGCCGTCGGGCTGCATGCTGCTCATCACCGAAGCGATGGGCAATATCGCTGGCGCCGAAGCGGTGGTGATCGGCCGCTCCATCCTGGTTGGCAAGCCGATGGCGGCGCTGCTGACCAACGCCAGCGCAACCGTCACCCTGGCGCACAGCCGCACCCGCGATCTGGCGGCGCACGTGGCCCGCGCCGATATCGTGGTTGCCGCGGTTGGCATTCCAAACATGGTGCAGGGCGATTGGATCAAGCCTGGCGCCTGCGTGATTGATGTCGGCATCAACCGCATCGCGCTGCCCGATGGCAAAAGCCGGCTGATCGGCGATGTGGACTTTGCGGCCGCGGCGAGCCGCGCTGGCTGGATCACCCCGGTGCCCGGCGGTGTCGGCCCGATGACCATCGCCTGCCTGCTCGCCAACACGCTGGCTGCGGCGCACGCAAGGGCATGATGGGCCTCAGCCTCGACGGGCCGCTGGTCCAGCTGTTCATTTCCTCGTTCGTCACGCTGTTCGTGGTGATCGATCCGCCGGGCTGCGTGCCGATCTTCTCCAGCCTCACCGCCGGCACCACGCCGCGCCACCGGGTCGACATGGCGGTGAAATCCAGCCTGATCGCCGGCCTGGTGCTGATCGGCTTTGCGCTGGGTGGGGAGGCCTTTCTGTCAGCGCTCGGCATCACCCTGCCCGCCTTCAAGATCGCCGGCGGCCTGATGGTGTTCGTCATCGCCATCGACATGGTGTTCGAACGCCGCACCCAGCGCCGCGAAAGCCGCGCCGAAGAGGTGAAATCCGCTGCCGATGCCGCCGGCAAGCCGCTGGAAGAAGAGGATATCTCGGTCTTTCCCATGGCCATCCCGATGCTGGCCGGCCCCGGTTCCATCGCGTCGGTCATGCTGCTGTCGGCCAAGACGGGCGATCTGGTGCAGGAAGCCGTTGTGCTGGGTGCGCTGGCCGCGGTGCTGGTGATGACCCTGCTCTGCCTGCTTGCCGCCGGGCCGATCATGAAGCTGATGGGTGCCAAGTTCGAAGGCGCCCTCACCCGCCTTCTGGGTGTGGTGCTGGCGGCGCTGGCCGCGCAGTTCGTCATCGACGGGATCAAGCAGAGCTTCGATCTGTAAGGGAGTGCCATCATGCCATCCGCTCTCATCCTCGGTGCATCGCGCGGCATTGGTCTGGGGCTGGTGCATGAACTGCAGTCGCGCGGGTGGCAGGTGACAGCGACGCACCGTGGCCCGGCGCCCGAGTTGGCCGCCACCGGTGCCCGCACGGCGGTGGTGGACATGGATGATGATGCCACCCTCGCCGCTCTTGCCGCCGATCTGGCCGGCGAGCGTTTCGATCATGTGCTGATCAACGCCGGCATCAGCGGCAACCGCGCCGACACCGCCAGCAACGTCAGCCGCGAGGCGATGGCGCAATTGTTCTGGACCAACAGCATCGCTCCCATCCGCGCCGCCCGCCGGCTGCTGCCGCTGGTGAAGGACGGCGGCAGCATCGGCTTCATGACCTCGATCCTGGGCAGTGTCGGCGGCCGCTCCACCGCCTGGGCCGAACTCTACAGCGCGTCCAAGGCCGCGCTCAACAGCCTCACCCGCGGCTTTGCGGTGCAGGATGTCGGCCAGCGCCCGGTTGCCGTGCTCAACCTGCATCCGGGCTGGGTGAAAACCGCCATGGGCGGCGCCGATGCCGATATCGATGTCGCCACCAGCGTGAAGGGGCTGGCCAATGTGATCGAGGCCGCCCACCCGCCCGGCCAGCGCTACCTCGACTATACCGGCGCCACCATCCCCTGGTGACGCACAGACGATTGGCGCGGGGGCGGTTGACGAACAGCCCAAGGTGATGGCAAGCGGCGGCAGCGCATGCGCGGGTATGATGTAATGGTAGCCTGTCAGCTTCCCAAGCTGAACGCGCGGGTTCGATTCCCGCTACCCGCTCCAGCTGTTCAGCGCGTCACTGCATAATAGATCACATAGAACCAGCTGAAGATCCCGTGGATGATCGCCCACAGGATGGATTTGTGGGCGCTCCAGCTGATGGCGATGGCCAGCGCCGAACCGAAGCTGATCCCGGTTTTCACCACTTCGCCGCTGCGCAGCCTTTGCTCGGCCATGGCCGCATTCTCCCGCTTGTCACCTGCTGTGTTGCTGGCATGATACGGCGTGATCGAGAGGCAGACAATGGCCGGCGACATGAGGGGCTGCACGCTGGGACTGCGGGCGCAGCGCGGCGGGCCGGTGTTTGTCGCGCTGGCCGGGCCGGCGCTGCTGGCGGCCGGGGTGATCGCCTGCGACGATGACGACGGACCCTATGGCCAGGCCCGGCAGATGCCGGAAACGGCGGCGCGGGCCTTTGTGGCTGCGGTGGCGGCCAGCCAGCAGGCGTGGGCACAGGCGGGGCTGGCAGAGCTGATCGACCGGTTTGGCCTGCCGGCGCGCGTGGCGCTGATCGCCAACCGGGCGACCTGGGTGACCGATCTGTTGGCCCATGCCCGCGGCTGGGCCGATCATGTGCCGGTGGTGGAGGCGCTGGCCGTGCGCGCCGCCACCCGCGCGGCCATCTTGGCCCTTGGCCTGCCGCTGGCGGAGCCGGACGAGACAACGCTGGCCGGGCGGCTGGCGGCCGAGGCGGACTGGCTGCGCGGGCTTGGCCAGGGCCAGCGGCCGTGGACCCGCAAGGAGAAGCTGGCCGCGCTGGCGGCCGCCGGTTAGGCGAGCCGGGCGCGCGCCAGGTTGAGCCGCCGGGCGCCTTCATCAAGCACGCCGTCAGACTTGGCGAAGCACAGGCGGATGAACGGGGTTTCGGCGCCGTCGGGCTGGAAGGCCGAAAGCGGAATGGCCGCCACGCCATCATCGGCACGCGCCACCGCCGCCTCGCAAAATGTGCGATCCCCCAGCGCAATGCCGGAGGCGGCGAGATCGGCCATCAGGAAATAGCTGCCCTGCGTGGGCAGCAGCGCCCAGCCGCCGGCGGTGAGGGCGGCAGCCAGCCGATCCCGCGCCGTGGTGAAGCGGGCGCGGCCGGCATCATACCAGGCATCGGGCAGGGCCAGCCCGGTGGCAACCGCCACCTGCAGCGGCGGCGGCGTGGTGAAGGTGAGGAACTGGTGCACCTGCGCCACTTGCTCCGCCAGCGCGGCTTCGGCCACCACCCAGCCCACCTTCCAGCCGGTCAACGCCAGCAGCTTGCCGGCCGATCCGATCTTGATCGTCCGTTCCGGCGCGAGGGCCAGCAGCGAGATGTGCGGGGCAGCGCCGGTGCGCACCGCTTCCCACACCTCGTCGCTGATGATGACCAGATCATGCTGGCGGGCACAATCGACGATGGCGGCCAGCATGGCCGGCCCGGCGATGCCGCCAGTGGGGTTGTGCGGCGTGTTGATCAGGATGGCGCGGGTGGCCGGCGTTATGGCCGCGGCAATCGCCCCGGCGCTGGCCTGCCAATCGGGCGGCTGCAGCGCCACCCACACTGGCGTCGCCCCCGCCCGGCGCACCAGCGGGGCATAGGCATCATAGGCCGGGGCAAACAGGATCACCTCATCCCCCGGCCCGGCCACCGCCATGATGCTGGCCGCCAGCGCCTCGGTGGCGCCCGATGTGATGATCACCTGTTCGGGGGAGAGCGTGAGGCCCTGGCGGCGCTGGTAGAAATCGGCCACGGCGGTGCGCAGCTCAGGCAGGCCGCGCATCGGCGGATATTGGTTATAGCCGGTGGTGATGGCCGTGGCCCCGGCGGCCAGCACCGCATCTGGCCAGCCGAAATCGGGAAAGCCCTGGCCCAGATTGATCGCGCCATGCTGCCGGGCCAGGCCCGACATATGTTCAAAAATGGTTGTGCCGGCCTGCATGGCGCGTTCTGCCATGCAGGCCATCAAACAGCCAGCCCCTCAGGCCTTCGGCAGCCTGCCGGTACGACATGCAGCGTGGTTTGATGGCATGGCGCCTGCTTTGCCGCGCGCTTTTCACGTCAATGTTGCGGGCTCTGTATCTGCTGTGGCAGTCAAACCTATATTGCGTGCGCATTTTGCAGATAATCGAAGTGACGAAATGTCAAAGGACAACAGCATCAGCGCCTTGATCGCTCAACTCGACGCAAGCCGTGAGATGAAGCATGATGAAAAGCGGATTTACAAGCCAGCCATCGAAGGCGTGGTGGAAGATCAATATTTTGACGTTCGTCCGAATTTTGAATATCCACAGCGACTTGAATGGACAAATTGGCCTGATATGCCTGCCCGTCCGAGGCCGGATGACAGATATTTTTCAGGACGGTCGGTCAATTCTATCGCTGATCCAGAATTGAAGTTCCCTGCGAATGCCATAAAGCTGATCGATTATTACGCCATAAATAGCAACTGCAATTTTGTGTCTGATCGCTTCGCTGATTTTGTTGAACAGCATGCACCCGGCACAATCGAACGTCGTCGCGTGAAGATCAAGGCCAGGGACGGCGTGGTTGACTATAATCTCGTGATCCCGCGCAACATGATTGAAGCCGTTGATACGGATCGGACTGCCATCGAGATTCGCGCCTTCGATCGACAGGATGGCAACTGGATTTTCCGCGCCAGAATGATTGGAGAACCAGTCTTTGACCCAGCGCGCACAGCCGGTTGCCTGCATTTCACTGACCCTGACAATCTCCGCTGGTATTGGTCACGACAATTGATCGACGCGGCGAAGGCGGCCGGGCTGCGTGGCATGAGGTTTGGGCCTATACTTCACCAATATTGTGAAATGTAACGATCGTTTTCCCTGTCGCGCTCGTAAAGAGGTTTGTCGATGACACAGCTGCCGCCGAATGATGGCTCCCGGATACAAGTGACGATCAAGGGCAGCGCGTCGCGTCCGGTCACGACGGACGGGCGTGTGCCGTTCACGATGGTGACGTTGCAGCCAGCAGCGCCGTCAGAGTTCAGCCTGCCGGGCGCAATTGATAGCTGTGGCGCATCACGAACGGCTGGCCGGCGGTGCGGCTCATCCGGGTGAGGCGCAGCACATCCTTGTCGCGCGTCAGGATGGTGCGCACCATCACCGTCACGCCATTTTCGCTGCCACGGCCATCGGCGACCAGCGTCACTGCGCCCGACGGGCTGCGGTGCAGTTCGGCCACCGCCATCGTCTCCCGGCTTTTGCCGCCGATGATGGTCAGCGTCTGGCCATCGGGGCTGAACGCCCAGGTTTCGCCAGAGCGCACGGTCTTGCCCGGCCCGTCATCAAAGGTCCAGGCCAGGGACAGGCCGGTCGCCGTCATCAGTGTGGGCAGGGTCACGCGGCCATCATTGCCATAATCGCGATAATCCAGCGTGCCGGCCCAATTGCCGGCCAGCGCGGCGGTGAGCGTGGCGGCGGCATCCAGCGGCGCGGCCGCGGTGCCCAGGCTGCGCGCCACCTCCACGGCACGGTCGCGCCCCGCTTCGAAATCGGCCAGCGTCGGCAAGACCAGCACATCGGTGGCCACCCCGCGCCGCGGCGTGAAGGCCCTGATGTTGGTGAAGCTCTTGAACTGCGGCACCCGCACGCGGATGCCGCTGGCCGGCAGCTTCAGATTGAAGATATTGCCCGCCGTTGGCCCTTCGGCACTGCCCGACGTGTCTTCGCCCACCAGCGTCACGTCGCGCCGGTCTTTCAGCCAGGCGATCGTCATCGTTGCGCCCGATCCGTTCTGCGGCCCGGTCAGCACCGTCAGCCGGCCGGTGAAGCGCTGGGCGACGGGCAGCGGCAGATGCTCGATCGTGCTGTCGTCATCATCGGCCTCGTCGGTGCCGGTCGGGATCCGTTCCAGCAGGCCATCGCTGGTGGGGCGATATGCGCTGGCCGGCGGGTTGAACTGGGCGTCACGGTTGCCCCAGGTTTCGATATGGTTGGGCAGATCGCCAAAGCGGATGGTCTTGGCGCGGATCGACCGGGTCAGGGTGAAGGGCGCATCCAGCAGATGGCGCGCCAGCGCGATGGTGGGATCGGTGGAGCCGCCGCCATTGCTGCGCAGATCCAGGATCAGATGCTCGGCGCCGGCGGCCTTCATCGCCTTGAAGAACCCGCCCAGGAACGGCGTGGCGGCCACCGGGTTGCGATAATTGACGAAGGTGTCGATCTTCAGCCGGGCCACCTTGCCGGCCATGCGCCAGCTGATGCCGTTGTAGAATTCGTTGCGATATTTGCCATCGGGCGATTCCAGTTCGGCCCATTGGTTGAAGCTGATCGGCGCCAGCTGGCTGGCCTGGCCGGCCGCCGCACCCGGCATTTTCCACGCGATGTCCCAGCGCTGTGGCGCGCCGAACAGGCCGGGCCAATATTCCTCCAGGTCGCTGCCGCCCAGATCGCTGTCGTCGGCAATCTTCACCGTCACCGCCTGATCGGTATCGCCATCATAGGCGACCAGCGGGGCCACTGCGTTCAGGATCTGCGGCACGGGGCGACCGTTGATGGCGGTGATCTCCGCCCCCTTAGGCAGCGCGCCCGACAGCACGATCATCCGCCCTTCGATCAGGCGGAAGCGCAGCGGCAGGTGGCTGGCGCCCGTCTGCCGCCATTGTTCGATGGCATCGGGCAGTTCGGGCTTTGAATGGTCGCAATGGATGCTGGCCAACAGCCGGGCGATCTCCCGGTGCAGGGCCAGTGTGCTGATCGGCGCCCTTGTCTCGGCCTCCAGCCGGGCGAAGCTGGCATCCACCGCCGCCTTGGGCACATAGCGATAGAGGCCGGGGTGGATGGTTTCCAGCGCCCGCCGCAGCAGGGCGACATCGCTGGCGGCCTGGGCGGGCGTGAGCATCGGGTTGGGCATTTCGGCCGACAGGGCCGGCGTGGTGGCGAGCAGGGCGGCGAGGAGCGGGGTGCGGAACATTGATGTGGCCTTTCGGGCTGGGGTTGGCGGCCCGGCATCTGGCGGAACCAGCCCGCGCCATCGCCCGAAACGCTGAAAAATTGTGCTTTTCAGGATTTGAGACGTGCTTCGGTGGGCGTCATCCCGCCAAATTCGGCAAAGGCCCGATTGAAGCTGGCCTTGGATCGGAAGCCGGCGTCCATGGCCATGGTCAGGATGGCGCGTGTATCGGCCGGGTCGGCCAGCCAGGCCTGCACCTCCCGCACCCGCCGCCGGTTGATCAGCGCGTTGAAATTGAACCCCAGCCCCTCGTTGAAGGCGCGGGCCAGATAATTGCCGTTGGTGCCCAGCGCCCGCGCCAGGCTGGTGGCGGTCAGGTCAGGGTCTTGCCACAGGCGTCTCGCCTCGATCTCGGCTTCGAACCTGGCCCCCAACGCCGCCCAGTCGCGGCCAACGGGCGGCGTCTCCTCCAGCCGATCGGCCGGCTGGGGATAGCGCATGGCGGCGTGGCGCCAGCCTTCCACCCCCAGATAGATGACGAGGCCGGAAAAGATCACATAGAGCCAGAACTGATCGAAATAGTTGCGGCTGGGCTCAAGCAGATTGGCAATGAAGAAGCCCAGCCACACCAGCCCGACCAACCCCATTGCCGCCAGCGAATTGCGGATCCAGTCGGGATCATAATCCACCGCGTCGGTCACATTCTCCCGCAGCCAGCGCCGATAATCCGCCCAAACGGCCCAGGCCAGCCGGCCATAGACAGCAAGGCTGATGAAGCTCGCCACCCGAAACGCGGGCGACAGGATCGGCGCGGCGGCCACCGTGTCCCACCAGTTCTTGGTTTCAAGCGGCAGCGGAAACACCAGCGCATCGGCCAGAAACTCGATGGCGACGGGCAAGAAATGCGGCCACACAAGTTTGGGCGGCCGGCCACACAGGCTGCACGCATAGAGCCAGAGCAAAGGCCCGAAGCCGAGCGTGTAGTTCAGCGGCATGAAGCTGAGCCACGGCCAGGTGTCGTAAAAGCCGGCAAAGCCGATGATATAGGGCGTGATGAGCGCGGCCACCGCGAGGATCAGCAACGCCAGCCAGCGGTTGGCCGCCCGGTTGGCAGCGCTGCGCCACAGCATCAACGCCAGCACCAGCCCCTGCGCCGTGCCGACCAGTAACGTGATGCTCAGAACGCCGAACTTGATCACGGCTCCAACCCTCCCACAATCGCGGCGTTGCTGGAAGGCAGGGCGCGGGTTAGCTTTTCGCCACAATTGCTTGGGGAACAGCGAAATGAAGACGCGCATCACCGAATTGTTCGGCATTGAACACCCGGTCATCCAGGGCGGCATGCATTATGTCGGCTTTGCCGAAATGGCCGCTGCCGTCTCCAACGCCGGCGGGCTGGGCATAATCACCGGCCTCACGCAAGGATCGGCGGAAAAGCTGGCACGCGAGATCGCCCGCTGCCGCGAGATGACCGACAAGCCGTTCGGCGTGAACCTCACCTTCCTGCCCAGCGTGACGCCGCCCGATTATCCCGGCCTGATCAAGGCGATCATCGAAGGCGGCGTGAAGGTGGTGGAAACCGCCGGAAACAACCCGGCCAAATATCTGCCGGCGCTGAAGGAACATGGCATCAAGGTCATCCACAAATGCACCAGCGTGCGCCACAGCCTGAAGGCGGAGGCCATCGGTTGCGACGCCGTTTCGGTCGACGGCTTCGAATGCGGCGGCCACCCCGGCGAGGATGATGTCGGCAACTGGGTGCTGCTGCCCCGCGCCGCCGAGGAGCTGAAGATCCCCTTCGTCGCGTCGGGCGGCGTCGCCAACGGCAAGCAGCTCGCCGCGGCGCTGTGCATGGGCGCCGATGGCGTCAACATGGGCACCCGCTTCATCGCCACGGTCGAAGCCCCGGTGCACGAGAATGTGAAGCAGGCGATCGTCGCCGCGACCGAGCTCGACACCCGCCTGATCATGCGCCCGCTGCGCAACACCGAACGCGTGCTCAACAACGCCGCCGTCGAACGCCTGCTGGAAAAGGAGCGCACCAAGGGCAAGGACCTGAAGTTCGAGGACATCATCGAAGAGGTCGCCGGCGTTTACCCGAAGATCATGAAGGATGGCGACATGGATGCCGGCGGCTGGAGCTGCGGGCAGGTGGTGGGCCTGATCCACGACATCCCGACCTGCAAGGAACTGATCGAGGGCATGGTGCGCGAGGCGGAGGACATCATCCGCGGCCGCCTGCAACGGCTGGTCGCATGAGCGAGATCCTCTATGATCTGGCCGACGGGGTGGCAACCATCACCCTCAACCGGCCCGACAAGCTGAACGCGCTCACGCCGCAGATGCTGACCGATTTCTTCGCCGCCGTGGCACGCGCCGGGGCCGATCGGCAAGCCAAGGTGATCGTCGTGACCGGGGCCGGCCGCGCCTTTTCGGCCGGGCTTGATCTGGCCATAATCGGCACCGGTGCCGGCGGCCGGGTGGAAACCCATCCCGACACCGAACCGCAATGGGGCGATGATGTCGGCCCGGCGCTCGCGCCCTATTACAGCGGCGGCTGGCCCACGCTGATCACCTGCCGCAAGCCGACCATCGCGGCGGTGAATGGTCCGGCCTTTGGCTGGGGCTTCATCCTGTCGCTCCACTGTGACATCCGCTTTGCCTCGGCCTCCGCCCTGTTCAACGCCACCTTCGCCCGCATCGGCGTGCCCGGCGAAAAGGGCTCGGCCTGGCTGCTCACCCGCCATATCGGTCAGGCCAGGGCCATGGACCTGCTCTACACCGCCCGCCGCTTTGACGGCGCCGAGGCCAAGGCGCTGGGCCTCGTCAACGATGTGCTGGCCGATGATGATCTGCTGCCGCACGTCATGGCCTATGCCAGGAATATCGCCACCTTCAGCGCCCCGCGCAGTCTTGCCGCCATGAAGGCCCAGGTGTGGACCGCCCTGGACGAGGATTACAGCACCGCCTTCGCCGCCGCCGACACCGAGCAGGACAAGGCCACCCACACGGCCGATTTCCGCGAAGCCTTCACCAGCTACCGCGAAAAACGCGCCCCTCGGTATACCGGGCGTTAAACCAGTGCCTTCACCACCAGATACAGCACGGATGGTGCCATCAGGCAGCCAAGGCCGGTGTAGAAGGTGGAGGTCATCGCACCATAGGGCACCAGCTTGGGATCGGTGGCGGCAAGTCCGCCGGTGACGCCGCTGGTGGTGCCCATCAAGCCGCCATAGACCATGGCGCTGGCCGGATTGTCGAGGCCGATGCGCCGCGCGATCAATGGGGTGGCCACCATCACCAGCACAGCCTTCACCAGCCCGGCCGCGATGCTGAGCGAAATGATGCTGGAGGAGACACCGAGCGAGGCGCCGGTGACCGGACCGACGATATAGGTGGCCGCACCCGCGCCAATGGTGGCAATTTCGGCCGGATCGGTGACGCCAAAACCTATGGCGACGGCGGCTCCGGCCGCGAACGACAGCACGACGCCAATCAGGATGGACAAGGCCCCGGCCAGCCCGGCGGCGCGCAGATCAGTCACCCGCGCGCCAAAGGCCGTCGCCACGATGGCGAAATCGCGGAACATCGCGCCGCCCAGTACGCCCACACCGGCCAGCAGCGGATAATCGGCAACCCCGTTCTTGCCGCCAGTATCCACGCCGGCGGCCCAGGCCAGCACCAGCCCAAGCGCGATGGCGATGGCCGATGCATGCACCCGCCCGCGCCCGACCTGGCGGGCCAGCACCGCCGAAACCAGCATGACCAGGCCCACAAACACAAAGGCCACCAGCAGGCCATTGGCATCGGCAAAGCGCGCGACATCAATCATCGCGCCGCTCCCCGCGTTGCCCGCCGCCCCGGGCCAGATGGCTGAGCAAGGGCACCAATGCAAAGCCGGCCAGCACCGCCAGCGTGCCGGCGGTGATCGCCATTGCGCCGCCCGACACCGCAGCAGCGACATTCTGCTTTGCGGCCATGGCAACGATGATCGGGATGTACATCAGGCTCCAGAACTGCACGCCTGCCCCAGATGGCGAAGCCGGACCGACGTCGCGCCCCGGCAGATTGGTCAGCGCCAGCAACAGCAGCATGGCGATGCCCACCCCGCCCACATTGGCCTCCAAGCCCATTGCAGCGCCGATCAAATCGCCAACAAAAAGGCCAACCAGCGTGCAGCCGGCCAGCAATGCCACGCCATAAATCGGCATCAGGCAAGCCCCGGCGGCAGGCGGCCGATCACCGGGCCCATCGCCTGTTCATAGGTATGGGCCAACTTCAGGCAGGCCAATTCGGCGCCGCGCCGGCCAATGATCTGGATGCCGGCGGGCAGCCCACTGCCAGAAAATCCTGCGGGTGCCGCCAAGGCTGGCAACCCGGTCATGGTGACAAGGAAATTGCCCAGCATCCATTCATGGTAGGTCCGCATGGTCTGCCCATTGATTGCGGTCGGCCACAATTGCTCCACCGGAAAGGGGAAGATCTGCACCGCAGGCGCGATCAGGAAATCGAAGCGGCCGAAAAGGGCGTCCATGGTGCGGGTAAAGGTGGTGCGCACCACGGAAGCCTGGGTGACCTGCATGGCGGTGAGGTTGCGGCCATTGTCCACCTCCCAGCGCGCTTGCGGGCCCAACAGGTCGCGATTGGCCGGATTGTCGGCCAGCGGCTGCAGCGACGGCGCATAATTCCAGCTGCGCAACAGCTGAACGGCCTGCCAGACGCGCTCCAGGTCGAAATCCACCTTCGCCTCGTCTACGGTGCAGCCCATTGCCCGGAAGGTCGCCAACGTGCTGCTGCACAGCGCCAGAACGCCGGGATCATGCGGCACGCGGCCACTCCAATCCCCCAGCCAGCCGATGCGCAGTCCCTTGGGATCGGTATCCAGCGGCCCGCGGAAGGCGGCGGTATCGATATCGAGCGACTGTGGCGACTGCGGGTGCCGCCCGGCCTGCACCGACAGCAGCAAGCCCAGATCCTGCACGGTGCGCGCCATCGGGCCGAGCACGCCCATGCGCGAAATCCACTGGTCGGGTCCTTCCTGCGGCACCACGCCGATGCCCGTCCTGAATCCGAAGACATGGTTCCACGCCGCCGGGTTGCGCAAGGACCCGCCAAAATCACCCCCATCGGCCAGCGGCACCATGCGGGTCGCCAGCGCCACCGCAGCGCCGCCACTGCTGCCGCCAGCCGATCGAGTGGGGTCCCAGGCGTTGCGGGTGGGGCCATAGACCCGGTTGATGGTGTGCGAACCCAGCCCGAATTCCGGTGCATTGGTCTTGCCGATGAAGATGGCGCCGGCGGCGCGCAGCCGCTGCACCATGATGCCCTCGCTGCCGGGCACCCGATCCTTGTGGATCAGGGAGCCATTGGTGGACCGGATCCCGATCACCTCGGCCAGGTCCTTCACTGCCCACGGCAAGCCAAACAACGGCCCCGGTTTCTCACCCGCCGCCAGCCGCGCATCCATGGACCGGGATTGGGCCAACAAACTGTCGCCGTCCTGCAGCGCCACGACGGCATTGTGCGCCGGATTCTGCGCCGCGATCTGCGCCAGCACGGCACGCATCACCTCTGCCGCGCTGGCCTTGCGGGCGGCAATCAGCGCCGCCAGCGCGCGACCCGGCATGGCCAGCAATGGATCAAGCGATGGACGCGGCTGCGCAACGCTGGGCGCGGCGGCCAACGCACCCAGCGCGCCGGCCTGCGCCATGAACTGCCTGCGTGTTGTTTCAACCATCCCCATGGTGACGCCCCCCTGCGCCACCAACTTTGCGCAGCAAAGGCCGCCGGCGCAAGCGCCGCCGCTTACATCACCAGCGGGCCGTGCTTCAGCTTGGGCAGGACATGGCGGCTGAACAGGTCGGCTTCGCGGGCGTGGGGGTAGCCGGAGAGGATGAAGGCTTCCATGCCGGCGGCCTGGTAGGCCTGCAGCTTGGCGACGATCTGATCGGGATCGCCGACCAGGGCGGCGCCGCAGCCGGAGCGGGCGCGGCCGATGCCGGTCCACAGATTGTCTTCGACATAGCCGTCCGACGCCTTGTCGCGCAGCTCGGCCTGGCGCTGCACGCCGACGGACTGGCTGTCCAGCGACTTGGCGCGGATGGCGTCGCCGGTGGCGGCGTCGAGCTTGGAGAGGAGATGATCGGCCGCCGCGCGGGCTTCGGCCTCGGTCTCGCGCACGATGACGTGGACGCGGTAGCCGAACTTCAGCGTGCGGCCGCGCCTGGCGGCACGGGCGGTCATGTCGGCGACGACCTCCTTCACCTTGTCCATCGTGTCGGGCCACATGAGGTAAACGTCAGCGGCTTCGGCGGCAGCCTCGCGGGCGTCTTCAGACAGGCCACCGAAATAGAGCGGCGGACATTTGCCGGAGACGGTCTTCACGTTGGGCGGCGGCAGCTTGATGTTGTAATGCTCGCCCTGCCAGTCCAGCGCTTCGCCGTTCAGCAGGGTTTTCAAGATCTTCATCACCTCGACCGTGCGGTCATAGCGCGGCTTGGAGGCCAGCACCTCGCCCGGCATTTCGGACGAGATGATGTTGACGGTCAAACGCCCGCCAAGGATCTGGTCCAGCGTGGCGATGGCGCGGGCCAGCTGCGGCGGCCAGGTTTCGCCGACACGCACGGCCATCAGCAGCTTGATGCGACGGGTGAGCGCGGCGATGGCGCCGGCAAACATCTGGGTGTCGATGCCGAGCTGATAGCCCGAGGGCAGCAGGATATTGTCAAAACCGCCTTTTTCGGCGGTCATCACGATGTTGCGGCAATGTTCCCAGCTCGAGCGCAGCGCCGGATCGGGCACGCCCAGAAATTCATAATCATCGTCGCACAGCGCCGAAAACCAGGCGATTTCAGGCCCGTTGGAAGCAGTCGTCACGGCAGATTTTCCCCAAGCGAAGCGACCAGAATGGCGTACCATTCGGCGCGCGTGAAACTCACGTTGAAGGCATCGGCCGCCTCCGCGATGCGGGCCGGGTTCTGGCTGCCCACGATCGGCGTGATGCCGGCGGGATGGGCCAGGACCCAGGCATAGGCGGTGGCAGCGATGCCGACGCCGAACTTCTGGCCGTGTGCGCTGAGCGCCGCCTTGACGCGGATCAAACGCTCGTCTTCCGCTTGTCTGCGGCCCGGGCGCGGATCGCCGTCACCCAGCCGGCCCTGGCCCAGCGGCGACCAGCCGAGCACGGCAAGGCCATGCTTCATCGCCCAATCCAGCGTGCCATCGAACAAGGGCGCAAGCGCCAGCGGCGAAAATTCCGGCTGGGTGGAGACCAGCGGCGCCTTCAGATGTTTCTTCAGCGCACTCGATTGCGCCACGGTGAAGTTGGAGACGCCGACCGCGCCGATCTTGCCGGCGGCAACCAGCCCGTCGAGCGTGGCGGCCACCTCGGCCCAATGGGTCAGCATGTCGGGCCGGTGGATCTGCCACAGGTCGATGCGCTCCACCCCCAGCCGGCTCAGCGAGGCATCGACGGCTTCGACCAGATATTCGGGTGACGAGTCATAGGGCACGCCCATGCGGATGCCGCCCTTGGAGGCGAGCACGATCTGCGCGCGCAAGGCCGGCGCTGCCTTGAACACCCGGCCCAGCAAGGCTTCGGAGGCGCCGAACGGCTCGTCGTTGTCGGGGCCGTAAATATCGGCGGTATCAAAGAAATTGATGCCGGCGGCGAGCGCCGCCTCGCAGCGGGCCTGGGCTGCGGCCACATCATCGCCAGCAAAGCGCCACATGCCCCAGGCCAGCGGCGAAACCAGAAATTCGGACTTGCCCAACGGGCGGCGATTGGGGCTTAGGGTGATCTGCGACATATTGGCTTGATAGACTGAAGGACGGGCAAATGGGAAGCACCGATACGATCCGCTGGGGCATCGTTGGCACCGGCATGATGGCGCTGGAGCATGTTGCCAACATCCAGCTTTTGGGCGGCGGCACCATCACCGCCATCGCCGATCCGGTGCCGGCCTGCCTTGACCGGGCCGAAAAGGCCATTGGCCATGCGGTGGCCCGCTTCCCCGATGCCGCTGCGCTGGCCGCATCCGGCCTGTGCGACGCGGTGGTTGTTGCTTCCCCCAATTTCACCCACCGCGCCGTGCTGGGGCCGCTGATGGATGCCGGCCTGCACATCCTGTGCGAAAAGCCGCTGGCCACGACGCTTGATGATGCCAAGGCCGTCGCCGCCGCCGTGAAGGGTTACGACAAGAGCTTCTGGACCGCGATGGAATATCGCTTCATGCCGCCGGTGTCCGAATTCGTGCGCCACGTGCATGACGGCAAGGTGGGCAAGCTCCAGATGCTCTCCATCCGCGAGCATCGCTTCCCCTTCCTGGTGAAGGTGGGCGACTGGAACCGGTTTTCGGTCAACACCGGCGGCACCATGGTCGAAAAATGCTGCCATTTCTTTGATCTGATGCGCCACATCGTGCAGGCCGAGCCGGTGCGGGTCTATTGCAGCGGCAATATGGACGTGAACCACCGCGACGAACGCTATGACGGCAAGACGCCCGACATCATCGACAACAGTTATACGGTGGTGGATTTCGCCAACGGCGTGCGCGCCATGCTCGATCTGTGCATGTTCGCCGATGGCGCCGAACAGCAGGAGGAAATCCTCGCCACCGGGGATCAGGCGCGGCTTGATGTGTTGATCCCGGCTGGCGACATCATCCACAGCCCCCGCGTCGGTTTCATGAACCCCAAGCAGGCCACGCGCTGGCATGTCGAAACCCCGGCCGATGCGCTGGCGGCCGGCCAGCATCATGGCTCCACCTTCTTCCAGCACCGCCATTTCGCCGCTGCGGTGCGTGGGGAAGGCCCGGTGATCGTGAGCGCCGATGATGGCATGCGGGCGGTTGCCATCGGGCTGGCGGCCGAAATTTCCGCCCGCGAGCACCGGGTGGTGACGATGGCCGAACTGGGCCTGATTGTGTTGAAAAACCCGGCGCTGAGACAGGCGCTGG
>NZ_NOXT01000086.1 GCF_002251755.1 Sandarakinorhabdus cyanobacteriorum
ACGCCCTGACAGGAAGGCTCATGAATAAGGCGGGCTAGGCACTTTTCTTGGCCTCAAATCGGCCTAAGGTGCATGCCCCATGAAGACCATCCTCACCCTTGCCGCATCGCTTCTCGCCACGGCGGCCGTGGCCCAACCCATCCCGAAGGACGCTGACAGCGGACCGGTGCAGGCATCGGCCAGCGCCGGGGCCGGGCCGTTCAAGGCGGTGGTGTCCGCCGCCCATCCGCTGGCCAGCGAGGCGGGGCTGAGCATCCTTCGCCAAGGCGGCACCGCGGCTGATGCCGCCATTGCCACCATGCTGGCGCTGACGGTGGTGGAGCCGCAAAGCTCCGGCATCGGTGGTGGCGGCTTCATTGTCTATCAGCCGGCCAGGGGCAAATTGGGCACCATCGATGGCCGCGAGAAGGCGCCCGGCGTTGCCAGCCCCGGCCAGTTCCTGGTTGCCGATGGCAAGCCGATGCCGTTCATGAAGGCCGCCACCGGCGGGCGCAGCGTGGGCGTGCCCGGCAATATCGCGCTGGCCGCCGAAGCACACCGGAAATGGGGCAAGCTGCCCTGGGCCAAGCTGTTCGAACCGGCAATCAGGCTGGCCGAAGGCTTCCCGATCTCGCCGACCATGGCGCGCTTCATCGCCTTCGGGCAGGACAGTCTGAAGCAGGCCGGCCCGGAAGGCCGAGCGCTATATTTCGATCAGAATGGCGCGCCGCTGCCGGCTGGCATGGTCTTCCGCAACGAAAAGCTTGCCGCCACGCTGCGCAGCATTGCCGCCGGCGGCCCGGATGCCTTCTACAAGGGCGAGATTGCCGCCGGCATCGTCAAGACCGTTTCCACTGCCGATGCCAACCCGACCGCCATGACCATGGCCGATCTTGCCGCCTACAAGGCGGAGGTGCGCGAGCCGGTGTGCGGCACCTATCGCACCTACAAGATCTGCGGCATGGGCCCGCCGTCGTCGGGCGGGGTCGGTGTGCTTGCCATGCTGAAGCAGCTGGAACGCTTCGACATGAAGGGGCTGGGCAAGGACAATGTCGTGTCCTGGCACCTGTTCGGTGAAAGCCAGCGCCTCGCCTATGCCGACCGTGAAAAATGGATTGGCGATCCCGGCTTTGTCGCCGTGCCCACCAAGGGTCTGGCCGATCCGGCCTATATCGCTGCCCGCTCTGCCCTGATCAGTGCCGATGCGCGGCTGGCCAAGGCCGAAGCCGGCATGCCGGCCGGCGCCCCGGTGGCGCGGGTGAACGCCGCCGACAATGAAGTGGCCGGCACCACCAATTTCGCCGTGGCCGATGGCCAGGGCAACATCACCACCTGGACGAGCACGGTGGAAAAGACCTTCGGGTCCGGTCTGGTGTCAAACGGCTTCGTGCTCAACAACGAGCTGACCGATTTCAACTTCGCGCCGCAGGATCAGGGCAAGCTGACCGCCAATGCCGTGGCGCCCGGCAAGCGTCCGCGCTCCGCCATGTCGCCCACCATCGTCTATGATGCCAAGGGCACGCCGATCCTGGCGATTGGCGCGGCCGGCGGGCCGACCATCATTGCCCAGGTCGCCAAGGCGATCATGGGCGTGCTGGATTGGGGCCTGCCGGTGGAGGAAGCCATCGCCCTGCCGCAGCTGATCGCCATCGGCGACCGGTTTGCGGTGGAAAAGGGCACGTTCCTCGAACAGATGATCCCGGCTTTCACCGCCATGGGTCACAAACCGGTGGCAACGGCGCTGCCGCTGAAATTGAACGGGGTGCAACGGGTGGCAGGTGGCTGGCGCGGCGGGGCAGACGCGCGCGGCGAAGGCCGGCCAGCCGGATATTGATGGGAACGCGACAGGGGTGATCAACACCCCGTCACCAATGGTTCTGGGGAGAGGATGATGCTGCCGAAACTGCCGCCGATGCGGCCAGCCGAACTGGCTGCCCATATTGACCGGTCGCCCAACCTGGTCAGCCTGTTTCTGGACCGGGCGGAGGAACAGCCTGCCGCCCCGATGCTCACCGCCAAGGTGGGCGGGCAGTGGCGCACGATCAGCTGGGGCGAGGCGCGCGACATCGTGGCGGCACTGTCGGCTTCGCTGATCGGCATCGGCATCAACAAGGGCGACCGGGTCGTGCTGGTCTCCGAAAACCGGCCGGAATGGTGCTTGGGCGATCTGGCCATCATGGCCGCCGGTGGCATCACCGTGCCGGCCTACACCACCAACACCGAAGCCGATCACACCCATATCCTCACCAACAGCGGCGCCCGCGCCGTGATCGTCTCTGGCCCGAAACTGGCCAAGGCGGTGCTGCCGGCGGCGCTCGCCACCGAACATTGCCGCATCGTGGTAGGCATGGAGCCGATTGCCGATGTGCAGGGCCTCGTCATCCACGACTGGAGCCGGCTGATCGGCAGCCGCGCCCCGATGATGGACGAGGACCGCGCCGCCGTGCGCGCCCGCGCCACGATGAAGCGCGAGGATCTGGCCTGCCTCATCTACACCAGCGGCACCGGCGGTGCGCCGCGCGGCGTGCGCCAGCACCATGGCGCCATCCTGCGCAACATTGCCGGCGCCATCACCGTGATTGAACAGGATTTTCCCGATCCCCCGCCGGAGGCGAAGGGAGAGATTTTCCTGTCCTTCCTGCCGCTCTCTCACGCCTATGAGCACACCGCCGGCCAATATATGCCGATCGGGATGGGCGGGCAGATCTGGTATGCCGAAGGCCTGGAAAAGCTCGCCGCCAACATCGAGGAGGCGCGGCCGACCCTGATGGTGGTGGTGCCGCGCCTGTTCGAGGTGCTGCGCATGCGCATCGCCAAGCAGATCGAGAAGCAGGGCGGGCTGGCCATCACCCTGCTCAATCAGGCGCTGGGCATCGCCCGCAAGGAGGCCAAGGGCGAGAAGCTCAGCCTCGCCGAAAAGCTGGTCGATCAGGCGCTGGAACGCACCATCCGCAAATCCATCCGCGCCAAGTTCGGCGGCCGGCTGCGCGCCATGGTCGCCGGCGGCGCGCCGCTGAACCCGGAAGTCGGCATTTTCTTCACCGCCATCGGCATCCCGATCCTGCAGGGCTATGGCCAGACCGAGGCCGGCCCGGTGATCAGCTGCAACCGCCCGCGGGCGCGGCTGAAAATGCACACGGTTGGCCCGCCGCTCGACGGTGTCGAGGTCAAGATCGCGCCCGACGGCGAGATTCTTGTGCGCGGCGAGCTGGTGATGGACGGGTACTGGATGAACGATGCCGAGAGCCACAAGGCCCTGAGAGACGGCTGGCTCTACACGGGTGACATCGGCCATCTCGACAAGGATGGCCACCTCGTCATCACCGACCGCAAGAAGGATATCCTCGTCAACGACAAGGGCGACAATGTCGCGCCGCAGCGGGTGGAAGGCATGCTCACCCTGCAGGACGAGATTGCCCAGGCCATGGTCTATGGCGACCGCCGGCCCTATCTGGTTGGCGTTGTCGTGCCCGAAGCCGAATGGGCGCTGAGCTTCGCCCGCGACAAGGGCCTGCCGGCCGACATGGACAAGCTCAAGCAGGAGCCCGAGTTCGTCCGCGCCATGCAGGCGGCGGTTGACCGGGTGAACCAGAGGCTGAGCGTGATCGAGAAGGTGCGCCGGGTGATCATCGCCGACGCGCCGTTCAGCACCGACAACCAGCAATTGACCCCCAGCCTGAAGATCCGCCGCCATGTGCTGAAGCAAGTCTATGGCGAGCGGCTGGACAAGCTCTACAAAGATTGATGCGATACTGGCGCTATCGGCACCAGCCCGCCATTCCGGCCATGACGTGCGGCTGCAGATCGATGCCCATTTCACCGGCTGGGAAAGCCGGTTGCTGATCGATGGGGTGGCTGTGGCCCGGCAATGGACCGGGCTGGATGCCGCTGATCCCTTTGCCAACCATGGCCTGGCCGCCACCCTCTCCGATGGCCGTGAGCTGGTGGTGGAATGCGGCTTCAATTCCATGCTGGGCACGGGCGCTGCGGCCTATGTCGATGGCCGCCTGCTGTGGGAAAGCCACCCTGGCCGCCCGATTGCGTTGCCGGCCCGCATGCAGGCGCTGGCCAATCCGGAACGCCGCGCGCAAAGCCAGGCCCAGATGGCGCATCTGAAGCGCAACTGGCCGGCGATGGCCTGCGATATCGGCGTCGGTCTGCTCTTCTATGGCGTCGCCAGGCTCAGCGATCTGCCCACGGCCGCCATCACCTCCGCCGTTGCCGGCATCGCATTGGCCGTGGTGCAGCGCTTCGTGAAGGTTGATCTGCTCGGTGGCCTTGCCCGCTTTGGCATCATCATGGGCCTGGTGTCGGCCGGGCTTGCCATCGCCTTTCAGGACGATCGGGCGGTGATGCTGCGCTCCACCATCATGGGCACGCTCACCGCGCTGCTGTTCCTCGGCGATGCCGCGCTCGGCGGCCGCTGGCTGGGCAAGGGGCTGGCCAATTACATGCCGATGGCGATGAACCGGCGCCGGCTGGCCCTCGGCCTCGGCCTCGTCGGCCTGGCCTCGGCCGCCGCCGAACAGGGCGTGATCTGGTGGGGCGGCAAGGATGCCTGGCTCAACTGGACGACCTTCATCGAAATGCCGGTCAGCCTCGTGCTCATCATGCTGATGATGCGCTGGGCCCGCGCTTAGCGCGGTTCCGGCGGCACCGGCGGCTCGGTCACGCTTTCATCGGGAATATCGATCACCGGCGGCGGGTTGTTGGGCTCGCCATTGAGATCGATCGTCATCCCTTCCATGTCGGTGGCCAGCGCCTCCATGTCGACCTCGACCGGGGCGATTTCCTGCACCGCCTGCATCTTGCCTTCCATCTGCAGCGCCTGGGCCATGAAGCCCTTCCACAACCGCGCCGGCAGGCCGCCGCCAACGATGCTGGCTGCCATCGGGCTGTTGTCATCATTGCCCACCCACACGCCCACCACCAGATCGCCGGCAAAGCCGATGAACAGCGCATCGCGGTGGTTCTGGGTGGTGCCGGTCTTGCCCCAGGCCGGGATCGGCAGCCGCGCCGCGTTACCGGTGCCGTTGCGCACCACCGATTGCAGCAACTGCATCATGTCGGCCCTGACCGGCCAGCTGGCCTTCGTCGCTTCCGGCGGCGTCACTTCGGGCGGCGGATCATCGCGCCACAGGCCGGTGGCCTTCACCGGATATTTGCCACTGGCGACGGCGGCAAAGGCCCGCGTCATGTCGATCAGCGGGATCGGCGTGGTGCCCAGGGCCATCGCCGGATAGATGCTCACCCCGCCCTCGATGCCCAGCTTCTTCACCTGCTTGGCCACCGCCGAAATGCCCACTTCCTGCGCCAGCTTCACGGCGGCGATGTTGGAACTGGCGGCAAAGGCGGTGGCCAGGCTGATGGTGCCGCGGAACCTGAGATCATCATTCTTGGGCGCATAGCATTCGCCCGGCTGCTGCCCCGGCTCGCACAGCTCGATGGGTTCATCGACGATGGTGTCGCTGGGCTTCTTGCCGGCCTCCAGCGCCGCCAGATAGACGAACAGCTTGAACGAGGAGCCCGGCTGGCGCTGTGCCTGGGTGGCGCGGTTGAAACTGCTGGCCTTGTAATCGGTGCCGCCCACCATGGCCACCACCCGGCCATCCAGCCGCATCGCCACCAGCGCCGCCTGGTTGACGTTCAGCCCGCGCGCCCGCGCCAGACCATCCAGGATCATCTGTTCGGCCAGCTTCTGCAGGCGTGGGTCGAGCGTCGTCTTCACGACAATCTCGCCATAATCCGCCTCGGTCGCCTCGCGCGCCTGCGGCAGCACCCAATCGGCAAAATAGCTGCCGGTCGGCAGATTCTTGCGCCCCGGGCGATATTCGGCCGGCCGGGCGGCGGCGGCCTGCGCCTTGGTGATGGCGCCGGTGTCGACCATGGCGGCGATCACTTGCGCGGCACGTTCGCGGGCGTCTTCCAAGTGGCGCGACGGCGCCAGGCGGGACGGCGCCTGCACCAGCCCGGCCAGCATGGCGGCCTCGCCCAGGTCCAGCTCTTCCGGCGCCTTGTCGAAATAGGTGCGCGCGGCGGCACGGATGCCATAGGCGCCATCGCCGAAATAGACCGACGAGAGATAATTCTGCAGGATCTCGTCCTTCGACAGCCGCGCCTCCAGATAGAGGGCGATGATCACCTCCTGCAGCTTGCGCTTGATCGAGCGTTCGGAGGACAGGAAGCTCGTCTTGGCCAATTGCTGGGTCAGCGTCGAACCGCCCTGGCGCACGCCGCCGGCCTGCGCATTGGTCACCAGCGCGCGCAGGATGCCGATCGGATCAACGCCCCAATGTTCGCGGAAGCGGCGATCCTCGATGGCAATGAAGGCGGCCGGCACATGGGCTGGCAGCTGCGCGATCGTCACCGGCTCTTCCTTGTAATCGCCGCGCCGGGCGATGGCCTTGCCGTTCATGTCGGTGATGATCAGGCTGGGCTGCTTGGCCGGCTCGAGCGCGCGGTCAAGCGGCGCGGTCGCCACCAGCCAGGCCAGCAGCGCCACGAACAGCCCCACCACCGCCGCCACCGCCCACCAGCGATACGGGCGCACCACGGCCCACACACTGCCAATCCGGGCGGCGACGCCGGCCATCAGGCCCGCTCCCGCGTGGCGGAAAACTTGATGTCGGGGAAACGGCCGGTGATGAAGTTCAATTCCCAGCTGTCACGCGCCATGAACACCGGGGCTCCGTCGCGGTCTTCGGCCATGGCGCTGCGATGCTCGTCCATGAACGCCTTCATGGCCGCTGGCTCGCCAGAAATCCAGCGCGCCGTTTCATAGGGGCTGGGCTCGAAACTGGCGGCGACGCGATATTCCGCCTCCAGCCGGCTGATCAGCACCTCCAGCTGCAGCTGGCCAACCACGCCGACAATCCACTGGCTGCCCAGCGCCGGCTTGAACAATTGCGTCACGCCCTCTTCGGCCATGTCGGTCAGCGCGGTTTTCAGCTGCTTGGATTTGGTCGGATCGTCCAGCTTCACGCGCCGCAGGATTTCCGGCGCGAAATTGGGGATGCCGGTGAAGGTCAGATCATCCTTTTCCACCAGCGTGTCGCCCACGCGCAGCACGCCGTGGTTGGGAATGCCGATGATGTCGCCCGGAAACGCCTCGTCGGCGATCTCGCGATCCTGCGCGAAGAAGAAGATCGGCGAGTTGATGGCAATCTGCTTGCCGGTGGACATCTGCTTCAGCTTCATGCCGCGCCGGAAGCGCCCGCTCGCCAGGCGCAGAAAGGCGATGCGGTCGCGGTGCTGCGGGTTCATGTTGGCCTGCACCTTGAACACAAAGCCCGAAACCTGCGCCGCGTTGGGGTCCACCGCGGCCGGCAACGCCGGTTGCGCGCGCGGGGAGGGCGCCATCGCCGCCAGCGCATCGATCAGGTCGACAACGCCAAAATCCTTCAGCGCCGAACCAAAGATCACCGGCGTCAGCGACCCGGCGCGATATTGCGCCACGTCGAGTTCGGCATAGCCGCCCTCGGCCAGCTCCGCCTGTTCGCGCAGGCGTTCCGCCATCGGCCCGGCCAGCGCATCGATGCGCGGATCATCGAGCCCGTCCACCGCCTCGACATCGCCGGCGAGCCGGCTGTCGCTGCCATCGGGCTTGTGGAAACGCCGGCGCTTCAGATCATAAAGCCCGGTGAACTCGCCCCCCAGGCCGGCCGGCCAGTTCAGCGGCGCCACATCCAGCGCCAGCGTGTCGGCCACCTCGTCCAGCAGTTCGAACGGGTCCTTGCCCTCGCGGTCCACCTTGTTGATGAAGGTGATGATCGGCACATCGCGCAGCCGGCAGACTTCAAACAATTTCTTGGTCTGCGCCTCGATGCCCTTGGCGGCATCGATCACCATCACCGCGCTGTCGACGGCGGTCAGCGTGCGATATGTGTCTTCGGAAAAATCCTCGTGGCCCGGCGTGTCGAGCAGGTTGAAGGTGATGCCGTCGCGCTCGAAGGTCATCACGCTCGATGTCACCGAAATGCCGCGCGCCTGCTCGATCTTCATCCAGTCCGACCGGGCGCGCCGGTTGGCGCCACGGGCGCGCACCTCGCCGGCGGCATGGATGGCACCGCCAAACAGCAGCAATTTCTCGGTCAGCGTGGTCTTGCCGGCGTCCGGGTGGGAAATGATGGCGAAGGTGCGCCGGTTTTCCACCGGATTGGCCGAACGGGCAGGGGTGACGGTCATCGATCTCGGCAGTCAGCAAAGGGTCGGCGGCGCTTGGCAGGTTCCGGGCAAAAGCGCAATGACCCGCCATGATCCGCCCCCGCTCGATCCTCCCCCTCTGGGGGAGATGCCCACAGGGCGGAGGGGGCACCGGGCAAGTTCACATCGCACCCACACAACGCCCCGTCGCACCGGCGGCTGCGGCAGGCTGCTGCACCGTCATTCACCCCTTTCCAGCGACGTGCCAATATGGTTAAACTGTCACAAACGCTGGCAATGGGGGGAAAAGCGTTTGTTGATGAAGGCTCTGGCGCGGTTTCTTGTGGTGGTGATGGCACTGACGGCGCCATCGGCCTTTGCCGCCAGCCTTTATTCGGCCCCGCGCTATGCCGCGATCCTGATCGATAACGACACCGGCGAGGTGCTCTATGCCCGCCGCGCTGATGAAATCCGCTATCCCGCCTCCATCACCAAGGTGATGACCCTCTATGTCGCGTTCGAGGAATTGGCCGCCGGCCGCCTGTCGCTGGACGACGACATCCGTATTTCCCGCCGGGCCTTCAATCAGGCCCCCTCCAAGCTCGGCCTGCGCGTTGGCGCCACGATCAGCGTGCGCGATGCCTTCGGCGTGATCGCCACCAAGAGCGCCAACGACATTTCCGTCGCGCTGGCCGAACATATCAGCGGCAGCGAAGCCGCCTTCGCCGAACGCATGACCCAAACCGCCCGCCGGCTGGGCATGATGAACACCAGTTTCCACAACGCGTCGGGCCTGCCGCACCCGGATCACACCACCACCGCGCGTGACATCGCCATCCTGTCCCGCGCCATGCTGCGCGATTTCCCGGCGCACTATCCGGTGTTTTCGCAAACCCATTATCGCTATCGCGGTATGGCAGTCGCCAATCACAACCATCTGCTCAGCACCATGCCGGGCGTCGATGGCATCAAGACCGGCTTCACCAACGCCGCCGGCTTCACTCTTGCCGCCTCGGCCGTGCGCGACAACCGCCGCCTCGTCGCCGTGGTGCTCGGCGGCCCCAGCCGCATGGGCCGCGACGGCAATGTCCAGGATCTGCTCAACATCGGCTTCGATGTGCTGGGCGCCCGCCAGCGCGGCGAATATCTCACCGTCGCCGCCCGCTTCGCCGAACCCGATGATCTGCCCGATGCCGTGATGGAAACCCTGGGCGGCGAGGATGTCGCCCTCGACGGCACCGCCGATCGCCCCGCCCGCGCCGTGCAAACCGTGGATGTGAACAGCGCCATCAGCGCGCTCGGCGATCAGGGCCTTTCCGCCCCCACCCTCGCCGGGGTCGGCGGCGGCGGCCGCTCCACCCCCCGCCGCTAACCCGTGACCATCACCCGCATCAAGAGCGGCGCGCCGTGGGAAGCCCTCGTCGGCTATTGCCGCGCCGTCGTCGCCCCGCCCTTTGTCTTCGTCTCCGGCACCGTCGGCCGCAACCCGGACACCGGCGAAATGCCCGCCGACGTGGAAGGCCAATGCGCCAACGCGTTGACCATCATCGGCCGCGCCCTCGAAGCCGCCGGCACTGATTTCGCCCGTGTCGTGCGCGTGACCTATTATCTGCCCAACCGCGCCGATTTCGAACCCTGCTGGCCTCAACTGCGCGCCGCCTTCGGCGAACACCCGCCAGCCAGCACAGTGATCTTCGCCGACCTGCTCGATCCGGCGATGAAGATCGAAATCGAAGTGACGGCGGCGTTGAAGAGCTGAAAATTGCCTCCGGCGGGCAGGGGCGCGGCCCCTGCACCCGTTCGATTGCAATCCTGCAGGTTCATCATGGGGACGCCCATGAGGTCACTTGCGCTCACCCACCGCCTCGTCGAGTCGGACGAGATACCGGGCGGCAGCCCTTCTTCCTGCCCTCAACCCGGCCGGTCGCCGTCCACACCGTCGCAGGTGGTTTCCTGGATGTTGCAGATGCCGGTGGACCAGGCGCGCAGGGTGATGGGGGTGCGGGCGACGACGGCTTGCGGGCGATAGGCCAGCGGGTTGGCACCATAAGAGGGCTTGGCCTCGAACAACCAGTCCACCAGCACCCAGTTGCCGGCGCAGCCGACGATCGCCCGCTGCTGCACGCTGTCGAGGTGATTGTCGGGCCGGGCGTCCACCAGCCAGGGCGCATCGTGGGAGGGCGCGGCAAAGCCGAGCCGGGCCTGCACAACCACGCCCACGCCCTTGCCGGAAATCCAGCCCTCCCCGGCATAGGATGGCGGCACCTTGTCGCCGACAAGCGCAGTATCAAAGCCGGCATTGCGGATCTTCAGCCAGCCATTGCGGCTTTCGATGATTTCGAAGGTCGCCGGGAAGTCGAGCCTGCCCTGGGCCGGGATGATGCCGAGCACGCTGCCAGCAGGCGATGGCGCATCCCGCACATTGCGCCCGGCCGGATCAGGATCGTCCAGCCGGCCGGTGATATCGGTACAGGCGGTGCCATCCCGCGCCGCGGCGGCGAAGGGCGGCGCGTTGGACAGGCGGATCGGCGGTCTTGGTGCAGCGGGCTGCGGTGGCGGCGCGTCCGGAACGGCCGGTTCGGCCACCGCCATGGTCTCCTCGGCCTGTGGTGTCGGCGCCGGCCCGAATGCCGCCAATGCCAGCGCCAGCAGCGGTACCCAGCGCATTCAGGGCTTCACGAACCGATAGTAGAACCGGTTCGTCTTCCCCCTGAGCGACGGGTCGAACACCAGCTTGGTCGGATCATCGCCCGTCATTTCCAGAATCGGCACGCTGCCGGCAAAGCGGAAGCCGGCGCGGGCCATGTCGGCCTTGACCACGTCCGCATCGATGCGGTGGGTCTTGTCGGCCTGGGCGCGGCTGTCCATGCCGGGGACGCCATAATGATCGATGATGATCACGACACCGCCGGGTTTCAGCGCGGCGAACAGGCGGGCGTTGTAGGCATCGACATCGGTGCGGGGATATTTGAACTTTTCGCTCTGCCAATAAAGATCGTGGTAGGTCAGGTGATAGAAGGCGGCGTCCAGCTTGTCGGGCATGGCGGCTTCGCCCGGCGCGCCGACGATCAGTTCGACATTGGCGTTGCGCTTCTTCAGCGCGTCCCATGCGGCGGCGGTCTTGGGATCGTCCATATAGCTGACGGGTTCGACGGCGAAGACCTTGCCCTTCGGCCCCACCCAGCGCGCGAGGAGCTCGCTGTAATAGCCCTGGCCGGCCATCACATCCATCACCCGGGCGCCGGAGCCGATCAGGCTTTGGGCGAGCACAGCGGCAGGCTTGCGGCCTTCGTCCAGCTTCACCATCGCCTCGGGCCGACCGGGCGCAGACACCACATCAGGGGCCGCCGCCACCAGCAGCGTGGCAAGCCCGGCCAGCATCACGGCACGCATCGTCATCGCATTTCCTCCCCTGTTTTGCCGCATGCTGCCACAGCCCCCCGCGCTTGACCATCACCCCCGCCGTCGCCACTATTGGGCCATGATGCCCGACAGCCTGTTCAGCCTGGCCAGTGCCGCCGTGTTGCCCGGTTGGCTGGCGCTGGCCTGTGCGCCGCTGGCCCGGGCCCGGATGGTGCTGGTGGCGCGGGTGATCGCGGTGCTGCTCGCCGGCCTCTATGTCACCCTGTTGGTCACCGGCCTGGCGGGTGACGGCCCGCCCAAGGGGGCCAGTTTCAACAGCCTGGAGGGCGTGCGGCTGCTGCTGTCGTCCCCGCAGGCGCTGCTGGCCGGCTGGGTGCATTATCTGGTGTTCGATCTGTGGGTCGGCAGCTGGGAAGCCGAAGACAACAGCCTGCCGCACTGGCTGCTGCTGCCGTGCCTGGCCCTCACCTTTCTGGCCGGACCCACCGGCCTGTTGCTCTATCATCTGTTGAAGGCCGGGCGGATGCGCCGATCATGAGCCAAGCCAGCGACGTGCCCAGCCCGTGCATCAACGTGTGCCGGATCGACCAGCAGACCGGCTGGTGCGAAGGCTGTTTCCGCACCGTGCGGGAAATCACCCAGTGGCCGATCGCCAGCGATGCGGAGCGCCGCCGCATCCTGGCGGCCCTGCCCGGCCGGCGCGCGCCGAAGAAATGGTGGAAACCCTGGTGATCCCGCTTTCCGTTCTGGACCAGACACCGATTCCCGAGGGCTGCAGCCCGGCGCAGGCGCTGGCCAATTCGATCGATCTGGCCCGCCATGCCGAGGCTTTGGGCTATCAGCGCTTCTGGCTGGCCGAACATCATGCCAGCGCCGCCCTGGCCGGCAGCGCCCCGGAAATCCTGATCGGCGCGGTGGCCAATGCCACGTCGCGCATCCGCGTCGGGTCGGGCGGGGTGATGCTGCCGCATTATTCACCGCTGAAGGTGGCCGAACAGTTCAGCCTGCTCGCCGGCCTCCATCCCGGCCGCATCGATCTGGGGCTGGGCCGTGCGCCGGGCAGTGATCAGCGCACGGCGGTCGCCCTGCAGCAGGACCGCCGCCAATATGCGCCCAACCAGTTCCCGCAAGCCTTGGCGGAGCTGATCGGCTATCTGGAAAACAGCCTGCCCAGCGATCATCCCTTTGCCGCCTATGCCGCTACCCTGCCGGGCCTGCCGCATGCGCCGGAACCCTGGGTGCTGGGCTCCTCGCCCGACAGCGTGGCCTTTGCCGCCGATCTGGGCCTGCCCTATTGCCTGGCGGATTTCATCGCGCCGCGGCTCGGCGATCTGGCCGCCGCCTATCGTGACCAGTTCCAGCCCAGAAAGACTTTGGGCCACCTTGGGGACCGGCCGCACCTGATGGTGGCGGTGTGGACAGTGTGCGCTGAAAGCGATGCGGAGGCGCGGGCGCTGGCTGCGCCGGCCCGCATGATGTTCGCGCATCTGCTGATGGGCAAATCCATTGCCGTGCCGCCGCCCCAGGTGGCGCAGGCCTGGCTGGCCGACCGGCCCGATGTGGCGCGGGCCTTTGCCAGCCGGCGCGTGGTGGCCGGCAGCCCGGCCACGGTCCGCGCCGGGCTGAACCAGGTGATCGCCGAGTATCAGCCGGACGAGCTGATGCTGGTCAACATCCTGCACGGCCATGAGGACCGCAAGCGCAGTTACACGCTCGCCATGGAGGCCATGGCGACGGTGGACGCTTGACGGGCGGATTTCTTCCCCTAAGGCCATGGCCAGCAACGGGGAATCAACATGGGCAAGCGCGTGCTGGCCATCGCTTCGGGTGGCGGCCATTTCATCCAGCTGATGCGGTTGCAGCCCGCCTGGGCCGGCCATCAGGTGAGCGTGGCGACGGTGGATCCCAGCACCCGCACATTGGCCGGCGACGTGCCCTTCTACACCTTCCGTGATGTCTCCCGCGCCGATTGGTGGCGCATCCCGGCCGCCGCCCTGGATATCGCCCGCATCCTGCTGGCGGTGCGCCCGCAGGTGATCATCACCACCGGCGCCCTGCCCGGCCTGATCGCCGCCGCGCTGGCCCGGCCGTTTGGCACCAAAAGCCTGTGGGTGGACAGCATCGCCAACAGCGAGGTCCTCTCCGGCTCCGGCGCGCAGGCTGGGCTTGTGTGCAACCAGGTGGTGACGCAATGGCCGCATCTGGCCAGCGACCGGGTGGACAATTGGGGCAGCGTGCTGTGAGCGGGGTGTTCGTTTCGGTCGGATCGATGATGCCGTTTGACCGGCTGACCCGCGCCATGGACGAATGGGCAGCGGCCAACCCGCACATCCCGGTCGAAATCCAGATCGGCCGTGGTGATTATGAACCGCGCCATGCCCGCTGGGTGCGCAAGCTGCCGCTGTCGGACTATCAGGCCCGGGTCCAGGCATGCGCGCTGTTTGTTG
Organism: Sandarakinorhabdus cyanobacteriorum; assembly: GCF_002251755.1. Classification (GTDB taxonomy): domain Bacteria; phylum Pseudomonadota; class Alphaproteobacteria; order Sphingomonadales; family Sphingomonadaceae; genus Sandarakinorhabdus; species Sandarakinorhabdus cyanobacteriorum. Next base: position 13,932 of record NZ_NOXT01000086.1, read on the forward strand.
CCCATTGCGGCATGGGATCGATCATCAGCGCCATCGAGGCCGGCAAGCCGATCCTGATGCTGCCGCGCCTCGCCACGCAGGGGGAGCACAACACCGATCATCAGCTCGCCACGGCCAGGCATGTCGGCACCCGCCCCGGCCTGCATGTCGCGGCCGATTCCGATGATCTGAAAGCCCGCGCCAGCGCGCTGCTGGCCGATGCCGCCCATGATGCGGCAGGGGCGCCGGCGCCGATCTCGCGCTTTGCCGATCCGGCCTTCACGGCCCGCATCCGCGCCTTCATCGAAAGCTGATCCGTGCACCCGTTCATCCCCGTCGAACCCACCGATCGGCCCGGCCATTACCGCATGGTGGTGCCGAAGAATCTCTGTGTCGGCCCGCCCGACCGGCTGTTCATGTTTGGCGGCGTGGGCCTGGCCAGTGCGCTGGCTGCGGTGGAGGCGCACACCGGCCGGCCAACCGTGTGGGCGGCGGCGCAATATCTGTCCTACGCCCGGCCGGGGACGTTGCTCGATCTGGAAGTGATCGTGCCGGTGACCGGCAAATACAACAGCCAGGCGCGGGTGATCACGCGCGCCAGGAATCCTGATGGTTCCGATCAGGAAATCATCACCGTCAACGCCGCGCTGGGCAGCCGGCCCGACAGCCCGCACCACCAATGGGCCGAGATGCCCGACGTGCCGCCGCCCGAAGCCTGCCCCGAAATGACCATCCGCTGGCAACGCGACCCCGACGACATGAACAGCCAGTGGGATCGCCGGGTGGCGAGTGGCAGTTTCGGCCGAGATCGTGGGCTCGCGCCACCGTCGCCCGATGGCATCGGCCGGCTGTGGGTGCGGCCGAACAACTCCGATCTGCCGATCGACCGGCTGGTGCTGGCGGTGATGGCGGATTTCCTGCCATCGGGCGTTGGCAATGCCATGGGCGCCAATGCCGGCGGCAACAGCCTGGACAACACCATCCGCTACATGAATTTCGTGCCCACCGATTGGGTGCTGGCCGATATCCGCATCCATGCCGTGCACGCCGGCTTTGCCCATGGCCGCGTGCATCTCTTTGCCCGCGATGGCACCCTGCTCGCCACCGCCAGCCAGAGCCTGATTGTGCGAATTCACAGTTGAGGCCGGTCGGCGTGCGGCCTAGCGTTGCGACATGACACCGCACCTCATCGCCCTTCTGCTCGCCTCTGCCGCCAGCGCCGCGCCGCCACCGCCCACGGCCAGCCCGCAAACCCAGGCCGACAACGCCGCGCTGGCCGCCACGCTGAACTGGGCCGACACCCAGGATTTCGATTTCGCCGGCCGCGGCTTTCTGGGCAGCATTGCCGACGGCAAGATCCGCGATGCCAAGGGCGCGGTGCTGCGCGATCTGAATGACGAGGCGCAGTTCAGCGGCCCGGCCCCGGCGACGGTGAACCCCAGCCTGTGGCGCAACGCCAGCCTGCTGGCCAGGCACGGCCTGTTCGAGGTGGCCGACGGCATCTGGCAGGTGCGCGGCTTTGATCTGGCCAACATGACGATCATCCGTGGGACAACAGGCTGGATCATCATCGATCCGCTGACCGGGGCGGAGGCGGCGACGGCGGCGATCAGCCTGGTCAATGAAAAGCTCGGCAAGCGGCCGGTGGTCGCCGTGATCTATACCCACAGCCATGTCGATCATTTCGGCGGCGTGCTGGGCGTGGTGAACCCCGCTGATGTGGCGGCCGGCAAGGTGGCGATAATCGCGCCAGAGGGCTTCCTCGAACATGCCGTGTCGGAAAATGTCATCGCCGGGCCGGCCATGCTGCGCCGCGCCAGTTACATGTTTGGCGCGCTGCTGCCGCGCGGGGCCACCGGCCATGTCTCTTCCGGTCTGGGCCCGATGGGCACGCCCGGCACCTACGGCCTGATCCCACCGACCGACAGCATCAAGACGACCGGCGAGACGCGGACCATCGACGGGGTGGAGATCGTGTTTCAGGTGACGCCGAACACCGAAGCCCCGGCGGAGATGAACTTCTACCTGCCGGCGTGGAACGCGCTGTGCCTGGCGGAAAACGCCAACGGCGCCATGCACAATCTGCTCACCCCGCGCGGCGCGCTGGTGCGCGATGCCAAGGGCTGGGCCGATTATCTGATCGAGGCGCGGCGGCGCTGGGGCGGCAGCGCCAATGTGCTGTTCACCAGCCATTTCTGGCCGCGCTGGGGCAAGGACCAGATCAGCGATTATCTGCTGCGCCACGCGCAGGCCTATGCCTTCGTGCACAACGAAAGCGTGCGGCTGATGAACCAGGGGCTCAATGCGGTCGAAATCGGCGAGGCGATCAAACTGCCGGAGCCGCTGGGCAAGGCGTGGTTCAACCGGCCCAATTACGGCAGCCTGAAATTCAACGCCCGCGCCGTCTATCAACGCTATCTCGGCGCCTTTGATGGCGATCCGGCCAATCTTGATCCGCTGCCGCGCGCCGATCTGTCGGCCCGGTTGGTGGCGCAGATGGGCGGGGCGAAAAAGGTGCTGGCCGCCGGCAAGGCCGCCGCCGCCAAGGGCGATGACCGCTGGGCGGCGACCCTGCTTTCCACCCTGGTGCGCGCCGCGCCCGACACGCCGGGGGCCAAGGCAGCGCTGGCCGGCGTCTATCGCCAACTCGCCTTCCGTGCCGAGGCCTCACCCTGGCGCGATTTCTATCTGACCGGCGCGCAGGAACTGGAACAGGGCATCAAGCCCAGCACCCAGGCGGCCGCCGCCGGCATCGCCGCCAATCTGTCGGTGACCAACCTGCTCGACTCCATGGCGGTGCGGCTGGTGCCCGAACGCGCCATCACCCCGATGACCATCGCGTTCGAAATCCCGGATGCCAGGGAACGCCACCTCGTCACCATCGGCAATGGCGTCATGCTGCACGAAAAGGGCGTGGACGATGCTGCGCAGGCCACCCTGGTGGTGCCGCGCCGGGCCCTGATTGGCCTGATCGGCGGCGCGGTGAAAGCGCCGGAGCTGATGGCGGCAGGGCAATTGCAGATCAAAGGCGATCTGGCCGTGCTGCAGCGGTTCATGACGCTGTTCCAGCCGCCGAGGCCGGATTTTCCGCTGGTGGCGCCATAGAAGGGCGAACTCCCTCCCCCTTGCGGGGAGGGCGACTCGCGCGAAGCGCGGCGGGGTGGGGGTAACCCGACTGCGGCCGCCCAAGACCCCCACCCCGGGCCGCGCCGTTGGCGCGTCTCTCGCCCTCCCCACAAGGGGGAGGGAAATTGGCACCCTATTTCCGCAGCGGCGACCAGGCCCCCATGTCCACCCGGTCGGTCACGCGATAGGGCTGGCCATTCTCGCCGATGAAGAAGCGCTCCGTCTCCTTGCGGTTGAACGGCCGTGACCCCAGGCGACCCAATATGGCGATCTGGCCGCCGGTTTCGTCCACTGCCCGGTCACGGTCCAGCCCCTTGGCCACCGACAGCGCCGGTTTGGCGGTGCGGGCAAAGGCGATCATCTCCGGCATCGGCTTGGGCGAGAAGCCATAGAAATTGGGCTGGCTGTCCGGGCTGGTCAGCTGCAGCACCTTCACGCCGTTGCGGCCGTCCGCGACATAGGCGAACAAGGTGGCGTTGGTGCTGGCCACCACCACATCCTCGGCATCGGTCAGCGTGCCGCCTGCCGTGAAGCGCTGATACAGCCTGGGCGCCAGCGGCTTCTTCACGTCCACGATCAGCAGGCCATTCGATTTTGCGGCGACATAGGCATAGGTGCGGGCCAGATAGAATTTGCGCGCATCGGCAATGGGCAACGTGGCGTCCGGATGATGCACCGGCCGCTTCAGATCGGCGATATCGAGCACTTCGAGGCCATTGGCCGTCGTCACCCACAGATAGCGGAACTGCACCGCGCTCGCCCGCGCATCATTGAGCGGCAGGCTTGTCGCCAGCTTCGGCGCCCTGGGATTGTCCAGATCCACCACCACGAGGCCGCGCGGCGTCGTCACATAGGCGATGTGGCCGGCCAGCGTGATGTGGCGGGCGCCGTTCAACACGCCATCGGGGTTCCACGCCGTGCGGCCACCCTCCAGCACCGTCCGCTTCAGGAAATTGTTGCGCGGCTCGCCATCGGTCAGCGTGTCGACATTGACCAGCACCAGGCCCTCGATGCTGTCGGTCACCACCGCATAGCGGTAGATCTCGTGCATCTTCTGCTCCTGATTATAGCCGGCCAGCGGGTCGGCCAGCGGCTTGCCAGCGGTGCGGTCGTTCTGTTCCCCCACGATCTTGTCGTTGCGCGGCACGCTGATCGGCTGGTTGGTGGCGATCGCCATGCAGGTGGCATTCGCCGTCTTCACCTGGGCATCATGGCCCAGGCCTGAGAAGGGTGATTTGACGATGCGTTCGGAAACACCCTTGTTCGACAGATTGGCAATGTCATAGGCGACAAAGCCGCCCCGGCCTTCGGCGACATAAAGATATTCGCCGCGGTTCTGGATGCAGCGCACTTCGCCCGACGTGCCTTGCGTGATGTTGCGGATCTCCTCGGTCGGGTTGGTCTCGCCCGACAGGCGCTTGTCGAACACCCGCCCGCGCGTCCAGTTGATCAGCTCGCGCTTGTTCTTCTCGACATGCAATTTCCAGAAATCCGGATAGGCATAGCGGTGGAGATAGGAGCCGAACACCGCCTGCGGCTCGCCAAACTCCGTCACCCGCACCGCTTCGACAGCGCGGTCGAGGCCAAAAAAGGCGTGCATGCCCACGAAGTTGACGAAGTTGGTGCCCTGCAGGGTCAGCTGCGCCAGGATGGCATTGTTGTCGTCGTCCTCGCTCACGTGGCAATCGGTGCAGGTCTTGGTTTCCTGGGTGCGCACCGTGTGCGGGAAATGCGGTGCAAAGGCCTGGGAGGAGAAGCCCGACGCTGCGATCGGCGGCTGCTGCACATAGATGCGCTCGCGGTTGATGTTGGTGGAGGTCAGGATCAGCGCCGAGCTGGAACGGATCGGCGCGATGATGCCGCCCTTGCTGGTCTGGTGGCGGCCCAATTGGAACATCTCGTCGCGTGCCACCTGCGGGTTGTAGGTGGCAAAGTTGCGGGTCTCCTGCTCCTCATACTTGTGCGTCGTCGATTTCCAGTTGGCCTCGATCGGCAGGTGGCAGCCGCCGCAGCTGGTGGTCCAGCTGGTGTGGCAGGCAAAGCAGGCCACATTGTCGTCATTGTGGGCTCGGGTTGCAACGCCGGGGCCGAACGACATTTTTCCGCCAGTGCTGGCCAGCGTGCCCATCAGCTTGGCCCGCGCCGCCTTGGCGTTGAAATCGGGATGCTCGCGATTGACACTGTCCTTCACCAGCTTGACGCGCCAGACCAACGCCGGATCGCTGGCCGAACGCTGCCACAACACCCGGCGGCCATCTTGCAGCCCCCATTCAAAGCGCAGCCGGCCATCCGGGTTGCGGATGTTCGACAGATCGGTGCCCGGCGGCGGTGCGGCCAGGTTGGAGGTGCGCAACGTCGGATAGGCGTCGGCGGTGCCGTGGCAATCCTTGCAGCCGATCTCGACGCTGTTGGCCACTTCGCCATGGATGAAGCCATTGCCATGGGCATCCTGGGCGAAATGGCAATCGGCGCACTGCATGCCCACTTCGGTGTGGATGTCCATCAGATGCACCGCCTTGCCGGGCTGGCCGGGGCCGGGCACGGCGGCGGGCTTGGTAAACTGCGGCCCACCTGCCTTGCGGAACTTCTCCGGATCATCATTGGCGACGATATGGGCCGTGTCGGTGCCCCAGCTCGCCATGTTGCCGCCCGCATCGAGCAGATTGCCCTCGCGGTCGCGCTTGTAGACGGCGCGGAAGTTCCAGCCATGGCCGTGATAATCGGCGAACTGGGTGTCCTTCATCTTGTCATTGCGGTCGTTCACCGTGCGCAGGAAATCCAGATCGCTCCAGGCACCATGGGCGGCGGCACCTTCCGGGTTGCGTTCGTTGGTCTCGCGCACTTCAGCGGCGGTCGGATAACGCTGGCGTTTGAACAGCCGGTCATACTCGGCGTCGGACATGCCCGCCGGCTTGGGATAGGGATTGTCCTTGCCCGGCCACATGCGCGGGGCGTCGCTTTCATAATCCCACATCGTGTAGCCATAATAGGTGTTCACGAACATGTTGGGCTGGTGCATGTGGCAATTCATGCACAGGCTGGACGGCATGGCGCGGGTGAAGCTGTGCTTGATCGGGTGGCCCGGCTCGGTCTTGTTGATGGTCGGATCGGCACTCTGGCTCTGCCCATCGCGCCCGGCCGCGGCATAGACCGACGAATGCCGCACCTCCCGATCATTGGCATAGACGATGTGGCAGGAACCACAGCCCGAAGTGCGATAATCGCCGGGCTGGTCGTTGGTGCCCATGAACCAGGTGAAGGGGTCGTTCAGCCGCGTCTTGTGGATGTTGATCACCGGCACCGCAATGCGCAGGCCGGTGCCGGGGCCACGGTTGGACTGGCGGATATCAGGCCGCCCGGGCTCTTCCAGCCGCTGGATGCTGCCCAGGCTGTTCGGCAGGCCGATTTCCGGGAAGGTCGGGTTGATGTTGCGGCCGCCGCGTTCGAACACGCGGAAGATGTCGGCCGGCGGGATCACCTGCCAGGCCGGCAGCGGGGCCAGGAAGGGCAGCGCGCCGCGCGCCTTTTCCGCATCCGAAAGCGCGCCAATGCCCTTGGCGCCCGGGCTGAACATCAGGCCGGGCAGGCTGTTGTCGTGATGGCCGCCGCCCGCGGCATGATGATCATCGCCATGCTTCAGGCCCAGCTCGCCATGGCCCGACGCGTCGCCGTTCCACGCCCCCAGCATGCCGGCCGCCTGGCCCGGCCGGTAATAGGCCTCGCCCAGGACGTAGTTCTTGTAGGGCAGGATGCCATTGTTATAGGCCGCGCCGCCGAACAGCATGGCGCCGGTGGCCATCAGGCTGCGCTCGGCCCGCTCGATGATCTCCATGTGGCAGGCGCCGCAGGCATCGCGGGCGGCGCGATAGTCAGACGGGTTGACGAAGCGGACGAACTCCGGGCTCTCGCGGTTGAGCAGCGTGTAGCTGCGCTTGGGGTTGGCCGACGACGGGAAGTGCCAGCTTTCCGGGAACATCGGCAGCACATGGGCTTCGTCGCGCAGCTTCCTGTAATTGGGATCGCCCATCGCCAGCGCCGGCGGCGCAATGATCTTCGCATCGCCGCCGTGGCAATCGGTGCAGCCAAGGACGACCGATTTCGGCGCGTGCATCGTCGCCTCATCGCTCGCCGTGTGGCAGCTGATGCAGCCGGCCGATTTGGCATCCGCTTGCGCCTGCGTCTGCCATTTCGGTGCGGCTGGGGCGCGGACATGGGCATAGTCGCGCGCCACCGGCTTTTCGCCTTCCGACGCGATCGCCATCCCCATCAGGGGCAGGATCAGCAATAGGGCGAGCCGTTTCAGCATGATCAATAAGCCAGCACAGCGTTGAACAGCACCGAATAATAATGGCCGGTGCGGGGTGAATTGGTGAACAGGTCGCGGAAGCCGGCGCCGGGCTTCAGCACCGCGCCCGACAGGCGGAACACCAGATTCTGGTTGAAGTGCGGGCGGTAGGTCGCCGCCGTCGACAGATCCCACCCGATATCCTTGGGGATCGTCCCTTCCACGCGCAGCGCCTGCAGCGTGGCGGTGGTGGCAAACCACAGATGATTGGCGCTGCCGCTGATCCTGAGTTCGGGCAATATGTCGAAATCGGCGCCCACGCCCAGCAACATGGTGCCGGGGTTGGTGAAATTGGCCTGGCCCTGTTCCTTGGACGACCTGAGATCGTTCAATATGCCGTTGCGGCTGTTCACCGAAATGGCGCGGCCGCCGCCGGCAAAGGGAATGGTCTGGCGCACCCAGTAACTCGTGTCGGCACCGGCAAACTGCGGATTCTCGAAAATCGCCGCATAGCCACTGTCGACATCGTCATACGGGTTGGAATCGCCCGAGGCATAGAGTGCCGAAGCCCGGAAGCGCGCCCAGCCGCGGTCATAGCTCGGCTCCACCGCCACGAACCAGCTGTTGATCTTCGCCCGCCGGTCCGTGAAGATGTTGTTGCGGTTGGTTCCCGTCGCATGCGTGGCCGACAGCGACAGGTTGAGCCGGCCGATATGGCCATCGGCGTTGTAGCTGAGATACACCACATCATAGCTGCGGCCCCGCAGGGTGCCGAGCAGCGCCGGCCGCACCGGGAAGCCATTGGTGTCCACCTGCACATCATTTCGCTCGCGGTTGATGTTCCAGATGGCGCTCACCTGGCTGGTCATCCCCGGCAGCGGCAGATCCTGGCGATAGAGATTGGCCACGAACAGCGCATCGCGGCGGGGTGCGCGCAGCACGGCGTTCAGCCCCGAGTTGCTGTCCTTCTCCAGCCGCCAGAAGGCCGCCAGATTATATTGGAATCGGTTGTTGTCGCGGTTCCCGAACAGCCGCACGCCCAGCTGGTTGTCCTGGAACAGGAAGCCGCGAAAATCGCTGGAAAAGGGCTGGATGCCGACCCGGATCGAATCGAAATCATAGCGGTCCGACGTGTTCCGAAGGTGATAATCCAGGAACAATTCCTGCACGCCCACGAACGCATCGGTGCGCAAGGATCGCTTCGACGGCAGCACCGACAGCACCCGCTGTTCCGGCACGTCGACATGGTTCACGTTGAAGGCAATCGCCGCCCGCAGTTCATATTCGGGCGGCTTGAAGGCCGTGCTGCCCTTGGTCAACGCCGCGCCCAGGATGAAGGTCTGCGCGAACACCTCGCTATACTGGCGGCCGAACACGTCATTGTTGCCCGGCCGCTCCGTCGTCTGCACGCCCACCGGGATGGGGAAGCTGCGCGGTTCGGCCAGCGTATCGGAAATCGCGGTCAACTGCAGGAACAGGTCGTGCGTGCCGCAGATCGGCCGATCGCCCTTCAACGTGTTCTGGTTATAAGGGTCTTTCCAGTTGGATTTGACCAGGCCCAGCGTTTCGATCAGCCGCCAGCGATCGGGCACCGGCAGATGATCGGCAGGAAAATCGCCCTGCTTCGGCCAGGCCACCGCGCCCTGGTTGGCCTGCACCACCGGGTCCCACGTCTGCGGCCCGCCCATCCCCGGCACCCGCCGGCCGGGCAGATTGCCGGCTTGCGGATCGGCTGGCGGCGCGGCCTCGTCGCCCGGCAGCCGGTCCTTGGGCGGTTCCACCTTGGCATAGCAATCAAACCATTTGCCGAACGGCTTGGCCACGGCCGGCCCCGCGCTGCCCAGCAGCGCCAGCAGCACGAGGCTGCGCCACTCAGCGCGCCTGGCAGACATTGTTCTCGCTCGTGTCGAGGAAGGGCGCAAACGGGCAGCCAACAAAGCGCAGCCGCACCCGGTTGCCGGTGGCCAACGGCACCTCCACTTGGTCGGACCGCACGCTGGCCGGCGGCAGGCCGATGCCGCCCACACGCAGCCCGGCATTGCTGGTGCCGAGGAAGCTGATCATGTCGTCCTGATCGATGCCGTCGCCCGACACGCCGATCGCGCCCACCAGCGTGGCGCCGCGATAGATGGGCACGGCACCGGGAAAGATCTGGATGCCATTGGCCAACCGGTTCTGACCGCTGGCCGTGTTGGGCAGGAAGCTGCACTGCCGGGGGTCGCCGCCACCCAGCACCTGCACCAGATTCTGCACGATCAGCGCCGATTGCAGGCCGGTGGAAAAGGGCGACCAACCCCTGATGTCACGGCTCAGGGCACCCGGCGGCCGCCCGGCCTCGCCATCGGGGAAATAGGGGCGGGCGATGTTGCCGATGGCACGGTTTGACACGGCCACCTGCCCGGTGAGGAAGCCGGTGTTGCCAAAGAAGGCGTTGGTCTTGGCAACGAAATCACGCACATTGGCATCCGGCGCACCAGCTGCCGTCACCACCGCGCCCAGTTCGGCAGCCGCGCGCGGGTTGGAGAAAAAGGCCGCCGTGCGCGCCTTTTGCAACGAGACATCGATGCCGAACACCGGCGCATCCGGGGATCGCACCAGCCCCAGCACGGTGCCGCGCGTGTCCACCACCGAAATCGACACCTGCGCCCGGCTGTCGAGCGGCTGGCGGATCTGGGCGCGGGCGCGCGCCATGATGGCAAAGGCCTCTTCCAGGATGGCGCGGGCCTCGGCAGCGGTCAGCGGCTGCGCCACATCGCCGGCATCGCTGCCGGCCCGCACCGGGTAGCGGTTGGCACCGGCCCCGTCGCTCAGCACATAGGCATCGGGATGGTTGAACTCCGCCGCTGTCGCCGGCCGCACGCCGCTGGCCTCGCTGCCATAGGGGGTGCCGGCCACGATGCTGGCGGCGTTGAAGCCAGCCACCGCCACCAGGCTGCCGGTCAGGCTGGCAAAGCCGGGCGCGCTGGCCGGATTGGCGCGCAGGCCCGCCGCCACCGCATCGCTGTAGCGCAGCAATGTGCCATCCACCGAAATCCGCTCCGCCCGGATGGTCGCCGGCGCCTCGAACCCGGTGGTGGCGGCGAGCGCGATATGCTCCTCGTCGTCGACATCGGTGTCGGTCACTTCGCTGTCAAAACCATAATCGCCATCGGCCATGATGCCGACACCGCCCACGGCAACGCCGTTCTTGTAGAGCGGGAAACCGCCGGGATCGGCGGCAAGGCCCAGCGGGGAGCGTTTGGGGCCGATGAACGGGCTGCCCACGCCAAAGCGCGCCACCAGATCGGAACAGGGCAATTGGCTGAACTGCACGCCATAAAGTGGGCCCGATTCCAGCCCCACCGTGCGGGCCGAGGGCGGGAAATGCGGCTGCACGATCATCGATGCGGTGCGGGTGGAAAAGGCATTGCCGCCTGATGACAGATAGGCGCCAGTGATGGCCTTGGCGATCGCGGCCAGCTCGGCCGGCACCGTGACCCCTTGCGCATCGATGTTGGCGCCATTGGCGTTGGCGCGGGTGGTGGCGGTGGCGCGCGCACCAGCCATGCGATAGACGGCCAGCACATTCCCCACCCGATCCACCACGGCAATCACCGCCGGCAGATTGCGCGCCGTTGCTTCGGCGGCGGCGCGGGCAATGATCGCCTGCACATCGGCGGTGGTCAGCGCTTCGGCGGGCGGGCGGGTAAACACGCTGGCCGGGCTGACCCCGGGTGACGGCGTCGGGCTGACCGCCACCGGGGTGGAAGGCGCGCCGCCACCGCCGCAACCGGCCAGCAGCAGTGCAGCCGCTGCAACGCCCGCCGTGATGCGCACAGCCGGCGTCATTTCAGCGCCCGTGCCCTGGCGGCAATCTGGCCCAGCGCGGCGCGGAATGCCGGCGCATCCCAGCGATTGGCATCGCGGGCCAGGGCATAGGCGCGGTCAAGATCGGGCCGCAACGCCAGCGCCGCCGCCCGGTCCACCTGGCCGGCGGCCACCAGCGCATTCAGCAGCGTGTCCGCCGCCATCACGGCCTGCGCACCGCCCTGATAATCGGTGTAGGCCGGCGCATTGCCCACCAGCACCGCCTCGATCAGCGCAAAGCTCTGCGCCCGGTCAAAGCTTGCGCCGGCAAAGCGCCGGGCCAGAGTGCCCGCCGTGGCCTTCAACGCCGCCGCCGCCTTCAACGCGCCCGCCCGGTCACCGCCCAGCGCGGCGTGGAAGGCGCGGCTCTGGCCCTCGAGGCTGCGCGCCAGATCGGGCGCCGCCACACGGGCAGCGGCCATCAGCATGATCATCTGCTCGTCATTCCACACCGGGTGGCCGGGTGGGATCGGCCGCCAGCCGTTGCTGCGCGCCACCAGCTGGGCGGCCGGATCATCGCTGAACGTGCGATGGCAACTGCGGCAATCATAGAAATAATAATCCGGCCCGGTCAGCCCGGCCGATGCGGCGGGCAACAGGCTCAGCGCCCGTTCCACCGCCATGGCCTGGCCCACCGCCCAGGTCTTCACGCCGCCGGAAATCCCTTTTTGTGCCCGATAATCAGCGTCTTCATCATGGTGCGATTGCAGGCTGGTGAACAGGTCCAGCTCGAACGCCACGCGCGGGTGGCCGGCGGCCATGATGCGGTGAAACACGAACTGGCCCGGCTTGTCCGATCCGAAATGGCAATCCAGGCAAACGCCGGCGCGCACGGCGGGATTGTGCATCGCCCACATGCCGCGCGCCATGTTGTCGGCGGTGCTGGCCTTCACACTGGCATGGCTGGCCAGCCAGTTCACCGATCCGCCATGGCAGGCTTCGCAACCAACACCATCCGATTGCTGGAACTTCGGCCCGCGCACCGGGGCGGGATCACCATGGCAATTGATGCATTCGGGGCTGGCGGCGACATTGGCAATGCCCAGCCGCCGGCCGATGGCCTGGGCGCGCGGCTCCATCAGCACCTTCCAGGCGCGGCTGTGCGCGCCGGTCAGGCTGGCCGGATCGCTCCACGTCATCACCTCGTTCTGGCGCACGCGCGGGCCGGTCGCCTCCTGCCGGCCATGGCAGGTCGAACCGGCGCAGGTGGCAACGCCCTGGTGCAGGGCGCGGTCATGCCCGGCAGCCAGCACCGCCGATTCGGCCGCCAGAATCGCCCAAACCAACGCGGCGATTCGGGTCAACCAGCCCCAGGCCCCCACCTGTTGCGAGCGGCCGCGGCGCGGTGCGTGCATTGGAACGTTCACGTCCATTTTCCCCCCGGTGCGGCATAGGGTAGCAAAGGCAAGGCGGGATGCAAGACATTGAACGGCCAATATCGAACCGGCCGATGCGATGCCGAAAGACCATTGCCGCCGGGTCAAGGCTGTGATTACTTCCCGCCCGAATTCGATAGAGGAACAGGGCAATCACATGGCCCGTCAGAGGCTAGGCCCTTCCTGCAACGCGCTGGGGAGTGACGTCATGGATCTGCGTGCCAATCTTGCTGCTGTTTCGGTCCGGTCGATGGCCGATGTGCGCCGCGCCGCCGAGGCGCTGCGCGATATCGCGCTGGGCTGCGGTGGGCTGCATGTCATCGCGGTGGACAATATCGCCTCCAAGCATCCGATGGAGGATGCCGACGGCAACATCCTGGCCGCCGATGTCTTCGGCTGGACTGGCGAAAGCGAACATTGGTGGAAGGACACCAAGCTGGCGCTGTCCTCGCCGCTGCCGCGCGCCTGCCGCTACGAATCGGAAGTCTTCTGGGCCAATGCCACCGGCTTCTACACCCGCCAGCCCAACCCCTATCTCGACGAGATGAACCTCGAGAATTTCGAGAAGCGCGCGCTGACCAAGGCCGCGATCGTGGTGCCGGTGCACCTGCCCTTTGGCCAGATCGGCGCGGTCTGCTTTGTCAGTCGCGATCCGGGCCGCTCCGATCTGTCGGCCGAATATGATGCCTGGGGCGATCCGCTCGCCCTGATGTCCCACCGTTTCCTGGCCGGTTATGTGAAGGCGCACCGCACCCGCCGCTGGCTGCCGGGCGATTGCCAGCTCACCAAGCGCGAGGTGGAATGCCTGCGCTGGGCCAGCATCGGCAAGACCGACAAGGAAATCAGCCTGATCCTGTCGCGCAGCCACGCCACCGTGCGCTTCCACATCCAGAATGCCGGCGAAAAGCTGAACGCCGTCAACCGCAGCCAGACCATCTTCAAGGCCGCCCAGCTCGGTTATCTTGGCGCGGCCGCCTGATCCGTTCATGGCGCATGAAGCCGCGGCCGTGTAAGGCGCGCGGCCATGCGCATGCTTCTTCCCCTTGCCCTGCTGCTGGCCGCCCCGGCCAGTGCCACCACGCTCGCTGATGTCGCCACATCGCTGAAAGGCACCACCAGCCTTGCGGCCGATTTCGTGCAGCAGGGCGCCGATGGCCGCATACTGCCTGGCAAATTGTGGCTGGCGCGCCCCGGCAAGGTGCGGTTCCAATATGATCGCGCGCCGATGCTGCTGGTCGCCGATGGCCGCACGCTGGCCTTTGTTGATTATGAGGTGAAGCAGGTCAGCCGCTGGCCGGTCCGCAAGACGCCGCTGCAGATCCTGCTGGCCGCCGAACCCGATCTGGCGCCGCTCGCCCGCATCACGCTCGATTCGCCCGGCCTGGTCGAAGTGCTCGCCCGCGATCCCAAGCGGCCGGAGTTTGGCACCCTGCACATCCGCTTCACCCGCTCCGCCGCGGCGCCCGGCGGCCTGGCGCTGGCTGGCTGGACTGCGCTGGATGCGCAAGGCGGCCGCAGCGAGGTGCGATTGGCCAATGTCCGCTATGGCGCCAGCATGGCCGGCGTGAACTGGGGCTTTGCCGATCCGCGCAAGGCGGCGCGCTGAAATCTGACAGCCGGTCCTGCTTGCAAATTAGGATAACTAGTCCTAAAAACCGGACATACCCACCGCGCAGCGTGCTGCCGGTTCGAAGGCCGCCAACGTCAGTTGGCGGCCTTCGCTTTTCCTGTGATAATGAAACAATGCGCACTTTTGTTTATGTTGATGGGTTCAATCTCTATTACCGGTTGCTTCAATCGGATCCTTCGCTGAAATGGCTGAACATCCTTGCCATGGCGCAAGCTGCACTGCCAAAAACAGCCGAGATCGTTCGAATGCGATATTTTTCCGCTCGAGTGTCCGGGCGACGAGACCGACAAGCGCCCGGCAGGCAACAAGCCTATCTCAATGCCTTGGCCACGCTGCCCGGTTTCGAAGCCCACATGGGCAACTTCCTCACATCATCAAAATTTGCGGAACTTGCTCAGCCGCCTGAATTCCGACCAAGAATCTCTTGGCCAGCCAATGAGCCAGCACCTGACGTCGTCAAGATCATCAAGACCGAGGAGAAGGGCTCTGACGTCAACCTTGCCAGCCATCTTTTGATGGACAGTTTTCGAAACAGCTTTGAAGCCGCAGCAGTGATTTCGAACGACGCCGATCTGATCGAGCCGATCAGGCTAGCAACCCGCGAACTGGGCAAGACGGTTGGTTTGCTCACGCCGGTGCCCAGTCCAAATCCAAGGCTGAGGGAGGTCGCCAGTTTTGTCCGTCATATCGAGCGTCGTCATCTTTCACATGCGCAATTTCCAGACGTGATTGAACTGCCAAATGGTCAAAGGGCGCAACGCCCTGCCGAATGGCGCTGAAATCTGAACAGAAACAAACACCCCGTTCATGGGCGGGCAAGGTCGAATCAGCCATAACCCACGTGTAGCCGCTGTTCGGCGATCCGGGTTTTGCCCCCTGTTGACCGGATTGCACGCGTAACCACCAGTGGCTGCATGCGTGAAGAGCGCAGACACGACCCCCGGCACCCGCCCCCGGTGCCGGGGGTCAACTTTTGAGAGGCGTGCATTTCCGGCCCGATCCGCTAGGGAAGCGGCCATGAGCACGCAAACCCTCTTCCGCGCCTTCACCCTCAACGGCCTGGCGCTGCCCAACCGCATCGCCATGGCCCCGATGACGCGCAGCTTCTCGCCGGCGGGCCAGCCCGGCGAAAATGTCGCCGAATATTATCGCAAACGCGCGGCCGGCGGGGTTGGCCTGATCATCACCGAAGGCACGGCGGTGGAGCGGATCGGCGCGGCCAATGATCCGGATGTGCCGCATTTCTTCGGCTCGGCCCTTGATGGCTGGGGCCAGGTGGTCAAGGCGGTGCACGGCGAAGGCGGCAAGATCGCGCCGCAACTGTGGCATGTCGGCGCCCTGCCCAACCGCCGCAACCCCAAGGCCGAAGAAGCCGAAAGCCCGTCGGGCCTCTACATGCCGGACAAGACCAATGGCCGGGTGATGTCCGATGAAGATGTGGCCGATGCCATCGCCGCCTTCGCCCGCGCCGCCGGCGACGCCAAGCGGCTGGGCTTTGATGCCGTCGAACTGCACGGCGCCCATGGCTATCTGATCGATCAATTCTTCTGGGGCGAAACCAACCGCCGCGACGAGCGCTGGGGCGGGGCCACCCTGCCCGAACGCGCCCGCTTTGCCGCCGAGCTGCTGAAGGCCGTGCGCGCCGCCGTTGGCCCGGATTATCCAGTGATCATCCGCCTGTCGCAATGGAAGCAGCAGGATTTCGGCTTCCGCCTCGCCCCCAGCCCGGATGCGCTGCTGGCCTGGCTCGCCCCGCTGGCCGAAGCCGGCGCCGATGCCTTCCACTGCTCGCAGCGCCGCTTCTGGGAACCGGAATTCCCCGAGATTGACGGGCCGGACGGCCTCAACTTCGCCGGCTGGGCGAAAAAGCTCACCGGCACACCCACCATCACCGTGGGCAGCATCGGCCTGTCGGGCGAATTTGTTGCCGGCATGCGCGGCGAAGCATCAAAGCCGGCCAGCATCGACAATCTGCTCGCCCGGCTGGAGCGGGACGAATTTGATCTGGTGGCGGTGGGCCGCGCCCTGATCGTCGATCCGGATTGGCCGCACAAGGTGCGCGACGGCCGCTTTGGCGACATGACCGATTACACCGCCCAAGCGCTGATGACCTTGGTGTGACGGCCGCAGTTGCGCTAGGAAATTTCCATGCGCGTCGATGAAGACAATGTGCCGATCCTGCCGGGCCGTTCGCTGCGGCCCAAGGATGCCGCCACCCTGCTGCTGATCCGCCGCGATGGCGGACCCCCACGCGTCCTGATGGGCCGGCGCGCGCGCGGCCATGTCTTCATGGCGCAGAAATGGGTGTTCCCCGGCGGGCGCATCCATCCCAGCGATTTCCGTGTGCCCGTTGCCAGCGAACTGGCCGATCATGTCGCCACGCCCTTGTGCCGCACCGCGCCGCCGCCGCGCGCCCGCGCCCTGGCGGCGGCGGCCGTGCGCGAGCTGTTCGAGGAAACCGGCCTGGTGCTCGGCCAGCCCGGCAAGGGTGTCACCCGCTCACCGGAATGGCGGGACTTTCTCGGGCTCGGCTATCTGCCGCACTTGGCACCGCTGCAGTTCGTGGGCCGCGCCATCACGCCGCGGGTGCGGCCGCGCCGCTTTGATGCGCGCTTCTTCATGGCCGATGCGGGCGCGCTGGTCAGCCTTGATCCCACCAGCGGCTCGGGCGAGCTCGACGAGATCGCCTGGTTCCGCTGGGACGAGGCGGAAAGGCTGGACCTGCCCAGCATCACCCGCGCCATCCTCGCCGATGTGGCGGCGCGGCTCAGCGACCCGACGCGGCCCATCCCCTACCATCGTTTCGACGCCGGCAAGCACCGCCTGCTTGATCTGTGACGGCGATCACCCGCCTTGCCCTCACCGATGTTCGCAACCACGCCGCAGCCAGTCTGGAGGCCGCGCCCGCCCTGGTGGTGATCACCGGGGAGAATGGCGCCGGCAAGACCAACATATTGGAAGCCATCTCGCTGCTGGTGCCCGGCCGTGGCCTGCGCGGGGCGGCCCTGTCGGCCGTGGCACGCCACGGTGGCCCCGGCGGCTGGAGCGTGGCGGCCAGCCTGACCAGCCCGGATGGCCCGGTGCAGCTGGGCACCGGCACGGTGGCCGATGCGCCCGAACGCCGGCTGGTGCGGATCAACGGGGCGGCGGCCACCGCGGCGGCGCTGGGCGAATGGCTGGCCCTGGTCTGGCTCACTCCGGCGATGGACCGGCTGTTCAGCGACAGCGCCTCGGCCCGGCGGCGCTTTTTCGACCGGCTGGTGCTGGCGCTGCACCCCGGACACGGCCAGCGGGTCAGCCGTTATGAGGCAGCGATGCGCGAGCGCAGCCGCCTGCTCGCCGCCGATGCGCCGGCCGATCCCGTCTGGCTGGCCGCGCTGGAGGCGGACATGGCCAGCCACGGCACCGCCATCGCCGCCGCCCGCGCCGATGTGCTGGCCGCATTGGCCGATGCGCTGGCGGCCGCCCCCGATGGCCCGTTTGCGCGCCCGTTGATCGCGCTTGCCGGCAATAATGCCGATGAACTGGCTGGCCGGCTGGCACGGGGCCGGGCGCGCGATGCCGCTGCAGGGCGCGCCATCGAAGGGCCGCACCGCGCCGATCTGATCGTCACCCACCAGGCCAAGGCGATGCCGGCCGCCGCCTGTTCCACCGGCGAGCAGAAGGCGCTGCTGATCGCCATCGTGCTGGCCCATGCCGGGCTGGTGGCGGATCGCCAGGGCCGGCCGCCGATCCTGCTGCTCGATGAAATTGCCGCGCATCTGGATGCCGGCCGCCGAGCGGCGCTGTTCAGCCAATTGGCCGGCATGGGCGTGCAGGCGTGGATGACCGGCACCGATCCGGCACTGTTTGATGCTGTTGCCGGCTGCTGGCTGCACGTCGACCACGGGGTCGTGCTGCCATCCGCCCCGCCGGGCTGATCGCCGAAAGGCAAAACTGGAAAGCTTTTGGCAGCCTTGGTCAAAATTTTACGATTTGGGCGCATAGCCTGAAATAAAGCAAAGTCGCGAATCGCCGTTGCCCTTCGACATGATCCTGGGAGAATGAACCCGATGTCGGACGTGAGTTGGTTGCTGGACGAGCAACTGGCGCCGCGCAGCCCCCTGGCGGGCCGGCCGCTGGATGCCCGTGCGTTGGCGGCAGCCGAACCGATCCTGGAAGTGGCCGGCATCGGGGCCTGGCAATACACGCCCGGCGGCACCCTGTGGTGGAGCAACCAGACGCGGCGGATCCACGGCGTGTCGGCCGGTTTTGTCCCCACACTCGATCTCGCGGTGAATTTCTATGTGCCGGAACATCGGCAGATCGTGGCCGATGCGGTCGAGCGGGCCAGCCAGGATGGCAAGCCCTGGGATCTGGAACTGGCCATCCGCCGCGGCGATGGCGAACGCCGCCAAGTGCGGGCGCGTGGCCGCGCGGTGCGGCGGAAGCGCAGCGAGGCGCTCTATCTGCTCGGCACGTTTGAAGACATCACCGATCGCCATGTTGCTGCCACCCGCGCCGCGCGCGAGCTGGAATTGCGCAGCCGCACCGAAACACTGTTGCGCGATGTGATCAGCGGGATTCCGGCGGCGCTGTCAGTCTATGATGCCGATGAACGGCTGATCCTGGTGAACGAGGTTTATCGCGATATCCTCCCGGGCAACCGCCAGTTCATGGTTCCGGGCGAAACCCTGGCCAACATCATCACCCGCAAGGTGATGGCCAATCATTATGTGCCGGAAATCAGCGCCGATGATCCGCCCGAAGCCCGCGCCGCCTGGGTGGCCGATTATCTGCGCCAGCATCGCGCCGCCGGCTACAAGCGGGTGTTCCACCCGGCGGACGACAAGTTCATGCAGGCCAGCACCGCCATTTCGGAAAGCGGCAACATCGTTTCGATCCGCACCGATGTCAGCGAGCTGAAGCGGGCGGAGCGCGAACTGCGCCGCCGGGCGGAGGAAGACACGCTGACCGGGCTGGCCAACCGCGAGGTGCTGCTGTACCGGCTGGAACAGGCGGCACAGGGCGAACGGCCGGGCTTCCTGATCCTGCTCGATGTCGATTTCTTCAAGGCGGTGAACGACAGCCTGGGCCATGCGGCCGGCGATCTGCTGCTGCGCATCGTCGGCCGGCGGCTGCGCATGCTGGTGGGCAAGATCGGCGGACCCGGCAGCATCGCCGCCCGGCTGGCTGGCGATGAATTCGCCCTGATCATCAACCGCGCCGTTGATCCCGATCATCTCGCCGAACTGGCCACCGGGCTGATGACCCGCATGCGCCGCCCGATGCAGCTCGGCGCCAGCCGCTATGCCCCGTCCGTCTCCGTTGGCATCGCGCCCTTTCCGGATCAGCCCTGCGATCCCAAATTGCTGCTCGCCAATGCCGATGCGGCGCTGCTCGATGCCAAACGCCAGGGCCGCGGCCGCCATGTGATTTTCAGCGCCGCGCTGGCCGAGCGCGTGGTGCGGCGGACGCAGTTGGCGGAAGCCTTGCGCCGGGCGCTGGCCGCCAGCGAGCTGCAGGCCGCGCTGCAGCCGCAACAACGGCTGCGCGATGGCAAGGTGCTGGGCTTTGAGGCACTGGCGCGCTGGCAGCATGGCAGCCAATGGGTGCCGCCATCCGAATTCATCAGCCTGGCCGAGGATGTGGGCCTGGCGCAAAGCCTGGGCCATGCCGTGATGGAAGCGGCGATGGCCGGATTTGCCGCCATGCTCGCCGCTGGGCTGGAGCCGGGCCATCTTGCCATCAATGTCTCCACCGCGCAGCTGTTGGCCGATGATTTCGTTGATCAGGTGGCCGCGGCGCTCGCCCGCCACGCCATCCCGCCCCGCCGGCTGGAAATCGAGGTCACCGAAACCGTCCTGCTCGACCGCTCCACCGCCCGCATTGGCCAGACGCTGGAGGCATTGCGCGCCATGGGCTGCACGCTGGCCATGGATGATTTCGGCACCGGCTATGCCTCGCTCTCTCACCTCACCAGCTTTCCGGTGGATCGCATCAAGATTGATCGCAGCTTCACCCACGCCATCGACAGCGAGGATGGATCGGGCCTGATTGCCCGCTCGCTGATCCAGCTGGGCGGCGCGCTGGGGCTGGAGGTGATTGCCGAAGGGGTGGAAACCGACAGCCAGCGCAACTTCCTGTTCACCCACGGCTGCTCGGCCATCCAGGGCTATTGGTTTGCCCGGCCGATGCTGCCCGATGCCGCCATGGCCTGGCTGCGCGCCCAGGCAGGCTGAGCCGGCAAAATCAACCCTCGCGCGCGCGGGCGGGAGTCTCTATAGCCGCTGGAGGACCATCCCAAGCCGCAGGCCCCCGCTTTGACCGAGAACAATCCCAACCCCGCCCAGATCAATGATTATGGCGCCGACAGCATCAAGGTGCTGCGCGGGCTTGATGCCGTGCGCAAGCGCCCCGGCATGTATATCGGCGACACGGATGACGGGTCGGGCCTGCACCACATGGTGTTCGAAGTCAGCGACAACGCCATCGACGAGGCGCTGGCCGGCTATTGCGACCGCATCGACATCGCGCTGAACGCCGATGGTTCGGTGAGCGTCACCGACAATGGCCGTGGCATTCCCACCGGCATCCATGCCGAGGAAGGCGTGTCGGCCGCCGAAGTGATCATGACCCAGCTGCACGCCGGCGGCAAATTCAACAACAGCCACGACAATGCCTACAAGGTGTCGGGCGGTCTGCACGGCGTCGGCGTCTCGGTGGTCAACGCCCTGTCGGAATGGCTGGAGCTGACCATCTGGCGCGACGGCGAAGAGCATTGGATGCGCTTCCACCACGGCGAGGCGCAGGCACCGCTGAAGGTGGTGGGCCCATCGAACGGCAAGCGCGGCACCCGTGTCACCTTCTTCCCGTCGGCCGAAACCTTCAAGTTCATCGATTTCGATTATGCCCGGCTGGAACACCGCTTCCGCGAGCTGGCCTTCCTCAATTCCGGCGTGCGCCTGGTGCTCACCGATGCCCGCCATGCCGAAGGCAAATCGGTCGATCTCTATTATGAAGGCGGCATCGCGGCCTTCGTGAAGTTCCTCGACAAGTCCAAGCAGGCACTGATCCCCAACCCCATCGCCATCACCGGCCAGGCCAATGACATCGGCATCGATGTCGCGCTGGAATGGAACGACAGCTATTACGAGCAGGTTCTCTGCTTCACCAACAACATCCCGCAGCGCGATGGCGGCACCCACCTCGCCGCCTTCCGCGCCGCGCTCACCCGCACGCTCAATGCCTACGCCGAACAGTCCGGCCTGCTGAAGAAGGAAAAGGTCAGCCTGACCGGCGATGACATGCGCGAAGGCCTGACCGCCATCGTCTCGGTGAAGCTGCCCGATCCGAAATTCTCGAGCCAGACCAAGGACAAGCTGGTCTCCTCCGAAGTGCGCCAGCCGCTGGAAAGCCTGATGGCTGACCGGCTGGATGTGTGGCTGCAGGAAAATCCGGCCCACGCCCGCACCATCGTCGCCAAGATCATCGACGCCGCCGCTGCCCGCGAAGCCGCGAGGAAGGCGCGCGACCTCACCCGCCGCAAGGGCGCGCTCGACATCGCCTCCCTGCCGGGCAAGCTGGCCGATTGTCAGGAACGTGACCCGGTCAAATCCGAACTCTTCCTGGTCGAGGGGGACAGCGCCGGCGGCAGCGCCAAGCAGGGCCGCAACCGCCAGTATCAGGCGATCCTGCCCCTGCGCGGCAAGATCCTGAACGTCGAACGCGCCCGGCTGGACCGCATGCTGGGTTCCCGCGAAATCGGCACGCTGATCCAGGCGCTGGGCACCGGCATCGCCCAGGATTTCACCATCGACAAGCTGCGCTACCACAAGATCGTCATCATGACCGACGCCGATGTCGACGGCGCCCATATCCGTACCCTGCTGCTCACCTTCTTCTTCCGCCACATGCCGCAGCTGATCGAGCAGGGCCATCTCTTCATCGCCCAGCCGCCGCTCTACAAGGTCAGCCGCGGCCGGTCAGAGGTGTATCTGAAGGACAATGCCGCGCTGGAGGATTATCTGGTCGAAGCCGGCACCGGCGCGCTCGTGCTCAACACCGCCGCCGGCCCGCGTTCGGGCGCTGATCTCGCCGCGCTGGTCGATCACGCCCGCCGTGCCCATGCCCTGATGGATTATGTGCCGCGCCGCTATCCGGCCGCGATTGTGGAGGCGCTGGCCCTGAACGGCGCGCTGGCCGGGGCCTCGACTGAGGCCGCCGCACGCACCGCTGCCTGGCTCAACGCTGCTGAAACCGATGGCGGCCAATGGACCGCCAGCCTGGCGGCCGACGGCGGTTACCAGGTCGAACGCGCCTGGCGCGGCGTCACCGATTATCATGTCATCGATGGCGCCTTCCTGGTCGCCCCCGAAGCCCCGCGCCTGCATGCGCTGATGGCGCCGGAAGCCGCCACCTATGCCGCCCCCGCCATGCTCGGCACCATGCGCGTCACCCGCCCGTCCGACCTCTTGTCGGGCGTGCTTGATGCCGGCCGCAAGGGCCTGTCGATCCAGCGCTACAAGGGCCTCGGCGAAATGAACGCCGAGCAGCTGTGGGAAACCACGCTGGACCCGGCCGCCCGCACCCTGCTGCGGGTGGACATTGGCGAGGCGGCGGATGCCGACGACATCTTCGCCAAGCTGATGGGCGACGTGGTCGAGGAGCGTCGCGCCTTCATCCAGGAAAATGCCCTGAACGTCGCCAACCTGGACGTGTGAGGCTCAGCGGTTCAACCGCCCCTCGATCAGCGCGTCTACCACCGTCGGGTCTGCCAGCGTGCTGGTGTCACCCAGCGCGCCAAACTCATTCTCGGCGATCTTGCGCAGGATGCGGCGCATGATCTTGCCGCTGCGGGTCTTGGGCAGGGCCGGGGTCAGGTGGATATGGTCGGGCACGGCGATGCCGCCGATTTCGGCGCGGACCGTCGCCTTCAACGCGGCAGCCAGCGCATCACTCGCCTCCACCCCGGCGTTCAGTGTGACATAGGCATAAATGCCCTGGCCCTTGATGTCGTGCGGGAAGCCGACCACGGCGGCCTCGGCCACATCCGGGTGCGCGACCAGCGCCGATTCCACCTCGGCCGTGCCCATGCGGTGGCCCGACACGTTGATGACATCATCGACGCGCCCGGTGATCCACCAATAACCATCGGCATCCCGCCGCGCGCCGTCGCCGGTGAAATAGCGGCCGCGATAGGCGGTGAAATAGGTCTGGGTGAAGCGCTCATGATCGCCGAACACCGTGCGCGCCTGCCCCGGCCAACTGCGCAGCAGCACGAGATTGCCGCTGATCTCGGTGCCCGGCGTCCAGGCGATCAGGCTGCCATCGGCCTCAACCAGCGCCGGCTCGATGCCAAAGAATGGCCAGCTGGCGCTGCCGGCCTTCAGCGGCGTGGCACCGGGCAGGGGGGTGATAAGCGCGCCGCCGGTCTCGGTCTGCCACCAGGTGTCAACGATGGGCAGCTGCCCCTTGCCCACCACGCGGTGATACCAGTTCCAGGCTTCGGGATTGATCGGTTCGCCCACCGTGCCGAGCAGGCGCAGACTGGACAGATCATGCCGGTTCACCGGTTCATCGCCATCGCGCATGATGGCCCTCAATGCGGTCGGCGCGGTGTAGAAGATGTTGACCTTGTGCTTGTCGATCACCTGCCAGAAGCGGTCATTGGCCGGCCAGCTCGGCACGCCTTCGAACATCAGCACCGTCGCCCCGGCCGACAGCGGGCCATAGACGATATAGCTGTGCCCGGTGACCCAGCCGACATCGGCGGTGCACCAGAAAATCTCGCCAGCCCGGTAATCGAACACGGTTTCAAAGGTCAGATTGGCCCACAGCAGATAGCCGGCGGTCGAATGCAGCACGCCCTTGGGCTTGCCGGTCGACCCGCTGGTGTAGAGGATGAACAGCGGATCTTCGGCGTTCATCGGCTCGGGCGTGCAGGTGGCCGGCACCTCGGCGCGGATCTCGTGCCACCAATGGTCGCGATCCTCCACCATGCTGATCGCGCCGCCGGTGTGGCGGATGACCAGCATGGCCTCCACATTCACGCCGGCTGCTTCTGCCTTGTCGCAAGCTTCGTCGGCAATGGCCTTCAGCGGGATCGGCTTGCCGCCGCGCCGGCCTTCATCGGCGGTGATGATGAAGCGGCTTTGCGCATCCTCGATGCGGCCGGCGAGACTCTCGGCCGAAAAGCCGCCGAACACCACCGAATGCACCGCGCCGATGCGGGCACAGGCCAGCATGGCCATCGCCGCTTCCGGGATCATCGGCATGTAGATGGTCACCCGGTCGCCCTTGTCGACGCCCAGGGCCACCAGCGCATTGGCCATGCGCGTCACCTCATCGCGCAGCTCGGCATAGCTCAACCGGCGGGTCTTGGCCTTGGGATCATCGGCCTCCCAGATGATCGCGGTGCGGGTGTGATCGGCTTCGGCCCAGCGGTCCAGGCAGTTCCAGCTGGCGTTGATCACGCCATCTTCAAACCATTTGATGTCCACCGGATCCCACGACCAGTTGCCCATCACGGTCGGCGCCCGATACCAGTCCAGCCGGCCGATCTGGTCCCGCCAGAAGCCATCGGGGTCGGCAAGGCTGCGGGCATGGGCTGCCTGATATTGCTCGGCCGTGGTGCGGGTGATGGCCAGCGCGGCCTGGGTGACGGGGTGGATGGTCTCGCTCATGCCGCACAGACTAGGCCGTGCGCGCCGGCTGGGCTAGAGTTTTGCCATGGTCTTCCCCCCCTCCAAAGCAATGGCCCAGGCGCTGGACGAAGCCCGCGCCGCCGCCGCGCGCGGGGAGGTGCCGGTGGGCGCGGTGATCAGCGATCCTGCCGGTGCCATCATCGCCAGCGCCGGCAACCGCACGCGCGAGCTGCACGATCCCACCGCCCATGCCGAGCTGCTGGCCATCCGCGCCGCCTGCGCCGCGCTCGGCAGCGAGCGGCTGACCGGCTGCACCCTCACCGTCACGCTGGAGCCATGCGCCATGTGCGCGGCGGCCATCGCGGCGGCGCGGGTTGAGCGGCTGGTCTATGGCGCTTCCGATCCCAAATCGGGGGGGGTCGAACAAGGCGCCCGCGTGTTCAGCCACGCCCAGTCCCACCACCGGCCCGAGGTGATCGCCGGGGTGGCCGAAGCCCAATGTGCTGCCCTGCTGAAAGATTTCTTCGCGGCCAGACGTGTCTGAAAACCGCCCACTGACGCCCGGCGAAATCGCGCTGGTCGCCAGCGTTTTCGGTCCCGCGCTCGATCCTGCCCCGGTGCGCATCCGCCGTGCCAAATATTGGGCGTTGCACCCTTGGTGGGTGACGATGGCGCCCAACGGCCAGATCTGGTGCCACCCCAATGGCCCCAACTGGTCACCCGATTATGCCGCCGAACCGCCGGGCTTCCAGGCACATTTCGTCCATGAAATGGTGCATGTCTGGCAGTTTCAGGTGGGCGGCCATCTGGCGCTGCGGCGGCCGCCGTTCGCCCGCTATGGCTATGCGCTCGTGCCCGGCAAGCCCTTTTCTCGTTATGGGATCGAACAACAGGCGATGATCGTCGAACACGCCTTCCGCGCCCGCCTGAGCGGTCAGCCCGATCCGGCGCTGGAGGCGCTGCTGCCGTTCGGTCAATCCTGACGGGTGCCGGGCCGGCCCTTCCACATGCCCATCAGCACATTGTCGCGCCGCCGGTCGTGGTGCCAGAAGGCGGCGATGATGTGCACGCTCACCAGCGCCAGCAGCGCCCAGGCCAGACCGAAATGCGCCCAATAGGTGGGCGCCACCAGCGGCTTTGATTTGGGGATGATGCCGGGCACGGTGAACAGGCCGAACACCTTGGTGCCGCTGCCGAACGCCGATGACGCCAGCCAGCCGGTGATCGGCACTGCCAGCATGAGGGCATAGAGCGCGATATGGGCGCGATGCGACCAGATTTGCTCGAACATGGTCAGCGGTGCCGTCTGCGGCACGACATTGCTGCGCCGCCAGGCCAGACGCGCCAGCACCAGCACCAGCGCCAGCAGCCCGAACGCCTTGTGCCAGTGGATATAGGTGATGAAGACCAGCGGCGATGATTTGAACCACGGCATGCTGTCGTTCACGTGCAGCACGAACAGCGAGGTGCCGATGATCAGCAGCGCCATCAGCCAGTGCAGCGCGCGGGCCACCCCGCCCCACTGCACCGGTGTGTTGCGCAGCGGCATCAGAACTGCGTGCCCAGGATGATGCCGAACTGGCGCCGCCGCGGTGCCGAAACGGCGAAATCGCGGAAGAATGTGGTCTGGTTCAGCCCGGTCAGCGGGTTCACCCGGGTCAGCAGGCGATTGAAGTCAAGCAGGCGGGTCACCACCAGCGGCGTCTGATCGTCCAGAAGATTGCTGGCAAACAGGGTCAGATTCCAGTGCTTGCCCTCGATGCCGATGTTGACGTTGAGATTGTAGCTGTCGCCAGCCCAGTTGAGATTGTCGACCTGGGAATAGCGGCGGCTTTCATAGGCAAGATCCGCCCGGGCAAAGGCCGAAATGTCCTTGGCCACCGGCCGGGTCACCTGCCCGGTCAGGATGAACTGGTGCTGCGGGGTTTGCGGCAGCCGGTTGCCGCGCAGGTCGCCACCCGAAAGACCATCGACATCCAGCGGGTTGATGGCGCCACCGCGCAACCGGGCCGGCCGGCCATCGGTGTCGAAAATCTCTTCGGTGGTATCGTCATAGAATTGCTTGAAGCGGGCATCGACGAACGTATAGGCCGCGCGCAGGAACAGCCAGCTTGTGGCGTTGGCGCTCACGTCAAATTCAAAGCCCTTGATCTGCGAGCGCCCGGCATTCTGGATGAACACCACCGAATTGGGCGTGTTGTTGGTGCGGGTATAGCCCGCCTTATTCATGAGCCTTCCTGTCAGGGCGTTG
>NZ_NOXT01000088.1 GCF_002251755.1 Sandarakinorhabdus cyanobacteriorum
CGCCAAGCATGCTCAAGCTTCACGATTTTTGCAACAGAGCCGAAAATAGCACCCTTCCGCCTGACCCAGAACTAGAATTTTAGCCGGTCCGCGCCTTCGCGGCCTTCCGGAAAACCACACTTCCGATATCGGCAACGCCAGTACAACAGTCAGGACGTCGTCCTCCGTCAATCCTCCGCCGCCAATCTCTGAAAAAAGGCGATGTCCTCATCAGGCTCGTCCCAGCGGTCGGCGATCCTGGCCCAGCGATCGACCCGATTCCGGAATTCCAGATTATCGATCGAGACGTTGAACGTGTATAGCCGGTTGACGATCTCCCTCATCAGCGCGCGCATCTGGTCATCGTCGAGGTGGGAGACATCATTCCAGCCGATTTCGCGCCCATCGGCATCAATGACGCGGACGTCCGAGTAGTCCCCTGCATGGGTAACCGGGACTATGCCCGCGTGAAGGGTTTCGATGCCCGTATTGCGGACGCACATCATCGCGAGCGTTTTCGCCATCTTGGCGGCAATGCGCTTTTCGTTGTCCCGGTTCATCGGCCCACTATAGCTGCAAATCTCCCGCATAGTAGGCCCGAACCGCTTCTGCTTCGTACATGCTCAGCTCGCACAACGGGCCTGCCGCGGCATTGATCTGGGGTATCTCTACCGAGACACCATCCCCGCCAAACCAATCGACTATCTCTCGCAGCCCGGCCTCATAGTCTGCAAAGGGCAGCACGGTAACCCGAGGATCATCCAGCCACTCCGACTGCAGCCGATAAAAACTGAGATTGCCGCCCCGGGGCTGGCGCAGAACACCTGGAACAAGAGGCGGCGGCAATGCGGCCAGGATGTCTAGTGGCGGGACGCTATCGATGACCGCGCGCATATCCAGATTAATAGCGTTAGGATCGGGTTCAAACCATCGCGGATGCCGCTCAATGCCAACGAACCGCTCCGGAAACAGCTGCATCAACGAATTCGGCAGGCAGCGCTTGTGGAACTCGATCGCCGAGCAAAACCTCTCAACCGGATCCCGCCAGAAGGCATAGATAGCCGTTGGTGAGATGCTCTTCCCAGGGAACTGCTCCTCAGCCAACCTGATCGCTTCCGGCAATGTGGGGTGGCGTCCCATCTCGCCAACCAGATCAACCCCGATCTGGCCAAGGACAGCCCTAGCCGTTTGCGATCCGTTCTTTGGCACGCCGATGAACAGCGTCTTGCGGTCATGCGAAATGATCATGGGTCAGATCCCGGTCGTGGCGTTGGTGTAGGATCCGGCTGCAAAGCTGTAGGTTGGGGTCCCCGCGGTCAGAGTGCGGCTCAGCAACGAGAAGCTGCGGAATGTCAGCGACCAAAAGGTGGTTCCAATACTGGGCGACGACGTGTTGTAGGTCACGCCCTGCGTCGAGGCCCCAGCCACTGACCAGGTGCCGGTCTTTGATCCGTCGATTGGCACTTTGAAGATGGCGCCGCACAGATCCATGTACCCGTAGGGCGAGAAGTCCATCATGGTGTAGATGGAGAACACCATGGCCGTCGAGCTAACCGCCAGGCCCGTGAGGCTGAAAGAGTTCGCGCCATTGCTCGTGTCCAGGCTGACGGTGCGGGCCAGCAACAAGGTGCCATCGATCGAAAACTGATAGATGTCCGCCCCGGCATAGATCGGCGCAAAAACCCGCAGACTGCCGTCTGGCCCGAGGCTCACCGACCCACTGCCGTAGCTGGAAGGCAGGGACAGCTGCCACTGGATCACAGCGCCAGAACTGATCTTGAGGAGGCTCAGCGTGCCGTTGATGCCCGCGAGCCAGTAGATGTTGTTACTGCTGTCTACCGCAACGCCATAGCCGTAATCATAGCCAGTACTCCCGATCGAGCGCTGCCAGCTGACCGAGGGGGTGGCAGTGCTGATGACGTTGATCAGGGCATCGATGTTGCCCGCTGTTGACGTCGAGGTATTGCCAGAGAGGACCAGCAGGCTGCCGTCCGGGCTCAGCGCCATCTGGCTGGCATATTCGTTGCCGGAGCCGCCGATCGAGCGCTGCCACAGCAGGGTGCCGGCGCTGTTGTATTTGGCAATCAGAGCATCGGCATTGCCGGAGCCACCGCTCGATGTTGAATAGCCGGCCACATAGACGTTGCCGGATGCATCGACCGCCGCATTGTACCAGATTTCCTGGCCGGAGCCGTTGAGGCTGCGCTGCCATTGCAGGGTTCCCGAGGTGTCGAGCTTGGCCAGCCAGCCATAGTAGTTGCTCGAGTAGTAGGCCCCGGCAAGGTAGACATTCCCGCTGGCATCAATCCAGCCCCCGTTGATGAAAGGCCCAGAGACGTTTCGGGCCCATATGAGCGCGCCGTCACGGTCCCATTTGAAGACCGCGCTCGTGGCACTGGCGTAGATGTTGCCGCTGCTGTCAGTGCCCAGGATCAGGAAATTGACCACGGTCGAGCCAAAGGTCGCATACCAGAAGCTCTCGTTCGACTTTCCGTAGAGGTTGGAGAGCGAGATCGGCCCGGATGCGACACCAGCCAGCGTACGGACTGCCGCCTCGCCGAGTGAAGTCGTGGTAGTCGATGTGCGGCCTAGTTCGACGGCGACGTTGCCAAGCGAGATCGGCCCCGAACTCTGCAGGGTCATGGTTGGGCCTCGAGGCGATCGACCTTGTCGGCCAGGTCCTTCACGGCCTCGATCAGTACGCCGACGAGATTGCCATAGGCGACAGATAACAGACCATCTTCATGGGTCATGACCGCCGCGGGCACAATGGCTGCCAGTTCCTGGGCGATAAGACCAACGCCGCGATTGCCTGTGTCGCGCCGACTAAAGGTAACACCACGAAGTTTCCGGACCCGGTCCAGAGCGCCAGTGATCGTCTCGATGTCCGTCTTCAGGCGGGCGTCGGAATAGGCCGTGATATCGCCGGTCGCGGTAATCGAGCCAGACACGGAAATACTGCCGGTAAAGCTGTCGCCGGCCTTGTTGGCAGGCGTATAGCCAAGAGCGCTAGTGACATCGCCGGAGGTCATCGATGAGCCCGCGGTGACCCGCCCTTTGGCATCGACCGTGACCTTGAGATAGGTTCCAGCCGTCACGCCGCTATTCGCCAGTGTTGCGGCAAATGACAGAGCCGCCGAGCCGTCAAATGCCGCGCTGGTGCCGGTCACATCGCCGGTCAGCGTAATGGTGCGCCCAGTCGCCCACCTGGTCGCTGTCGCGGCATTGCCGGTGCAGGATCCTGACGAACCGGTGATCGACCCACTGGCCGTGATGTAGCCGCTGGGGTTAGTCGAATTGTACGGCGTGAACCCGAGCGCGGTCGTCACCATGCCTGAGGTCAGATTGCCGAACCCCACCTGTACCACGGTGCCCGCAGCAGTCTTGGAATAGAGCTTCTGGTCAGCCAGATTGACGGCGAGTTCGCCCGCCTGCAGCGATGCCGCCGCAGGCACGCTGGAGGCGGTCGACGATCGTTTGAGCAGGATGGTGCTCGGCATCAGAAGGTTCCACCATCCAGCGTCACGCCATCAATCGAGCCACCGGTGATGGCGACGTTGCTCGCTGCCTGCGTCGACATGGTGCCAAGGCCAGAAATGTCGGTATTGGGAATGGTCGCGGATGCCGTGAACGCCGCCGTGCCGTTGCCCTTGAGGTAGCCGGTGAGCGTGGTGGCCCCCGAGCCTCCTTTAGCCACGCCGAGCGTACCGCCGATATTGCCCAACGTGAGGTTGGCTTCGTTGACATCGAAGGTAGGGTTGCCCGCCACACCATCGCCATTGGTGACTGCGATCTTGGTCGAGCCGGCCGTCAGCGTGCGCGCTGCCACAGTCCCAGCGGCCGTGCGGGCGATAATCCCGTTGGTGCCAAGGTTGTGGAGCGCCAGCGCCTGACCGGTCAGTGCGACAGCGTCAGCGGCCACAGCAATGCCTGTGCCGGCCCCCACGTCGATCGTGTTGCCGGTCTTGGTGAGGCCATTGCCGGCAACGATCTGTCCGGCGCCGTTGAACTGAACGAAGGTGACAGCAGTGGTGCCCAGCGTGCCACCCGCATCAACCGTGCAGAGGTAGCCGACGTCGGCGTTCACTGTGCCCTGTTCGACAAACAGGTAAGCCGAGACATGCTCGTCCCAGGTCGAGAGATCGATCGCCCGAGCCCAGGCGCCAGAGGCAACCACATAGACGCCGTTCTGGGACGGCGTGGTCTGGTCCTTCACTAGCACGCGGTCGCCCGCGGCAAGCGCCACGCCGTCGATCGTCATGATGCCGGACAGCGAGGCAATATTGGCAGTCGATGCGGCTTTCACCGAAGCCTTGGGATCGAGCCCCTGAACGGTCAGATCGACGTAGTTCTTGGTGGCGGCGTCCTGGGCTGCCGTTGGGTCAGCAAGGCCTGTGATGCGCTGGCTGTTGAAGTCCACCGCAGCGGTAGGTGCTGCCAGCTGGTCGAGCCGGTTGGCGCGGACCCGGGCATCGGTGAAATAGAGGTTGGTGCCTTCAGAGACGTCGCTGGTCGAGAGCGTGATGGCACCGGTACGACCAGCCACCGAAGTCACCGGGAACGTGATCGCGACGTTGCTAGCGGCTGTCACCCGACCTTTCGCATCGACCGTGACCTGACCGACTTGCGTGGCAGAACCATAGGAGCCAGCGGTGACGCCGCTGTTCGCTAGGGTCGCGGCAATAGTCGCATTGGCGGTGCCATTGAACGAGGCTGTGCCGGTCACATCGCCGGACAGACCCAGCGAGCGCGCCGTTGCCAGCGCGGTTGCCGTGCCAGCATTGCCCGAGATCGAACCCACAATCGTGCTCGAGAAGGTCTTGATCCCGGCGACGGTCTGGTCGCCCGAGAGCCCGACGAAGGCGCCCGGGCCGCCGATGGCGATGACCGAGGTCGCTGTTCCGCCAGCACCCCCGGTGCCGGTGCCGTAGTAGAGTGTGTTGTCCTGCTCGTTGAATGCGAGCTCGGCATTGGCGAGCGATGCCGGAGCCCCGGCCGCACCGCCTGCGGCCCGGCGCTTGATACGCAGGGTATTGGCCATCAGAAATTACCTCCGTCGACCAGTCTGGCCGCTTTCTCGTTGATCCATGTGTTGGTGGGGGATGAGTACGTGAGCACGTCGCCGCCCTCGGGGAGCTCAAGCGCCACATCGGAGAGGTCCGTGAGCGCACTGAGCGGCCCGGGCGGACCTGGTGGGCCCTGAGGTCCGGCAAACCCGCGTGGACCTGAGATCCCGGCGTTTGAGACCTCGAGGGTTATGCTGGTGCCGTCGCTCTCGACGAGGATGGTCTGAACCGCCTCGATGATCTGCAGCGCGGCCGTCATTCGACATCAAACGTAAGGGTCGGCAGGACTTCACGCTCCCCGCTGTCGTTCTCGAAACCGAGCGTTAGCCAGACTCGCCCAGCGCCGCCCTTCAGCGGCGCAGTCTGCTCATCGGTCCACAGCACCTCGATCTGGCCGCCCGTTGCCGGCGGCAGAATAACAAGCGCGGGCGGTGCAATGTTCGGGCTCTGGTCAATGACCATGAGCGCGAGACCGGAGAGATCCCGAGCAATCCCGGCGCCTTGGTCGGCAAAGAAGGTGGCGCGCACGCGCTTGGTGCCGCCCCGTCGGATGGTCAGCCTGGTCATGCCTGCACCTGTGAGAAAGGAGGGTGGCGGGAGCCACAGCCCCCGCCATTTGATGTCAGCCGATCCGGGTGGTCGCCGTCTTGCGGAACAGGACCCCGCCAATGCCGGTCAGCGCCAGGACGACGGTCAGGACGTCCGTCTGGCTGAGACCTTCCGGCAAGATGCCGATTGCGCCAGCAACACCCCAGATGCTGCCGAGGATCCCGGTCCAGATGGCCTTCGAGGTCCACCAGGGCTTCAAGTCTTCCATGTCAGTTCTCCAAAAGAAAACCCGCCTGAAGGCGGGCGATTGTCCGGCTGCGCAAAGGGGCAGCGGATTGGTCGTGGCCTGATCAGGCCTCGTTGGTGGACAGAGTGCCGGTTGCAGCCAGTTGGACTGGCTTCGCGGTCGCCGGCGCCTTGCGATAGGCCGGCCTGCGCACGGCAATGCAGCGCTCCTTCGCAATCCGGGTGATGGTCACGCCGTCGGATTGGTTGCCGCCGAGCACATGGTAGGCGCCGTAATCTTCACCGACATAGAGCCCGACATGGCCAGATCCCTGGCCGCGGCGGAACACCAGCATATCGCCCAGCTGGGCCTTGTCAGCGGCCTTGCCGAACTTTGCCCAATTGCGTGCCCACAGCGGACCTTCCACGATCGGCTTGCCGCCCCGTTTGGCGACCACGGCCATGAAAAGACCACACCAGGGAATGCCGTCCTCAAGATAGGTCCGGGCTAGCCCGACCTCCTTGGCCCATTCGAGGATCAGCGGATTGCTGGCAGGTCCGGGCACCTCGAATGTGCCGTAAAGTTTGCGCGCTTCTTCCAGCATCCGGGGCAATGGGCGCAGTTCATCGAGCCAGCCATAGGCCGACGGCAAAGGGTTCATGGGAGTTTCTCCTTTGGGAGGTTAGCGGCCGGAAAAGCCCTTGAAGGCAGCGGTGATCACCGCGATCGCGGCAACGAGGGTAGAGAGCCATTTGATGAAGCGGACCACACCCGTTGCCGTGTTCCAGGCGTCGAGCAGGTCTTTGAGTTCCTTGCGCACGGCCTTGAGTTCGGTCTGC
This sequence comes from Sandarakinorhabdus cyanobacteriorum, assembly GCF_002251755.1. Taxonomy (GTDB): domain Bacteria; phylum Pseudomonadota; class Alphaproteobacteria; order Sphingomonadales; family Sphingomonadaceae; genus Sandarakinorhabdus; species Sandarakinorhabdus cyanobacteriorum. The sequence goes on from NZ_NOXT01000088.1 coordinate 6,660, forward strand.
ATGGCTTCGAGGTCAGCACGGATGAGCGCCATTTCCACGGCGGGGTCTTGTTCGGGCATGGCAGGTCTCAGCGGATCGAGCAGATGATGGCGATGTCGCCGGCCCCAAGATCGACAGTGTAGCCCGGCGCCGGATTGAATTCGGTCTGTCGCTGGCGTGGGCCGGTGGCGTAGTGGATGAAGAGCGCGGCTTCGCTCAGCACGGTTGGCTCGGTCAGCACCTCGAACTGGTATTGTACACCAGGCGCCCGCTTCAACTTCTGCACCACGCAGCAGAGCGTGAAATCGTCGTGGAAGTGCCGGGTGAATTCACCGGCCGGGAGATAGCCACCGCCATTCTCGACATTGTGGCAGCCAGGGGTCCAGGTCTGGATGATCGGACCGTCAGGGCCTTCGAACACGTAGTCGGCCGATCCGTTGATGCAGATCGAGACATGCTCGCACAGGGTCCAGGCAACGCCTGCCTGGTACATCTCAGCGATGGTGGCATTCAGTCGGGGCGGCACGAAGCCCAGCATCGGCCAGAGCCGCCACGAGTTTGCTGGCCGACGAAAGGTGAAGTCGTTCTTGAACACCCCATAGTTGATCTCGAGGTCGTCGTTGATCGCAATCACCTCGTCGGTGACCGTCGGCCGGCGATCTGCCTGCATGTTGTGTTTTCCTCTAGCTGACTGTGACCGAGACGACCTCGCGCACAACATGGCTACCGGACTGACCGCCCGACGTGCTGATTGCGGCGCCACCCAGAGTGGCGGAAAGGTTGAACGTGTCGGTCGCGGTGTTGACGACGAAGTAGGTTGTGTTGGCGAAGATCCCGGCCGGAAGCACCCCGGAGGTCGTGAACTGGACACGCTTGCCGTTTGTCAGACCGTGGGCAGCAGAAGTGACGGTCGCTGGAGTGGCAATCGTGATGCTAGCGGCGCGCGGCAGCATGCTCGTAAAGACATTGCCGCTTAGCGTGCCGTTGGCCTGATAAGCCGTGATCGGGTCCTTGTAGCCGTAGCGTGTTCCAGAGCCGGAGCCGGTGAAGCTGAGCGCTGCGCCGCCCGGTGTGGCCGCGATTTTGAATGCGCTCGCACTGACCACCGACTGGACATAGTAGATGGTGAAGGCCGTCAGCCCGCTGGGCATACCGCCGCTGCAATAGAACTGGACCGGATCGCCAACGGCAAGCCCATGCGACGTCCAGTTCATGGTATTGGTTGGCGATGGACTGAATGTGATCCCGGCGACGTAAGTCGCCCAGGAAACCGAGCCCGCGCTTAATGGATAGACCGTACCGTTGATCCGCAAACGGCTGGGCTCAGGCGTCAAACCGTATCCGTCGAGACCGATCAGCGTGCGCGACGCCGCAGCGTAGAAATCATACTCATGGGCAATCGCGCGGATGTTGCGACCCTGCCAGCTTGCCGGCGTGAAGGCGCCACCCACAAGCGATGTGAAATAGCCGCCATCAGCGCCGAACTGCTCGCCAGCGCTGTATTTGTCGCCCCACGAGTAATAGCTGACGGGTAGATCGATCTGCCGCTCGTCGCTGCCCGATCCAAGCAGGACCCCAAGCACACCCGACATCAGCTGATCCCGGTGCCCGAGACGAACCAGACATTGGTCTCGACCTTGATTAGCGTGGCGAGCCCACGCACGGCGAGCGTCCGGTTGCCAGTGCTGGTGGTGCCGGCCTGGCAAAGCGTAACGCTGGAGCCTTGGGCGATGGTGATGGCTGAACCGCCATTATTGATGATGGTGATGGTCGTTCCGAGCGGGAAGCCGACCGTGCCGTTGGGGGGCACAGTAATGGTCTGCGCAGCAGAATTCAGCGAGTAGATGTGCTTGCCGTTGTCGGGCGCGACCAGCTGGTAGGACGCGCTTTGGACGTTCTGGGGTACTTCGCGAAAACCGATCGACCATGCCGAGCCGCCCGCGTCATTCACGGTGGAGCCGGTCGCCGCGCCCGAGATCGTCTTGTTGGAAAGCGTCTGGCTGTCCGTCGTCCCGACGACTGCGCCTGAGGGAACTGACCTGCCTGACCAGGAAGCGAGATTGGCGCTGTAGCCCTGTACATCGCTGCCGATGGCGAGGCCGAGATTGCTGCGGGCGGTGGCGGCATCGGCTGCACCGGTCCCGCCATTGGCAATGGCCACCGTGCCCGTAATCTTGGAGCCGGCCAGTGCGGTCAGCCAGGCGGGATCAGCATAGGTGCTGGTGGTCAGGACGGCATTGCCGGAAACCGACGGCGCGGAGAGCGCAACGGCCCAGGCGGCAATCGTGCCGCTGCCACCCACCATGGCGACATTGACGACGAGCGCACCGGTGCCGCTGGTGTAGGCCGTAATCTGCCCATGCATCCAGTTGGTGGGTGTGGCCGTGCTGGTGATGGTCACCCATTGGCCCACCACAAAGGCTTTCCCGGTCTGAACGGTCAGGGACTTGGAGCCCGTGCTGATGGCAAGCGAGGTGGTGCTGGTGGCGCTGGTGCCTGGCGCGTTGACGGCAGTGGCCGCACTGGCAGCGGCATTGGTTGCGTAGCCGTTGACCTCGACCGCCAGCGCATTGGCCTCCGAGCCGAAGGTCGGCAGCGCGCCGAGGAAGGCGTCCGCACGCGCAGAGAAGTTCGCCGCGTCCGTCCGTGACGGCGGCGTGGGCAGTGCTGTGATAGGCATGGAATTACCCTTCAGGGTGGATCAGGCCAGAGAGTTCAGGTCAGCCCTTCGATGGTCAGGCTGCAGTAGCTGACGGTCGGGTAGGCAAGGTCGATCGAGAACTCTTTGTAGAAGCCGTAGACGGTAAGGCTCTCGAAGCTTTCAGAGCCAATCCAGAGGACCGGCGAGGCGCGAAGCGCTGCAAGATTGCGGGCCACGTCATCGATGGCGCTGGTCGGCATCACGACACGCGCGGTCATCCGCTTGGCAAAGGCGCGTTCAACTACCGAGGTGACACCGAACTGGTCGGTCTCTTTTCTCGAATAGTCGATGATGCCGATGTCCGCGCCGTGCTCGGTTTCGCCGATCGTAAACTGCCTCCCGAACAAGAGCGCGCCGCAGGAAACGAGGTCGGCTGGATTGTCGCGGGTAATGGTGACGGTGATGATGCCGGCCTCGTAGACCGGCACATCGAGGAACAGCAGGCTCGACTTGCGCCCGACAGGTTCGAAGAACCAGGAGAACCAGTTGTCGATGGCCGTGCCGCCGACATTGAAGCTCTGGGTCTTCGAGTAGAGCTGCGTGCCCGAAACCGTAAGCGAAACCGTCGCGCTCTCCGCATCGGTGTCGATGAGCGCTACGCCGTCGGTCGCGCCTGGTGACAGCACAACCTGCAAGCTTCCCGACCTGGTTGTGGCTGTCCCGACCCGGTCATCGAACATGGCCCAGCGGTTGGTTGGCCCGAGATCCAGCCACTTAGTCGGATCACTTGTCGGGTTAACGCCGGTCGATGCTACCAGTGCCTCATAGCGCCGGTGGGTCGCCGTCAGGATCACCCGCGCACCTACCGCATAGGCTGTCCCCGATGCCCAGACCGGGTGGTCGTTCTCCAGGGCCGTGCTGCTGGTCAGCATCCCGTCCGTCAGTGAGGTCGGCCGGATCAGCTTCATGCCGCCGTTCTCACGGCTAGGGCATCGCCGTCTGGCGTCACCCGCTCGAGGATACGAGCGGTCTTGCTGGTGCCCGAAGCGATCGTAGCCGAGGCAATCCGCTGTTCACCGCGCAGGTCGGAGAGTTCCTGTTTCAGAGCTGCCAGCCCATCGATCAGTACTGTGGCGCTGTCGTTTGCTGGCAACGACGCTGTCGCAGATTGATTGGAGGCGAACTGCTCCCACCAGGTCGGTGTGCTCGCCGTGGCATCCGTTGCCATGTCACTGTGCAACCCGACCATCCCGTTGATGATCGCGACGGTCTGCTCAAGGCTGGCAGCGGTCTGGCCCTGAATGCGCGCCAGTTCCTGTGCCGAGGTAGCAGCATCGGCCGCCACGTTCAGCAGGCTTTGGCTTAGCCCGGGTAGCGACTTGGCCGCCTCCTGATCACCAGCCCGGGCAGCAAGAGTGGCGGCGTTGAACTCGGACAGAACCTGAGCGTAGGTTTTGGTACCGCTGCCGATGCTCCCACGGATGCGGGCAACTTCGGACAACAGGCTATCGGTAATGCTCTCCCAGGCCGAGCGTAGCTTTTCGGCCGCAGCTGCCGCCTCATCAGCTGCCTTTTGCTGGTCCTGCAGCGCCCAGATCTGCTGCTGCTGCGCGCGGTTGCTTTCGTCGAGCTGGGCCAGATCAAGCGCCCGCAGTGCTGCGGTATTACCTTGAACCTCAAGCAGCTGGCGCTCGAGCGACAGGCGTTCATCCGCGATGGCGGCTGCACTGGCTGCGTCCTGGGCCGCGCCAATGAGCTCGGCAAAGGCCGGGGCCAGCTGGATCAGGGTGACATAGGCCGCGCGGCCAGCCTCGGTGGTCAGGTCCTGCGCTTCGACGAGCGCCCGGAAGCCTGCGATGCTTTGCGGCAGCCCAAGTCCAAGGCTCTCGAACACCCGGGCCATCTGCGCGGTCTGGGCCGTCGCCTGTTCGGCCTTGCTGTAATAGAGCGCGAAATACTCGCCCGTCGCGGAGGTCATGTCACTGGCCGAACCGAACAGGTCGAACAGGTTCATCTTCGCCGCAAGGCCCAGATCCTCGACCGAGGTGCCAAGCAGGCTGAGCGAGGAACTCACCGCCTCGACGCTCGATGCAATCCGGATCAGCGTCTCGAAATAGCCTTCGCCAACCTTCTGAAATTGCTCGAGCCCGGGGATCGCGTACTTGGCGAGATTGTCGGCCGCTGCGCCAAAGACAGCGGTCAGCTTTTCCTGGATTTCAGCGCCGGTCAGACCCTTCAGATCGATCTTGCCGATGTTGACGACGAAACCCTGCAAGCGGGATTGGACCTCGCTCAGCGACAAGCCCAGCGGCCCGGCTGCGGCCGAGATCGCATCATAGAAGCCGGAGAAGATCAGCGCGAACTGGCGCTCGAGCTCAGCATCGGCAGCCGAATAGCGGGTCGAGTAACTCGAGCCCATGCTGATCCCGAGGAACTTCTTGGTCTTCTTGACGTCGCTGTAATAGCTCGCGTCAAACCCGCCGGAGAGGATGTCAGCCAGCGACTGGCCACGACCGAAGATGCCCTGGCCGGTGATCGTAGTCTTGGTACCGAACAGTGCGCCGAACGCCTTGCCGACGAGCCCGACCAGACCGCCCAGAATGCCGCCAATGATGGGGATCTTGTTCAGAACGGCCCCGACGCCTTCAAGACCCTTGCCGATGAGGCCAGTCACGCCCGTGGACTGATAGCCGGTGTTTACTCCTGCAGCGGAAGTCTCAGCGCCATTGGTGCGGATGATGAGGTTGGTGAGCCCGCCGATATTGGCCTCGATGTTGCGCAAGGAAGCCAGCATGGCAGCGGAGTAGCGCATGGTCAGCGTGTCCACCTCGCGCAGATGATCGATCGCTTTGGCAATGCTCTCCGACTTGGCCGTGCTGTCCCCAAACACTGTTCCAGTTCCATCATTGGCGGTGGGCAGTTTTGGAGACCCACCAAAGGCGCCGCTGATCGCGACACCGAGCGAGGCAATGACGCCGGCCGTGATGGCGCCGGCCGCAATGTTGAGCGGGAACGGCAGTGAGCGGATGGCGTTCACCACGGCCTCCACCGCCTTGATGCCGGTCGTAATGATCGAGTTGCCCTGTTCGACGCCAGCACGTGCAGTGTCTGAGGCCGCCATGGCAGTGTCGCTCGTGACCTTGGCCGCCGTTTGCGCACCGATCAGGCCGATTTTGACTGCGGCATTCTTGATCGCGACCGCCAGTTCAAAGGCGCGGAAGACCTTTTCAGCGGTCAGCAGCGCCTTGTAGCCGTCCGAACCCTCCTTGAAGAAGCCCTTGGCGGCCGAGGCGAGATTGCCATAGTGATTGATCTCAGCCGATGCCTGGGCGGCACGTGCATCGGCATACTGGAATGAAGTGCGTCCATATTCGCGCTCGGCCTCGGCCACACGCTGGGCTGCAGCCACCTGCGCCGATGCAAAACGGGTGATCTCGACCGTAATCGCACCAATTGCCCCGCCGACCGAGCCGAAGGCATCGGCCATGTTCTGTGCCGCTGCTTCAGTTGCCGAAACCATGTCTTCCAAGCTTTGGAGGAACTGCTCCTGACCGCTTTGCGCGAAGTCTGCTTCCATGAGCCGGATCCGTGCGGCGCGATACCGCTCCCAGGCTTCGACCCCGCGTTCCAGCACGATCTGTTCACGCTCGGCTTCCAGATTTGCGAGTGCCTGCGCCCGGGCCGACTGGCCAAGCAGAGCGACCTGCTGTTCGAGCGGGCCGACCGTCTGGCGCAGGAACTCCGAGGTGGCGAATGCGCGCGTCGCCTGTTCCCAGGCTTCGCCGGCTTGGAGAATTGCAATGCGCGCTTCGTCGGTCGGCGCCTTGATCGCTGCCATCGCAACCTCCATCCGCTTGATCTCGATCGGGGTCTTGCCGATCTTGGCGGTCTCGAGCGCGAGGTTGGCGGCAAAGTCCCGGGCGGCCTGGAGCGCGCGTTCGGCTTCAGTTTCCTTGGGGCCTTTTGCGCTGCTGGCACGGTCAGTGCTGTCGCCGCGGATCTCTTCCGCCTTGGCGGCAAGCCGGGCCTTGGCAGCAGCGATGCTGTTTTCCCGCCAACGCGCTGAAAAGGCATCCATCATGCCCATGGCATCGCCAAAGGCTGACGCGAATTCATCGCGGACCTGTGCGCCCATGCGGGCGGTGGAGCCGGCAAAGCTGTTTTCCATGCGCGGTAGAGCCACGCTCTCGATCCGGGTGATGGTGGCAAGGCCCACTCGGTCAAGCACCGGGTTCACCCATTCGGCGAGCCAATTGAGCGCTGCGATTGCTTTGTTGGCGAGATACTCGATCCCACTGATTGCCAGATTAGCGGCGCCCACGGCGGCTTCGCCGATAACGCCGGGTAGTGCTGTCCAGGTAACGCGGATTGCATTGAACCCGCCGACCCAGCCTGCATAGAGAATGGCGACCGCATATTTGCCAGCAGTCAGCACCGCTTCGAAGGCCGTGACCGCCCAGTCCTTGAGGGTCGAGAATACCGTGCCCAGGTTCAGCCCATCCGAGATGGTCTTCCACAGCCCCTTCATGGTGTCGCCGACGGTGATCCCGACAGGGCCCAGCTTTTCCATTTCCTTTTTGGTGAGTCCCAGGCTTTGCGCATAGCGGTCGAGCTCGCCCGTCTGTTTGACGCTCGACTGGAACAGCTTGAATGCGCCGAACGCGAGTGCAGCGGCAGCAGCGGCTGCGAGAAGATAAGGGTTTGTCAGCGCTGCCGCTGCCGCACTGGCAGCAAGCCCCAGCAGCGCCCGGGCCATGCCGCCGATGCCGACACCGGCCTGCATCGCGATCTGCCCGATCTGCGTGCCCTGCTGCATGAAAACGGTCATGGGTTTCTGGCCAGAGAACAGGCCGACTACCATGTCGTTGAGCTGGAAGACGAGGTTCTGGACATGGTGCCCGGCAAGCTTGGCCGAGCCACCCATCCGCGTGACACCGCCGCCCCCGACCGCATTGAGCGCCCGGTCAGCACGCGAGGCGCTGTCGGCCATATCGCCCATCGCACCTGCCACCGTGCGCTTCATGTCAGCCATCTCCTTCTGGAGACGGGCGACGTTGGTGATCATTTCAATTTCGAGGGTGCCTGCTTTCACGTGCTGGGCTCCTTCGACATCATCAGCGCCCGGAAGGCGTTGGTCACTTTCCGGGAGACTTCATCTCGGTTGAGGACGGACGTGGCAGTCCATGGAGGCGGGCAATCAGGCTCGCGGGCGCGGACGGTTTCAGCGACGAATTCGACAGAAAGCCGTCGCAAGAGGCGGACCAGCCAGGGCGGCAGGTCGAGCCCCATGCAGTGCTGCCACTGGCCTATCGTGGCCCAGGAGATGGGGACTGCGCCCATTGCGCCGGGATCGGTGGGGCCGACTTCCATGAGCCAGTCGATCACCCAAGGGGTGCGGATGCGTGGAAAGTCCGGAGTAAGGTCGTCGATGGCCATTCGCTGCAGCCGGGTCAGCGGTTCGCTCTCCGGCTCAGGCTTTGGCGTTTTTCCAGTGCGCGGCTTGGGCGCGGTGCCCAGCCACGCCAGTTGTCGCACGTAAAGGCTCAGCTCTCGGCCGAGCTCTTCGTAAAATTTGCCCAGTCATTGATGTGGGCGGCGACCTGCGTGGCGATGAACCCGATCGAGGGATCGGCATAGGCCTTGCGGAACAGTTCCTGACCTTCGAGCCCGTCGGCGGGCGGATAGGTGAAGCCATTGAAGCTGACCGTGCAGGCAGCCAGAAAATCAGCCTGTTCGGCGAGCTTCTCCTCGGCCGACTGGTCCATCTTCCCGCGCTTCTTGATCTTGTCCATCAGCTGGTTCTGCTGGCGAGCCTGGGCGCGCTGATAGACCTTGGAGCCTGGGCCGTAGACTGTGATCGAGAGGCGCTTGCCCTTTTCGTCGAACAGCGGGGCATCGTCGCCGCCGACGAGTTCGAGGGTCGAGGTATCGGTGGCAGCGAGGGTCGTGATGTCAAACATGGAATATCTCCGTCAGGGTGTCAGGGATCAGGGCGCGAGGACTTCGACAATGCCCACACCGGCGGAGTTGGTGGTGAGTTCGAGGGTCACGGTGGCGGTGGTGATCTGATCGACCGAACCGACATTGACCTTGAAGCTCATGACCTGCGCCTGGAAGTAGTACTTGTCGCCGTTCTGGGTGGTGACCAAGAAGCTGTGATCAGCGTCCGAGAGCGAGGCGGATTTGAGCAGGATCTGGCCGGTATCATCAGTGTCGAGACCCAGCTGGATCTGCATCGTACCCTGGTTGAAGCTACCCTTCTTCTTGACCACGCCGCGGCTGCCTACGGGATTGAAAGTCACGAGATTGAACTCGCGGCCGAACTCGCCGAGGTCGGAGACTTCGCCGACTACGGTCATGGTCAGCGCATTGTAGCCGGTGGCGTCAAAAGTCGCAGGGGTAGAGGCCGACACCTTCAAGGTGGTGCCGGCGGAAGTCCGAACGGTCATGGCAATGGGTCCTTATGAAGGTGAGGCTAGGCGCGCCTCGTTGAATGAGACGCGGAAGTCCTGCGTCTGCATGTGGATACCGGTCTCCTCGTCGAGGAAATCAGGACCGGCGGAATCTGTGTGGACGGTCACGTCAAAGAGCCCGTCGATGGTAGGCATCTGGTCGGCTGCCGCCTGGCGGACGGCTGCGATAATGGCTTTCACTTCAGGGTAGGTCCGGGCCAGAACGGTCACCTGCACGCGCTCGGTGACGCGGCGTTTCGCGCCCGGAGCCTGGACATTGCGGTCGATACTGCTGACCGACATCAGCGATATCGCCGGCAAGTCCGTGCCCTGCGGCAGCATCCCAGCGGCGATCCGCACAACGGGGACAAGTGACGTCACCCCGGTGTCAGCCACCAGGAGCGAGCGGACCGCAATAACACCGTTCATTCGTCATCGACCTCGAGGGTCGGTGCCTTCAGGTTACCGATCTGGACCCGGTGGGCGATGTATGAGCCCATGGCATTCACCGCTTCCTCGGCTTTCTGGTCAAGCGCTGGGCGCAGGAAGGGTTTTGCGGCGTGACCCGGGTGCATGACCGCGGGCCCGATGAAGTTCTCGCCAATTTTGAGGCTGCCGCGCTTCACCATCTTGTTGATTGTGCCGATACTGACTTTGCGCGGGCCACGCCGGGTCTCACGCACCGGCTTGTCCGCCTCGGAAACCGAGATCAGGTGGGGCGCGACACCATATTCAATGAACAGGCCAAGATAGGAGCCTTTCCCACGCAGTTTGACGTAAGACGAGAGCTTGGCTCCGTCGGTTCGGGTGCCAATCCCGATCGCGCGCTTCAATTGTCCGGTCTTGACCGGGACATTGGCCTTGGCCTGCTGCTGGATCACCTTGGCGCCAGCCCGAAGACCTCCACGGATCACGTTGCGCTCCAGGTTCTTGGGCAGTTCATCAAGCAAACGCAGCAGTTCAGGGCCGCCCTTGAGCCGGATCGTCATGGTGCGGCTCCTTCGCTCGAATGTTCCTCGACCATGAACTCCATGGCCTCCCGCCGCCCCAGTGTTGCCGGGCCGGAAATGATCTGGTGGATGCGTGAATCGATGATGACCCGCATCTCGGCTGTGAGTCCTGGCAGATACCGAGTGCGGATCCGGGCAGGACGGCGACCAATCTGGATGCTGTCGGCCAGGCGCTCGGCCTTGGAGGGGAGAATGTCCTTCACCTCAGCCCAGATGCAGGCGAACTCGGTCCAATTGACCTGTTCGGTGCCATATTGGGTATCGTGCGTGACGACCTTGCGCTCAATCCGGATCCTTGTGTCGAGCTTCGAGGCTAGATCCAGCGACATTTGAGCTGACCCACCAACGTGTCGAAGGCGAGACAGGCTGCACCTTCGCGGTTTTCGAACAGGGATGCGGTTTTGACGAGGATCGCAGCGCGGGCGATCGCCAGATCAGGGTCGTTCTCATCCAATCCGGCCGACAGTGTGATCCGGATCAGGCCGTCTTTACCCAGCTCGGGCCAAGATTTCCCGGATGCCGGGCGGATGCGGGTGACCCCGTGCCGTCGGCGGACGACATAGTCAGCTTCTGGGAGGGCCACCGTTGAACCGCCCAGGGCAGTGTAGCGGATCTCGGCCACCGTGCAGGGCCGGATCGGCACGGTGATTTCGTCCAGCCAGTCTTGCAGCTGCAGTTCGAGGGTCTGTTCGCACAGCTTCAGGCCAGTCTGCTGCTCCAGTTCAGCTTGGGCTGCATCCAGTTTAGCGACGAGCAGCAGGTCCTCGTCACGGCCATCAAGCCGAAGCTGCTGGCGTGCTTCCTCGAGCGTCACGGCACGGTCCTGGGGTGGCTCGATCGTTACGATCTCAGACATTATTCCGCCTTGGTGCGGTGCGTGGAGCCGGATTTGCGGGTGACAGCAGGGGCCGGTTCACTCCCGCCGGCCTCAACAGCAAGCCCGCGTTCGATCAGCTGTCGGCCAAAATGATCGTCGAGCTCGAAGTTCTGGCCGGCAAGGATGTTGTTGGAACTGACCGAGCTGATGTGCAGGGTATCAAGGGCTTTGAGGATCATGGGCTATCCCTTCCGTTGGATGAGAGGGGCCGGAACGAGCCGGCCCCTGCATCATCACGCAGCCGTCGCCGCGGTGGCAGCAGCTGCGAAGTCGCCCTTCACGAAAGCCTCCGGGCGGTAGACCGCGAGCGCGAGGCGCTCTTCGGCCAGGACCGTCACCAGGTTCTTGCGGAAGTTCTGGTCGTCCTCGGTCGAGATCTCGACCATGGCGTCCATGCGGTCGAAGATCTGCGCGCCGAGTTGGAAGGCGCCGGTCAGGAACTTGCCCGTCGCCATTGACTGCGTTGCCACTACCGGCTGCCCCCACAGTGTCGGCGATAGGTTGCCCTGCGGATTGCCGATGATGAACTGGCCGGTGGTGTCCTTAAGCAGTTCGATCGCTGCCCAGTCAGACGGGTGCAGAACGACGCCCGTCGACATCAGCTCGGAAAGAGCGGTCTGCAGCATGGCGAGGCGCAGGACATCGATGCGGGTGACAGGCGCCGGGATGGTGATCGGCGGCGCAAAGGCGGTCGCCTGGGTGTAGACGCCGTGCAGATCGGTGCCTGTACCCCCGCCGTTGAGCAACTGGTTCTCTTCAACAAGCGCCAGGCCATAGGTCAGGCGGCCGTCGATGTAGGACTGCAGCATCGGCACGTCGTCGAGGATCTGGCGGGTCGCCAGCACCCAGTGTGCGATCGTGGTGACGCTGCTGGTCACGACATCGAACTTGATGTCAGTCTGCGGCTTGGTGGCGCCGGCCGTTTCTGAAACGGTGGCCGCTGCATTCGTGAAGCCGGTTTCCTTCACATACTGGACCGCATTGCTGTTGGTGCGGCCTGGGGTCAGTAGGTCGCGGACCGTGAGGCGGCGCTGGCCAGGGGTGATAATCCCCGGCTGACGATCGGGTACGATGAGGTCGCCGGCCGAGCCATTGGCATCGGTCGTGAGGGCAGAGACGATCGCCTTGACCTCGACACTGGCGCGGCCGCGGGCGGTCTTGCTGTTCAGGAACGGCTTGATGGTGTCGGACGAAACGACGCATTCACCGATCGTCCGATAATCGGAGCGTTCGTCATCCTGCTTCTTGCGGGCGAGCTTCTGCTCGACTTCATCGAGGCGAGCCTTGGCTTCATTGAGCGCGGTCAGCGCTTCATCAGCAAGCTGCTTGGTCGCGGCCGAGAGCTCTTCACCCTTGGCAGCCTTGCCCAGCGCCTCTTCGGCGATGGCTTTTACCTGGTCATGGCGCGTATCGAACGCAGCCTTCACTTCTTGCGCCAGCTGATCGGCGCTCTTGGTCTCGGTCATGGGATTGCTCCGTAGGAGGTGGGTTCAGCCGCGGATTTGCGCGGCGAGAGCCGACAGAAAGTCGGTGTTGGACTCACTGCCGGACTCACTCCGGAGCAGCGATTTGAGGCCTTTGCCCGCGATTGCGGTGGCCTGGCTTTTCGAGAACCCTGCCTCGCGCAGGAAATTCTCAAAATCGGAGAGCGACGGCATCGTCTGCCCGTCGGTGACGGTCTTGACCGCCGTCACCTTGGCCTCGGTATTCATGGGCATGGTGACGAGGCTGATTTCGCGAAGATCGATCTTCTTCAGGCGCAGGACGCCGGCCTTGTAAGGGTCGGGAGCGGCACCGCCCTTGGGGATGGTGTAGCCGATCGACAGACCGCCGAGCGCGCCGTGTTTCAGCTTGCCATAGGCACGCTGGGCGACGGGATCGCCGTCGAGGATCAACTGGCCGCGCACGAACAGACCGCGGTCATCCTCGAAGATGTCGCGCCAGACGCCGATCGGTTCGCGCTGGTCGTGCTGCCAGAGCATTGGGATGCCCCAGCCTTCAGCGCGGGCCTTGGCGACGCTCTCCCGGAAAGCGCCCGGTTCGATGAGATCGCCGCCCTGGTCGACATTGCCGAAGGTCGAGGCGTAGCCCTCGAACTGCCCGGTGTCCTGAAGATCACTGGATTTGAGGGTCAGGGTGAGATGTTTCATTTAGGGGGCTCCGATGGGGCATTCGCTCCGGTTGGCGGCAGGATTCCGGCAGGAGCACCGGCCTGCGTGATAGGCACGTTCTGCATCTGCATGCGGGGGACATCGCCGCCTTCGACCGGCGGCAGGTTTTCGAGCGCACGGACCTCGTTGATGGTCATCACGCCATTGGTCAGCATCTGCTGGTAGAAGGAGGCACGCGCCCCGCTGTCGCCGCGCAGCAGGCCTTCCAGGTTGAACTCGATGACGAGACCTGCCTGCCGGTCGGCCGGCGACAGCAGCTGCTTGGCGAGCGCCTGCTCGATGCGCTTCAAACGGCGGCGCAGCGTGAACTTCTGGAACCCCAGCGTCTGCTGTTCGAGCCCAGTGCCCCAGCTGGTGGTCTTCTCGGTGTGGCCGACCATGAATGGCGGCACGCCGAAGAACCGGCAGACCTCTTCGACCGAGAATGCCCGGCTCTGCAGCATCTGCGCGTCTTCCGGACTGATCGAGAGCTGGACCCAATCCATGCCCCGGTCGAGCAGCATCGGCCGTCCGGCATTGATCGCTCCGGCAAACTTTTCCTGCAGCAGTTCCTCGGCCTGTTTGCGCTGGTCTAGGGTCAGGCTGTCGGCGGTCTTCAGCAGCCCCGAGGGCCGCACGCCGTTGCGGAAGGTGTCGCCCGATGCCCGTTCGATGGCTTGTGCCAATCCGAAGGTCTGGCGGCCGAAGCTGAGGGTCGAGAGACCGCCCAGCGGGTTGCCGCCGAAGCCCCGGATGTGGAGCATGTTGTCCTGGCTGACGACACTGCGAATGCCGCCATCCGACCACTCATATTCTAGGCTGCCGTCGCGTATACGGCGCACCGTCATCAGCTCAGGCGCGATAGGCACGCTCAGTGCGACCACTCGGCCATTGCTGCCCCGGATGATCTCGGCATAGGCGTTGCCGCTGAGTTCAATCGAGGCGCAGATGAATTCCCAGAAGTCGACCGCGGTCTGGTCGGCGTTCGGGCTGTCGTGCAGGATCCGGTAGATCGGATGATCGGTCGCGACCGTCCGTGCGCCGCCCCGGGTCCGATAGACCATGAGCGGGAGCGAGGCGATCGTACCGGCGAGCAAATTGACGCAGGCCCAGGCCGAGGCGAGCCCCAACACAGAACTGGTCGAAACTACCTCGCCGGTCGTGGTCGTGCGGCCGCCCACTGCCTGTACCAGCCGAGGGTCAGTAAGACCGATGGAGCGCGCGATGTAGCCGAGCGCCTTTTGCAGCAGGTTCATGATGCCAGGCTCTTCAGCCAGTCATCGATGGAGCCGGAGGTATCGCCTGCCATCGCTGCCCCCACTGCCATGCACAGCGCGACGGCTGCGTCGATCTTGTTGATGGCCCGCTGCTTGGAGAGCCACTTATTGTCCCAGCGATCGGTCTCGGTAACCGCCGACATCATTGCCGAAATGAGGACCGGATTGCGTTTGAGCCGGATGCGGCCTTCGAGGATTAGTTCTTCCAGATGCCGAAGGGAGCCTGGCATCCAGAGGCCTTCGGTCATTTCGCCGGCTGGTTTGGCCCGCTTGGTGCCGCCCTGCGGGTGCTCGACAAAGGCGAGGTCGAGGCCCAGTTCGGCAACTTCCTCCTCGAACCGCCTGAAAGCGTATCGGTCGTAAGCGACTGCCTCGACGCGGTAGTCCGAGGCCATTTCGGCCAAGGCCTGCGCCACATGGCGAAAGCTGATGTTCTCGCCTCCTGGAGCGTTTAGAAATCCGTCGGCGACCCAAAGGTCGTAGGGCTGCTTGTCCCGCAAGACCCGCGCCGACAGCGTATCGCCGGGCGTCCAGACCTCGACCCATGCGTCAAAACAGGGTTTGCCATCCTTCTCGCCATTGCGTTGGACCGCCGCCAGCGCGGTCAAATCCCGGTTCTGGCTGAGATCGAGCCCGAGCCAGACGGATTGCCCTGCCTTGGGATCGAACTCTGCCAGCAGCGGCTCGAGCGTGGACCGCGCCATCCAGGCGGTCTCCGCATCCGTCCACACACAGAAGTGGAGGCGCAAGATGCCGTTCAATTGCCCCGGGATGGCTTTCGCCTGCGCCACGACTTCCGAGAGGTATTGCTCGGTGATCGTGACGCCCAGCAGCGGGTTCGCCTTGATCCAGCAGCTGGAGTCAGTCAGCGGGTCGTCGCCTTCATCAAGCCCGCAGACATAGCTGAAGGTCGTGTCGTCGATGACTTGGCCGAGGAATGTAGGGTCGGTCACCGCATCTGGATTACCGGCCGCCACCCGGATCGCGTGTTCGTGTTCCTCCCATGCGACAGAATTGCGGTCCGAACCCGAGTTGGTGATCATAAACAGCAGCGGATCACGGCGAAACTTGAAGCCGCGCTCTAGCATCTCGATGATCGAGCGATCCGGAAGCTCGTGGACCTCGTCCGCCAGCACAAAATAGGGGCGTGGGCCGGAACCTGTCTTGCCTGTATCGCGCGACACCGGGCGAAAGAAACTGCCCGAGGACAGATGCGCGATATTGAACTCGCGCCCCGGGCCGCCCGAGAACTCCAGCCGCCGTGCCAATGCCGGTGATTGCCGGACCATGCGCACCGCATCTCGGAACAGGATGTTGGCCTGCTCCTTCTTGGCCGCCGCCGCATAGATCTGGGCGCCGGCTTCCTGGCAGGCGGTCATCCCGTAAATTCCGATGCCGCCCGCGACCGGCGATTTGCCGTTGCCCTTGCCCTGTTCGATGTAGGCGCGGCGGAACCGGCGACGGCCATCCTTGCGTTTCCAGCCGAACAACGAGCCGACGATAAACGCCTGGCTCGGCTGCAGTTCGAATGGTTGCCCCTCGAACTGGCCCTCGGAAAGCTTCAGAACCTCCTCGAAAAAGGCGAAGGCGTGATTGGCAGCATCTTGGTCGAACCAGATGCCATCGTTGCGTTTCAAGTCCGCGATGTGCCGTTTACAGGCATTGCGTACATGCGGTCCGGCGACAATCTCGCCTGAGACCACGGCTTTGGCATAGGCCAATGTCCGGTCAGGCGAAGAAGCGGTCGGCGGGGTCCGCGCCTTCTTCTGGCGGCTGGGCCGCGATCCTGCTCCTGGCACTCGGCGTCATCCCGAATTCTGCGGCGTAACGCATCATGTCCGCCGCCGCCTTGTTGGCGGTGCCCACCAGCGGGTTCTGGATCGCGTTGCCGTTCGATGTCTTGATCATGAGGCCGCCGGTCAGCTGGTCCTTCTCCGCCATCTTCGCGATCGCGCGTTCAGCCTGGACCCAGCGGCCGTAAACCATGGCGTAGGCGGCGAGTGCTGCCCGATCGATCTCGGAGAGGATCCCGAGGTTGTAGAGCTCGGTCGCGACGCGGTTCCATTCCTCTACCGCATCTGCATTGAGATGGGCTGGCGGAGCGGGGATCGCGGCTTTGGCCTTCGCCTCTTTGCGGTTGACCTGCCGTTTGCCGGGGTTGGACGTGACAAGCTTCAACTGCGAAGGCTTTGGCTTCCTGCCGGTAATCATGCAGCCTCAGCTATTCTCCCGCCTGCAATCTCGTCGAAGGTTCGGCCGTCACCCTCAAGGGTCGCAGCCTTACCAGTAAAATCTTGCCAGCGCTTCACGGCAACATCGATGTAAGCGGGATTGAGCTCGATGGCGTGGACAACGCGGCCGGTCATCTCACCAGCAATGATGGTAGTGCCCGAACCAGAAAACGGCTCATAGACCGCCTGGCCCGGGCTGGAGTTGTTCTCGATCGGGCGCTTCATGCACTCGACCGGCTTCTGGGTGCCGTGACCCGTCTCGTTCTTCTTGGGCTTGGCGATATGCCAGACGGTGGTCTGCTTGCGGTCACCGGCCCAGTGACCCTTCGCGCCCTTCTTCACGGCATACCAGCAGGGCTCATGCTCCCAATGGTAGTCGCCGCGCGAGAGCACGAGCTGGCCTTTGTCCCAGATGATCTGGGAGCGGAGCATCAAATCGCATGCCGCCAGGCTGTCGCCGACTACGCCCGCATAGAGTCCAGCGTGCCAGACATAGGCAACGTCACCCGGGAACAGCGCCCAGGCTTCGCGCCAGTCGGCCTTGTCGTCGTTCAGCACCTTGCCCTTGGCAGTGCCGGAAGCCCCAACCCCGGCCTTTTCGCGCCAGGCCGGATCATATTCCACGCCGTAGGGCGGATCGGTGACCATCAGGTGGGGTGAGACACCGTTCAGGGCCTTGGCGACGGTGTCGGCATCGGTGCTGTCGCCGCAGACCAGGCGGTGCTTACCAAGCAGCCAGACATCGCCGGGTTTGGCGATCGGATCAATCGGCGCTTCCGGGATTTCGTCCGGGTCTGTGTTACCTTCGGTCTTTTCGGCCAGCAGCTTCGAGAGCTCCTCATCCGAGAACCCGGTCAGCATCAGGTCGAAGTCGAAGCCCTGCAGATCGCCGAGTTCAACGGCCAGCAGTTCGAGGTCCCAGCCGGCGTTCAGCGCCAGCTTGTTATCGGCGATGACATAGGCCTTCTTTTGGGCCTCGCTCCAGCCCTTGGCGACCATGGTCGGGATCTGGGTCAGGCCCAGCTTGCGGGCAGCCGCCAAACGTCCGTGCCCCGCGAGAAGTCCACCGTCCTCATCAACGAGGATCGGGTTGGTCCAGCCCCACTCGCGGATCGAGGCTGCGATCTGCGCGACCTGTTCGTCCGAGTGCGTGCGGGAGTTGCGCGCATAGGGCGTGATCTTCTCTATCGGCAAGAGCTCGCTGCTCTGGGCCGGCCAGTTCTGATCCATAGATGTCCTTGAAACGGGTTCGGCCGCAGGAGCCCGGAAGGGCTTGCGGCACTTGTTTGCGATGTTGGAAAGCCGCTATGGGCGTTGGAGGTGGGGCCTGTAGCTCAGTTGGTTAGAGCTGGCCGCTCATAACGGCTAGGTCGCGGGTTCAAGTCCTGCCGGGCCCACCAATCAAATGAGTTCGAGCTCGCTCAGCACCTTCGCTGCGCCGAGCAACTGGTCGGTCTGGACCGTGATCTCGATCGTCATGCTGTCTGCGGTCGCGCTGGCGTAAACGCCGCCCTCGTAGAGTTCCTGTTCAATCGTCTCGATCACCGCGATGATCCGGCTGCGGTCGAAGTTCTCGGGCAGCGTGCGGATCGCAAGGCGGATGGTGCTGGTGATGCCCGCGCTCATTGTGCGTCTGCCATGATCTCGTAAAGGCCGACAAAGCCGGTCAGGTATGGCAGGCCCTTTGGAATGCCATGTTCCCGCGCAGTGTTGCGGTCGATCTTCCAGCCCATCCAGCGGGTGATGGCGGCGTCGATGGCCCTTTCAAGGCCAAGCCCGGTGTGAATGCCGTTGTGCACATCGTCGGCGAAGTGTCGACCGTGGCGGCTGTCGAGGAAATCCCGCACCCCTTCCGCGCTGCCCACCGTGACCTTGGTAATCGCCGGGAAGGCAATGGCCCAGGCTGCATCGGCATCGGCGAATGCGCTGCTGGTGCCGTAGAAGCCCCAGACTTGGTTGGCAGTTGGCAGGGTCGAGTTGGTCATCTGCATCGCTCCGTGTTCGTGAAGCGACTACCGCTCTTATCGCGGCGACTATCCAGTCAATTCGATGGAAAACATCGACTTTATGGGATCTGACCCCCGGTCCGAGTTTCGCGGTTGCGTAAAGTTTGGGCCAAGCGCGGTTTCCCCCGCCAAACCGCCAGACTTTCGGACCGCCCCCGGCCTGGTCACCAGATCGGCCACCCGTCGGAGCCCACGGCAACCGTCCTGCGCTGGCCGAATTGTTCGGCAGTCCGCTTGGCATGGCACTCGGCGCAGAGACAGCGGATGTTGCTGTCCTCGTCCGATCCGCCACGGGCTAGCGGCACAATGTGGTCAGGTACGGTCGCCTCGCGGACGATCCCGGCATAGGCGCAATCGCGGCAGATGGGTTCCGCCTTTAATCGACGCAGGCGCTGCGCAACTGCCTGGCGTCCCCGAAGTCGTTCAGCCATCGCGCAACGCCTGCAACGAGAAACGCCCGGAAGCTGGTAAGCCCCGGGCGCAACTCGCATCACTACATTTCGGAAACATCTACAGTATAGCAATGCTCCCGTCAATGCTGAATTGTATTTTTATCGTTGAATCACAGTTTGTTAGGTCAACCGCTAGGCGGACGATACTGGCAGCGAACTGTCCCTGTTGATACCGAACAGGGTGACCAGACCTTCGAGCCCGTGCGCCAGATTACGCAGGTCCGCGTCTCCCCAGCCTGCGGCATCCACCTCGTAGCAGACCACCGCGTGGACAAGCATGCTCGGTCGCCGACCGGTCGCGGCGATGGCATCGTGGTCAGCAGTCCGCAGCATCAGGATGGCCGCCGCTGCCCGCTTGCGGATCTTCTCGACGTAGTCCGGATCGTACTCCGTGAGACTGCGGCCGAAGATCCCTTCATCGAGAAGCAAGCCGGTAGCGGAATGCGGGTGGATCGGCGGCAGTCCCATGACCGCCCGGTTGCGAGCCATGAGGTCACCATAGAGCTCCGCAGCTGCCAATTGCTCAGCCGTGATCTTGCCAGCGAATGCCAGCCGGCCGATCGCCGAGCCCAGACGCTCGTCCTTGGCCTGCCTTGCGGTGACGCCGTACTGACGCTGGCGGGCATCCAGAACGGTCGCCGTGACTTCCCGCATGGTCTCGGCTTTGCCCGGTTGCACCAGCTTGCCGCAGGGATGGCGGCGGCCCCCCTTGCGCTTACGACCGCGTGCCACGGATGATCTCCGGGATGAGCGCCGCATAGCCGATCACATCGATGGGCCCGTCTGCGTAGCTGGGGTCGTGCGCCAAGCGGGCAAGTTTCAGGTCAATCATGCACAGCGCCACCTGCTGGGCGGTGACAGGCGTGCCGAGGGTTATCGACCAGCGCCGAGCGATCGCATCCATCTGGGTCTTGGGATCGCCGTAGGCCGCACTGCGATCCTCGAGCACTTGCGCCACGCGCTTCAGGAAACCGGCCGCGCTCACCGGACACCTCCCCGGGTCTCGATGGCCCAGAGCAGGATCGCGATGGCATCAGCCTCGTTGTCCTCGGCCGGGGCAAAGCCCTTTGCCTGGACGGCCGCGATGACGGCCGCCTTGTCGGCATTGCCCTTGCCGGTGATGAACCGCTTGATCGTGCCGACCGGCACACCCTGATAGGCCACCAGCGTTTCCTCGCACCACGCGGTCAATATACCCAGCAGACCACCATAAACATGGGCGGCGTCGGTGCCGGCGTGCCGACGGACTTCCTCGAAGTAGACCGCTTCGATCGGCCCTGCATCGAGATCCAGCTGCTCGAGCCAGCGCCGGAAGCGCAGGTAGCGCATCCCACCACCGTCGTAGCGGGTGTGTTTCAGCGACACAGTCCCGGTGCTGATGTGGCCATCGGACAACTGGAGCGCCCAGCCGGCGCTGGTGCCAAGGTCGAGGGCAAGGATGGCTCCGCGGCGGATCGTTCCGCCGACGTTGGCTTGAGCCGGATTGGGGCAGGCAACGGCCTGCATTTCAGGCAGGGTCATGACGACCTCCTCTTCGTGTGGGGCGGTCGGGGCGAGGACTGGGCCGGTGAAGGCTGGCAGCTCGCCCGGACCCGAAGCGGGTCTGGTCAGGTCGTCATTCGGGCGGACACTGCCGCCGGAAATCTTCATGGGGTTTCAGCTGGGCCGATTGAAACATTGGAGCGCCCAACCCCTTGAGTAGGCTAGGGAATATATAATATTTCAATTATTATTATTTTTATAGGGGTACGCCTCTCTATCTTTAAAACGCGCGCGTACGCGAGGGGATATATAAGGCACCCCTTGAAAGATTGAACTTTCTCCGAAACCCGATTTTATTACGCAAATCCATATGCTTGGATGCCATAAAGCTGCTTTTGACGGAACTTGGGCCATTGAAGGACCATCCAGAGGGGAATCCATCACGACGGTCCTTGGTGATTGGTGGCGACCTTTTTGCCACTCGCGTCCCGCCAATTACCCGACCAGCGCGCCAGCCTGTAGACCATGGCCTGCCTGGTAGCAGAGCTACGCATGCCCGTCGTTACGTCTCCGCTCTCGATCAGGGTCTGGATGATATCGTCGCGGTCCCGGGATTTGAGCCACTGGGAGCCGCGGGTCAGTTCAGACTTGGTGATGCCCTTGGCGCCGGCTGCCCGGATCAGTTCACGCAGACGTTTCAGGTGAGCCTCGGTCTCGGTATCTGCGACATGGCGGTCCACCGCCTCCATTGCCCGCTGAGCGTAATGACGCACGAAAGCGATGGCCCAATCTGCGTCATCAATCGCGATGACGGGAGCCACCGGATCTTTGCCCACCGCCACGATCAGTGCCAGTTTCAGCGCGATTTCGCCAATGCGCGCCAGAATAGCCGTAATCGACGTGCCCGCCGCCGCGCGCAATTCGTCGGTCAGCTCCCCGCTCAGCGACTTGAAGCGGGCACGCGCATCATCGGTCATCGGCACAGTGGTCAGCACCACAGCGGTCTGCGGTCCCGAGGTGGTGCCTGCCAGATTGCCGCGCTGTTGCCCGGGACCCGACGCCAGCAACTGTAGTCCTGCAATCAGGTCCGCAGGCGGGGTGCGAAGCCCGACGGCGACGTTTTCGTCTGGGTAGTCCTCGTCACTGGGCAGGATCAGGAAGCGGGCGAGCGAGCCATCCACCACATTGGCTCCTTGCAGCGCGCCCCAGAAGTGCAGCGGGGTCGTGGTGCCATAGACGCAGAGACACGGCTGAACGATGTCACGCCGCTCATTCGTGCCGTCGCGGTTGGCGTATTCCGCGCCCAGGAAGATCCCGCCGGCCGAGGTATAGAGCTCGGTCATGTTGTCTAGGATCTCGGTGATGTGGCGCGGGCTGCGTTTGCGGTCTGCCGCGGCCGAGAGAAACATGCCGAACTCGTCAATCTGGAACAGGATCGCGGGCTGGCGATGCAAGGCGGTCAGCAGCCCCGCGCCGGACGCGATCTTGTTGCCGCCCAGATGATTGGCGAGCCCGGCCTCGAACAGCACCTCGTTGATGATTTCGCGAGAGTGGTTCTTGCCCGAACCGCTGTCCGCGATGCCCACCACATAGAGGTTCGAGCGCAGGTTGCTTTCGGTACGGTAGAGCCGCCCCATCAGTGCACCGATTGCGCAGAGGCTGGCGCCAAGCGAGAGCAGCGGCTGAGGCCGGCGAGCGGTCGATAGCATGTAATCAGTCAGTTTGCCGACCAGTCCGCCCGGGATCGTGAGGTTGAAGCTGACGGGCGCAGCCATTGCATCGGCATCTGCCACAACGTCGAGCCGGGCCAACATGCCGGAAGCAGGATGGCATCCGTCGATCGGCTGACTGCCATCGAGCACCATGCCGGGCTCGGGCTTCCAGCCGCGCTCCATGGCCAGATGGTAGATGGTGCCTGCACCAATCCGGGCCGGACGGAAGCTGGCCCACGCCTTCTCGGTGACGGCAGGATCATTCTTCGCCGCCTGATCGGACCAGTCGGTGAAGACAACCTTGCCGGCTTCACCCAAGCTGCCCTTGATGGCCAACCCGATCCGCACCCAGCTGTCGTAATCAAGATCGTTGTTGGGGATCTGGATCAGCGCCGAACGCACCGCCTCCATGGTGCCCGTCTGAGCGTGACCCGGTACGGCCGAACCTGTGCTCGCTGGCGCGCTCAGACTTGCGGGACGCATCTCAGGCGGGACCAGAGTCAGCGCTTCTTCAATGAAGGCGGCCGCCATGTCCGCGTCGATGACCGGCAGGCTATCGAGATCGAGTTCTGACAAACCTTCCTCGGGCCAGGCGTAGGGCTGTCCGGTATCGGGGTGATCCGCGTAAGCCACGAACTGCTGGCCAAGGCACAGCACCTCGAGCGGGGCCCGGCGAATGCCGCGAAACGGCGCGCTTGTGCGGTAGACCAGCAGGCGTTTCGGCGCCCGGCCAATGCGCAGCGCCGGGGTGTCGCCAAGCCGGGCGCGTGCCAGCTGCTCGATCTGCAGCGCAAGGTCCGGGTCCGACACGATGTCGATATCGATGGCGGCAACGCCGCCACCGACAATGCCAATGCCGCAATCAGGCCAGCCGGACCATGTCGAAACCTCGACCTCGGTCGTAGACCGCTCAGCATGACGGTTCCATTCCGGATAGTCGACCCATGCGCCGCGTTGATACCGGCCCGGCTTCTTGCCGCCGGGCGCGATGGGCAGGATGGTATAGCCGTTGGCGAGAAGGCGCGAACCATGGCGCGCCATGAAGGACGTGTTCATCAGAAGGGGCACTCCGACAGGTCGGCGGCAAGCTCGCGAAGGTGGTCGCAGTAACCGGTGATGAGATGCTCGACGAAGGCGGACCACTCGGCGTCAGTCAGTGCCACAAGGTCGGTCTTGCCGATCTGTTCGAGATAGCGGCCACCGGCCTGTCCGCCTTTGACCATGGCGGCCTGTTCATTGCGGCTGGTGTTGATCATGCCCTGCCTCCGGTGACAGAGTTCCTGGCAGACACGGCTGCAAAGATACTTGCGGCTTTCGTCCCGGCGGGGATCGGAGACCCGGTAGTGCGAGACGAACCAGCCGAAGCCGCGGGGTTCGCGATGGCAGACCGAGCAGAGCCCGGGGTTGGCGTATGGCATGTGTCGAACCTTGCCTTGGTGATTTCGGTGTAGTTGCCCGACGGGCGCACAGCGATGTGGCTGGGGCGGCGCAGACGGTGGACCAGCTGCAGAGCCGCATAGACCGAGCGTGGCACAGGAATGCCCGGCGCCCGTTCACGCCACCATGCCTCGGCCTTGGTGCGGGGGTAGCCAGTGTGCTCGAGACAGATCCACTCGTGGTGCCAGCCAAGGCCGCACTGATAGGTGACCTTGAGCGAAGGGCGGCCACCCGGCTTTTCATGACGCTGGTAGGAGATGTTGGAGACCTGGAGCCATTGCGGCCCCTTGGGCTTACCGGACGAAAGCACGGCAAGTGTCGACGCGGTGGGCGCCAGCTTCACCTTGCGAGCCGGAAAGAGATATCCGCAATCGGGGCATTCCAGCGCCGCGGCAGCCACGATGCTGTCGCAATCCGGACAGAGCTTAACCGGCGCATCACCATCGCCCGAACCCGGCCGTTTCGGCTTCACGAGGTCGATCGGGCCGTGACGTTTCACATTTCCGGCGAAGTCCAGGACAAGGCAGTTGTCCTTGCCTTGCGCCAGCCGTGTGCCGCGCCCAGCCATCTGAACGTAAAGCCCGGCCGACTTGGTCGGGCGCAGCATGGCAATGAGATCGACGGCCGGGGCGTTGAAGCCGGTGGTCAGCACCCCCATCGATGCCAGCGCGCGGATCTTGCCGGCCTTGAACTCCGCAATGATGCGATCGCGCTCATCCTTGGGGGTGTCGCCGAAGATCGTCGCGCAACTGATCCCGCACCGACGGAATTCCTCGGCAACGTGGTTTGCGTGACTGACGCCCGAGCAGAAGGCCAGCCACGACTTCCGGTCCTTTCCGTAGGCGATGATCTCTCCCACTGCGGCCTTGGTGATGGCGTCCTGGTCGACCGCCTTCTCGAGATCACGGGCGATGAACTCGCCCCCGCGCGTACCGACGCCAGTCACATCCAGCTTGGTCTGCGGTTGCTTGGACATCAGCGGACTGAGGTAGCCAGCTATGATCAGGTCGCGGACCGACACCTCGTAAGCGATGTCGGTGAACAGTGCATTTTCGCCTTCGTGGAGCATACCGGAGTCCAGGCGATATGGCGTAGCCGTCAGCCCGATCACCTTCAGCTTCGGGTTGATGCGCTTCATCGCATCAAGGAACTTGCGGTACATCGTGCTGGCTTTGCCCGGGATGAGATGGGCTTCGTCGATCAGGATGAGATCGCAGTGGCCGATTTCCGCAGGGCGGCGGTGGATCGACTGGATGCCTGCAAACAGGATGCGCGCTTCGGCATCACGGCGCCCAAGGCCGGCCGAGTAGATACCGGCAGGGGCTTGCGGCCACAGGCCCAGCATCTCGGCATGGTTCTGGGCGATAAGCTCGCGGACATGGGTCACGACCAGAATACGCTGGTCGGGCCACGCCTTGAGCACCCCGTCGATGAACGAGGCCATGACCAGACTTTTGCCGCCAGCGGTCGGGATGACCACCAAGGGGTTGCCGTTCTTGTCTTCGAAGTAGCTGTAGATCGCGGCGATCGCCGACTGCTGGTAGGGGCGGAGCTTAAGCATTTGCGGCCTCCTTCTGGCGCGCGTCGTTCAGCCAGTCGGAGCCGTCGGCCATGCGGTAGGCGACGAAATCCTCGCCAGCGTCGGTGACGGTTCCGGGGACAAGATCAGGGATGAAGAGATGGCGGGCGCAGGCGCGGCGCTGGTCCTGGGCACCAAGCCTGCGGTCATGACGGGCGCAGTGCCAACCGCCCTCGACGGGCGTGGAATGCAGACAGGTCCGGCAGTTCACCGCAGCCGCTTCGCCGGTGTGGCAGGCAGCATGGTGCGAACACATGCGGCACTCGAACCAGGTCGGATCATCGCTGATCCGGGCCGGCGGATGCTGGGCCTCGATGGTGCGTTTGGCCTTGTCGAGCAGCCGCGTTGCAGCTTCAGGATCGGCCTCGATCCGCTCGATATGCAGCGCATCGGTGTCCTTGCAGACCGCAATGTACATGGCCCGGGTCAGCCCGGTCAGGTGCATGTAGATCAGCATCTGGGCGGTGTGCTGCGGCTTCGATTTCACGACCCCCTTGGCGACAAGGTCGGCGAAGCTCTTGATCGAGTGTGTCTTGAACTCAACCACGTGCCAGGTCTTCGGCGCTTCCAGCAGGCCAAGGGCGACGCCATCAAGGGAACCGCCGAAATGACCGCCATGGGCCTCGACCCGGAACTGGCGACCGGTTTCGGGATCAACCTCCAGCACTGTGGCACCGGTCGAGCGCAGGTTGGCGACGATCCGGTCTTCCTCGCGCTGCCCAGTCTCGAACAGGCGAAGCATGCGACCGGAAAAACGCGAAGGCGTGACCCAGCGGAAATCAAACCATAGCGCGCGGCCGCAGGGCTTGCCGATCAGCGATGCGCCGAGATGCTCGCGGAAGCCGTCACCCTGGAGGTTTTCGTAAGCGGCATAGATGGCCGTCAGTGTGGGCGTTGGCGGGGTGGGAAGTTCTGCCATCACAGATCCTCCGCTTCGGTGCACGCACGGGCTTCGGCGAGCAGTTCGGCCCAGACGGCGGGATCATGGCGGGCGCGCAGGATGTCGATCAGCGCGTCCTTCATCTTGTTGCGGCGGTGCCAGCCGCTGCCATCGGCAAGCAGTTCAGCCCGTTCGCGGTAGAGGTGGCGCTGCGCGGTGCGGGCGCGGTTGAACCACACCGGGTCGATCGGCTTTCCCTGCGTCTGGCGGGTCAGATCGGCGGTCGCGATCTGGGTGCGGATCTTGGCGATGGCGTCGTCGAGTTCGATCAGGCGGCGCTGTTTTTCAGGCAAGCAGGGGGCGTTCGCGGCCACAGGGGCCGCGTTGAGCGGTTCAGTCATGGTCAGTCTCTTTGGTCTGGCTGAGGCCGCCGCGATTTCCCGCAGCGGCCTGCAGGGGTCAGCCGTTACGGTTCCAGGGGGCAGCAGCCGGAGCGGCCGGAGTCTGCGAGGCCGTGGGCGCGGCCTGATAGGCAGGCGCCGCCGGCGCAGTTCTTTCCGGGACGAGGTAGCGGATCGTATTCTTCTCCGAGTAGCCGTCCTTGGGCGGCTTCACGCCAACCTGGATCGTCATCGGCACCAGGTGCAGATCGACGCTGTCGTTGACCTGCAGCTTGCCGGTCGCGTGGCAGATGGCCGACAGCGTGCGCTGCGCAATCTCGACCGTCTGCGGGTTTGAGTTCACGAGGTTGAGCTGGTCGAACAACTTGCGTCCCTGGTACTGGCCCTCGATGATGTCGAGCATCAGCCAGAGGAACTGGCCCATGCCGTTGCGGGTGACGCGCATTTCGCTCTCGACGATCTGGGCGCGGTACTTGCCGGCGGGAAGAACATCGTAGCCGGTGGTGGGTTCGATACCTGTCGCATCGAATGCGGTGTCAAAACGTGCCATTGAGAAAACTCCGGATCAGGACTGTTCGGGCTGAGGCATGGCCGCGACGAAGGCTTTCCAATCGAGCGGAAGCGTGTCGGGCAGGCCGTAGCGGTTCTTGGCGAGGAAGGCCGGACGCTCGGCGGTGTGCAGGACGCGCTCACCGGAGCCGAGTGCCCGAGCTACCTTCTTGTTAAAGCCAACATCCGCCTTCGTGATGGACATGCGGTAGTTGGCAAAAAGCACGACATCGCAGTGCTCCTGCAGCAGGGCTGCGGCACGGGCCTGAAGCTTGATGACGTAGCGGTCGTAGGGCTCATGTTCAGGGCTATCGAAGCGCTTGATGTCGGTATGCGCGATCTGGACGACGGCCATGCCGCGGCGATCACGCAGGGTGTTCAGGCGATCGAGATATTCGCGCCAGACCGTAAGCGCCTCGGCATAACCCTTGCCGAAACCGGGTGCTTCGATCGAGGCCCAGCCATTGCGGCGGCAGGTCTCGGCCCAGACCAGCGGTTCCAGCCAGTCCACGCTGTCGATTACGACAGTGCTGTAGGCGTGCTCCTCGTTGAGCAGGGCGTCGAGCGCCTCAACAACATCGGCGTAGCTGGTGGCGAGCGGGAAGTGCGGAACCTTCAACATGCCAAGGCCGTCCTCGGTCATGATGACGACAGGGGCGTCGGCTCCAGCCGCGAAGGTCGTCTTCCCGACCCCATGCACGCCGTGCATGAGGATACGGGGCGGGCGCAGCGTGCTCGACGTCTGCAGGGAGGCAATCGAAATAGCCATCAGTTCGCCTCCTCTTGAGCCATGACATCAGCCTCGGGCTCGCTGGAGTAGACGGCCAACAGCGGGGTGCCGTCGGCGTGGGTGCCGGCTTCTTCAATGTGATACCGGCGCTGGACCTCGAAGATTTCCGGCAACTCCCAGCGACGGTAGAGGCCGGGGATCCGCTTCAAAGGCTCAGTCGGGATGGCAGTGGTATGGCTCATCAACTGGGACTTTCTGTTTGGGCAAAGACGCTCGGTGCGTCCGAAGTTGAAAGGCCAACGGCGCGCACCGAACGGGACAACGGGGTCAGGATTTTTGTTCTGCATGGTCACGCAGGCGCTTCAGGGCGCGCTGGAACCGCTTGCGTGCCGCCGGCTCTGACAGGCCCAGCTGCTGACCGGCCTCGGCCTGGGTGTACCCGTCGATGACCACGCGAAGGACAAGGTCTGCGTCCACGCCGATCAGACGGGTCAGTTCGGCAAGCAGCTTTCCGGGTTCCAGCTCCGGGTCCGAGACCTCGAAAACACCCCCGTGTAGATCGGTGTCGAACTCGTCCTGGACGGCTTGGCGGCCGGTTTCGCGTTTGTGCGCTCGCAGCACGTCGCGTTCGACGTTCTTGAGGATTGTGGCCGCGATCCAGTTCACGCGATCGAGATCAAGTTCGCGGATCGCGGCCGTCGCGCGAGCCAGGATTTCAGACGCGATTTCGTCGGTCTGTCCGAGGCAGCGAGCCCGTGACCGACGAAAGACGCCGTCAAGTCCGGGCCACAGCGCAAGTAGCATCAGCGTGAGAGCACAGTCCCCGGCACGGTCATTGGCCTTGGCGCCCTTTATCAGATCGCCGAGGAGCAGGTTCTTCTGATCGGGCGAGCTATCGCCGCGATGCAGGTGGTCCAGCAATGCCGCCGGGTCCGCAAAACGGGTCAATCCGCGGTGGCGGTTGCACACCGTGGCGAAGCCGCGCTGGAAGTTGAGGGTGGAAGACGATTGAACGAGGTGTTGGTGAAATTCGTGCCACGAGGAGGGCATTTGACGCCAGCCTGACGGCCGGGCGTCGAGCGCCTCCTACTGGCCAGATCAGGGCGTCAAGCGCCTCTCGTTTCGGGGATGTTCGGGTAAGTCTGTCGCTAAGCTAGCAAGCGGACTTCTTGTTCAGGGTGCCGCAACCGTGGCAGTTCGCGGTAACCGGGAACCCCACCAGATACTCGCGGTGCTTCTGAACGCGGATGTGCAGCTGGTTTCCGTTAGCGACACCCAGGAGCTTACCGCACTCAGTACAGCGCCATTCAGGCTCGCCACCGGTCATGCCACCACTAGTGACAGGCGCATTATCGCCGCCATCGTTTGCGGCGGAAAGGCGCCGGATTTTCTTGAGCCGGTAAGCACTCGTGTGCGGCTTTCCGGGGACCTGAACCAGGGAAGGATTAGAGGGGTCAACATTCATAGTCGGGGACTCCATTTGGGGGTTTTAAAGGGACGAGATCGGTGGTTCGGAAAAGCGCGTGCTTTCCCGTTGAGGCAGTTTTGAAAATGCGAGATTTCAGCGTGTGTTAGGCGGCTTCGCCGGCCTCGGCTTCCGCTCCGCGCCGTTTGAAGCCAAGACTGGCAGCCTTCTGACGGCTCTGGCGTGCTTGGTTGCGGGCTTCGCGGAAGTCCGGTTCAAGTTCGGTGAGTTTGTCGACCAAGCCCTGCAAATCGTACATGTTCGACATACGGCCCTTGTGGTCTGCATAGCGCGGAATGCGCTTGATCAGGCCTTCGTCCTCAAGATCTGTCAGGTAACGCTGGATCTGGCGTTCGCCGATGCCGAGCCGCTGAGACAACTCCTTCTTGCTCGGATAGGGTTTGCGTCCAGCATCCCACCAGTGATCCACGATCTGGATCAGTACCGCCAATTGTGTCGGGTTCAGGTGCAGACGGCGCTGCGCTCTCAGCAACAGGGACGGCAGCATGCAAAACCCACTGTCCATGACCTTCGCGCCCCATTTCTGGCTAGCGGGGGACTTCCGGGACTTCTTCTCCGGTGCTACCTTGTCGGTCGTTGTTTCGTCTTGATTCGTGTCAGTCATTCGCAATCTCCATGCCCGGTAAATGGGCCCGTTGAGTCGAATGCACAAGGATTGACCCGGGGACATATTTAACCCCAGGGCTACGGTCATTACCGCCTCTACCGGAGAGGCGAGAGTGTCTCCTGAATCAGGACGTATGTAACCATGACGAACGTTAAGTCGTATAAGGAGCATAAGGTGCCCCAGTCAAAAATGACCTAGGGTCGCGCCTGAACTTTTTCTCCCACAGCGGTTCTCTCGGTTTCCATCAGTGTCCCGTTGCCCTCGGGCATTTGGCTTTTCCGTCTCAGCACCATCGTTCGGCACAGCTGGACGAGAGACGGAGACCCACACGTGAAACGCCCCAATCCGCTGCCACCCTGCGAAATGACTCCGGCCCAGCGTCGGAGCGAGCTGTGCGCTATCCTCGGGCTTGGCCTCGCCCGCCTGCACCTTCGGAATGTCGGCCAACTATCTGAAGAAGATGGAGACTTTCCGCTACACTTCGCGCTTGAACAGAGCGGTAGTGCACCTCCAACTCAATGGAGCAACGCACAATGAAACCCGATCCCGTCCTTGCCCGCCTGGCCGCCATGAAGGCGGCTCCGGTCGCCGAGCTGAAGAAGCAGTGGCGCGAGCTGTTCAGCGAGGAACCGCCGGCCTTCAACCGGCGATACCTCGAAAGCCGACTGGCCTACCGCATCCAGGAGCTGGCCTACGGCGGTCTCAAGCAGGAAACAGTCAGGCGCCTGCAACAGATGGGCGAACAGCTCGACGGCGGCAACATTACCACCCGCCGCGTTCGGGCTGACCTGAAGCCGATCGTCGGGACCCGCCTGATCCGGGAGTGGCAGGGGGTCGAGCACACCGTGACCGTCACCCAGGACGGTTTCGAATGGCAGGGACGCCCCTACCAGTCACTGTCAGCAATCGCCCGCGCCATAACCGGGTCGCGCTGGAATGGCTGGATATTCTTCGGCCTTAAGGATCATCGGAGGGCAGCATGAACAAACCGGTCGTCCGCAAGCTGCGCTGCGCGGTCTACACGCGCAAATCATCGGAAGAAGGGCTGGAGCAGGAGTTCAACTCGCTGCATGCCCAGCGCGAGGCCTGTGAGGCCTACATCACCAGCCAGCGTGCCGAAGGGTGGGTGCTGGTCCGCGACCAGTATGACGACGGCGGTATTTCCGGCGGCACCCTTGATCGTCCGGGATTGAAGCGCTTGCTTTCCGATATCGAGGACGGGCTGATCGACGTGGTGGTGGTCTACAAGATCGACCGCCTCTCGCGATCCCTGATGGACTTTGCCAAGCTGGTCGAGGTGTTCGACCGGAACGACGTGACATTCGTCTCGGTGACGCAGGCGTTCAATACGACGACCAGCATGGGCCGGCTGACCCTCAACGTCCTGCTGTCCTTTGCCCAGTTCGAGCGCGAAGTGACCGCCGAACGCATCCGCGACAAGTTCGCCGCCAGTCGCGCCAAGGGCATCTGGATGGGCGGTGTCCCCCCACTGGGCTATGATGTTCAGGCACGAAAGCTGGTGGTGAATGAACCGGCGGCCGCCAATGTCCGCTACATTTTCCAGCGGTTCCGCGATGTCGGCTCGGCCACACTTCTGCTGCGGGAATTGAGGGAGCGAGGCATCACGACCCGGCAAGGGAAGACGATTACCAAGGGCTACCTGTATCGCCTGCTCGCCAACAAGGCTTACATCGGGGAGGCCGTCCACAAGGGCAACAGCTATCCCGGTGAGCATGAGGCGATCATTGATCAGGAACTCTGGGATGCGGTGCGCGCCATCACGAAGGAAAGCCCTCGGACCCGGGCAAACCGTGCGCGCGCCAATACGCCTGCCTTGCTGAAGGGACTGCTCTGGGGTTCGGATGGCGGGGCGTTTTCACCGACCCACTCCTGCAAGAACGGCAAGCTCTACCGCTACTATGTCAGCCAGACGCTGCTCCGCCATGGAGCAGGTTCCACCACGGTGGGGCGCGTGCCTGCCGCCGAAATCGAGGGCGCGGTCGTCAACCAGCTGCGGGCCGTGTTCCGGCAACCGGAAATCATCATCGGCGCATGGAAGGAGGCCGTCAAACACGCGCCCGCAATGACCGAAGCTCAAGCGCGGGAGGCCCTGATCAATCTGGACCCGATGTGGGATGACCTGTTCCCGGCCGAGCAGGCCCGGATCGTGCAGCTACTGATCGACCGGGTCATCGTTGGCAGCGCCGGTCTCGAGCTGAAGCTGCGGGTGGACGGGCTCGATGCGCTGGCCCGCGAACTGCAGGTGCCGGAACTGGAGGAGGCAGCGTGAACAAGGTCGTGACAATTCCCGAGACACTGTCGATCCACATTCCGTTCCAGATCACCAAGCGCGGGGGCCGCAAGGAGATGGTTCTGCCAGCCGGTGCCCAGCTTCAGCGCCCCCGCACCGACAACACGGTGGTCAAGGCGCTGGCGCGAGCTTTTCGCTGGAAACGCCTGCTGGAAACCGGGGCCTACACCTCGGTGTCCGACCTTGCGGAGAAGGAAAAGATCGGCCTGAGCTATCTGACCCGGGTCCTGCGCATGACG
Source organism: Sandarakinorhabdus cyanobacteriorum (assembly GCF_002251755.1). Taxonomy (GTDB): domain Bacteria; phylum Pseudomonadota; class Alphaproteobacteria; order Sphingomonadales; family Sphingomonadaceae; genus Sandarakinorhabdus; species Sandarakinorhabdus cyanobacteriorum. The sequence goes on from NZ_NOXT01000088.1 coordinate 39,148, forward strand.
CTGCTGGCCCCTGACATCGTCGATGCCATTCTCAACGGCCGGCAGGGCGACGGGATCGATCTTGCCATACTGGCCGCGCCGTTCCCCAACGAATGGGACGCGCAGCGGCGACATTTTGGCATCGACGCCTGATGGGGTGCATCGCGGTCGAAAGCACGCATCCTTTTTGCTGACGGCGGCGACCCTGGCTTGCTATCGCAAGCAGCATGACCAACGTCCGCGCCGTCGATAGCTTCACCGAGATCGCCACCTTGCGCATCACGCTCAAGGATTCTGACCCGCCGATCTGGCGCGAGGTTGAAGTGCCGACCTCGATCACCCTCAAGGTCCTGCATGATATCGTCCAGGTCACCATGGGATGGCTGGACTATCACCTCTGGCAGTTCGTCATCGGCGGTCAGACCTATGGCCTGCCCACGGACGAAGACTGGGGCACAGCGCCGCGCAAGCCCGCCTCCCGAACCCGTCTGCGTGACGTCATTGGCCCGGGCACCACGCCGATCGATTACACCTACGACTTCGGCGACAACTGGGAACACGAGCTCGTTATCAGCGATGTGCGTCGCGGTGATCCCGGCAAAGCCTACCCCCGCTACATTGGCGGTGAGCGAGATTGCCCGCCCGAAGATTGCGGAGGCATTCCCGGCTTTTACGAGATGCTGGAAGCCAGGGCGGATCCAACCCATCCGGACCATGCCGAGATTAGCGAGTGGCTGGACGAATACGACCCTGACGAGCTGGATGTTTTTCCGATCGAGGTGGCGCTCGGCCGGATTGCCGCACGCCGCAATGCGGCGGCCAAGCGTATTCTGAAGCCGGCAAACGACTGAAAGGCCTGGGGCGCGGACAGCGCCACCCCTGCGGCGGGTTTACCGCACGGGCTGATCGCATCCGTTGACGAATCACAGCAACAGTGTTCTTTTTATGTTCCATTCATCCTGGAACCTGAAAAGTGCTGCGCTTCGTCGAATATCCCACCCCGCTCGAACTGCCTTTGTTTGGCTCGCCTGTAGAGGCTGGCTTCCCAAGCCCGGCCGATGACCACATCGAGGGCAAGCTCGACCTGAACGAGCATCTGGTGCGGCGGCCGGCCGCAACCTTCTTTGTGCGTGCGGCCGGGGAGTCCATGCGCGGCGCCTGATCCGGCATCCGCCACTCGCCGGAATGGATGGAAACCGCACTAGATCGTAACTACTCACTATGGCCATCCTGTCGATGCTGATGTGTGATGGGCCGTCACCCGCGGCAAATCGATTGCTTCCTGGTAATGCAATCGGCTCATCTACGCCTTGACGTGGCGCTTACCCGATCCTAAAAAATAGTGATTGATTACTATCTAAGGCGCGACTCATGCAGACCAGATATATGCCAGCTGACGAGCGACGGGCCGTCACTGTCGAGGCCGTGGTGGCGCTGGCGGCGCAGCAAAACCCCGGCGACATCACGACCGCCGCGATCGCTGCACACATGGGGGTCACGCAAGGGGCGCTGTTCCGGCATTTCCCGACCAAGGAAGCCATCCTTGAGGCGGTCATGGATTGGGTGGCGGATCGGTTGCTGGCGCGGATCGACAAGGCATCTCACGGCGCGCCAACGCCGCTAGATGCGCTTGAAGCAATGTTCATGGCCCATGTCGGCTTTTTCGTGGAACATCCCGGCGTCCCTCGGATGCTGTTCGGGGAATTGCAGCGGGCCGAAATGACAGCGCCCAAGCGCGTGGCGCACAAGATGTTGCGACGTTACCGCGAGCGGCTCGTCACTGTGATCGAGGACGGCAAGTCAAGCGGGCAGCTGGAGCAGGGTAACGACACGGCCGCGCTCGGCACGCTGTTCATCGGAATGATCCAGGGGCTGGTGATGCAATCGCTGCTGGCCGGTGACGTGCAACTTATCCGTCGGGAAGCGCCGGGCGTATTCGCGCTGTTCCGCCGCGCAGTCGCGGTGCGCCCATGAACATCACCGCCATGCAGCGCCGCAAACTGGCGCTGATCGCTGTCATAGCCGTGCTCGGCGCTCTGCTGGCCTATGTGGCGCTGCGTTCCGGCCCATTGGCGCCGATTGCGGTCACGACGGCAAAGGTGGAGAGCCAGTCGCTGCGCCCGGCGTTGTTCGGGGTTGGCACGATCGATGCCGAACGCACCTACCGCGTCGGGCCGACGTTTGCGGGCCGGGTCAGGAGCCTGACCGTCAATGTCGGTGACCGTGTGGTGGCAGGCCAGACTATTGGTGAGATGGATCCGGTCGATCTGGATGACCGGATGGCCGCGCAAGCATCGGCCATGCAGGGTGCCGAGGCGGCTGTTCGCGAGGCCACCGCCCGGCAAGCCTATGCCGCAAGCGAGGCAGGCCGCTATGAAAGCCTGCTGGCCGCACGTGCCACCAGCGAAGAGGTGCTGGCCGCCAAACGGCAGGAACTGGTGGCGGCCAAGGCTGCGGCCGCGAACGCCCGGTCCAATCTGGAGCGGATGCGCGCAGACCTTTCCGGGCTGCAATCGCAACGCGGCAACCTGCGCCTCATTGCGCCGGCATCGGGAATTGTCACGCTGCGAGAGGTAGAGCCGGGCACGGTTGTGGCCGGTGGGCAGACCGTCATCGAAATCATTGATCCGGCGAGCCTGTGGGTCGATGTCCGGATCGATCAGGTGAGTTCGGGCGGGCTGCGGGCTGGATTGCCGGCGCGAGTGCAATTGCGATCGGGCGATGGGAAGGTTCTGCATGGCCGGGTGCTACGCATCGAGCCCAGAGCCGATCCGATCACGGAGGAAACCCTGATCAAGGTGGTGTTCGACACGCTTCCCACGCCGCTCCCCCCGCTTGGCGAATTTGCCGAAGTCACGCTTGACCTTGCCCCGATTGCCAAGGGTCCGGTTGTGCCGAATGCCGCAATCCGGCGGATGGGTGACCGCATCGGCGTATGGAAACTTGACGACGGGGACCCTGTGTTTGTGCCGGTCGAACTCGGCAAGGCCGATCTGGGCGGGCGCGTTCAGGTGCTCAAAGGGCTGGACGATGGCGATACGATCATCGTCTACAGCGAGCAGGAGCTCGGCCCAAACAGCAATATCAGCGTTGTTGATCGCATTCCCGGGGTCACGCCGTGATCAGCCTTGCCGGGCGGGACATCCTCCACAGCTGGGGGAAGTTCGTGTTTACCGGCGTTGGCCTCGGCCTGCTGATCGGGGTAACGCTGGTGATGGCCGGGGTGTATCGCGGCATGGTCGATGACGGGAAGGCACTGCTGGATAACAGCGGTGCTGATCTGTGGGTGGTGCAGCGCGACACGCTTGGTCCCTACGCGGAATCCTCCAGCATCAGTGATGATCTCTACCGCACCGTGCTGGCCATGCCGGGTGTCGCCGAGGCTGCCAATGTCACCTATCTGACGATGCAGGTCCGCCAAGGCGAGACCGACGTCAGGGCGATGGTGGTGGGCATCATGCCCGGCGCGGCATGGGGATCGCCGGGCTGGCCATCCTATCTGGTCGAAGGTCGCCAGATCACGCGGGGCCATTACGAGGCCGTCGCCGATATTGCCTCGGGCTTTGGGCTGGGGGATGAGATCACCATTCGCCGCAACCGGTATCAGGTGGTCGGGCTGACGCGCCGCATGGTGTCGTCCAGCGGCGACCCGATGGTGTTCATTCCGCTGAAGGATGCACAGGAGGCCCAGTTCCTGAAGGACAATGAAGCCATCTGGCAGAACCGTAGGCGAACTGCGGCCAACCCGGCGTTCAATCGTCCCGGACAGCCAGATATCCTCGATGCGGTGGATGCCTCCCAGGCCAGCAGCACGTCGGTCAACGCCATTCTGGTGCGGCTTGCGCCCGGCGGCGATGCCGAAGCTGTGGCCCAGGCGATCCGCCGCTGGAAAAGATTGACTGTCCACACCCGCGCCGAAATGGAAGACATCCTGATCGGCAAGCTGATCGCCACCTCATCACGGCAGATCGGGATGTTTCTGGCCATCCTGTCGATCGTCAGCGCAGCGATAGTCGCCTTCATCATCTACTCGCTGACGATGGACAAGATCCGCGAGATCGCGGTGCTCAAGCTGATCGGCACGCGCAACCGCACGATCGCGGGGATGATCCTCCAGCAGGCCCTTGCGCTTGGGACAATCGGCTTTGCGGTGGGCAAGATCACCGCCACTTTCGCCGCGCCATACTTCCCCAAATATGTGCTGCTGTTGCCGATGGATGCCATCGCCGGTTTCATCGCGGTGATGATCATCTGCGCGCTCGCCAGCCTGATTGCGATCAGGATGGCGTTGAAGGTCGATCCGGCCGAAGCGATCGGAGGCTGAGATGACAGCGCTTGGCATTCGCATCGAAGGACTGAGAAAACGCTACGGCGAAGGCGACACCGCTGTCGATGCCTTGAAGCATGTCGATATGGAGGTTGCGCCGGGAGAAGTGGTTGGTCTGATCGGCCCTTCGGGATCGGGCAAGAGCACGCTGCTCAAATGCCTTGGCGCGGTGATCGATCCGACCGCAGGCCGCATGACGCTGGGCGGCGAGGTGATTTACGATGATGGCTGGAAGGTTTCCGACCTGAGGGCGCTGCGCCGCGACAAGATCGGCTTCGTGTTTCAGGCACCCTATCTGATCCCGTTTCTCGATGTGGTGGACAATGTCGCGCTGCTGCCGATGCTGGCCGGGCTGCCCAATGCCGAAGCCCGCGCGCGCGCATTGGAATTGCTGACCGCGCTGGATGTGCACCACCGGGCAGCGGCCATGCCGTCGCAATTGTCGGGCGGGGAACAGCAACGCGTCGCCATCGCGCGCGGTCTGATCAATCGCCCGCCGGTGATCCTGGCTGACGAGCCGACGGCGCCGCTGGACTCCGAACGCGCCATGGCGGTGATGCGGATCCTGAATGAGATGGCCGAAAAATATCAGACCGCCATCATCATCGTCACCCATGACGAAAAGATCATTCCGACCTTCAAGCGAATTTATCATATCCGGGACGGCATCACGTCCGAAGAAGCGGGTGAAGGACGGCCCATCTCATGACCCTTGGCAAAAACCACACGCCGCTGCCGCAATCAGGAAAGCCGGTCTTGGCCACCCGCCATGCCGCCAGCCTTGCCTTGATGGTTGTGCTGGCCGGATGCGCTGCGGGGCCGGATTTCGAACGGCCCGCGCCGCCGGTGTCCGAAACCTATTCGTCCCATGCCGACAACGCGCTCGTCACGCCGGCTCCTTCCGCAGTGGACAGCGCCCAGCGGGTTGTGCCGGGAATGCCGGTGGCAGCGGAATGGTGGCGCACCTTCGGATCGCCGCGGCTCGATGCGTTGATTGCCGATGGCTTGCAGCACAGTCCCACACTGGCCGCCGCGCAAGCCACGCTGCGGCAGGCGCAGGAGCTGCAGCAAGCCCGCGCTGGATCGACGCAGTTGCCGCAGGCCGAAATCGGTGCATCGGCGCAGCGTCAGCGGTTCAATCCGGGAGCCTTGGGGCAGGATCAGGACCCCCGCGAATTCAGCCTTTACAACGCCGGCGTCACGGTCAGCTACAATCTCGACCCGGCCGGCAGCAATCGCCGTGCGATCGAGGCGCTGTCAGCGCGCGCCGACACGCAGGGGTTTGAATTGCAGGCCGCCCGGCTGACGCTGGCGGGCAACATTGCGACCGCTGCTTTTGCGCGAGCGCAGATCGCCGCGCAGATCGAAAGCACCACGGCGCTGCTCGCCAACATCGAAGAACAACGCGATATTGCCCGCGCTCGGCTGCGGCTGGGCAATGCCGCCGCCGATGAAGTGCTGGCGCTGGACACACAGACTGAGCAGCTCCGGGCCGGGCTTCCCGTGCTCAGGCAGCAACTGGCGGAAACCGAACATCTGCTGGCCACGCTGGCGGGCCGGGCACCCGGCCAGGGCGGTGTCCCCGATTTCGCGCTGAGCGAGTTCACCTTGCCGCAGGATTTGCCGCTGGTTGTGCCTTCGCAGCTTGTTCGCCAACGGCCCGACATTCTGGCGGCCGAAGCCATGGTCCATGCCGCCAACGCGGATTACGGCGTGGCCGTGGCGCAGATGTATCCGCAACTGAACCTCAGCGCGACGCTGGGCACGCAGGCGCTGACGGGCGACGCGCTGTTCGGCGGCCAGTCGATTGTCTGGAATATCATCGGGCAGTTGACCCAGCCGCTCTTCAACTCCGGCCTTCCTCATGAAAAACGGGCGGCGCTTGCCGGGTTCGATGCTGCCACGGCCCATTACAAGGAGGCGGTGCTGGAGGCCTTGCGCGACGTGGCCAATGTGCTGGTGGCGGTGGACACCGACGCCCACGCTCTCGCCGCGCAGTCCAGCGCCGCTGCTGCTGCTCAAGGATCGCTGAAGACGATGCAGCGACGCTACCAGCTTGGCGCGGCAAGCCATGTCGAGGTTCTGATCGCCGCCCAGCAGGCAGAGCGGGCACAGCTGGCGGTGATCGCGGCCCGGGCCGACCGTCTGGCAAACAGCGCCGCCTTCTATGTTGCGATGGGGGGCGGGCCAGTTCCAGCTGAGGTCACGGAGTAGCCTTTGATCTTTGCCTAATGCCGCCAGTAAATGGAACTATGCCTCCCGGCGCCCAGCAGATCATCCCCGTGTGGCGAGCGGTTCGGGAACATTGACCGAAAGCCTCGTCGATCCGAGCACCTATTTCCCTCGCCGTCACGCCGGAAACTCGCGCGACCCTGAAAACTCGCCGTTCAGCAAATCACCAAGTTGCAGGCGCGAAGCGCCCTGCGGCAGCTTCCTTAGAGTCGGCTTGCAGCTTTAGCTCGGCCGTGGTCAAGAACCCGTTATTTGGCAACCAGCCCAGTTGTTGGCGGGATGCCGGCAGCATTGGCCAAGCGCTCGTCGTCGGATATTGGCGAAACCCGCCGTTCGGCACCTCGCCGTCGGACGGCAGGAAAGTCTAAAATTCAGCCATCCAGGTTGACTGGTAACCTTGTCCGCTTTCTGGCGATCGACATGCTACCCACCAACCGACGTAGTTGCTCAAAACGGACATCTGAATTCCTCCGACGACCCTGCGCGGGGCGATCCCACACTCAGTCTAAGCGAGATGTCGATTTCATCGTCGAGCTTAGAGACCGGTCTCGATCTTATAAGCTCGAAACATAGGCACACCCTACGCGACAGGTCGCCATGATATTGCAATGAAATTAAACAAGAAAATGTCGGAACGTGCGCATGGCAGCTTCTCAATCAAATCCGACTGACCAATCGGATCAGATAAGTTGATCGTTATGCCGCTGGAAAAGCGATACATTTTTCAGACTTCAATCATGCGAATCTGATTAGCCCGCCTTATTCATGAGCCTTCCTGTCAGGGCGTTGC
>NZ_NOXT01000114.1 GCF_002251755.1 Sandarakinorhabdus cyanobacteriorum
GGCAACGCCCTGACAGGAAGGCTCATGAATAAGGCGGGTCAACATCAAGACCCCGCGTCCGCTCGATCGCCCCGGGTTCAAGGGCAGCATCGCCGCCAAGGGCATGATCGACAACCAGTTCAAGGGCACGTCGCTCACCCCGGAAGTGTCGGGCATCCTGAGCAAGACCTTTGCGGATGACAAGATCGGCATCCTTGTCACCGGCGTGTATCAGCGCCGCAAGGCCAGCCTGGCTCAGTTCAACGCCGGCTGGCGCGAAGGCTATCTGGGCAACGAGAACAACTGGGGCTCGCTGCCGGTTGATGCCAACGACTGGCGCGGCAATTTTGCCAAGACCCAGAACCGCCCGGGCCCGACCGATGTCTATCAGGTCACCCAGAACGCCGGGTATGATTTCACCGACATCGATCGTGAGCGCATCAACGGCCAGGTCGTGCTGCAGGTGAAGCCGAGCGACACGCTCGACCTGCTGGTGGATTACACCTATTCGCAGAACACCATCGATGCGCGCACCAACAGCATCGGCGTGTGGTTCAACCACAACAACACCAGCAGCAACTGGACCAAGGGTCCGGCGGCTGGCCCGCTCTTCTATGCGGAAGAATTTGGTGCGGGCGAGGGCAAGGATCTGGCGATCACCGGCGCCGTGGCCGCCAACCGCAACATCAACCGCAGCCTGGGCGGCAATCTGAAGTGGGATGGCCCCGGCGGCCTGTCGCTGGAGCTGGATGTTCACCACTCCACCGCCGAGAGCAAGCCGACCTCGCCGTTCGGCAGCAACATCGCGGTGGGCAGCGCCATTTTCGGCGTGGCCAACCAGCGGGTTGATTTCCAGACCGACATGCCGGTGATTTCGGTGGCCATGCATCCGGGCGCCAATATCCAGGCCAGCAACATCCGCCCGGCCGGCAACAGCTTCCGCAACGCCTACATTAAGGACACGATCAACGAAGGCTCGCTGCGCGGTCGCTATGATTTTGAATCGGACCTGATCGACAGCCTGGATTTCGGCGTGACCTTCACCGAGAACAAGGTGCGTTCGGCCTTCAACGTGATCCAGAACGACAGCTGGGGCGGCACGCTGAGCGCGGCGGACACGCCGGATGCGCTCTATGCCATCACCCCGCTGGCCAATCGCCTGGCCGGCATGGATGGCTCGCAATCGCCCAACCTGATCCCGAATTATTTCCAGGTTGATACGGTTGGCCTGATCAACCTGCTGCAACAGCGCATCGGCATCTGCAATGCCAGCGCCGTGCAGGGGGCCTGCCTTGCCAGCTTCTCGGCCGCCGGTGCCACCGACCGCCGCATCCGCGAACAGACCTGGGCGCCCTATCTGCAGAGCACCCACAAGTTTGATCTGGGTGCCATGCGCGCCAACCTGCGCCTGAGTGTGCGGTACGAAAAGACCCGCATCAACTCGTCGGCGCTGGTGCCGATCCCGACCGGCGTGGTGTGGGTGGCCGACAATGAAATGGGTCTGCTGGGCGGCAATGCCCAGGATTTCAGCACCCTGCGGGGCGAATACGCCAACTGGCTGCCGGCCTTTGATTTCGATCTGGCGCCGACCAGCGACATCCGGCTGCGCGCATCCTACAGCCACACCATCACCCGCCCGGATTACACCAGCATGCAGGGCGGCATCACCGTGGCCCAACCGCTGCGCCCGAACGGCGGCAGCACCGCCAGCCGCGGCAACCCGGGTCTGCTGCCCTACAAGGCGAAGAACATCGATCTGTCGGCCGAATAGTATTACGGCAAGGATAGCTATGTCTCGGTGGGCTTCTTCCACAAGGATGTGAGCAACTTCATCGCCAACACCACCACGCAGGGCCCGCTGTTCGATCTGCCGAACCCGGCGCAGGGTGCGGCGGTGCAGGCGGCGCGGGCGGCGCTGGGCGGCAATCCGGGCCAGGCCGCGATCCTGGCCTGGCTGGCGACCAGCAATCCGGCGGTCGTGCGGTTTGAAACCATCAACAATGTCCGCACGCCCACTGGCATCATCGGCCAGAACGCCGATCCGGACGTGGTGTTCACCATCACCCAGCCGGCCAACAGCGCCCAGACCGCCAAGCTGCACGGCTTTGAATTTGCGGTGCAGCACAGCTTCTGGGACACCGGCTTCGGCACAATCCTGAACTATACCATCGTGCGCAGCGACACCCGCTATGACAACACGCTGCGTTACACGGCGACCCAGTTCGCGGTGAACGGCGTGTCGGACAGCGCCAACGCCGTGCTCTATTACGACAAGAACGGCGTGCAGGTCCGCGTTGCCTACAACTGGCGTGATGGCTTCCTGTCGGGCTATGGCTTCGATCCCTTCTATGTCGCGGCTTATGGCCAGGTCGATGTCAGCGCGTCGTGGGAGTTCAAGAAGGGTCTGACCGCGTTCGTTGAAGGCATCAACATCACCAATGCCGATCGGCGCGGCCACATGCGCAACAACAACACGGTGTTCTTCGCCGCACCGGGCTATGCCCGCTACACGGCTGGGATGCGTTACAGCTTCTGATCGGAACGGCCGGGCTGTGTTGAGGGGAGCCGCGCGCGCAAGCGTTGCGGCTCTCTTCATGCTCTGCCACTGTCGGGGCTGAGGTTATGGGTGTGACTGAGGACGGGGCATTTCGCATCGTGATTGCTGGCGGCGGCACCGCCGGCTGGTTGACGGCCTGCGTGCTGGCCGCGCGCCACCCGCAGCTGGACATCACCCTGGTGGAATCGCCCGACATCCCGACCATCGGCGTGGGAGAGGGCACCTGGCCGACCATGCGCGAGACGCTGGCCAGCATCGGGCGGGGCGAAGCCGAATTCATGGCCGCCTGTGATGCCAGCTTCAAGCAGGGCTCACGCTTTGATGGCTGGGTGACGGGCGCCGAGGATGACATCTGCCTGCACCCGTTCACCCTGCCGCCGCCCGGCAACATGGCGGCGCTGCTGCATGCCTGGGCAAGCACGGCACCGGCCAGGCGCTTTGCCGAGGTGATGACGGCCCAGGCCGCCGCCTGCGCGCAGGATCTGGCGCCCCGCCAGCGCGGCATGCCGGATTATGCAGGGGCGCTGAACTATGGCTATCATTTCGATGCCGGCAAATTTGCCAAGCTGCTCACCCGCCATGCCACCGGCCGGCTGGGGGTGAAGCATGTGCCGGCGGAGATTGTGGGTACGATTGCCGCCGACAATGGTGATGTGGCGGCGCTGGTTCTGGCCGATGGCCGGCAGCTGGCGGCCGACCTGTTCATCGATTGCACCGGCCAGGCGGCGCGGCTGATTGCCGGCCATTGCGGCGTGGCCTGGATTGACCGGTCGCATGTCTCGTTCAACGATCGGGCGCTGGCGGTGCAGGGCCCGGTGGCCCAGGGCAGCCCGATTGCGTCGCAAACCATCGGCACTGCGCACCGCGCCGGCTGGATCTGGGACATTGACCTGCCCACCCGGCGCGGCATCGGCTGTGTCTATGCCAGCCGCTTCATGAGCGATGACGAAGCCCATGCCGTGCTGTGCGCCCATGTTGCCGCCAAGGTGCCGGGCGCGGATGTGACGGCCCTGGCCCCGCGCCGGCTGGCCTTTGCCACCGGCCATCGCGCCCGTTTCTGGCAGGGCAATGTGGTTGCCGTGGGCCTGTCTGCCGGTTTCATCGAGCCGCTGGAGGCGTCTGCCATCGTGTTGATCGAGCTGTCGGCGCGGGCGCTGGCCGATGCCCTGCCGGCCAGCCGGGCCGCCATGGACATTCACGCCCGGCGGTTTGACGACATGTTCCACACGCGCTGGGACCGGATCGTCGATTTCCTCAAGCTCCATTATGTCCTCAGCCGGCAGAGCGAACCTTATTGGCAGGCCCAGCGCGACCCGGCGAGCCTGAGCCCGCGCCTGGCGGAGGATCTGGTGCTGTGGCGGGAACAGCCGCCATCGGCGCGGGATTTCCCGCTGCATGACGAGATGTTTCCGCCGGCCAGCCAGCATTATATCCTGTATGGCATGGGCCATGCCCTGCCGCCGGCGCCGCCGGCGCCGGCGATCGCCGCTGCGGCGGCCCGGCTTGCCGAGGTGCAGGCCCGCAGCCGCCAGTTGGGTGCCGCCTTGCCCGAAAACCGCATCTATCTTGCCGCCGGCGCAGCCCAGGCCGCCTGTGGACCACACGCATCATGGCCAATCATCAGATCCTGAATTTTGAACAGCATGGTGCGCTACGCGTGCTGACCGGCGCCGGGGCCGCTTTGGGCGATGCGGTGATGGCCTGTCTGGTGGTGCCGCTGGAATTCCGCCGGCTGGCCAATGATTATCCCATCCTGTTCCGCCGCGATGACGAAAGCGGCGACTGGTCGGCCCTGGCGCTGTTCGGCTTTGAACCGGGCGAGAATCTGTTTCTGGAGGGCGATCGCTGGCTGGCGCTGAACCGGCCGCTGGCGATGGCGGCGCAGCCGTTTCTGGTGGGCCGCACGGCTGCTGGCGAGGGCCCCGGCCAGGTGCATATCGACATGGACCATCCCCGCGTGTCGCGCAGCGGCGAAGGCGTGAAGCTGTTTGAGCCGGGCGGCCAGCCCACCCCGCATGTCGAACTGGTTGCCGACATGCTGGGCGCGCTGGATGAAGGCTATCGTGCCAGTGGCGGCTTTTTCGCGGCGTTGGCCCGTTATGATCTGATCGAACCCTTCTCGCTTGATGTCACGCTCGACAATGGCGCCATGCATCGCCTGGTCGGCTATCATCTGATCAACGAGGACAGGCTGGCAGCGCTTGAGCCGGGGGCGCTGGCCGAACTGCAGGCCGAAGGGCATTTGCAGCCGATCTACATGGCGTTGGCCTCGCTGGGCAATCTGGCCCGGCTGGTGCGGCGGAAGAACCAGTTGCAGCTTGGGGATGGCTGAGGCGGCGATCCTTGACCGGCTGCCGCGGGTGGCCGAAGTGGCGGTGCCGGCGGCTGGCCTGGCTGACCGGTTGACCGGCGCCACCACGCCGTTCGTGGTGCGCGGCCTGGCGGCCGATTGGCCGCTGGTGCAGGCGGCCGGGCAGGGCGGTGCGGCGGTGCGGGCGCTGCTGGCCCGGCAGGCACGGCCGCGCGGATTTCCGGCCAGCATTGCCAGCCAGGCCGGCGACGCGCGGCTGTTCTACACCGATGCGATGGCGATGAATTTCCGCATGGACATGGCGCCGCTGGCCCAATGGCTGGCCGCGATGGCCGAAGCGGAGACCGATCCGGCGCAGCCGACGCTCTATCTCTCGTCCATCGACATGGCGGATTATTTCACTGGCCTTGGCGAGGCGCACCAGCTGCCGCTGGGGGATCGCCAGCCGCTGGCCAGCATCTGGATCGGCACCCGCACCTGCATCGCCGCCCACAATGACGTGCCGGAGAATGTCGCCGTGTGCGCGGCCGGACGCCGCCGCTTCACCCTGTTTCCGCCGGATCAATTCGCCAATCTCTATGTTGGACCGCTCGACAATACGCCGGCGGGACGGCCGGTGAGCCTGGTGGATGTCAGGGCGCCCTATCTGGCCCGGTTTCCACGCTTTGCCGAGGCCTTGGCCCAGGCCCAGGTGGCAGAGCTGGGCCCCGGTGATGCCATTTTCGTGCGGTCGCTGTGGTGGCATCATGTCGAAGGGTTGGCGCCCTTCAACGTGCTGGTGAATTTCTGGTGGCGCGACTGCCCGCGCTGGCTGGGCAATCCGGAGGATGCCCTGCTGCATGCCATTCTGGCGGTGCGTGATCTGCCTGACCATCAGCGCCGGCAATGGCAGGCGCTGTTTGATCATCATGTCTTTGCCCCTGATGCCGGGGTGACAGAACATCTGCCGCCCGAGGCGCGCGGTGTGCTGGCGCCCCTGACCCCTGAAACCGCTGGCCGGATCAAGGCCCGATTGCTGAGAGGATTGTCGCGATGAACAAGGCAGCTTCGCCCCTGCGGGTGGTGGTGGCGGGCGGCGGCACCGCCGGCTGGATGACGGCGGCGGCGCTCGCCCACACGCTGGGCCCGGTGATCGAACTGACGCTGGTGGAATCCGATGCCATCGGCACCATCGGCGTGGGCGAAAGCACCATCCCGCCGATGCAGCTGTTCAACCGGCTCTTGGGCATCAACGAGGCCGAGTTCATGCGCGCCACACAGGCGACGTTCAAGCTGGGCATCATGTTCGAGAACTGGCGCGACGTGGGCCACAAATATTTCCACAGCTTTGGCACCACGGGAAAGGATCATTGGTCGGCCGGGTTCCAGCATTTCTGGATGCACGGGCTGACCCAGGGGCATGAGCATCCCTATGATGACTACGCGCTGGAACTGCAGGCGGCGATGCAATCCAGGTTCGCGCATCTGCCCGATGACCGGCTGAACTATGCCTATCAGCTCGACAGCGCGCTTTATGCCCGCTTCCTGCGCCAGCGCGCCGAAGCCGGCGGGGCCACCCGCATCGAAGGCCGCATCGCCCAGGTGGAGCTGAACGGCGAAAGCGGCGACATTGCCGCGCTGGTGCTGGATGGGGACCGCCGCATCGAAGGCGATTTGTTCATCGATTGCACGGGCTTCCGCGCCCTGTTGATCGAAGGGGCGCTGCATGCCGGCTTTGATGACTGGTCGCATTGGCGGCCGTGCGACAGTGCCATTGCCATCCAGACCAGCAGCGTGCGCCCCGCCGTGCCCTACACGCGGGCCATCGCCCATGATGCCGGCTGGCAGTGGCGCATTCCGCTGCAGCATCGCCAGGGCAATGGCATCGTCTATTGCAGCCGCTATCTGAGCCAGGAGGCCGCCCAGGAACGGCTGTTCGCCACCATCGAGGGCGACAAGCTGGTGAAGCCCAACATCATCAAATATCAGACTGGAGTGCGCCGCCGGCAATGGCACCGCAATTGCGTGGCGGTGGGCCTGTCGGGCGGGTTCATGGAGCCGCTCGAATCCACCTCCATCCACTTGATCCAGCGCGCCGTGCTGCGCATCTGCCGCATGCTGCCGGCCGGCCGGGTGAGCGAACGCGACATTGCCGAGTTCAACGAACAGCAGTTCACCGACATGGAGCAGATCCGCGATTTCCTGATCCTGCACTACAAGGTCACCGACCGGCGCGACAGCCCGTTCTGGCGCCATGTCGCCAGCATGGCCATTCCGGACAGCCTGGCGCACAAGATCGAGCTGTTCCGCGAGACCGGCCGGGTGTTTCGCAAGAATGAGGAATTGTTCGTCGAGAACAGCTGGGTGCAGGTGATGATGGGGCAGGGGATCATGCCGCAATCCTGGCATCCGGTGGCGGCCAAGCTGCGGCCGGGGGAGCTGACGGCCTTTCTGTCGGGCCTGCGCGACAGCGTTGCCCGCACCGTTGCGGGCCTTCCCGATCATCATGCCTATGTTTCCCGCTATTGCGCGGCGGCCGAACCGCGTGACAACAAGGCGGCGTGAGCAGCGGCAACGGGAGGCAGTGAAGCGGCATGGCGCGGCGCAAGCAGGCGGTGACGATCCGGCACGTGGCGGCCGAAGCGGGCGTGTCGTTGCAGACCGTCAGTCGGGTGATCAACAACGAGGCCAATGTCCGTGCCGAAACCAAGGAGCGGGTGCAGGCAGCGATTGACCGGCTGGGCTATGTGCCGTCCATCGCCGCCCAACGTATGAGCGGGTCGCGATCCTATCTCATCCTCGCGGTGAACGACCGGACACGCACCATCGCCGACTGGCAGGCCCGCCAGGGCACCGACTGGGTGGACCAGATGATGCTGGGCGGCATGCTGAAATGTGCCGAGCATGGCTATCGGATGATCTTTGAACTGGTCGATACCCACAGCGACCATGTCGAACGCGAATTGGGTGCCGCCATTGCCGCGTTGCAACCCGATGGCATCATCCTCACGCCGCCACACAGCGACAATCCGCAAATTGTTGATTTTCTGTGCGAACATGGTGTGCCGTTCGTGCGCATCGGTTCGCAGCGGCAAGATCATGGCATCCCGGTTTCGATGGATGATGAAGGTTCCGCGCGCATTGCGACCAACCATCTGATCGCCCATGGCCACCGCCGCATCGGTTTCATTGCCGGCCCTTCTGATTATGAATTGAGCGGCTGGCGCGTTGATGGCTGGCGTGCCGCGATGGCCGCCGCTGGCCTCGACACGGCCGGCCTGCTGGATGCCGGGGATTTTTCCCACGCCTCTGGCCGGGCGGCCGCGCTGCGCCTGCTCGATCCGCCCGAACGGCCAACCGCCATCATCGCCAGCAACGACCAGATGGCGGTGGCAACGCTGGAAGTGGCACGCGAGCTTGGGCTGGTCGTGCCCGATGATCTGTCGATCATCAGCTTTGACAACACGCCCATCGTGCAATTTGCCCAGCCGCCGCTGACAGCCATCGATCAATCCATCGCGGCGACCGCATCGCTGGCGGTGGAGCTGATCATTGCCAGCCTGAAGGGCGATCCGGCGCCGGACCAGTCCCCCCCGGAACCGCCGCAGCCGGACCAGTTGCATGTTGTGCCGGCCACATTGATTCCCCGTGCATCCGTGGCTGCGCGTGGCTGACGCCAGGCGCCTGCGCCGCTTTCTCCTCGTCTATGCCATCGCCTGGGCCGGCGTGGCTGTTGCCTACATGCCATTCCTCACCATCCTGTTGCCGATGCGCGTGGCCGGCCTGGCCGGCCCCGGCGCGGCCGTGGACTGGGTGGCGCAGATCAGCTTTGCCGGTGCCTTGGCAGCCAGCGCCGGCCACCTGTTGTTTGGTTGGCTCAGCGATGTGAGTGGCGTGCGCCGGCCCTGGATCTGGGCTGGCCTTGGCCTCAGTTGCGTCTTGCTGCTGCTGGTGCGTCAGGTCCACACGCTGCCGCTGTTGCTGGCGATCATCATTGCCTGGCAATTGGCGCTCAACCTGATGATGGCGCCGCTGGCCGCCCTGGCAGGTGATGTCGTGCCGGATGATCACAAGGGCATGCTGGGCGGACTGATGGCGCTGGCACCGGGCTGTGGTGCCTTGTCGGGCACGTTGATCACCTGGCCTGGGCTGGCCGGGGCGGATGGCCGGCTGTTGCTGGTGGCCGGGCTGGTGCTGATGTGCCTGTTGCCGTTGCTGCTGATGCCGCTGCCGGGCCCGGCGATGGCAGCCCCGGCCGGGGGCGCAGCGCCGGCGCGCAGCCGCACCCAGCGCATGTGGCTGGCCCGGCTGGCCGTGCAAATCGCCGAGGCGACGCTGTTCGCCTATCTCTATTTCTGGTTCCGCAGCGTTGATCCGGCGATGACCGACAATCGCGTCGCCAGCCTGTTTGCTGTCCTGCTGTTGCTGTCAGCGCCCATGGCCTTGCTGGCCGGTCGCTGGTCTGACCGGCGGGGAGAGCCGCTCATGCCGCTGCGGCTGGCCGCGCTGGGATCGGCGGCGGGGCTGCTGGTGATGGCCCTGGCCGATGGGCTGGCCATGGCGGCCGGCGGCTTTGCCCTGTTTGCGCTGGCTTCGGCGAGCTTTCTGGCCCTGCATTCGGCCCAGACGCTGCGGGTGCTGCGCCGGCCTGATCGGCGCGGGCGCGATCTGGGCCTGTTCAACCTCACCAACACCATCCCATCGCTGATCATGCCGTGGCTCACCCTCGGCATTGTGCCGCGCTTTGGCTATGCCGGGCTGTTCCTGGTGCTCGCGCTGCTCAGCCTGGTCGGCGCTGCCTTGCTCAGCGAGCGTCGAGCCTGATTTCAGTGGCTTGATTTCCCATTTTGCCCGTGCCAATGTTTGAGAACGTTCACAGATTTCGACCGATGCGGGGCAAGCGCGCGGTTGCGGACGGCCAGCAACGGGCCGGGACGGGGGATGGACATGCGCAAGGCAGCCTTGCTTGCAGGCTTGATGACATTGGTGGCCAATGATGCGGCGATGGCGGCAGAACCGGCGCTGGATCCCCAGCGCTGGCCGGCCACGGCCAGTCCGGCGGCGTTGACCGATCCGGCCACCGAAGCCCGCATCACCGCCCTGATGGCGCGGATGACCTTGCGGCAGAAGATTGGCCAGATGATCCAGGCCGATCTGAATGCCATCAAGCCGTCTGAGCTGAAGCGGTATCCGCTGGGCTCCATCCTGGCGGGCGGCAATGGCGGGCCCTATAATATCGAGCGTGCCGATGGCGCGACCTGGGTGCGGCTGGTCAATGAATTTCGGGCCGCTTCGGCCCGCAGTGGCGCCGGCATTCCCATCCTGTTCGGGGTTGATGCCGTGCACGGCCACAGCAATCTGCCGGGCGCCACCATCTTTCCTCACAATATCGGCCTGGGTGCCGCCCGTGATCCCGATCTGATTGGCCGGATTGGCGCGGCCACCGCGGCCGAACTGTCGGGCGGCGGCATTGACTGGACCTTTGCGCCGACGCTGGCCGTGCCCCAGGATCTGCGCTGGGGCCGCAGCTATGAAGGGTTCAGCGCCGATACCGGCATCACCGCCGCCTATGCACGCGCGTTGACCCTGGGCTTGCAGGGGGTGCTGGTCGGGGCGCAACCAATGGCGGCCGACAAGGTGGCCGGCAGCGCCAAGCATTTCGTGGCCGATGGCGGTACCGACGGCGGCAAGGACCAGGGCGATGCCCGCATCGATGAGGCGACGCTGGTGCGCGTCCACGCCGCCGGTTATGCGCCGGCGGTCGAAGCTGGCGTGCTGAGCGTGATGGCCAGTTTCTCCAGCTGGAACGGCACCAAGGCGCACGGCAACCGCTATCTGCTGACCGACGTGCTGAAGGGCCGCATGGGCTTTGCCGGGCTGGTGGTGGGCGATTGGAATGGCCATGGGCAGTTGCCCGGCTGCACGGTCACCGATTGCCCGCTCACCTTCAATGCCGGGCTGGATCTGGCGATGGCGCCCGACAGCTGGAAGGGTCTGTTTGATTCGACCCTGCGCCACGTGAAGGCCGGCACCATTTCGATGGCGCGGGTGGATGATGCGGTGCGGCGCATCCTGCGGGTGAAGGCGAAGCTGGGCCTGCTCGACACGCCGGCAACCGCGCGGGCCGATCTGTCGCGCATCGGGGCCGCCGAGCATCTGGACCTGGCGCGCGAGGTGGCGGCGAAATCGCTGGTGCTGCTCAAGAACAATGGCGGCGTGTTGCCGATCAAACCGGGCGCGCGGGTGCTGATCACCGGGCCCGGTGCCGATGACATGGCGATGCAGAGCGGGGGCTGGACGGTGACCTGGCAGGGCACAGACACCACAGCAGCCGATTTCCCCAAGGGCCAGACCATCGGCCGGGCCATTGCCGATGCCGTCCGCGCTGCGGGGGGGCAGGCCGAGGTTGCGGCCGGCAAGGCAGGCGACGCGCCGGCCGATGTGGCCATCGTGGTGTTTGGTGAACAGCCCTATGCCGAGTTTCAGGGGGATATGCCCGATCTGGCGTTCCGCGCCTTGTCGGGCGAGGCCGAATTGATCGCGGGGCTGAAGGCCAGGGGCATCAAGGTCGTTTCGCTGTTCCTGTCGGGCCGGCCCTTGTTTGTTTCCCCGCTCATCAACGCGTCGGATGCCTTTGTGGCGGCCTGGCTGCCGGGGTCGCAGGGGCAAGGCGTTGCCGATGTGCTGGTGGCGGGCCGCGATGGCCGTTCGGTCCGGGATTTCACCGGGCGGCTGCCGTTTGCCTGGCCGGCCGATGCGCGCTCGCCGATCAGCCAGCCGCTGTGGCCGCTGGGCCATGGCCTCAGCTATGCCAATGCGGCTGAGGTGGGACCGCTGCCAGAAGCGCCGGGTATTGATCTGGCCGCCACCGCCAGCGAGGATGTCTATATGCTGCGCGGCAAGGTGATGGCGCCGTGGCGGCTGGGGCTGGACAGCGCGGTGGTGATGAAGGCGGTTGATGTGTCGGCGCAGGAGGATGCCCGTCAGTTCCGCTGGAACGCGACGGGCGCCATCGCCATCGACGGGCCCCCGGTGGGCCTGACGCGGCATGCCACGGGCGGCTTTGCCCTCACGCTGGAATGGCGGGTGGATGCAGCCCCGGCCGGGCCGGTGACCTTGGCCATTGGCAGCGCCACGCTGGATATCACAGCGGCGGTGAAAACGGCGCCGGTGGGCGAGATCGGCAGCCTTGCCGTGCCGCTGGGCTGCTTTGCCAAGGCGGGTGCGGATCTTGCGCATGTCGGCACGGCGCTGCGCCTGGCGGCGCCCAAGGGCTTCGGCATGACCTTGCGCACGGCGCGGTTGACGCAGCCGGCCAACATGCCACCTTGCCCTGCGACTGTTTCATCGGGCCACTGAGGGGGGAATCGCCGTGTCCATGCCGGCAACGCCGACCGCCACCGCGCCGAATGCCGGGGCGGTGATCCTTGATACGCGCCTGCAAAGCTTTGTCTTTGCGCTATTTTTCATCTTTGGCGGTATCACCAGCCTCAACGATGTGATCATCCCCAAGCTGAAGGAGCTGTTCACCCTCAGCTACACCCAGGCGATGCTGGTGCAATTCTGCTTCTTCACCGCCTATGCCGTGGTCGGCATCCCCGGTGCGCGGCTGGTCAAGCGCATCGGATACATGCGCGGGGCCGTCGCCGGCTTGTGCCTGATGATGCTGGGCTGCCTGATGTTCATCCCGGCCAGCCAGACCGCGGCCTATCCGCTGTTTCTTGCGGCGCTGTTCGTGCTCGCCAGCGGTGTGGTGATCGTCCAGGTGGTGGCCAACCCGTTGATTTCCATGCTGGGCAAGCCGGAAACCACCCACAGCCGCCTGACCTTTGCCCAGGCGTTCAACTCGCTGGGCACAACCGTGTTTCCCTATTTCGGGGCGATCCTGATCCTGGGCGCGCTGGCCAGCCAATCGGCCGAGACGCTGTCGGGCGCGGCGCTGGATGCCTATCGCACCGCCGAAAGCCAGGCCATCGTGAATGGTTATCTGGGGCTGGCCGCCGCGCTTGCGGTGGTGGCCGGCGTGGTCTGGATGTTCCGCAACAGCCTGAAGGGCGAACAGCATGAGGCATCGTCTGGCCTTGCCGGGCTGGATTTGCTGCGCCAGTCGCGCTTTGGTTTCGGGGCGCTGTGCATCTTCCTTTATGTCGGTGCCGAGGTGTCGATCGGTTCGCTGATCGTGTCTTATCTCAGCGATTCCAGGGTGATGGGCCTTTCGGGTGAAGAGGCCGGCAAGCTGATCGCCTGGTATTGGGGTGGGGCGATGGTGGGCCGCTTTGTCGGCTCGGCGGTGCTGCGGCTGGTGGCGCCGGGCAAGGTGCTGGCCTTTGTTGCGGTGGGGGCCATCACGCTGATCGCGGTTTCGACCCAGACCAGCGGCACGCTGGCCGGTTACAGCCTGCTGGCCATTGGTCTGATGAACGCCATCATGTTCCCGACCATCTTCAGCCTGGCCTGCGAAGGGCTGGGCCCGCGCTCGGCCGATGGGTCGGGCATTATCAATGTCGCGATCTTTGGCGGCGCGGTGATCCCGCTGCTGACCGGCTTCCTGGTCGATGGCACCGGGAGCATCGCCATCGGCCTGGCGCTGCCGGCGGTCTGCTATGCCATCATCGCGATGTTCGGTGTGAAGACCGCCCGAGAACCGGCTGTTATCTGACGATTTTCAGGAATGACTGGTGGAGTAGAGGGGAATCGAACCCCTGACCTCAGCAGTGCGATTGCTGCGCTCTCCCATCTGAGCTACTACCCCGCACCAGTTCTGGCCCCTGCGATGCAGGGGCCGCCCGTATAGCGCGCCAGACGCTGTTTGCAACGCCCTATTTCACGGCAAAGCCATTGTTGAGGAAGGCTTGTGCGATGGCGGCTTGGAAGGCGGCGCCGCGGGCCATGGCGGCTTCATCAAGGTGCATGTGGCTGCTGTGCAGGCCGCAGCAGGCGCGCCAGTCACTGCCTTCGGGCGCGACGCCCAGGAAGAACATGGCGCCGGGTACTTTTTCCAGCACATAGGCGAAATCCTCCGCCCCCATGATCGGGTGTGCCAGATCCTGCCAATATGTGTCACCAAACAGCTCGCGGGTGACCGCGGCGCCCAGCGCAGTGGCCGCGGCATCGCAGCGGGTGACCGGAAAGCCGGGGATGATGTCGATTTTGGCCTCTGCCCCGTGGGCGGCGGCGATTCCGGCGGCGAGGCGGGGAATGCCGGCGTGGAGTTTGGCACGGGTTTCGGCCGAAAGCGTGCGCATCGTGCCATAAAGCAGGGCGGTTTCGGGGATGACATTGTCGGTCGTCCCGGCGCTGATCTGGCCGATGGTGATGACGGCGGGATCAAACACGCTGATCTGCCGGGTGACGAAGCTTTGCAGCGCCAGCGCGATCTCGCAGGCGATGGGCACGGGATCGAGCGCATCGTGCGGCATGGAGGCATGGCCGCCACGGCCGGTGATGGTGATGCGCAATTTGTCATTGCTGGCCAGCAGCGGCCCGGTGCGGCCGGCAATCACGCCCCACGGCGCGTTGGGCATGATGTGGAGCGCGAAGGCGGCATCGGGGAGGGGGGTGATTAGGCCATCATCCAGCATGAAGCGGGCGCCGTGGTGGCCTTCCTCGCCGGGCTGGAACATGAACATCACGCTGCCGGCCAACTGGTCCCGCTGTTCGCACAGCAGCCGCGCTGCGCCGGCCAGCATGGCGACATGGGCATCATGGCCGCAGGCGTGCATGGCCCCCGGAACGCCGGAAGCGAAATCCAGCCCGGTTTCCTCCGCCATCGGCAGCGCATCCGAATCGCCGCGCAACAGCACGGTGCGGCCGTTGGCGGGGCCTTTCAGCGTCGCGATGATGCCGCTGGTTGACGGGCCGGTGCGGAACTCGAGCGGCAGGCCGGCCAGCGCCGCCATGATCTTTTCGGCGGTGCGCGGGTTGTGCAGGCCCAGTTCGGGTTCGGCATGGATGGCGCGGCGGAGCGCGATCATGTCGGGCAGGATGGCTTCGGCTGCTTGAGTCCAATCGGTCATGGGGTCAGTCTATCCAAAAATCCCCGTCATGCTGAACTTGTTTCAGCATCCATGGGTGTGCTGCTCCACAAGCGCGCTTTGCGGGGCATGCATCCCTTGGATGCTGAAACAAGTTCAGCATGACGAATGGCTTTTGAGGCGTTAGGCGCTCAGCCATGCATGACGCCATCATCCTGGGGGCCGGCGGGGCCGGGTTGTTCTGTGCCGCAACGGCGGGCCAGGCCGGTGCGCGGGTGCTGGTGGTGGATCACAACCAGGAGCCGGGCAAGAAAATCCTGATCTCCGGCGGCGGGCGCTGCAATTTCACCAATGTGGGGGCGGTGCCGGACCGGTATCTGAGCGAAAACCGCCACTTCGCCCGGTCCGCTCTGTCGCGCTACACCCCGGCGGATTTCGTCGCGTTGGTGGAAAAGCACCGCATCGCCTATCACGAAAAGACGCTGGGCCAGTTGTTCTGCGATGGCTCCGCCCGGCAGATCGTGGCGCTGTTGATGGATGAATGCGCCGCCGGCGGAGTCGATTTCGCCTTTGGCGCCAGCATCAGCGATGTCACCCACGCCGATGGCCTGTTCAGCGTTTCCACCAGTGCCGGCCGCTTCACCGCCCCCAACCTGGTGATTGCCACCGGCGGGCCGGCCATTCCCAAGCTGGGCGCGACCGGCTTTGCCTACCAGTTGGGCAAGCAATTCGGTTGTCGGATCATTCCGCCGCGCCCGGCGCTGGTGCCCTTCACCCTGCCGCAGGGGGAGAATCTGTTCCGCGAGCTGGCCGGGGTCGCGGCTGAGGTGGTGGCGAAGGCGGGAAAGACCGCCTTCCGCGAGGCGGCGCTGTTCACCCACAAGGGGCTTTCCGGCCCGGCGATGCTGCAGGTGTCGAGCTATTGGCGGCATGGCGAGGCGATTGCGGTGGATTTCCTGCCCGATGCGCCGGCGGACTGGCTGCAGGCCGCCAAGCGCCAGCGGCCCAGGGCCGGGCTGAAGAGCGTGCTCGCTGCCGCGCTGCCGGAGCGGCTGGCCGAGGCACTGTCGGCGCAGCTCGCCCTGCCGGGCGAACTGGGCGCGCAGAAGGATGCGGCGCTGGTGACCGCAATGGGCCGACTCAAGGCCTGGGCCTTCCGCCCGGATGGCACCGAAGGCTTTGCCAAGGCCGAAGTGACCGCTGGCGGCATCGACACCGCCGCGCTGAGCAGCCGCACCATGATGGCCAATCAGATTGGAGGGCTGTTCGCCATCGGCGAGGCAGTGGATGTGACAGGCTGGCTGGGTGGTTATAATTTCCAATGGGCCTGGGCGAGCGCCCATGCCGCCGGCCAGGCGATTGCGGAGAGGGTGCGCGGATGATGAGTTATGACGAGGTGGTGCTGGGCCGCCGTTCGATCCGGGGCTTTCTCGACAAGCCGGTGCCGATGGACCTCATCAAGGAAATCCTGACGCTGGCGATGCGCAGCCCGTCGTCGATGAACACCCAGCCGTGGAATTTCACCGTGGTCACCGGTGAGCCCCTGAACCGCATCCGCGCCGGCAACACCGAACGCAATCTGGCTGGCATTCCCCACAGCCGCGAATTCCGCACCGGCACGGCGTTCGAAGGCGTGCACCGCGAACGCCAGATCGGCGTGGCCAAGCAATTGTTTGCCGCCATGGGCATCGCCCGCGACGATGCGCCCGCCCGGCAGGACTGGGTGCTGCGCGGCTTTCGCCAGTTTGATGCGCCGGTGTGCGTGATCATCACCTATGACAAGGTGCTGGCCGGCAGCGACGACACGCCGTTCGATTGCGGTGCCGTTTCGACCGCGCTGGTCAACGCCGCCTGGTCGCGCGGGCTGGGGGCGGTGATCAACAGCCAGGGCATCATGCAATCCCCCGTGGTGCGCGAACATGCCGGCATTGCGGACGATCAGGTGATCATGAAGGCGATTGCGCTGGGTTGGCCGGACGACAGTTTTCCGGCCAACGCCGTGGTGTCGGAACGCAAGAGCGTGGAGGAGGCGGCACGATTCGTCGGGTTCGACCGCTAATTGCTATTTATCCCATATTTCGGAATTTGCGATATTTTGCAGACCGCCCACTTACAAACAGCCAAAACATGAATTATATGTAATAAGCGATTGGGAGACGGCCAATGTTCGTGCGCCTCAATTTCTTGTTGCCGATGCTCGCCCTTTTGGTCGTTGGCCCAGCCCATGCACAGTTTCCCGGTTACGCGGTGCCGGGTGCTGCGCCCCAGCCAGCCGCGCAGCGGGCGGCGGTGCTCCGGACTGTTGCGGAGCTGCAGTTCGGCACGTCTGCGGTAGCAACGCGCCAGTTCCTCGAAGGGCGCGGCTACAAGTTGATCGATTTTGACACCGGTCTGTCGTGGTTTGGTCAGGTCGTGGCGCAAACGAACACGTCCATACCGCGTGGTTACCGCAGATCCGTGACCGCAGCGCGCTTTGAAGGACCAGAGGGCGACACACTGTCCCTCGGCTTTGTGCAACTGCCGGGCGGCGCTGCACTGGCGCGTGTGGGCGTGCAGATGTCTGCGCATGTTACGCCCGATATAATGCGAGCAGCCGTTTCCCAGAACTATGGCCAGCCCAATTGCGCGCAAGGCTGGTGTGCCGTGCCTGTTGCGGCCCGCGTGCCGGCGCGCAGTGGGCTTGTGCCACGATTGACCGCAGATGATCAGGCCCGCTCCTTCGTGCTTGATGTCTCCTATCAACTGGAACCGCTTGCCCAATCGAGCGTGAAGACCGCGATCTGGGAATGCCGCCGGACCCGGCTGGGCGTCCCGCTGGACATGAGCGCCTACACATTGTTTGCCTGTTCCTGAGGGCCAGCCCGACCACCTCATTCCACCATCAGGCCGACCACGCGCCAGCTGTCGCCTTCCTGCACCAGGGACAGGGTTTCGACGGCGTCGGGCTTGCCGGCAAAATGGCTGCGGAACTTGACCTGCCACAGGCCGGCGGGCGGGGCGGGGATGTAACCGCTGCTCAGCAGTTCGCGGCGGCTGGCCGGGCCGAGCGGGCCGTGCACGCGGGCGGCGGCTTCGGCCCAGCGGGCGCTGCTGTTCAGCGCGCGGAAGGCCTTTCCGGTGGCGTTCCAGCTGCCGGCCCAGTCTCCGGCATCGACCAGCGCCAGGAAGCGGCGGGCGGCGGCGACGGGTGGGCTTTCGCCCGTGCTGGCGGGAGCCGGTTGCGACAGGGTGGCGGTGAGGGTGCTGGTGGTGGCCGGGGCCGACGGATCGGCCGGCAAGTCAGTCGGCTGGGCGACGGCAAGCAGGGCGGCAAATGTGAGGGCAAGGGACATGGCAACAGCTCCCGTTTGCCAGCCGGGCCGCGGCCGCGGGGTGCGGGCGGCGGGCTGGTGCAGGGCAGATTGGGCCGGCGCGGGCGCCGTGGCTGCCCCCAAAGACATGGGCACCAGTTTTTCGGGCACCAGTTTTTCGGGGGGCAGTTTTTCGGGGGCTTCGGCGGCCATCAGCAGGCGGGCGGCTTCGCGGCTGCTGCCGGTGCCCAGCTTCCGCCGGGCATCGCGCAGCCGTTCGTTGATGGTGTGGACCGACAGGCCGAGATGGCGGGCGATGCTCTTGGCGTCATGCCCCTGGGCCAGCAGGCGCAGCGTTTCCTGTTCCTTGGGCGTGAGGGCGTTGGGGCCGCTGGTCATGGCCAAGGGCTAACCGGGCCGGAGACGGCGTGCCACCCCGAATTTTTCGGGTGCAGCGACACTGTGGCGGTTGCCTGCCGCCACGGCCATGCCATCAGGGGCAGGCGGGGGTATCGGGGCATGAGCGGGTTTGAATTCATCTTTTCGCTGATGGGCCTGCTGCTGGGCCTGGCGCTGGCCGAAGGGCTGGGCGGGCTGGCGCGCTGTCTGAAGGCCAGCCACAAGGTGCGCATCGGCTGGCCGACCGCGCTGCTCGGCCTGTTCGTGAGCTGCGATGTCGTGTCGTTCTGGATGTATGGCTGGGCGATGCGCGAGCTGCTGCCGATCAGCTGGCCGGTGCTGTTTGGCGGGTTCGTGCTGACCGGGGTTTATTACGTGGTGGCCTCGCTGGTGTTTCCCAACGATATCGAGGCGTGCGACGATCTGGATGCCCATTTTGAGCAGCATCGCCGCACCGTGCTGGCCGGCGTGATGCTGTGCAATGCCGCGCTGCTGGCGGTGACGCTGACGCTGTTTCCCAAGTTCCCGTTGGGGTCGTTCAGGGCGATCCTGTTCACCTGGTCCTTTTTTCCGATCACGCTGCTGGCCATCGTGGCGCGTGACCGGCGGGTGGTGGTGGGCTGCCTGTTGCTGTTGATCGCCACCTATCCCGCTTCGGCGCTGTGGAATTGAAACGGCCGGATCAGCGCTTGCGGCAGGGGTAGGCCGCCGCCAGCGCGCGGCTGTACACCTCGATCGACGGGCGGGCCAGATCGGCCGGGTGCTTGGCCAGCCAGGCCAGGATGATGCTCCGATAGGCGGCGAGATCGAAATTCAGGCTGGGCGGGCAGAAGGCCGGAGTCTGCGCCGGATCACGCGGCTTGAACCAGCCGGTGCCCTGGGCGGCACCGTTCAGCCATGACAGGCAGATGATGCGGCGATCACGGGCCTCCTGGTTGCCGCAGATGGCCTGGAGATGGGCGCCGGTGGCCATGGCGACGGGATTGTCGGCCGGCTGGGCCGCAGCGGGCACGGCAGCGAGAAGGAGCAGGGCGGCGAGCTGTTTCATGGGTCAGCCGGGCGGGCAGGGGAAGGCGGCGGCCATGGCCTTGCGATAGGCCAGCAGCGCCGGGCTGACGCGTTCGCCGGGGTTGGCAGCGAGCCAGGCCAGCAGCAGCTCGCGTTGCCGGCCGAGCGGGGCGGCGCCGGCGGGCGGGCAGCTGTCGGGGAACAGCTGCGGGCTGAGCGACTGGTAGCGGGTGGCGATCTGATAGGCGCCGTTGAGCCACGACACGCAGGCCAGTTGCTTGGCGACGTCTACCCGCTCCCCACAGACAAGGCGGGCATCATCGGCGCTGTTCAGCAGCAATGGGCTGGCCGCCGGGGCGGGCGCCACGTCCATCATCGCGGGCGGGGCGGCGGCGGTGGCCAGCAGCAGGGCCAGCGGGGCGAGCCGGCGGATCACACGCCGTTGGCCTTGAAGTGCGCCAGCAGCTTGGCCCACGCATCCTGGCCGGCTGCCGCGTTATAGCTGGGGCGATAATCGGCGAGGAAGCCGTGATCGGCCTCAGGGTAGAGGATGATTTGGCTCTTGCTGCCCTTCAGCGCGGCCTGCATCGCCTCCACATCGGCGACCGGGATGCCCTTGTCGAGCGCGCCATAGAGGCCGAGGACGGGGGCCTTCAGCTCGGAAGCGATCTCCAGCGGCCATTTGCGCCCTTCGGCACCGGGATCGCCCTTGATGCGGCCATACCAGGCGCCGCCGGCCTTCAATTGCGGGAAGCGGGCGGCGGCCATCCAGGTGACGGCACCGCCCCAGCAGAAGCCGGTGATGGCAAGCTTCCTGCCGTTGACGAAGCCCTGGCCCGCCAGCCAATCGAGCGTGGTTTTCGTGTCGCCCATCACCTGTTCGTGGCCGGCCTTGGCGACGATGGCGCGGATGGCGGTAAAATCGGTGAGCTTGGGCAGCGTCTTGTCGGGATCGCCGCGGAAGAAATACTCCGGCGCGATGGCAACATAGCCGGCCTGGGCAAAGCGGCGGCAGACATCCTGGATCCAGGCGTGCACGCCGAAAATCTCGTTCACCACGATGACGGCGGGGTGTTTGCCTTTCTTCGCCGGCCGCGCGACATAGGCGGGCAGGCCGCCGGGCAGGGTTTCCCAGCCAGTTACAAGGCCGGTATCGGGCGTGCTGATCGGTTCGGCATTGGCCGCGATGTCAAACGCGGCATAGCCTGCCGCCAGCAGCAGCGCGCGCCGCGACAGGGCCAGATCGGCGGCTTCGGTGCCATCCGGGCGGGTGAGCGTGGCCATGGTGGTTCCCCTGTTGTTGAGTCGGGGGCAAGATTAGGGCCGCGGCCCGGCCGCGCCAATGGGATGCGTCACAACAGCAGCATGCCGGCGCTGGCCGCCGCCATCAGGGCAACCGCGCCCCAACCCAGCACCGCCTGGCCGCCCGACACGCGGAAATTGCCCATCACGCGGCGCCGGCTGGCCAGCAGCATGATCGCCAGCATCACCGGCACCGCCACCACGCCATTGGCCACCGCTGTCCAGAACAGGGCCTGCATGGCATCAATGCCGGCCAGATCGATCAGGAAGGCGGCCAGCACCGAAACCGCGATGACGCCATAGAAGCCGGCCGCCTCACGCGGTTTCAGCTCCAGCCCGGCGCGCCAGCCCATGAGTTCGGCCAGCGCATAGGCGGCCGAACCGGCCAGCACCGGCACGGCGAGCAGGCCGGTGCCGATGATGCCGCAGGCAAAGAGCGCGAAGGCGAAATCGCCGGCGATGGGCCTGAGGGCAGCGGCGGCATCGGCGGCGGTGGTGATGGGATGGCTGCCGGCGCCGTGCAGCGTGGCGGCCGTGGCGGCAATGATGCACAGCGATATGACCATGGTGACCAGGAAACCGGCGGCGCTGTCGATCACCAGGCGGTTGAGTTCCTGGGCCGCGCCGCGCGGCCGGCGGGACAGCGGGGTGGCGTGGTGCAACTGCATCTCTTCCAGTTCCTGCGCGCTTTGCCAGAAGAAGAGATAGGGGCTGATGGTGGTGCCCAGGATCGCGACGACTGTTGTGGCGCTGCCGGCCGGCAGGCTGGGCCACAGGCCGGCGGCAAAGGCGGCCCAGGGCACACCGGCGACCAGCACCACGCCGACATAGGCGAACAGCGACAGGGTCAGCCATTTCAGCAGCCCGACATAGCGGTGATAGGGCACGAACACCTGCAGCCCCAGCGACAGCAGGGCAAAGCCGGCCATCAGCGCCGTGCGGTTGCCGCCCGCGACCAGCCGTGTCGCCTCGGCCATGGCGGCGATATCGGCGGCGATGTTGAGGATGTTGGCGCCGAGCAGCAGCACCACGACCGCCCATACCGCCGGGCGCGGCAGGCTGGATTTCAGATTGGCAGCGAGGCCCTTGCCGGTGACCCGGGCGATTTCGGCGCAGGTGAACTGGAAGGCGGTGAGGAAGGGCCAGGCCAGCACCACCGGCCACAACAGGGCATAGCCATAGCTGGCGCCGGCCTGGGCATAGGTGGCTATGCCCGATGGATCGTCATCGGCCGCGCCGGTGACGAGGCCCGGCCCCAGCGCCGAATGATAGGGCGGGCGTTTGAGACGGTGGGCGATGCCGGGGCGGGGGCTGGTCACGGCCGGTAACGGATCAGCCCTTCCTGCATCACGCAGGCGATGGGGCGTCCATTGATGTCATGCACGATGGCACGGTTGGTGCCGCGCCCGCCAGCGGCCATCGGCGAATCCTGATCGAACAGGTGCCACTGGTTCATGTCCGGCGTCTGGTTGAACCAGATGGCGTGATCGAGGCTGGCCGATTGCAGCGCCGGGTTGGCCCAGCTGATGCCATGGGGGGCAAGGCAGGTGTCGAGCAGGGTCATGTCGCTGGCATAGGCGAACAGGCAGCGTTGCAGCACCGGATCGGCGGCCTGTTCGGGGGACAGGGCGGCGGCGAGGCGAATCCAGTGGCGCTGCTGGGGCGGGCGTTTCTGCGGATTGAAGAAATCATCATCGCCTTCGACCGCGCGCACATCGAGTGGCCGTTCACGGGTGAGCCAGATGGTGCGCCAGGGTTCGGGCGCCAGGGGGGCGTTGCGGCGGGCCCAGTCCGAATCGCTTTCCAGGCCATCGGGGTGCGGCACGTCGGATGGCGGGGATACGGCATGTTCGAGGCCGTCTTCCGGCACCTGGAAACTGGCGGCCATGTTGAAGATTGGCCGGCCTTTCTGGATGGCGATGATGCGCCGCGTGGTGAAGCCGGCGCCGTCCCGGTCCCGCTCCACCTTGTAGACGATGGGCAGCTTTGGATCGCCGGGGCGGATGAAATAGCTGTGCAGGCTGTGGCACAGACGCGGCTGTTCGACCGTGCGGCTGGCGGCCATCAACGCCTGGGCCACCACCTGGCCGCCATAGACGCGGATCCAGCCTTCATCGGTGGACTGGCTGCGGAACAGATCGGTTTCCACCTCTTCGAGATTGAGGAGGGAGAGGAGGCGGGCAACGGCGCGGGTGGCGACGGCGTCGGGGGAGTCGGTGGTCATGGCCAACCTCCTAGCCGATCGGCATTTGTCCACAACATGATTTGATATGATGCTTGACAGGGCGGCGCGCCGTCCATATCAGCGCGGCTCCGCAAGACACGCGGGTGTAGCTCAGTCGGTTAGAGCGTCGGCCTGTCACGCCGAAGGTCGCGGGTTCGAGCCCCGTCACTCGCGCCACTTGCCCTGCAAGTGGCGGCATGAAAAAGCCCCGCTGCCAGTGATGGCAGCGGGGCTTTTCCTTTGGCGGTGCGGCGGCGGATCAGGCCGCGTCGGGCGTTGCCAGATTTTCCATTGGCCGCAGGCGGTCCCATTCGCCGAATTCGTGCGCGATGCTGGCTTCCACCAAGGTCTCCCAAAGCGCTTCAGCGAGGCCCGCAGGCAGGCCGGCTTCGCTGGCGGCAGCCGCCGCGTTGGCAATCACCTGGGCCTTGCGCGCCTCGTCGCGCACGGCGCCGCGGGTTGGCTTGATGCGGGCAGCCGCGTTCATGTAACCGAAGCGGCGGGCGAGCAGGGCGACCAGTTCGCGATCGAGCGCGTCAACGCCGGCGCGCACCTCGATCATGGTCTGGCACTGCTCGGGCGGCTTCACGGTCATTTCACTCTCCAGCGGCCGGTGTTCATCCACAGCAGCACCGGCTTCAGCGGCGCGATCCAGGCAATGCCGGCCGCGGCATAAACCAGCAGTTCCAACAGGCGCGGCAAGCCCTGCAGCCAATCCGCCAGCGCCGCGATGGCAAGGGCATAGGCGGTGATGTACAGCACGATGCCCAGCATCCCGACCGGCTTGCGCCAGCTGGGTTCGGGGGGGATGCGGTGCGGGGCCACGCTCATGGCGGAGCGCCTTAGCGATATTTGCGGCAGTCCACCAGCCGCTCCGGTGTCGCGATCAGGTCCAGCGGCATGTCCCACGGCTCGGCCGGCAGGGCCGGGGCAATCTGGCATTCCCAGGCAAGGCCGATGGCCCGCACCGGGCGGTGCTGGCGCAAGGCCGCCAGCGCCCGGTCATAATAGCCGCGGCCCTGGCCCAACCGCACGCCGCCCAAGGTGACGGCGACCAGCGGCACCAGCAGCAGGTCGGGTTCCACTTGGCGAGCGCTGGCCGGCGGCTCGGGAATATTCTGGAAGCCGGGCACCAGCGCGCTCCATTCCACCTGGTGGAAGCTGGTATTGGGGCCGGCGACGCGCGGGAAGGCGTGGGGGCCCAGCTGCTTTTCGATCCACACCGGGTCGATCTCGTCAGCCACGGCGGCATAGCTGCCGGCCATGCGCACACCGGCCAGCGCCGGGGCAATCATCGCGGCCAATTGGCGTTCCAGCCGTTCCCGCACGCCGGGGCCAAGGTTGGCGACAAAGGCCTTGCGGGCGGCGCGATAGGTGCGGCGAAGGTCGGTCTTGGTCACGGCAGCTCTCGGGTGATGTGGCGGGACCACCATGGGCCGTTGGACTTGAAGATCCTCTGACGCCAGTAACGTCAGGTGGGAACCAGTTGTGGTGAACCACGGTTCACCCAGGGCCAGCCCCCAATAGGATGATTATCGCCTCAGGGATGCTTGCTTGCTCGTACCGGGCAGTGCCCGCCACGTCTGGCTATAGGCGCTTGGGGCCGCCCGCTCAAGTGCGGGCAATCGCCTCAAGCCGTTCGACCAGCGCCGCCAACCGCGACAGGTCGGGGGCGGCGGTGGCTGTGGCAGCCGCCGTCACCGGGGCCAGCGATGGCGGATTGGCGCCGCGCGCTTCGGCCAGTTCATCGGCCAGCATCAGGGACACCAGCACCAGCAGCTGGTTTTCCGGCAGCACGCCCAGCGCCGTCGTCAGCCGGTGGGCGCGGGCCGACAATTCGTCGCCCAGGCGCGAAATCCGCGCCTCGTCGCCGTCGCGCGCCGGGATGCGATAGCTGCGGCCAGCGATGGTGAGCAGTGCCTGGCCCATCAGCCGTTCCCGGCCAGCAGCGCATCTAGCGCCGCCACGGTGTCGCTGGCCGCCGCCTCGATCCGGGCGAGGCGGGCGCGGTCGCCGGCCTGGGCCGTGCGCAGATCGTTCAGGGCGGCCGCATCGGTGAGGCGGCGCCGTTCGATGGCACCGATTGCGCTTTCGAGTCGCGCCAACAGGCTCTCCAGCTCGGAAATGGCCATTCTCCCCGCCAAGCTCAACGGCTTGCACCGCAGACATAAGAGCAATTGTCAACGAGCGTCAAGAATCGCGCCTGTCAATTTCGCCGCGCGCAACAGCAAAAGGTTGACGTTGCCGCCATGCTTCGGCCAAAGCCGCGCACGTCAATCCGAACTGCACTGCCACCCATGGTGGCGCCACACACAAGGACCGGCCGCGATGACCGATCTGAACCGCTGCGCCAATGCCATCCGTGCCTTGGCCATGGACGCGGTGGAGGCCGCCAACAGCGGCCATCCCGGCATGCCGATGGGCATGGCCGATGTGGCGACGGTGCTGTTTGCCAATCACCTGAAATTTGATCCGGCCGCGCCGCGCTGGCCGGATCGGGATCGCTTCGTGCTGTCGGCCGGCCATGGTTCGATGCTGATCTATGCGCTGCTGCACCTGACCGGCTATGCCCAGCCGACGCTGGACGACATCAAGCGCTTCCGCCAGTGGCACTCACCCTGCGCCGGCCACCCGGAAAACACCGAACTGCCGGGCGTGGAATGCACCACCGGGCCGCTGGGCCAGGGCCTGGCCATGGCAGTGGGCATGGCGATGGCCGAGCGCCATCTGAACGGCGTGTTCGGTGACGGCCTGGTGGATCACCACACCTGGGTGATCGCCGGCGATGGCTGTTTGATGGAGGGGATTTCCCAGGAGGCGATTTCGCTGGCCGGCCATCTGCAGCTGGGCCGGCTGAACGTGATCTGGGACGACAATGGCATTTCCATCGACGGCCCGGTGAGCCTGGCCAGTTCGGAAAACATGGCCGCGCGCTTTGCGGCGGCCGGTTGGCATGTCGTGGCCTGTGACGGGCATGATTTTGCCAGCATCGACGCGGCCTTGACGGCGGCGAAGGCCGATCCGCGCCCCAGCCTGATCGCGGCGAAGACCACCATCGGCAAGGGCGCGCCCACCAAGGCCGGCACCAGCGGCAGCCATGGCAGCCCGCTGGGCGCCAAGGAGATCGAGGGCGCCCGGGCCGCGCTGGGCTGGAACCATGGCCCGTTCGAGATTCCGGCCGACATCAAGGCCTGGTGGGAAGGGCTGGGTGCCCGTGGCGCCGCCGCCCGGACCGCCTGGGAAGCCCGGCTGGCCGCCAGCGACCAGGCCGGCGAGTTCACCCGCCGCATGGATGGCCGTCTGCCCGAAGGCGCCGCCGCCTATCAGGCGCATGTGGCCAGCCTGATCGCCAATCCGCCCAAGGTGGCCACGCGCAAGGCCAGCGAGATGGCACTGGATGCGCTGGTGCCGGCCCTGCCCGAACTGGTGGGCGGTTCGGCCGACCTGACCGGATCGAACAACACCAAGGCCAAGGGCCAGGCGCTGTTTGGCGCGGCCGATTATGCCGGCCGCTATGTCCACTATGGCATCCGCGAATTCGGCATGGCCGCCGCGATGAACGGCATGGCGCTGCACGGCGGCATCATTCCTTATGGCGGCACCTTCCTGGTGTTCAGCGATTACATGCGCAACGCCATCCGTCTCGCCGCCATCCAGCAGATCCGCGTGATCCATGTGGCGACGCACGACAGCATCGGCCTGGGCGAGGATGGCCCGACCCACCAGCCGATCGAGCATCTGGCGTCCTTGCGCGCCATGCCCAATGTGGCGGTGTGGCGGCCGGCCGATGCGGTGGAAACCGCCGAGGCCTGGGCCTGCGCCCTGAAGGACGAGAAGCGCCCGTCGGTGCTGGCCCTGTCGCGCCAGAATCTGCCGCCGCTGCGCAGCGATGGCGGCGAGAACCGCGGCGCGCGCGGCGCCTATCGCCTGGTGGCCGCCACGGCCCCGCGGGCCGCCGTGCTGATCGCCACCGGTTCGGAAGTGCATATCGCGGCCGAAGCGGCCAGGTTGCTGGAGACCGATGGCATTGGCTGTGATGTGGTGTCGATGCCGTGCTGGGAGGCGTTTGCGACGCAGGATGCCGCCTATCGCGCCGATGTGTTGCCGGCGGGCGTATTGAAGGTGTCGGTGGAAGCCGGCGTCACCCTGGGTTGGGAGCGCTGGACGGGCAGCGATGGCCTCAACATCGGGGTTGATCATTTTGGCGCTTCGGCGCCGGCCGAGCGGCTCTATGCCGAATATGGTTTGACCGCGCCGGCGATTGCCGCGCGGGTGAAGGCCCAACTGGGTCGCTGAGGAAAGGTGAGTGACATGGCTGTGAAGGTTGCAATCAACGGTTTCGGGCGCATCGGCCGCAACGTGCTGCGCGCCATCGCCGAATCCGGCCGCACCGATATCGAGGTGGTGGCGATCAACGATCTCGCCAGCGCCCAGGCCAATGCCCGGCTGCTGGCGCGCGACAGCGTGCACGGCGCCTTCCCGGGCAGCGTGAGCGTGGATGGCGACGCCATCGTGGTGAATGGCAAGCGCATCGCCGTGACCGCCGAGCGTGACCCGGCCAAGCTGCCGCACGCCGCCATGGGCGTGGACATCGCGCTGGAATGCACCGGTTTCTTCACCGATGCCGCCAAGGCCGGCGCCCATATCACGGCTGGTGCGAAGAAGGTGCTGATCTCCGCCCCCGGCAAGAATGTCGATCTGACGGTGGTGTATGGCGTCAACCACGGCAAGCTGGCGGCGGAGCATAATATCGTTTCCAACGCCTCGTGCACCACCAACTGCCTGGCGCCGGTGGCCATGGTGCTGGACCGGGAGTTCGGCATCGTGAAGGGCCTGATGACGACGGTGCACGCCTATACCAACGATCAGAAGATCCTCGATCAGATCCACGACGATCCGCGCCGCGCCCGCGCTGCCGCCCTGTCGATGATCCCCACCACCACCGGGGCTGCCCGCGCCGTGGGTGAGGTGCTGCCGCAGCTCAAGGGCAAGCTGGATGGGTCGGCCATCCGCGTGCCGACCCCGAATGTGAGCGTGGTGGACCTGACCTTCGAAAGCGCCAAGGCGACGACGAAGGAGGAGATCAACGCCGCGCTGGCCGCGGCCGCCAATGGCGAGCTGAAGGGCGTGCTGGATTTCGCCGTCGAGCCGCTGGTGAGCATCGATTTCAACCACAGCCCGGCCTCGTCCACCGTGGACAGCCTGGAAACCGCGGTGATCGGCGGCAATCTGGTGCGCGTGCTGGCCTGGTATGACAATGAATGGGGCTTCTCCAACCGCATGGCTGACACGGCGGTTGCCATGGGCAAGTTCCTCTGAACCATGGCCGGCTTTCGCACCATCGATGACATGCCGGCACAGGCCGGCAAGACCGTGCTGGTCCGCGCCGATCTGAACGTGCCGATGGCGGACGGTGTCGTGGGGGATGACACCCGCCTGCGCGCCGCCGTGGCCACCATCGCCGGGCTCGCCGATGCCGGCGCGCGTGTGGCGGTGCTGTCGCACTTTGGCCGGCCCAAGGGGCGGGATGCGAAGAACAGCCTGGCCCCGGTGGCCAAGGCGCTGGCCGGCGTGCTGGGCCGCGATGTGGCGTTCATCGATGATTGCGTGGGCGTAGCCGCGGCGGCGGCGCTGGCCGCCCTGCCGGAAGGCGCGGTGGCGGTTCTGGAAAACACCCGCTTCCATGCCGGGGAGGAGGCCAATGATCCGGCCTTCGTGGCCGAACTGGCCAAGCTGGGCGATTATTATGTGAACGATGCCTTTTCGGCGGCGCATCGCGCCCATGCCAGCACCGAAGGCCTGGCCCATCATCTGCTGGCCTTTGCCGGCCGCACGATGGAGGCCGAGCTGAAGGCGTTGCAGGCGGCGCTGGGCACGCCCAGGCGCCCGGTGGCAGCCGTGGTCGGCGGCGCCAAGGTGTCGAGCAAGATCGATGTGCTCACCAATCTGGTCGGCAAGGTTGATCATCTGATGATCGGCGGCGGCATGGCCAACACCTTCCTGGCGGCGCGCGGCATCGATGT
Organism: Sandarakinorhabdus cyanobacteriorum; assembly: GCF_002251755.1. Lineage (GTDB taxonomy): Bacteria > Pseudomonadota > Alphaproteobacteria > Sphingomonadales > Sphingomonadaceae > Sandarakinorhabdus > Sandarakinorhabdus cyanobacteriorum. The sequence continues at coordinate 29,047 of NZ_NOXT01000114.1, forward strand.
CGGCAAATCGCTGTGCGAGCATGATCTGAAGGCCACCGCGCTCGACATCATGGCGCGGGCCGAAGCGGCCGGCTGCACCATCCATCTGCCCTATGACGTGGTGGTGGCCAAGGAATTCAAGGCGCAGGCCGAGAACCGCGGCGCCAATATCCATGACATAGCCGCCGACGAGATGGTGCTGGACATCGGCCCGGCGGCGGTCGAGGCGCTGGCTGATGCCCTGAAAACCTGTGCGACCTGCGTGTGGAACGGGCCGCTGGGTGCATTTGAAATCGCGCCGTTCGATGCAGCCACGGTGGCGCTGGCCCGCACGGCGGCCGCGTTGACGCAAGGCGGCACGCTGCTGACCGTGGCCGGTGGTGGCGACACGGTGGCGGCGCTGGCCCATGCCGGCGTGACGCAGGATTTCAGCTTCATTTCGACCGCCGGCGGCGCCTTCCTGGAATGGATGGAAGGCAAGGCTTTGCCCGGTGTCGTTGCACTTCAGCATTGAGAAGAGGGGGATTTATGTCGATCACGCCGACCGTGAAGGCCATCCTGGCCAATTATGAGAGCGACAATCCCGGCACCAAGGCCAACATCGCCCGCATGCTGATGCAGGGCCGGCTGGGCGGCACCGGCAAGATGGTGATCCTGCCGGTGGACCAAGGCTTCGAGCATGGCCCGGCCCGAAGCTTTGCGCCCAACCCCGATGCCTATGATCCGCATTACCACTACCAGTTGGCCATTGATGCCGGCCTGTCGGCCTATGCCGCGCCGCTGGGCATGCTGGAGGCGGGCGCCGACACGTTCGCCGGCCAGATCCCGACCATCCTGAAGGTGAACAGCAGCAACAGCTGGGCGACCGGCATCAACCAGGCCGTGACCGGCACCGTGCACGACGCGCTGCGCCTGGGCTGCGCCGCCATCGGCTTCACCATCTATCCGGGTGCGGATGATGTGTTCGACATGATGGAGGAGTTCGGCGAGCTGGCTGCCGAAGCCAAGTCGGTCGGCCTCGCCACCGTGCTGTGGAGCTATCCGCGTGGCGGCAAGCTGTCGAAGGATGGCGAGCTGGCGCTCGACGTCGGCGCCTATGCCGCGCACATGGCGGCGCTGCTCGGCGCGCACATCATCAAGGTGAAGCTGCCGAGCGCGCATATCGAGCAGAAGGATGCGGTGAAGGCCTATGAGGGCGGCGACTGGTCCACGCAGGCCAAGCGCGTTTCCCATGTGGTCAAATCCTGCCTGAACGGCCGCCGGCTGGTGGTGTTCTCGGGCGGCGCCACCAAGGGCACCGATGCCGTGTATGAAGATGCCTATGCCATCCGCGACGGCGGCGGCAACGGCAGCATCATCGGCCGCAACACCTTCCAGCGTCCGCGCGCCGAAGCCATGGCGATGCTGGACAAGATCATCGACATCTATCTCGGCAAGGCGTGAGACAGCGCTGTCGGCAAAATGGATGCTGGCCTGCGCCAGCATGGCGAGAATTGTGAGACATGACCGACGACGACCTCATCCCGCTGCCGGCCGAGTTTGCTGATCGCTTCGATCAGGAAGACCGGCCGGCGTGTCAGCTTTATGTCGTCTCGCCCGCGCGCATCGAAATCCCGGCCTTCATTGACAGCCTGAAGGCGGCGCTGGACGGCGGGCCGGTGGCGGCCTTCCAGCTGCGGTTGAAGGATGTGTCCGACGACATGGTGCTGCGCGCCTGCGAGGCGTTGCTGCCGGTCTGTAATGAGCGCGAGGTCGCCTTCATCCTGAATGATCGCGCCGATCTGGCCAAGCGCGCTGGCGCCGATGGCGTGCACCTGGGGCAGGGCGATGGCAGCCTGGCCGAAGCGCGCGCGCTGCTGGGCGCCGGCGCGCAGATCGGCCGCACCTGCCACGACAGCCGGCATCTCGCCATGGAAGCCGGGGAGCAGGGCGCCGATTATGTGGCGTTCGGCGCCTTTTACGACACCACCACCAAGCCCAGCCATTACCGGCCGCAGCCGGAAATCCTCAGCTGGTGGATCACGCTGAGCCAACTGCCCTGTGTCGCCATCGGCGGCATCTTCCCGCACAATGCCGCGCCGCTGGTGGATGCCGGCGCCGATTTCATCGCCGTCGTCCGCGCCGTTTGGGAGCATGAGGGCGGGCCCGGTGCCGGGGTGGCGGCCTTCAAGGACGTGCTGGGCTGGTAATCGGCGGCGGCTTCGGTTAAGGGCCGCCCGTTCTTTCGCATTCCCGTTCCCCACGCCCGGCCGGCACCCGCTGGCCGCAAGGATTTAGCCATGGTCGCCCATTCGTCCCTCATCACCGTCATGGAAAAGGCCGCGCGCAAGGCTGCGCCCAAGCTGCGGCGCGATTTCGGGGAGGTGGATGCGCTGCAGGTCAGCCGCAAGGGCCCGGCCGATTTCGTGTCCAATGCCGACAAGGCCGCCGAAGCCGCCGTGGTGGAGGTGTTGCGCCACGCCCGGCCGGATTGGGGCCTGCTGCTGGAGGAGGGCGGCGAGATCAAGGGGGCCGATGACCGCTGCCGCTGGATTGTCGATCCGCTGGATGGAACCTCCAACTTCCTGCACGGCATCCCGCATTTCGCCATTTCCATCGCCGCCGAAGTGGTTGGCGAGGTGGTGTCCGGCCTGATCCATCAGCCGCTGACGGGCGAAAGCTATTGGGCGGAAAAGGGGCGGGGGGCCTGGCTCAGCGACCGGCGGCTGCGCGTGTCGGGCCGGCGCGATCTGAATGATTGCCTGATCGCCACCGGCATCCCCTATCAGGGCCATGGCAACCGCGCCCAGTTTTCCGCCATCCTGGATGCGGTGATGCCCGAAGTGGCCGGTGTGCGCCGCTTTGGCGCCGCCAGCCTGGATCTGGCCTGGGTGGCGGCCGGGCGCTTTGACGGCTTCTGGGAAACCGGCCTGTCTTATTGGGATATTGCCGCCGGCATGCTGCTGATCCGCGAGGCCGGCGGCTTCGTTTCGGATTTCCGCGGTGGGCAGGACATGGTGTCCCGGCGCGAGGTGGTGGCGGGCAACCAGTCCATTCAGTCGCGCCTGCACAAGCTGGTGGCCGGCGCGCTGCGTTGAGCGCCAGCTCCCCCCTGGCCGAAATGATGACAAAATGTCGCATTTTTTGGGCTTGGGAGGTTGCCCCACCGGCAAGGGGCCGCTAATCATGGTGCATCGCAACAGCTGTTGAAGGCGCCCCCAGGCCATGTCGGCCATCGCATCTGAATATCTGCCGGTATTGCTGTTTTTTGCAGTGGGCATCGCCTTTGCGCTGATCTTCGTCAGCGCCCCCATCGCCGTTTCGGCGCTCACCGGCACGGCCAAGCCCGAAGCGGTGAAATTGTCGGAATATGAAAGCGGTTTTCCCGCCTTTTCCGATGCGCGCGCCAAATTTGACGTGCAATTCTATCTGGTTGCCATCCTGTTCATCGTGTTTGACCTGGAAGCGGCCTTCCTGTTCCCCTGGGCAGTGAGCCTGCATTGGGGCGGCGAAAGCGCCTGGTGGGCGATGATGGAATTTCTGGGCGAACTGGCCATCGGCCTTGTCTACGCCTGGAAGGTGGGAGCGTTGGAGTGGGAGTGATGACGCCTCAGGAAGGAACCGGCGCCATCGCCCTGCCGGAAAACAACCGCGACCTGTTCCTGCGCGATGTCTCCCAGGAAGTGGCGGACAAGGGCTTTCTCGTCACCTCGACCGAGGATCTGTTCCACTGGGCCCGCACCGGCAGCCTGTGGTGGATGACCTTTGGCCTCGCCTGCTGCGCGGTCGAGATGATGCACACCAACATGCCGCGCTATGACATGGAGCGCTTTGGCATCGCGCCGCGCGCCTCGCCGCGCCAGTCCGACGTGATGATCGTGGCCGGCACGCTGTGCAACAAGATGGCCCCGGCATTGCGCCGCGTCTATGACCAGATGGCCGAGCCGCGCTATGTCATCTCCATGGGCAGCTGTGCCAATGGCGGCGGCTATTATCACTACAGCTATTCGGTGGTGCGCGGCTGTGACCGGATCGTGCCGGTGGACATTTATGTGCCCGGCTGCCCGCCGACGGCCGAAGCCCTGCTTTATGGCATCCTCGCCCTGCAGCGGAAGATCCGCCGCGTTGGCGTGTTCGAACGGTAAGCAAGATGACGATCATTGCGCCTGAGGTGGGCAAACACAGCTGGCCGGTGATGGCCCGCCATGCCGAGTTGCACGGCCGGCTGGCCGAGCTGCTGGGCGATGCGTTGATCCATGTGGTCGATCATGCCGGTGAGACCAGCGTGACCGTGGTGCGCGAACGGCTGGTCGAATGCGTGACCGCGCTGCGCGATGCCGAGGATCTGCGCTTCAACCAGCTGACTGACATTTGCGGTGCCGATTATCCCGACCGCGCCGAACGGTTCGAGGTGGTGGTGCAGCTGCTGTCGATGGCGAAGAATCTGCGCCTGCGCGTGAAGACGGCCACCGATGGCGCCGCCCCGGTGCCCAGCCTGACGGGCGTGTTTGCCAACGCCGGCTGGTATGAGCGCGAGACCTGGGATTGTTTCGGTGTGATGTTTGCCGGCAACCCCGACATGCGCCGCATCCTCACCGATTATGGTTTTGAAGGTCATCCGTTCCGCAAGGATTTCCCGCTGACCGGCCATGTCGAGCTGCGCTGGTCGGAAGAGCACAAGCGCGTGGTGTATGAGCCGGTGCGCCTGGCGCAGGATTTCCGCAGTTTCGATTTCCTGAGCCCCTGGGATGGCACCGATTATGTGCTGCCGGGTGACGAGAAGGCTGGACAATGAGCAGTCTTGGTTCCGCGGGGGCCGCCTGGACGGCCGAAGACACGATCGACGTGCTGCCGGCGAAGGACGGCAACGAGATCCAGAACTACATGATCAACTTCGGGCCCCAGCACCCGGCAGCGCACGGCGTGCTGCGGCTGGTGATGGAGCTGGACGGCGAGATCATCGAGCGGTGTGACCCGCACATCGGCCTGTTGCACCGCGGCACCGAAAAGCTGATCGAATACAAGACCTATCTGCAGGCGCTGCCCTATATGGACCGCCTCGATTATGTGTCGCCGATGTGCATGGAGCACAGCTATGTGCTCGCCGTCGAGAAACTGGCGGGCATCGAGGTGCCGCTGCGCGCCAAATATATCCGCACCATGTTTGCGGAAATCACCCGCATACTGAACCACATCCTCAACACCACCGCGCATGCCATGGACGTGGGCGCCATGACGCCGATGCTGTGGCTGTTTGAAGAGCGCGAAAAGCTGATGGAGTTTTACGAGCGGGTGTCGGGCGCGCGCTTCCACGCCGCCTGGTTCCGCCCCGGCGGCGTGCACCAGGATCTGCCGGCCGGCATGCTGGAGGATATCGCCGCCTGGTGTGATGGCTTCCCGCGCCTTCTGGATGAATTCCAGGGCCTGGTGGCGGACAACCGCATCTTCAAGCAGCGCAATGTCGACATCGGGGTGATTTCCAAGGACGATGCCATCAACTGGGGGTTCACCGGGCCGTGCATCCGCGCCAGCGGCGTCGCCTGGGATCTGCGCAAGGCCCAGCCCTATGACGCCTATCATCTCGTCGATTTCAATGTGCCCGTCTCCAACGACGGCGATTGCTATGCCCGCTTCATGGTGCGCATGGAGGAAATGCGCGAGAGCGTGAAGATCATCCGCCAGTGCGTGCGCGACATGCCGGCGGGCCCGCACATCACCGAAAACCGCAAGGTGGCGCCGCCGTCACGCCGCGAGATGAAGCGCTCGATGGAAGCGCTGATCCACCATTTCAAGCTCTACACCGAAGGCCTGCACGTGCCGGCCGGCGAAGCCTATGTCGCCACCGAAAGCCCCAAGGGCGAGTTCGGCATCTATCTGGTCGCTGATGGCACCAACAAGCCGTGGCGCTGCCATATCCGTGCGACCGGCATGGCGCATCTGCAGGCGATGGATTTCCTGTGCAAGGGCCATCTTCTCGCCGACGCACCGGCGGTGCTGGGCAGCCTGGACATCGTGTTTGGTGAGGTGGACCGGTGAGCAAGCTGGCCATCGCCGAGGCGATGATCGCGCATTACAACGCGCAGGATGCCGATGCCTATGTGGCGCTGATGACCGACGATGCGGTGGAGGCCGGCTATCGCGGCGCCGTGCTGCGCGATGGCAAGGAAGGCGTGCGGCAGGGCCTGAAGGCGATGTTTGCCCAGTTCCCGGAAAACCGTGCCGAGATCATCAGCGGCCATGAACTGGGCCCGTTCGCCGTGCTGCACGAGAAGGTGTGGCGCACGGCGGATGGCGAGCCGTTCGAGGTGATAAGCGTGTACAGTTTCGAGGGCGACCTGTGCAGTCGCGTGGAGTTCATCCGGTGAGTGCGCCGCAGCCCATATCACTGGCCGACAAGCTGGCGGGTATTTCCGACCATTGGAACCCGCGCATCGTCGCCGGCTACAATGGCAACGAGCTGCGGCTGGTGAAGCTTGCCGGCGACTTCACCTGGCACAGCCACCCCGATACGGACGAGCTGTTCCTGGTGTTGAAGGGCCAGATGCGCATCCTGTTTCGCGACGGCGTGGCCGAACTGGGCGAGGGCGATCTGCTGGTGGTGCCGCGCGGAGTCGAACACTGCCCGCAGGCCGACGCCGAATGCCATGCGCTGCTGATCGATCGCGAAGGCGAGCCCAACACCGGCGACACGCCATCGCACCGCACCCGCACCACCCTGGAACGCGCATGACCGACTTTTCCGACTTCAGCTGGACCGCCGAGAACGCCGCCGAAGCGCAGCGCCTGATCGGCCTCTATCCGCCCGGCCGCCAGGCCAGCGCCATCATGCCGTTGCTGTGGCTGGCGCAGTATCAGATGCGCGATGAAACCGGCGTCGCCTGGCTGCCGGTGCCAGTGATCGAGTTTGTCGCCGCCCAAATCGGCATGCCCTATATCCGGGCGTACGAGGTGGCGAGCTTCTACACCATGTACAATCTGAAGCCGATCGGCCGCTTCCATGTGCAGGTGTGTGGCACGACGCCGTGCATGCTGCGCGGCAGCGACGATGTGATGAAGGCCTGCAAGGACAAGGGCCTGAAGAAATATGGCACCACAGATGACGGCCTGTTCACCCTGACCGAGGTGGAATGCCTGGGCGCCTGCGCCAACGCGCCGATGGTGCAGATCAACGACGAGAATTATGAAGACCTGACCTATGACAGCATGACCGCCATCCTGGACATGCTGGCGCGTGGGGAAATGCCGAAGGTGGGCAGCCAGATCGGCCGCACCGCGTCGTGCCCGGACGGCGGGCCGACCACGTTGACGGATATGGTGTGATGGATCGGCGCATTGGTTTTGCAGCGCTTGTTGTCGCTGTTTTTGGCCTTGCGTTGATGGCCAGGCAGGCCGCTGAGGCGCCGGGCAACAGCATTTCGCTCTTGGCGGTTCTGCTCACCTGGCTGCCCTTGTCGGTCTTGTTGGTGTACCGACTGCTGAAGCGGAGGTAATGGTGTGATGAAGCCGCTCAATATCCTGTCGATCCTGCTCATGCTGGCCTCCATCGGCCTGCTGATCTTTGGCATCGTCAACGACAAGTCGATGGTGGCCGTGGCCATGCCGCTGCTGGTGGTGGGCATTGCGGTGGGCGCACAGGCGCGCAAGCGCGAAGGGAAGTGAACGGCCATGCTGGCTGACAAGGATCGCATCTTCACCAACCTCTATGGCTTCCAGCCGTGGAATCTGGATGCCGCGAAGAAGCGCGGCGACTGGGCCGACACCAAGGATCTGATGAGCGTTGGCCCCGATGCCCTGATCGATGCGGTCAAGGCCAGCGGCCTGCGCGGGCGCGGCGGCGCGGGTTTCCCGACGGGGATGAAGTGGAGCTTCATGCCCAAGACGCCCAATCCCGACCGGCCGTCCTATCTGGTGGTCAATGCCGATGAATCCGAACCCGGCAGCTGCAAGGACCGCGAGATCATCCGCCATGATCCGCACAAGCTGATCGAAGGCGCGTTGATTGCCGGCTTCGCGATGCGGGCGCGCGCCGCCTTCATCTATATCCGGGGCGAGTATATCGCCGAGGCCAAGGTGCTGATGGCCGCCGTGCAGGAGGCCTATGCTGCCGGGCTGATCGGCCGGAACGCCTGCGGCACCGGCTATGATTTCGATGTTGTCGTCCATCGCGGCGGCGGCGCCTATATCTGCGGCGAAGAAACCGCGATGATCGAAAGCCTGGAAGGCAAGAAGGGCCAGCCGCGGCTGAAACCGCCGTTCCCGGCCGGCGCCGGCCTTTATGGCAACCCGACGACGGTCAACAATGTCGAGAGCATTGCCGTGGTGCCGACCATCTTGCGCCGCTCGCCCGAATGGTTTGCCGCCATCGGCCGGCCCAAGAATGAAGGCACCAAGCTGTTCCAGATCAGCGGCCATGTGAACCGCCCGTGCGTGGTGGAGGAAGCGATGAGCATCCCCTTCCGCCAGCTGATCGATGAACATTGCGGCGGCATCCGCGGCGGGTGGGACAATCTGCTCGCCGTCATCCCCGGCGGATCATCGGTGCCACTGGTGCCGGCACATCAGATCATGGATTGCCCGATGGATTTCGACGCGCTGCGCGATCTGAAATCCGGCCTGGGCACCGCCGCCATCATCGTGATGGACAAATCGACCGACATCGTGCGGGCGATCGCGCGGCTGAGCTATTTCTACAAGCATGAAAGCTGCGGCCAGTGCACGCCGTGCCGCGAAGGCACGGGCTGGATGTGGCGGGTGATGGAACGGCTGGTGACGGGTGACGCCGAACCGCACGAGATCGACATGCTGCTGGAAGTCACCACGCAGGTGGAAGGCCATACCATCTGCGCCCTGGGCGACGCTGCCGCCTGGCCGATCCAGGGCCTGATCCGCCATTTCCGCCCCGAGGTGGAAGCGCGCATTGCCCGGCGCAAGGGCTTTGTGCAGGTGCCGGGGTTGGCAGTCGCGGCGGAGTAACCGTCCTCACAGTCATGCTGGCGAAGGCCAGCATGACTGTGCCGCTAGCGCTCTAGTGACTGCCGAATAGTCCCCCGTCCTACGGTGGATGCTGGCCTGCGCCAGCATGACTGGAGAATGGCGGGAAAACAGCCTTTCCACTGGCCTTTTCCGGCCCAATCCCCTAATCGGGTCATGCATTTGCAACACGCCAAGTTGAGCCGATAAAAAGCCAATGGAATCAACCATTCAGCCACCCGCCGGGGCACCCGATATCCAGCCGGTCTCCATCGTCACGGAGATGCGGACGAGTTTCCTTGATTATGCCATGTCGGTCATCGTGGCGCGCGCGCTGCCGGATGTGCGCGATGGCCTGAAACCAGTGCACCGGCGCATCCTGTGGGGCAGCCACGAAAACGGCTTCACCCACAACAAGCCCTATCGCAAATCGGCCCGCATCGTTGGCGATGTGATGGGCAAATATCACCCGCACGGCGACAGCGCGATCTATGACGCGCTGGCGCGCATGACCCAGGATTGGTCGATGCGGCTGCCGTTGATCGACGGGCAGGGCAATTTCGGCTCGATGGACCCGGATGCCCCGGCCGCCATGCGGTACACCGAAGCCCGCCTGGCCAAGTCGGCCGATGCGCTGCTCGCCGATATCGACAAGGACACGGTGGATTTCGTCCCCAATTATGACGGGTCCGAACATGAACCGTCGGTGTTGCCGGCGCGTTTCCCCAATTTGCTGGTCAACGGTGCCGGCGGCATTGCCGTGGGCATGGCCACCAACATCCCGCCGCACAATCTGGGCGAGGTCGTGGATGCGGTGCGCGCCTATCTCGATGATCCGCTGATCACGGTGGAAGGGCTGATGGCGCATGTGCCGGCGCCCGATTTTCCCACCGGTGGCCTGATCCTGGGATCAAGCCAGCTGCGCGCCGCCTATGAAACCGGGCGCGGTTCGATCCGCCTGCGTGCCCGCCACGAGATCGAGGAGGGCCGCGGCGACAAGCGCGCCATCGTGCTGACCGAAATTCCCTATCAGCAGGGCAAGAACGCGCTGGTGGAGAAGATCGCCGAGGCGGTGAAGGACAAGCGCATCGAGGGCGTGTCGGACCTGCGCGACGAGAGCAACCGCGAAGGCGTGCGCATCGTGCTGGATCTGAAGCGCGACGCGACGCCTGATGTGGTGCTGAACCAGCTGTGGCGTTACACCCCGGCGCAGCAGAGCTTTGCCATCAACATGCTGGCCATCCGCGGTGGCCGGCCCGAGCTGATGGGCCTGAAGGACATCATCAGCGCCTTTGTCGAATTCCGTGAAACGGTGATCACCCGCCGTTCCAAGCACGAACTGATGAAGGCGCGGGAACGCGCGCACCTGTTGATCGGCCTGGTCATCGCGGTGGCCAATCTGGACGAGGTGGTGCGCATCATCCGCGCCAGCGCCAGCCCGGCCGACGCCCGCGAAACACTGATGGCGCGGGATTGGGATGCGGCCGAAATCCGCCCCTATCTGGCGCTGGTGGAAGCCGGCACGGTGGATGCGGATGCACCCACCATTCGCCTGACCGAGGCCCAGGTGCGCGCCATCCTCGATCTGCGCCTGCAGAAGCTGACGGCGTTGGGCCGCGATGAAATCGGCAATGAGCTGAAGGAACTGGCCGACAGCATCGCCGATCTGCTCGATATCCTGACCAGCCGGGTGCGGCTGCGCAGCGTGCTGCGCGCCGAGCTGGACGCGGTGTCGGACGAGTTCCAATCCAAGCGCCGCACCGAGATCGTGACGGCGCATGACGATATTGACGACGAGGATCTGATCGAGCGGGAGGACATGGTGGTGACCGTGACCCGCGATGGCTGGATCAAGCGCGTGGCGCTGGCCGAATATCGGGCGCAGGGGCGCGGCGGCAAGGGCCGCAACGCCATGGGCACCAAGGATGAGGACGCGGTGACGACGCTGTTTGTCACCTCCACCCACAATCCGGTGCTGTTCTTCTCCACCGCCGGCAAGGTCTATCGCCTGAAGGTGTGGCGCCTGCCGCAGGGCAGCCCGCAGGCCAAGGGCAAGCCGATCAACAATCTGCTGCCGCTGGCCGAGGGTGAGACGATCATCACCACGCTGGCCCTGCCGGAGGATGAGGCCGAATGGGGCCGGCTGCACGTGATGTTCGCCACCGCCCATGGCAGCGTGCGCCGCAACGCCATGGATGCCTTCACCAGCGTGCCCACCGCCGGCAAGCTCGCCATAAGGTTCGAGGATGGCCCAGAAGGAACGAAAAATACTGACCGGCTGATCGGCGTGGCGCTGTGCGATGCCGCCGACGATGTGTTCCTGGCGGCCAAGAGCGGCAAGGCCATCCGCTTTGCCGTGGATGATGTGCGCGAGTTTGTGTCACGCACCTCCACCGGGGTGCGCGGCATGACGCTGGCCGACGGGGACGAAGTTGTCTCCATGGCCATTCTGAAGGGCTTTGAGGCCAGCACCGAGGAGCGTGAGGATTATCTGAAGGCGGCGGCCTGGAAGAGCGATCCGGGTGAGCGCATCCTGTCGGAAACCCGCATGGGCCAGTTTGCGGCGGCCGAGGAGTTCATCCTCACCATCACCGCCAATGGCTTTGGCAAGCGCAGCTCCGCCTTTGAATATCGCCAGTCGGGCCGCGGCGGGCAGGGCATCCGCAACATCGGCGAAAGCGATCGCAACGGCGATGTGGTGGCCAGCTTCACCGCGCATGATGATGATGATGTGATGCTGGTCACCGATCAGGCCAAGCTGATCCGCATCCGTGCCGCCGATATCCGCATCATGGGCCGTGCCGCCCAGGGCGTCACCCTGTTCAAGGTCGCCGATGATGAGCATGTCGTGTCGGCCGCGCTGATCCCGGCCGATGGTGAGGACGCGGCGACGGATGGGGCAGAGCCGGCTGCCTGAGCCGGTTCAGCCGCCGTGTTGTGCCTTGGCCAGCAGGCCGCGGGCGACCCCCAGCGTGATCAGCCATTGGCCGGCGAAATAGCTGGCCCAGACCAGCGCGCCATCGACCAGCGGATCGATCAGCCCGCCGCCGCCCAGGCGCAGCACCAGCAGCGTGTCTGACGCGATGAACAGCAGGGCGCCGATGGCGGCGAGGCGGGGAAAGCGGCTGAGCCACAGCGTGGCTGTCATGGCGCACAGCAGCAGCGCATAGACCAGCATTGCGGTGAAGCTTTGCCCGGCCGGGGTGAGCAGTGGCGGCATCGCCAGCGCATAGGCGAGCAGCGCGGCCATCACGATGAAATCGCCGATCGCCGGCCGGCGCCGATGCTGCAGATAGAAGGCGATGGCGGTGGCATGGCCCAGTGCGAAGCAGGCCGCGCCGGCAAGGAACAGGCCGGGGATGGCGAGCAATATGTCGCCAGCCGCCCCCAGGAGCATGACCAGGACCAGCCAGGATGCGCCGGCACAGCGCAACTGCAGCGCCGAACCCGCCAGCAGCAGCACGCCGCTGCCTTTCAGCACCACATGTGCCGGCCCGGTGGTGAGTGGCCCCAGCAGCAGATAGGCCAGCCCGGCAAGGCCCGCCATGGCCAGCATGGCCCGGAAGCGCAGCGGCAGGCCGCTGGCACCGGCGATGGAGATCAGGGCCGTCATGTTAACCATTGTCGGCCTTGGCCGGCCGAACGGCAAGGCCGCAGCGCCTGTCTCACCGATTGTTCATCTTTGGCCGGTTACACACGGCCAATCACCGTGCGTGTGACCGGTTGACGCGGAAAGAGTCGCGGCTTAGCCCAAGGCGAAACGAAGAGAGGCCTTTGGGCTTGAGGGAGGCATGAATGAGGATTTTGACGACTGCGCTGGCAATTGGCCTGATGGCTGGCACCACCCTGGGCGCCGCCAGCCCGGCGCTGGCCCAGAAGAAGCCTGAGGCCGCCAAGCCGGCCCCGCCCAAGCTGTCGAAGCCGGTGATGGCGGTGGTGATGGCGGTGCAGAAGCTGCAGCAGGCCGGTGATCATGCCGGGGCCCTCGCCAAGCTGACCGAGGCGGCCGCCGTGCCGCGCGCCGAGAAGGATGATGCGCTGATCCTGGCCAAGCTGAAGCTGTTTTCGGCTCAGACCATCAAGGACAATGCCAAGCTGGAAGAAGGCCTGACCGAAGCGGTCGAGGCGCCGAGCATCACGCCCGACGAAAAGCTGATGTTCTCCAAGTTTGTTGCCGGCCTGGCCAGCAACCGCAAGGATTATGGCAAGGCCTGGACCTGGTATGAATTTTATCTGGGCCAGAAGCCGGATGATGTGGAAATCACCGTGCAGGCCGCCAGCGTGGCGGCAGCCCTGAAGCAGCCGGCGCGTGTGTATGAACTGCTGACCAAGGCCATCGATCTGCGCGAGGCCAAGAACGAGACCGGCGATCGCAGCTGGTATGAATTCCGCGCCCAGACCGCCATCGACAACAAGATGGACGACAAGCTGCTGCCGTCGCTACTGGGTTGGGTGAAGGCCTTTCCGGAGCCCAAGAGCTACAACCTGGCCATCGGCCTGGTGAAGCAGCGCCAGGGCAATCTGGACAACAACGTGCTGGTGGATTTCGGCCGCCTGATGTCGGCCGCCGGCGCGATGACCGATGCCAACAACTATCTGGAATATGCCGATGCGGCGCTGGATCGCGGCATGCCCAACGAAGCCGAGATCGTGTTGAAGGAAGGCATCGCCAAGCAGCTGCTGGACGGCAGCAAGCAGAATATCAAGGAATTCGTGGCCCAGGCGGCATCGAAGAACGCCGAAAGCAAGGCCGGCCTGGCCGCGCTGGAAAAGGATGCCAAGACCAGCCCGCGCCTGGCGCTGGTAGTGGCCGACACGTTTGCCAATCTGAAGCAGTATGACAAGGCCATCACCTGGTACAAGACGCTGGTGGGCAATGCCATGATCGATCAGGACACGGTGAACCTGCGCCTGGCCTTTGCCCTGAAGAACAGTGGCGATGCCGCCGGTGCCAAGGCCGCGCTGGCCAATGTGAAGGCCGGCCCGCGTGCCATCATCGCCAAGTTCATGGATGTGGTGATCGGCGACGCCGCCTGATCGGCCAACGGACGTGACACGGGAGCGCGCCGCACGGCTTCGTGCGGCGCGCTCTTTTCATGTGCGCGCCTTGCCCCTATAGACGCGCACCCTTTTTCGCAGCCCGCCCGCCACGGAGTCGTTCATGCCCATTCGTCCGGAACCCCGCCTTGGCCTCACTTTCGATGATGTGCTGCTGGTGCCGGCCGCGTCGGCGGTGCTGCCCAGCATGGCGGACACCTCAACCTTCGTCACCCGCTCCATCCGGCTGAACATCCCGATGCTGTCGGCCGCGATGGACACGGTGACGGAAGGCAGCATGGCGATTGCCATGGCCCAGATGGGCGGCCTCGGCGTGCTGCACCGCAATCTCACCGTGGAGCAGCAGGCGCTGGCGGTGCGGCAGGTGAAGCGCTTTGAAAGCGGCATGGTGGTGAACCCGGTGACGCTGACTCCGGATCAGACGCTGGGCGATGCCCGCGCCCTGATGGCCAGCCATGGCATTTCGGGCTTTCCGGTGGTGGAAAAGGTTGGCCCCGATGGCGCGCCGGGCAAGCTGGTCGGCATCGTCACCAACCGCGATCTGCGTTTTGCCGAAAATGATGGCCAGCCGATTGCCGAGTTGATGACCCGGGACAATCTGGTGACGGTCCGCCAGGGCGTGACCGAGGCCGAAGCCCGCCGCCTGTTGCACAGCCACCGCATCGAAAAGCTGCTGGTGGTGGATGATGCCGGCCATTGCATCGGCCTGATCACCATGAAGGATATCGTGCGCGCGGTGAACCATCCCGATGCCACCAAGGATGCCGCCGGCCGCCTGCGCGTCGCTGCCGCCACCACCGTGGGCGATGCCGGGTTCGAGCGCACCGAAGCGCTGCTGGATGCCGAATGCGATCTGATCGTGGTGGACACCGCCCACGGCCATAGCGACCGCGTCGCCGAAGCCGTCAACCGCATCAAGAAGTTGAGCAACAATGCCCAGGTGATCGCCGGCAATGTGGCCACCGCGTCGGCCGCCATGGCGCTGATTGATGCCGGCGCCGATGGCATCAAGGTGGGCATTGGCCCCGGTTCCATCTGCACCACCCGCGTGGTCGCCGGCGTGGGCGTGCCGCAGCTGACAGCGGTGATGGACACGGCCGAAGCCGCCTGGAAACAGAATATCCCGGTGATCGCCGATGGTGGCCTCAGGACCAGCGGCGATGTTGCCAAGGCGCTGGCCGCTGGCGCCAGCGCGGTGATGGTCGGCAGCCTGCTGGCCGGCACCGAGGAAGCGCCGGGCGAGACCTTCCTGTGGCAGGGTCGCACCTACAAGGCCTATCGCGGCATGGGCAGCGTGGGTGCGATGGCGCGCGGCAGTGCCGACCGTTATTTCCAGCAGGACATCAAGGATCAGCTGAAGCTGGTGCCGGAAGGCATTGAAGGCCAGGTGCCCTACAAGGGCCCGGTCGCCAATGTGCTGCACCAGCTGGTCGGCGGCGTGAAGGCGGCCATGGGCTATACCGGTTCGCCCACGCTGGCCGATTTCCGGGAGCGGGCCGAGTTCATCCGCATCACCAACGCCGGCCTGAAGGAAAGCCACGTGCACGACGTGACGATCACCCGCGAGGCCCCCAATTATCCGACCGGCGGGTGACGCCGGCCGCGCGGTTGCAGGCCGCCATCGAGATATTGGACCAGGTGATTGCCGCCGCCCGTGATGGCGGGGCGGCGGCCGATACCATCATCCAGCGCTATTTCAGCACCCGCCGCTATGCCGGATCGAAGGACCGGCGGGCCGTGCGCGATCTGGTGTTCGCCGTGGTGCGATCCCTGGGCGAACGGCCGGTCAGCGGCCGGGCCGCGGTGATCGGCCATGCGCGCAGCGCTGATCCGGCCCTGCTGGCGCTGTTTGGCGCCGCCGGCCACGCGCCGCCGCCGCTGGTGCATGGCGAGCCGGCGGCCAGCCCCGGCCTCGCGCCGGCCTGGCTGGAACGCATGTTGATCGAACGCTTTGGCAATGATGCCGAACGGCAGGCGCGGGCGCTGCTGGAACGCGCGCCACTGGATGTCCGGGTGAACGGCCTGAAGGCAAGGCGGGATGACGTGCTGGCCGCCCATCCTGATTGGACATTGCTGCCGGCCACCCGCCACGGCGTGCGCCTGCCGCCCGGCACCAATGTCGAGGCGCTGCCCGACTTTGCCGAGGGCCGGATTGAGGTGCAGGACGAAGGCAGCCAGATCGCCGCGGCGGCGCTGGCGGTGCGGCCCGGTGAGACGGTGGTGGATCTGTGCGCCGGGGCCGGCGGCAAGACGCTGGCGCTGGCGGCCGAAATGGCCGGGCAGGGGCGCCTGATCGCCTGCGACACCGATCGCGCCCGCCTGCAGCAATTGCCGCCGCGCAGCGAGCGGGCCGGCGTGGCCGTGGAAAGCCGCCTGCTCAACCCCGGTGCCGAGGCGCAGGCCCTGGCCGATCTGGTGGGGGCCTGCGATGCCGTGCTGATCGATGCGCCCTGTTCGGGCAGCGGCACCTGGCGGCGCAACCCGGAAAGCCGCTGGCGACTGACTCCGGACCGGCTGGCCCGGCTGGTGGCGACCCAGGCCATGCTGATCCGATTGGGCGCCTCGCTGCTGAAACCCGGCGGCCGGCTCGTTTACATCGTCTGCTCGCTGCTGCCGGCGGAGGGCGAGGCCCAGCTGGCCGACACGCCGGGCCTGGCGCCGTGGACCGCCCAAGTGCTGACGCCCGCCGATGATGGCTGCGACGGCTTTTTCATCGCACAGTCATCCCGGCTCTGATATTGGCAGGGCATGATGATGCGCTCTGCTCTGCTTTCCCTCGCCCTGGTCTTGGCCGCCCCGGCGGCGGCGGTGGGCCGTGATGACCAGTTGAAGCCTGCCTCCACCCAGTTTGCCGCCGCCGGCCAGACCGCGCTCGCGGCCGGCAAGGCGCAGGATGCCATCGACAGTTTCGAAGCCGCGCTGGCGGTGGACCCGCGCAATGTCGCCGCCTTTGCCGGCATCGCATCGGCCTATGAAAAGCTCGGCCTGCCGGGCAAGGCGGTCAAATATTATCGCGAGGCCCTCGCGCTCAACCCGTCCGACATTGCGTCGCTGGAAGGGCAGGGCCGGGCGCTGGTGGCACGCGGCGCAACGGCGCGGGCGCAGATCAACCTCGCCCGCATCAAGGCGCTGTGCAAGGCCGATTGCAGCGCCGCTGTGCGCCTGGAAGGTGTGATCGGCAAGGCGGCGCAAACCGCCGAGGCGCCGGCCAAGCCGAAAAGCTGAGCTTCACCCCAGCCGCGCCGCCGCCCGGGCAAAGGCTGCCACCGGCACGGTTTCGGCACGGGCTTCGGGCTTGATGCCCTCGGCCTCCATCGCCTCCAGCGCGCCCGGCAGGCCCTTCAGGCTGGCGCGCAGCATCTTGCGGCGCTGGCCAAAGGCGGCGGCCGTCAGCGCGGCGAGCCTGGCCGGCTGTGCACTGCTCATCGGTGTGGCCGGCACCAGATGCACCACTGCCGATTCCACCTTTGGCGCCGGCACGAAGGCGCGCGCCGGCACGCTGAGCGCAATCCGCGGCGTGGACCGCCACTGCGCCAGCACGGCGAGGCGGCCATAGGCTGCGCTGCCCGGCTGGGCTGTGATGCGCTGCGCCACCTCCTTCTGGAACATCAGGGTCAGGCTGGCCCACCACGGCGGCCATTGCGGCCCGTCCAGCCAGCCGGTGAACAGCGCGGTGCCGATATTATAGGGCAGGTTGGCGACGATATGCGCGCCGGGGCCCACCAGCGCCGCCGGGTCCACCGCCATGGCATCGCCGGCCACCACCTGCAGCCGGCCATCGGCGGCGGCAGCGAGTTCCGCCAGCGCCGGCAGCGCGCGGTCATCCCGCTCCACCGCCACCACATGCGCGCCAGCTCTCAGCAGCGCGCGGGTCAGCCCGCCGGGGCCGGGGCCAACTTCATAAACACGGGCGCCGGCCAGATCGCCGGGCACCCGGGCAATCCGGTCGAGCAGATTGGTGTCGGTGAGGAAATTCTGGCCGAGCGATTTCTTGGCGTTGAGCCCGTGCGCCGCGATCACCTCACGCAGGGGGGGCAGGTCGGCCAATGCCATTGGTCAGCGGCGGCGGGCGGCGCAATCGGCCGCCATGCGGATGGCGGCGATCATCGCACCGGGGGAGGCCAGGCCCTTGCCGGCAATGTCAAAGGCGGTGCCATGATCGGGCGAGGTGCGGATAATCGGCAGGCCCAGCGTAATGTTGACGCCATCATCGAAATGCAGCGCCTTCAGCGGGATCAGCGCCTGGTCATGATACATGCACAGCGCCGCGTCATAGCGGGCGCGGGCATGGGCATGGAACATCGTGTCGGCCGGCAGCGGGCCGATCACGTCAATGCCCTCCTCGCGCAGCGCCTCGATCGCCGGGCGGATGATCTCGATCTCCTCCCGCCCGATGGTGCCGCTTTCGCCGGCATGGGGGTTGAGGCCGGCAATGGCCAGCCGCGGCGCATCGATGCCGAAATCGCGGGCCAGGCTGCGCGCGGTGATGCGGGCCCGGCACATGATCAGATCGCTGGTGATCAGCCGCGGCACCTCGGCCAGCGGCACGTGCACGGTCAGCGGCACGGTGCGCAACGTCGGCCCGGCCAGCATCATCACCGCATTGCTGGCGGCCACGCCGCAGCGTTCGGCAACAAATTCGGTCTGCCCCGGATAGCTGAACCCGATGGCGGCCAGCTGCGATTTTGCCACCGGCCCGGTGACCAGCGCCGATGCCATGCCCTGCCGCGCCAGCCCGCAGGCCAGTTCCAGACTGTCGAGCGCGCAGCGGGCACCGGGCAGATTGGGCTGGCCGGGCACGATCTCGCCCGGATCATCCACCTGGATCAGCGGCAACGCATCGGCAAAGGCCGACGCGGCGTGATTGGGATCGGAAAGCGTCGCGATCGGCCCGTTCCACACGGCGCGCAGGGCACGGGCATCGCCGATGGCGAGGAACGGCGGCAGGCCGGCGCTGTCACGCCGTTCCCAGGCGGCCGCGATGATTTCCGGGCCAACCCCGGCCGGATCGCCAAGCGAAACCGCCAGCGGCGCCGAAGGGGCAGGATCGGCCATCAGCGATAATCGACGATGGCGTCGCGCCGCAGATCGCGCAGATAGCGGCGCGCGCGCATGCCCACCCGCTCTTCGTTCATCTGGTTGTATATCTCGTCGAAATTGGGGGCCTGGGCCTGCACCTGGCTGTCATCGCGGCCGCACAGCACCAGCACGCGCAGGCCTTCCTCGGCCGAGCCAAAGGCCGGCGTGGCCTCCCCGATCGACATCCGGCCCAGCACATTCTGCAGCGCCGGGGGCAGATCCTTCATGCGGATGGCATCATTGGTGGCAACATCACCGCCCACCTGCTTGGCCAGCGCGTCCACCCCGCCACAGCCGCCCATCTTCTGGGTCAGGCTGCCCAACTCGGCGACCTTGGCGCGCGCCTGTGCCTCGGTGGTGTCGGCCTTCAGCGGCACGGTCAACTGTTTCAGGCTGAGGATGGCAAGGGTGGGATCGGCGGCCAGCACCTGGCGCTTTTCCAGCAGCGACATGATGGCGACGCCGCCCGGCACCGGGATCGGATCGCTGATCTGGCCCGGCTGCATGGCGGCGAGCACCGGGGCCAGCGCATCGCTCAGCTGCTCGGCGCGGACCCAGCCCAGATCGCCGCCCAGGCCGGCCGTGGAGGCTTCGGAAAACTGGCGGGCATAGGCAACAAAGCTGGCGCCGCCACGCACCTGGCCAACGATGCGCGCCGCATCCTCCATCACCTGGTCCAGATTTTCGGTGGTGGCGGTCAGGAAAATCTCGCCCACATGATATTCGTCCTTGCCCTTGGCGGCGTTCAGCTTGTCCACCACCGCCTGCACCTCGTCATCGCCGACATTGACCAGCGGCTCCACCTTGCGCCGCAGCACGCGGCTCCAGGCCAACTCGGCGCGGATCTGGGCCTTGAGGCTGGCCGCCGACGAGCCGCTTTGGCTCAGATAGGCTTCGAACTGGGCCGGGGTCCGCTTGAAATTCTGGGCCACACGGTCGAACGAGCGCTGCACTTCGGATTCGGGGATGCGGATGTCGTTTTCGGCCGCTTCCTGCAGCTGCAGCTTTTCATCGATCAGGTTGCGCACGATCTGCAGGCGCAGGCGCTGGCGTTCGGCCTCGTCGATGCGGCCGCCATTGGCCGCCAGCACCAGCGCCAGCCGGTGATCGATATCGGTATCTGTGATCACATCGCCGTTCACGATGGCCTGGGCCTTGCGCAGGGCCGGATCGACATTGCCGAGCAGAACGATGTCGGGCAGATCGTCGGCCGAAAAGCTGCGCTCGGTGGATTGCGCGCCGGCAGCATCGGCGACCACCAGGCCAGAGGCCAGGGGCGCGGCCGTGGCAAGAGCCAGGGCCAGCATCGGGCGCTTGATCAACTGAAACCGCATTCCATCACTCCGCAGAACCTTGTCCGCCTTAGCGCATGGCTGCGCCGGGGGGAAAGCATCATCTTGGCCGCTGTGCGCCAACCGGCCTGAACCAAAGGTGAAATAAAAGTCAGATGCGGCGGGCGCTTGTGCCGCCCGGCCGGTTTACCGGCCAAGTGTCTTGCCCGGGCCGGTTTACCGGCCAAGAGTCTTGCCCCGGCCGGTTTACCGGCCAAGAGTCTTGAACGCGATGCTAATCTGGAAGGCGTTGCCGGGGCGGAAATCGCGGTCGCCCACATAATCGCGCCGCCAGCCCACGCCAAAGCGGAAACATTCATCCTCATACTCGACGCCAAAGCGATGGCGGATGCCGCGAAAGCCGTTGCCGGTGGCCAGCGGATTGTCGGCCTTGGTGGTGAGATCGATGATGCCGTTGCCAAACAGCGTCCAGTAACGCGCGAAGGCAACCCGGCCGGCCAGGCGCAATTCCTGCCGGTCTTCCAGATCCTCCAGCGTGACATTGCGGTTGAGGCGGATATAGGCCGCCGAAACATAGGTGCGCCGGCCGCCGACGGTGAGATCGATTTCGTTGCGACGCACGGCCAGATTGTCCTTGTCCAGCCGGAAGCGGTGGGTCAGTTCGACCAGCCCACCCAGTTTCATGGCGATACGGCCCACCACGTCCGACATCTGGCCGCGAAAGCCGGTGCCGGCAGAAAATTCGTTGCCATCGCCGCTCAACCGCACCGATTGGCCGAGTTCGGCCATCAGCTGGAATCCGGAGCGGACAAGGCTGTATTCCGCGCCATAGGTGAGGCGGCTGCCGCTTTCAAAACGGTCCAACCCCGGGGCGCGGTTCAGATCGAACAGGCTGACATCCTCCAGCTCGAACGCGCGCGCATCCTCGTTGGGGAAGCCCAGATTGCGCACCTTCGGGGCCGCAACCAGCTGCACGCGCGGTGTGATGGTCTGCTCGCCGCCCAGGGCCGGGCCGGCAAAGGGCCAGCTGACGTCCACCGCGGCCAGCGCCATGCCGCGCCCGCGCCAGCCATCGCGCCCGGCATAATCGGGGAAGGTGGCCAGCTGGCTGTTGCGCACATCATAGACGTCGCCGCGCGCCAGGCCGGTGAAGGCGATGCGCTGGCCAAGGCCGGTGAGCAGGCTGCGATCCCAGCGCGCCCAGCCCAGGGCCCGGAACATGTCCTGCCCGCTGCTGCGCACGATGGTCTGGCTGTTGGCGCCCAGCCGGATGCGGCCGCCCGCCACCTGCCAATCAGGGCGCCAGTCATAATCGATCAGCGGCAGCACCAGCGGGCTTTCGCCGGCGCGATCGGTGGCGCGCAGGCCCTGGAAATACCAGGCCGAAACCGACAGCCAGCTTTCGTTGGTGATGCGTTCCAGCGCGTAGGACGAGCGCAGCGTATCATCAAAGCCCAGGCCATAACGGCGGTTGAACGTGTCGTCGCTTGAAAGCCGGATGGAGAAGACCGAACGCCAGCGCGCGCTGTGCTGCAGTCGGCCCTTGATGCCCAGATAGCCGCGAAATTGTTCGCCCTTGTCGATTTCGGTGATGCCATTGGGCGCCAGATCAAAGCGGCGCGACACGGTGACCATGCCATCGACCTGGATCGGCCCATCGGCCAGCAGCCGGCGGGCCTGGAAGGCGAGCGCCGGATTGGTGGCCGAATAAAGCCAGGGCGTGAGCGTGAGATCATGATCCGGCCCGAACGCCATGTGCACCGGGGCGGAAATGCCGATGCCGAGCTGGCGCTGGATTTCGATGGCGGGCACCAGCAGGCCGCCGGCCCGCGGCGCATCGCCATCGGGGTGCGACAGGCGCGGCAGATAGAACACCGGCACGCCGAACATTTCCAGGCTGGCATCGCGATAGGAAATGCGGTGGCGGGTTTCATCATAGCTGATCTTGACCGCCTTGATCTTCCAAACCGGCACCTGCGGGCAGCCATCGCCATTCACCACGGCGCATGGCGAATAGGCGGCATGATCCAGCGTGTAATTGCCGCCGTTGCGCGTGGCACCGCGGGCACCCAGCCGGCCGCCGTCATTCAGCACCAGCAGCATGTTGGCAATGGCGCCATCCTTCAGACTGTCAGACAGGGTGATGCGTTCGCCCATAGCCTGGTTGCCGGCCGGATCGGTGATCGAAACATTGCCGATTGCCACCACCTCACCGGCATCACCCTCGGCCCCGCGCCGATATTCCACGCGATCGGCCACCAGCGCATAACCATCGCGCGACACGCGCACCCGCCCTTGCGCCGTCACCAGCCGGGCGGTTTCGTCATAGACCAGCTGGTCCGCTTCGAAATCCACCATGTCGCCGGGGGCGGGCAGGGCGGATTTGCGCACCGGTGCATCCGGATCGACGTTGCGCGGTTCGGGATTGCCCCACAGCGCCGGGTTCATGCGCTGCGCCTGCGCGGCCTGGGGCAGCAGGGCCACCATCGCCACGGAAGCAAGGCACAGGGCGCGGCGCGGGAACGGGTGGCAAAGCAGGGTCACCGGGGTGGATTAGCCGGGCGGCCACCAAGCTGCAACCATGTGCTTGGGTTCACGCCTTGTCCGGCCTAATTGAAGGGACTGCCGAATCGAAAGGGTGCTTGAATGCTTGTCGTGTCGTTCCTGCCTGTTGTTGCCGATGCCGCTCATGCGCTGGCCGTGCTGGCCGGGCCCGGTGATCTGGCCGGGCCTGCCGCAGCTGCCGATGCTGCCACCGGCGGTGCGCTGGCGCGCGCGGCAAAGGCGGCCCGGTTCGAAGGCGAAGCTGGCGCCATCGTCGAACTGCTCGCCCCCGCCGGCCTTGATTGCCACCGCCTGCTGCTGGTGGGTACGGGCGCGGCCGACAAGCTGGACGCATTGACCGCCGAACGCATCGGCGGCGCCATCACCGCCCGGCTGCTGACCAGCGGCGAAACCCAGGCCAATGTCGATGTGACCGGCGTGCTCACCGCTGAACAGGCCGCGCATCTTGCCCACGGCGCCCAGCTGCGCAGCTGGCAGTTCAACCCCTATCGCACCCGCCTGAAGGACAAGCAGAAGCCCAGCCTGGCCCATCTGGCGGTGGTTGGCGCCGCCGATGCTGCCGGCCCGCATGCCCGGCTGGCGGCGATTGCCGGCGGCGTTGCCCGCACCCGCACGCTGGTGAGCGAGCCGCCCAACATCCTCTATCCCGAAAGCTTTGTCGAAAAGGCGCTGGATCTGGCCGGCCTGGGTGTCGAGCTGATCGTGCTGGATGATGCCGAAATGAAGCGTCTGGGCATGGGCGCGCTGCTGGGCGTGGCGCAGGGTTCGGTGCGGCCGGCGCGCATGCTGGCCATGCGCTGGAACGGCACCGGCCGTGATGACGTGAAGCCGGTGGTGTTCGTCGGCAAGGGCGTGACGTTCGACACCGGCGGTATCAGCCTGAAGCCGGCGGCCGGCATGGAAGACATGAAGTGGGACATGGGTGGGGCAGGGGCCGTGACCGGCGCCATGCACGCGCTCGCCGCCCGCAAGGCCAAGGCGCATGTCATTGGCGTGGTGGGCCTCGTTGAAAACATGCCCGACGGCAATGCCCAGCGCCCCGGCGATGTCGTCACCACCATGAACGGCCAGACGGTTGAGGTGATCAACACCGATGCCGAAGGCCGGCTGGTGCTGTGCGATGCCATGTGGTGGGCGCAGGAGACGTTCGAGCCGGAAATCGTCGTCGATCTGGCGACGCTCACCGGTGCGATCATCATCAGCCTCGGCCACGAACATGCCGGCATGTTCTGCAACGATGATGGCCTGGCCGAACAGCTGCGCAGCGCGGGCGCGGCTGTGGGCGAGAAGCTCTGGCGGATGCCGATCGGTGATGCCTATGACAAGCTGATCGACAGCGATGTCGCCGACATGAAGAATGTCGGCCCGCGGGAAGGCGGCTCGATCAGCGCCGCCCAGTTCCTTGCCCGCTTCCTGAAGCCCGGCGTGAAATGGGCCCATCTCGATGTCGCCGGCACCGTCTGGTCGAACAAGCCCGGCGCGGTCCACGACAAGGGCGCCACCGGCTATGGCGTGCGCCTGCTCGACCGCTTCATCGCCGACAATTTCGAAGCCTGACTGCGCCGATCCTCCCCCTCTGGGGGAGGTGGCAGCCGAAGGCTGACGGAGGGGGCGCGCACGCCGATACACATGCGCCCCCTCCGCCCTGCGGGCACCTCCCCAAGCGGGGGCGGATCATTGCCGTCCCACCCTTGCCATTTCCCGCCTCGCCCTGTAGGGGGCCGCGCATCCGTTTCCCCTATCAACCGAGTGGACTTTTCTCATGGCCATCACCCGCACTTTCTCGATCATCAAGCCCGACGCCACCCGTCGCAACATCACCGGCAAGGTGAACGCGATGATCGAAGCCGCTGGCCTGCGCATCGTCGCGCAGAAGCGCCTGCAGCTGACCCAGGCCCAGGCCGAAGGCTTCTACGCCGTCCACCGCGAGCGTGGCTTCTTCGGTGAACTGGTGCAGTTCATGATCAGCGGCCCGGTCGTGGTGCAGGTGCTGGAAGGCGAAGACGCCGTTCCGGCCTATCGCAAGGTGATGGGCGCCACCAACCCGGCCAACGCCGATGCTGGCACCATCCGCAAGGAACTGGCCGAATCGATCGAAGCCAACACCGTCCACGGTTCGGACAGCGACGAGAACGCCGCGATCGAAATCGCCTACTTCTTCTCGCAGTGCGAAATCGTCGGCTAAACCGAACCAGGTCGAACGATCGAGGGCCGCAGCGCATGCTGCGGCCCTTTTTCGTTGCTTTCCTCAGGGCGTGGTCACGCCCAGACCGCGCCGCAGCGCCGCGATGATGGCGGCATTGAACTGGCGACTGACCCGGGCGCCCGGCACGATGTTCATGAAGGCGTGATAGGCCCCCGGCACCACCAGCAATTCCACCGGCACACCAGCGGCGTTCAGGCGCCGGGCATAGGCAATATCTTCCTCGACAAACAGGTCGAGACCGCCAACCGCGATGAAGGCCGGCGGCAAACCGGCGAGATCTTCAACCCGGCCCGGCACCGATCCTGGCGGCACCGTCGGCAGGCCCGGCGGTTGGCCCAGCAGGGCGCTCCAGCCATTGCGGTTCGCGTCCACCGTCCAGACGTAGGTGCCAATGTGCGGCGGCACCGGCGTGCCTGATCCGGTGCGGTCGTCGAGCATCGGATAGACCAGCAATTGGAAGGCAATCGGGAACTCGCCGCGATCACGGGCAGCAATGGCAAGCATGGCCGCATGGCCACCGCCGGCACTGTCACCGCCAACCGCGATCCTGGCCCGATCAATGCCGAGCGCATCGGCCTCGCGGTGCAGCCAGCGCAACACGGCATAATTGTCTTCAAGGGCGCCAGGAAAGCGGGTGGCCGGCGCCAGCCGATATTCGACGGACACCAGCATGCAGCCGCTGTCCCGCGCGCGCACCTGCAGCCGTTGCAGATTCTGATCGAAGCGGCCACCGATGAAGCCGCCGCCATGCATGAACAGATAGACCGGTTTGCCACGGTGCAACTGCGACCCGTCGATGATCATCACCCGCACATCGGGGGCGCCCGGCGGTCCGGGCACGGTCCTGATCACCGGCTGCGGCGCCGGCGGGGGCAGGGGCACCGGATTGGGCGGCGGCTGGCGGTTTGCTGGCGGGTTGGGGCGCGCCGCATTGCGGGCCGATGCTTCGGCGGCTGCCCGCAATTCCGGATCAACCAGCGCCAGCGGATCAGGCGCTGCTGCCCAGGCACCGGTGGTGCTGACCAGCCCGGTTCCCACCGCCGCCAGAAATCCCCGGCGGCTCAGCCCGGGCGGCATTCCCGTCATGGCGCTGGCCGCCGGCCGGCTCACTTCTTCTTCACATAGGGCGTGATCTCCAGCGCCCCCGGCTCGACGGCATGAACACCGCCGAACACCATGATGCCGCCGCGAAATTCGAGCAGGCGGTAATCCTTGAAGTTGCCGAGATCCCAGCCCCGCCACTTCAGCGGCTTGCCGACAAAGGGCAGCGATCCCTTGATGTCGAGCCGGGCTTCATCGTCGCGGGCAAAGGGCTGGCGGCGGTCGGTCAGCATCAGGCGCAGGGCGGTGTCCAGCTCGGTGTTGAGCAGCGCCTTCAGCTTTTCGCCGTTGTTTTCGGTCAGGCTGCCTGCACCGGTCAATGGCATCGCCGGGCCTTCGCAGCAGAAATACTTAATTGTTCGGGGTTTCTTGCTGCCGGCTTCGGGTTCGAGCTTGGTCTTCAGCACGATATAGGGCCGCACGTCAGTCTCGTTGACGAAGGTGAGCACGATATAGGGCACCATCGAAACGGCCGTTGGGCTCTCCTCGGTAAGGAGCGTGTAGGCGCCCTCGAACGGCTTTTCGGCCAGGATGCTCGTCGTCAATTCCCTTGCCCGACCGGTCACGTCAAACCGCAGCGCGTCCTGGATGTCGTTGGTCCGCTTGCCGCCGGCATCGGTGTTGGCCGAACTCTGGATCGCCATGCCAACCACACCGAACAACAGGCCAAGCGCGCCGCCCTTCTGATGACCCGACACGACGATGTTGCTGTCGGGAATGCGCTTCACGCCCATGGGCAGATCGCTCATGCCGTTGGGGCCCTTGCCATCGATGAACAGGCCCAGCGGCGGCGGAGCGGCCGGGCTGGCAACCGTGTCGCTCGCCTGGGCCCGCAATGGTTGAGCCGCGAGGCCAGCCAAGGCCGCGGCAAGAAGCAAGATGCGCATCGTCGATCCCCCCGTTTGTGCCGCCCGTCACGGCGTGCGCGCGGGCCTGTGTGCTGGCATAGGAGAGGTGGCGCGTGCGGGCAATGGGCAGCCGCACCGCCGCGTTTCAGATCGGCAGCATCGCCAGGCGCTTGGGCGCGCACAGGCGCCAGGCCGCCGTCATCATCGCGTCGATCATCGCCCAGTCTGGCCCGTCGGTGAGGACGATGCCGATCCAGCCCGACGGGCCATAATATTTCGGGCGGAAAAACCGGTCAGGATCCTGCTCGATCAGCATTGCCTGTTCATCAAGGCCGGAAACCTTGAGCAGCAGGGCGGTGATGCCGTCGCCATGGTGATTGTCGCTGAAATAGGCGAAGAATTTGCCGCCTTCGATGGTGAAGCCGTTGGACCCGTGGGAGAGTTTCTCGCTCACCGCCGGCAGGTTCAGCGCCAGGCCGCGCACCCGTTCCAGCAGCGCCGCCGGGCGATCGGCCGCGGAGACGAAATCGGCGAGCACCCGCGGGTAAAGCTGATGCTCGGCATATTGTACCCGGGTGGCCAGGGTTTCCGGCGTGTCGCCGGGCAGCACGGCGATGCGGGCCTGGCCCAGGATCGGGCCATCATCCAGTTCGGGGGTGACGATGTGGATGGTGCAGCCGGTCTCAAGCTCGCCCGCCGCCAGCACGGCCGCGTGCGTGTGCAGGCCCTTGTGTTTCGGGAGCAGGCTGGGATGGATGTTGAGGCAGCGGCCCTGCCAATGGGTCACGAACTCGGCCGAGAGCAGCCGCATGTAGCCGGCGAGCGCGATATGGGTGACACCGGCCCGTTCCAGTTCGCGGGTGATGATGGCATCGAATTCGGCGCGCTTCAGGCCCTTGTGGCTGTGCGCGAAGGTAGGAATGCCTTCGGCCGCCGCCAGCTTGAGGCCTGCGGCTTCGGGATCATTGCTGCCCACCACCACGATCTCATAGGGGCAGGCCGGATCAAGCCGGCTGGCATAGAGGAGCGCCGCCATGTTGCTGCCGCGTCCGGAAATGAGGACGCCGACCCGCGCTTTTTCAGGCATCGTGGCTGGCCGTCCAGGCGGCCGTTTCGCCCCATTGGCCGGGGGCGCCGTGCACCTCGCAGCCCTTCTGGCCGGCGATGATCTCGCCGATCACGCTGGCCTGCTCGCCTGCCGCCACCAGCGCCGCGATCACGGCGTCGGCGTCGCTGCGGTCCACCACCAGCACCATGCCGGTGCCGCAGTTGAAGGTGCGGGCCATTTCGGCCGCCGCGACGCCGCCTTCGGCGCGCAGCCAGTCAAACAGCGGCGGCAGGGTGGGGGCCGCGACCAACGCACGCGAACCGGTGGGCAGCACGCGCGGGATATTCTCGAGGAAGCCACCGCCGGTGATATGGGCCAGCGCCTTGATGCGGCCGGCGCGGATCAGCGGCAGCAGCGGCTTCACATAGATGCGGGTCGGCTCCAGCAGCGCTTCGGCGAGGCTGCGGCTGGCATCGAAGGGGGCAGGGGCGGCGAGATCAGCGCCCGACCGTTCCAGGATGCGGCGAATGAGGCTGTAACCATTGCTGTGGGCGCCGGATGAGGCGATGCCGACCAGCAACTGGCCCGGCACCACCCCGTCACCGGTCAACTGCTCGCCGCGCTCCACCGCGCCAACGGCAAAGCCGGCCAGATCATAATCGCCCGCCGCATACATGCCGGGCATTTCCGCCGTCTCGCCGCCGATCAGCGCGCAACCGGCTTGCTTGCACCCCTGTGCGATGCCGGCGACCACGCGGGCGGCCACACCATTCTCCAACTTGCCGGTGGCGAAATAATCCAGGAAAAACAGCGGCTCGGCGCCCTGCACGATCAGATCGTTGACGCACATCGCCACCAGATCAATGCCCACCGTGTCGTGCCGGCCCGTATCGATGGCGAGTTTCAGCTTGGTGCCAACGCCATCATTGGCCGCGACCAGCAGCGGATCCTTGTAGCCGGCGGCCTTTGGATCGAAGAATCCGCCAAAGCCGCCCAGTTCGGCATCCGCACCGGGCCGGGCGGTGGCGCGGGCCAGCGGCGCGATGGCCTTCACCAGCGCGTTGCCGGCAGCGATGTCCACGCCGGCATCGGCATAAGTGAGGGGGCGTTTGTCGGTCATGGCCGCCGCCATAGCGCCAGATGCCGGCCAATGCCAGCATCAGCCTTTGCAACCGCCGCGCCGCCGCCTTAAACAGCCGCTGTGAAGCGCATTCTGGCCCTGCTGGCCGGGGCGGGCCTGATCACGGCAATCGCCGTTGCCCAGCAGGCCAGCCCCAAGGCCGAAGTGCCGCCCCCCGACGCGTCGGGTGGCGGCGGCAGCGCCTATGCCGTGGGCGGCATCGCCGTGGACGTGACGGCCAAGAATGTCGACGACGCCCGCCGCATCGCCTGGTCTCGCGCCCAGCGCCTGGCGTGGCCGCAGCTGTGGGCCCGGCTGACCGGCCGGCCGGCGCTGGAGGCGCCCGCGCTGTCGGATGGCCAGATCGATGCCATGGTGGCCGGCATCGAAAGCCAGGGCGAGCAGTTTTCCGCCACCCGCTATATCGCCAAGCTTGGCGTGGTATTCGATCGCAGCCGCGCGGCTGATTATGTCGGCGGTGGCCTCGCCCTGCTGCAATCGCCGCCGATGCTGCTGCTGCCCATCGAGGTGGATGGCGGTGCAGCCCTTGTGATGCAGGCGCGCACGCCCTGGGCCGAGGCGTGGGCGCGCTGGCGCGGCAATGTCACACCGATTGATTATGTGCTGCCCGGTGGCGGTGCGGCCGAGAATCTGTGGCTCAACGCGTGGCAGGCCGGGCGGCCGGAGCGGGGGCCATGGCGCAGCATCATGGCCCGGTTCGACACGGTCGATGTGCTGGTGGCCGAGGTGCGGCTGGTCCGCAGCTTCCCGGGCGGGCCGGTCAAGGGCCAGTTCATCGCCCGGCATGGCCCAGATGGGGTGGAACTGGGCCGCTTTGCCCTGACCGTGAAGAGCGAGAATGCGCTGCCCGCGCTGATGGATGAAGGCGTGCGCCGCATTGATGCGATCTATGCCGAGGCGCTGCGGGCCGGCCGTCTGCAGGCCGAACGCGATCTGGGCATCGACATGGCGCCGGTGGTGGAGGCCGAGCCGCTGATCGGCGATCCCATGGCCGATGCCGGCGCCCTGTTGGTGGCGGCGATCACGCCCGATGCGGCGGCGCTGGCCGGGGCCGAAAATCTGCTGCGCGCGGTGTCGGGCGGCGAGGTGCTGGTGCGGCAATCGGCGGTGGGCGGCACCAGCCGGTTCGAACTGGCCATGCCGGGCGGGGAGGCGGCATTGCAGGCCGCGCTGGCCGCCAAGGGTTGGGCGCTGGTGGCCAACGGCAATGACCGGGTGCTGCGCCGCGCCGCACCTGCGGCTGCCCCGCAACCGGCACCGCCCGCGCCCAAGCCCCCGCCTGCCACCAAACCATGAGCCTGCCGCCCGAACCGGCGTTGCCGTTGGCCTGGCCGGTTGATCATCGCCCCGAACGCCTGGCCATCACCGCAGCCAACCAGTCGGCCGCGGCCTGGCTGGCCACCCCTGGCCTGTGGCCGGTGCCGGTGACGTTGCTGATCGGGCCGGAAGGCAGCGGCAAGTCGCACCTGGCCGGCTGGTTCGCCGCCCGCACCCAGGCCCGCATCATCGAACAGGCCGAAACCCGCGATCCCGAAAGCCTGTTCCATGCCTGGAACGCCGCCACCCGCGACACGCCGCTGCTGCTCACCAGCCGGCTCGTCCCGCGCGATTGGGGCCATGGTCTGCCCGATCTCGCCAGCCGGCTGGGTGCCACGCCGCAGGTGCGGTTGGGCGAGCCGGATGATGAGCTGCTTGCCGCCGTGCTGGCCAAGCTGTTTGCCGAACGCGGCATCAAGGTGGGCGATGATCTGATCCGCTGGCTGCTGGTGCGGATGGAGCGCAGCCTGAGCGCGGCGCAGTCGGTTGTGGCGGCGCTGGATGCCGAAGCGCTGGCCCGGCGCCGGGCCATCACCATCCCGCTGGCGCGCGAGGTGATCGATGGCCAGTTCAGCCTGTTTTGACGCTGCAACAAGCCTGCCGTAGAAGACGTACATGGCCCCCACACCCGCCCCCCAGCTCAGCCCGGCAGAGCGCTATATCAACCGCGAACTGTCGTGGCTGTCGTTCAACGATCGCGTGCTGGCCGAAGCGATGAACCGCGCCCACCCGCTGCTGGAACGGCTGCGCTTCCTGTCGATTTCGGGGAACAATCTTGATGAATTCTTCATGGTGCGTGTCGCCGGCCTGCGCGGCCAGGTGCGCGGCAACATCGATACGCTGAGCGCCGATGGCCTGACCCCGGCGCAGCAATTGGCCGCGATTGCCGAACAGGCCGACCGGCTGATGGAAGACCAGCAGGCGGTGTGGGCCAAGCTGATCAAGGAACTGGCCCGCGCCGATTTCCATGTCATCACCGCCGACAGGTTGACCAAGGCGGAACGGCAATGGCTGGAAAGCCATTTCCTCGATCAGATTTTCCCGGTGTTGACGCCCCAGGCCATTGATCCGGCGCATCCGTTTCCCTTCATCCCCAACAAGGGCTTTTCGCTCATCCTCGAACTGCGCCGCCAATCGGATGAGGAGCTGCTGCGCGCGCTGTTGATGTTGCCGGCGATGCTGCCGCGCTTCATCCGCCTGCCGGGCCGGGCGATGCGCTGGATTTCCCTTGAAAACACCATCCGCGCCTTCTTCAACCAGCTCTTCCCCGGCTATGAGCTGGTGGGCGACGGCGTGTTTCGCGTCATCCGCGACAGCGATATCGAAGTGGAGGAAGAGGCCGAAGACCTTGTCCGCTTCTACCAGACCGCGCTCAAGCGGCGGCGGCGCGGCGAGGTGATCCACCTGACCATGGAGGAGACGACCCCGGCCAATCTGCATGCGCTGGTGCAGGGGCAGCTGGGGGTGGAGGATCGCGACACTATCCTGGTCTCGGGCGTGCTCGGCATCAATGATCTGGCGCTGCTGGTGGAGGAAGACCGGCCCGACCTGAAGTTTGAACCGCACACGCCGCGCTTCCCGGAACGCATCCGCGAACATGGCGGCGATTGTTTTGCGGCCATCCGTGCCAAGGATCTGGTGGTCCACCATCCGTATGAAAGCTTCGAGGTGGTGCTGGCCTTCCTGCGCCAGGCCGCGGCCGATCCCGATGTGATTGCCATCAAGCAGACGCTGTATCGTGCCGGCAAGAACAGCCCGATCGTGCGCGCCCTGATCGACGCGGCCGAGGCCGGCAAATCGGTGACGGCGGTGGTGGAGCTCAAGGCCCGGTTCGACGAGGAGCAGAATATCCGCTGGGCCAGCGAGCTGGAGCGGGCCGGCGTGCAGGTCGTCTATGGCTTTGTCGAATGGAAGACCCACGCCAAGCTCAGCATGGTGGTGCGCCGCGAAGGGGCGGCGATCCGCACCTATGTCCACTTCGGCACCGGCAATTATCACCCGATCACGGCGCGCATCTACACTGATCTGTCCTTCTTCACCGCCGATCCGCGCCTCGCCCGCGATGCGGCGCAGGTGATGAACTATATCACCGGTTATGTGCAGCCGACCCGGCTGGAAAAGCTGGGCATGGCGCCGCTGGCCATGCGTGACCGGCTCTATGGCCTGATCGACGAGGAAATCGCCCATGCCAGGGCCGGGCGGCCGGCGGCAATCTGGGTCAAGCTGAACAGCCTTGTCGACACCGGCATCATCGACAAGCTGTATGACGCCAGCCGCGCCGGGGTGGAGATTGATCTGATCGTGCGCGGCATCTGCTGCCTGCGGCCCGGCGTGCCCGGCCTGTCCGACAATATCCGCGTCCGCTCGGTGATCGGCCGCTTCCTCGAACACAGCCGCATCTATGTCTTTGGCGGCGGCCATGAATTGCCCAGCCGCAAGGCGCTTGTGTTCATCAGCTCGGCCGACTGGATGCCGCGCAACCTTGATCGCCGGGTGGAGATCATGGTGCCGATCGAGAATCCCACCGTCCATGCCCAGGTGCTGGATCAGGTGATGGTCGCCAATCTGAAGGACAATCAGCAGAGCTGGGAAATGGACGCCGCCGGCCGTTATGCCCGCGTGGCCGCCGACCGGGACGATCCGTTCAACCTCCACCGCTATTTCATGACCAACCCCTCCCTGTCGGGCCGCGGCCATATGCGCGATGCCACTTCCGTGCCAGTGCTGCTGCTGCCCGAGGAGGAGGATGAACTGACCGATGCGACCGATGCCGCCGGGATTGCCTGACACGATGCTGGGCCTGGCGCGACGGGTGGGATTGGCGGCGGCTCCGGCGGGGGACGACCGCTGCGCCATCATCGACATCGGCAGCAACAGCATCCGCCTTGTCGTCTACCAGGGGCGGACCCGCATCCCGGCCACCATGTTCAACGAAAAGGTGATGGCGGGATTGGGGCGTGGGCTCGCCGCCAACGGCAAATTGTCGGACGCGTCGATGGATGTGGCGGTCGCCGGCCTCCGCCGCTTTGCCGCGCTCACCCGTGCCATGGGCATCGCCAATGTGCGCACCGTGGCCACGGCGGCCGTGCGCGAGGCGAAGAACGGCGCCGCCTTCATCGCCCGGGTGGCGGCAGAATGTGGGCTTGCGATCGAAACCATCGATGGCGAGGCCGAAGCCCGCGGCGCGGCGCTGGGGCTGGTGTCGGGCATTCCCGATGCCGATGGCGTGGTCGGCGATCTGGGCGGCGGCAGCCTGGAACTGATCCGGGTGAAGGGTGGCGAGATGGGCCACCGCATCTCGCTGCCGATCGGCGCGCTGCGGCTCGACGCGGTCAGAAAGCGCGACCGGCGGGCGCTGGGTCCGTTCATTGCCAAGGCGCTGGACCAGGTCGGCTGGGCCGACGAGGGGCGGGGCCGGCCCTTCTACATGGTCGGTGGTTCGTGGCGGGCGCTGGCGCAGATCCATATCTGGACCAGCGACCATCCGCTGCCGATCGTGCACCAATATGAAATGCCGGCCGACGCGCCGGGCAAATTGTTCCGCAGCCTGTCGCACACCGATCTCGCCACGTTGAAGGCGGTGCCGCATCTGTCGACCAGCCGGCTGCCGTCGCTGCCGGGCGCTGCCATGCTGCTGGCCGCCGTCGTCAAGAAACTGGGCTCATCCAGCGTCATCGCTTCGGGCTTTGGCCTGCGCGAAGGCCTGTTGTTCGCCGATCTGCCGCCCGAGGTGCGCAGCCTTGATCCGCTGATCGAGGCGGCGCGGGCCGAAGGCGCCCGCCAGGGCCGCTTCCCCGAACATGGCGACATGCTGTTCGACTGGATGGACCCGCTGTTTGCCGATGAACCGGCCGGCCAGCGGCGGTTGCGGCTGGCGGCGTGCCTGTTGTCAGACATCGCCTGGCGCGCCCACCCGGATTTCCGCCCCGAACGCGGTGTCGATGTGGCGCTGCACGGCAACTGGGTGGCAGTCACGGCCGCAGAGCGGGCGGCGCTGGCCTGTGCGCTGCACCATAACTTTGGCGGCAGCGCCGATGCACCGATCATGGCGACGCTGGCCCGGCTGGCGCCGCCACCGCTGCTCGCCCGCGCCCGCATCTGGGGCCTTGCCCTTCGGCTGGGCCAGCGGCTCACCGGCGGCACCGCCGTCGCGCTCGCTGCCAGCCGGCTGGAACGGGCCGGCGATGCGGTGCAGCTGCGCCTTGGCCCCGGCCATGCCGATCTCGCTGGCGATGCCGTGCAGCGGCGGCTGAAGCTGCTGGGCAATGGTCTTGGCCTTGGGTCGCGGTTGGTGACCGGCTGATGCAGGTTGCGATCCTCACCTTTGCCGGCTTCAACGAGATTGACAGTTTCGTTGCCGCCGCGATCCTCAACCGGCTGCGCCCGCAAGGCTGGCGGGCCCATATCACCGCACCCACCGCCAAGGTCACTTCGATGAACGGCGTGGTGGTGGAACGGCAGCAGCCGCTGACCTTTGCCAACAGCGCCGATGCGGTGATCATTGGCAGCGGCATCAACACCAGGGCCATTGCGGAGGATGCCGGCCTGCTGGCGCAGATCGGGCTTGATCCCGCCCGCCAACTGATTCGCGCGCAATGTTCGGGCACGCTGCTGCTCGCCCGGCTCGGCCTGATCGGCACGCTGCCGGCCTGCACCGATCTGGTCAGCAAGCCCTGGGTGCAGGCCGCCGGGGTGGACGTGATCGACGCGCCGTTCGTGGCCCACGGCAATGTCGCCACCGCTGGCGGGTGCCTCGCCTCACCCTATCTGGCTGCCTGGATCATCGCGCGCGGTGCCGGCTGGGATGCGGCGGCGGCGGCGCTGCATTATGTGGCGCCGGTCGGTGAAAAAGCGCGATATGTCGAAACCGCGCGCGCCGCCGTGATGCCGCATCTGGCCGTGCCACAGCCGGCCTGAACCGCGTCAGTCGCTGATCCGGCTCATCTTCAGCTTGCCGCCAGCCACGGCAAAGCCCAGCCGGCCTTCCACAAGCGCCAGCGCATCGGAGCCGAAAATCTCCCGGCGCCAGCCTTGCAGCATGTCCAGGCCGTCGCGCTGGCCGGCGGCAAGGGCCTCCAGATCATCGGCGCGCACGATCAGACGCGGGGCGACCCCGGCCTCCTTGGCACGGATCTTCAGCAGCAGCTTCAACAGATCGGCAATCAGCGCGCCTTCGGAACTCAGCCCCGGCCGCTGCGGCTCGCGCGCCGGCATGTCTTCGGGGCTCAGCGGTTCGGCAGCTTCAATGGCGGCCATCAGGCGCGCGCCGATGGCATTGCCGGCCCAGGCGGCCGACAGGCCGCGCACCTTGGCCAGATCGGCCTGCGAACGGGGCGGGGAGGAGGCGAGATCGGCCAGCGTCTCGTCCTTCACGATGCGGCCGCGCGGCACATCCTTGTCCTGCGCTTCGAGCTCGCGCCAGCGCGCCAGCGCCTTCAGCCGGCCCAGCACATCGGCCTTGCGGCTCGGCAGCCGCAGCCGTTCCCAGGCCTTTTCCGGATCATTGGCATAGGTGGCCGGATCGCCGGCGCGGGCCATTTCCTCGTCCAGCCACTCGCCGCGGCCGGTGCGGCGCAGCTTGTCGACCATCTTGGGAAAGATGCGGGCCAGGTGGGTGACATCGCCGATGGCATATTCCAGCTGGCGATCGTTCAGCGGCCGGCGCGCCCAGTCGGTGAAGCGGGCGCCTTTGTCGATATGCACATTGGCATAGGCCGCCACCAGATTGGTGTAGCCGATCTGTTCGCCCAGCCCCAGCGCCATGGCGGCGATCTGCGTGTCGAACAACGGCTGCGGCGTCTTGCCGGTCAAGTTGTAGATGATTTCCAGATCCTGGCCGCCGGCGTGGAACACCTTCAGCACCGGCTCTTCCACCAGCAGGCGGAGGAGGGGGGCGAGATCAAGATCGGGGCTCTTGGGATCGATCGCCGCGGCTTCGTCGGGGCAGGCGACCTGCACCAGGCACAGATCGGGATAATAGGTGCTCTCGCGCATGAATTCGGTGTCCACCGCGATGAAATCGGCGGTGGCCCATCGGGCGCACAGGGCTTCGAGCGTCGCGGTGTCGGTCACCAGCGGATGAATCTGCATGGCCCCCGTTACGCCAATCTCGCCGCTTGACAAAGTGCTGAATGACGTGTGTCAGCCCCGGCTTTGAACAAAAGCTCTGGAACGACCAAAATGCACGCCTATCGCACCCACAACTGCGCCGCGCTGCGCAGCGCCGATGCCGGCCAGACCGTGAAATTGTCCGGCTGGGTCCACCGCAAGCGCGACCATGGCGGCGTGCTGTTTGTCGATCTGCGCGATCATTTCGGCATCACCCAGATCGTCGCCGGCCCGTCGTCCGCGGCCTTTCCGGTGCTGGACCGGGTGCGCGCCGAATCCGTGGTGACGATCGTGGGCGAAGTGGTGCTGCGCGAAGGCGGCGCCATCAACCCCAAGCTGCCGACTGGCGAGATCGAGGTGCGCGCGCACGAGATCGTGGTGCAATCGGCTGCCGATGAGCTGCCGATGCCGGTGGCGGGCGAGGCCGAATATCCCGAAGACATCCGCCTGAAATATCGCTTCCTCGATCTGCGCCGCGACCGGCTGCACCAGAATATCCTGCTGCGCAGCCAGGTCATCGCCTCCCTGCGCCGCCGCATGATCGATCAGGGCTTCACCGAATTCCAGACGCCGATCCTCACCGCCTCCAGCCCGGAAGGCGCGCGCGATTATCTCGTGCCCAGCCGTGTGCATCCGGGGAAATTCTATGCGCTCCCCCAGGCGCCGCAGATGTTCAAGCAGCTGCTGATGGTCGCCGGCTTTGACCGTTATTTCCAGATCGCGCCCTGCTTCCGCGATGAGGACGCGCGCGCTGACCGCTCGCCCGGCGAATTCTACCAGCTCGATTTCGAAATGAGCTTCGTGACGCAGGACGATGTGTTTGCCGCCATCGAACCGGTGCTGGCCGGCGTGTTCGAGGAATTTGCCGGCTTTGGCGGCCGCCAGCCCTGGTCGGTGACCAAGGGTGCCTTCCCGCGCATTCCCTATGCCGAATCGATGCTGAAATACGGCAACGACAAGCCGGATCTCCGGAACCCGCTGGTGATCAGCGATGTGTCGAGCCACTTCGTTGGTTCAGGCTTTGGCATTTTTGCCCGCATGGTCGAAGCCGGCAATGTCGTGCGCGCCATCCCGGCGCCGGGCACGGCCGACAAGAGCCGCAAATTCTTCGACGACATGAATGATTGGGCCAAGGCCGAAGGCTATGCCGGCCTCGGCTATGTCACCCGCAAGGGCGGCGAATTTGGTGGCCCCATCGCCAAGAACCATGGCGAAGCGGGCATGATCGCGCTCTATGACGCGCTGGGCCTGGGCCCGGACGATGGCTGTTTCTTTGCCGCCGGCAAGGAGAAGGACGCTGCCAAGCTGGCCGGCCTCGCCCGCACCCGCGTTGGCACCGAACTCGGCCTCATTGAGCAGAACGCGTACAAGTTCTGCTGGATCGTCGATTTCCCAATGTTCGAATATGACGAGGACGCCAAGAAGATCGATTTCAGCCACAACCCGTTCAGCATGCCGCAGGGCGAGCTGGAGGCGCTGGAAACCCAGGACCCGCTGACGATCAAGGCCTATCAGTACGACATCGTCTGCAACGGCGTCGAACTCTCCTCGGGCGCCATCCGCAACCACCGGCCCGACATCATGTACAAGGCGTTCGAAATCGCCGGCTACACCAAGGAACAGGTGGACGCGAACTTCTCCGGCATGATCAACGCCTTCAAATTTGGCGCTCCGCCGCACGGCGGCTCGGCACCGGGCGTGGACCGCATGGTCATGCTGATCGCGGATGAGCCCAATATCCGCGAGGTCATCGTCTTCCCGATGACGCAGAAGGCTGAAGACCTGATGATGAACGCACCCGCCCCGGTGACGATGAAGCAGCTCCGGGAACTGCATATCCGGGTGGTGGATTGAGCCAGGCAGCGCCGGTTGACGCAGCACAACCGGCGCAATAGCTTGCGCAGCGAGAGGGGAATTTCGATGCGCGCAATCGTTCTGGCAAGCTTGTTGGTAACTCTGGCCATGCCGGCGGCGGCGCAGACCATCACCGTTGCCGGCAGCTTCACCGCGAGCAACTGGCAGGTGCAATATGGCTCGCCGACTGCGCCGATTGATCCGCTTTTTCTCGATTATTCCGTGACGTTCGATCTCTACAGCAATTATCTCGACGTTGCGGCGCCGCTGACGATCATCAACACCAACATCCCCTATCCGATCAAGTTCAGCCACAATGCCGGCTATGGCTGGTTCATCCTGGCCACCAATGGCGATGGCGGTGCCTGCTCGCTGCTTGGCGGCAGTTTCTGTGCGGTGGTGGGCCTGCCCACCTCGCGCATGCGGCCAGGCCGGCCGAGTTTTGTTGGCCAGGGCGCCGGGCCTTTTGGCGGCTGGTCAGCCCGCCGCATTTCCACGCCCAACGGCGTGCCGGAACCGGCAAGCTGGGCCATGCTGATTGCTGGCTTCGGACTCACCGGGGCGGTCGCCCGGCGTCGGCGCGCCCTGCGAGCCTGACGCGGCCAGCGCCGCCGCCCATGAGCCCGCACAGCCTTGCCGATTTCGAAACCGATCATGATCTGCCGCGTGCCGATTATGAAACCCGGCTGGAGGCGCTGCAGCACCGGCTGGAACTGATCCAGGCCGCCTATATCGCGCAGGGGCTGAAGGGCATTGTCGCCATCGAAGGCTGGGATGCGGCGGGGAAGGGTGGCCTCGTCACCCGGATGAACGCCACGCTCGATCCACGCTATTGCAAGGTCTGGCCGATTGCCGCGCCATCAAAGGAAGAGGCGGCGCGCCATTATCTGTGGCGCTTCTGGCAGCGGCTGCCCGGCAATCGCGAAATCGCCGTGTTCGATCGCACCTGGTATGGCCGCGTGCTGGTGGAGCGGGTGGACGGTTTCACGCCCGAACCTCGCTGGCGCGCCGCCTATGACGAGATCAACGCGTTCGAGGCACAATTGCAGGCCGATGGCGTGCGGCTGGTGAAGATCTTCCTGCACATCACGCAGGAGGAGCAGGACAAACGACTGGAAGAACGGATCAGAACACCTTGGAAACGCTGGAAAACCGGGGCGGATGATTATCACAACCGCTCGATGCGCAGCGCCTATGTGACGGCTTATGAGGAGATGTTCCGCCGCTGCTCCCCGCCGGCCGCGCCCTGGCATGTGGTGGCCGCCAACGACAAGAAATGGGCGCGGGTGCGCAGCCTGGAACTGATCTGCGAGGCGTTGGGCGACGGCGTGGACTTGAGCTGGCCCGAGCCGGACGCGGAGCTGGTGGCGATTGCGGAACAGGCGCTGGGCAAGAAACTGGTTTGAGTTGGCCCTCTCCCAACCAATTTCGTCATGCTGAACTTGTTTCAGCATGACCATATTTTTCAGGGCGTACTTTAACCCGGCGTGCCTTTGCCCAGCCACTCGCTCAACCGGTTCGGCCCTTTGGTCACGGCCCGCGCCGGATAGAGCGTTTCATACACCACGGCATTTTCGAGCACGCGCTGCACATAATTGCGCGTTTCGGCAAAGGGGATGCTTTCGATCCAGTCGATGATGTCACCATCCTTCGGGTCGCCATTCATCGCCAGAAAGCGCCGCACATTGCCCGGCCCGGCGTTGTAGGCCGCCACTGCCAGCGGCGCCGACCCGCCATAGGCGGCGCGCAACCGTTCGATGTAACTGCTGCCCAGCGTGACATTCCACACCGGATCATCGGTCAGCCGGCTGGCCGGGCTGGCGGGCAGGCCCAGTTTCTGCGCCTGTTCGGCGGCCGTGGCCGGCACCAGCTGCATCAGCCCCAACGCGTTGGCGCTGGAGCGGGCGGTGCGGTCAAACTGGCTCTCCTGCCGGGTGATGGCATGGATGATGGCAAAGCGCTGGGCCAGCACATCGGGCAGCGGCAGCACCGGGAAGGCGGCGCTGATCATCGCCAGTTCGGCGGTGCCGCGCGCCGCCTTGCCGGCATGCACCCCGGCATCGGGCCGGTTCAACGGCCCGGCGAGGCCCGCCACCAGCTGCGCCCGTTCCGCCGTCTGCGCCGTGTCGGCCAGTTGCTTCAGGAAGATCGTCTGCCGCGCCCGGTCCACATCTGCCAAGGCGAACAGCGCCCGCACCCGGCCTTCGGCGCGGAAATTGCCAGCCGTGCGTGGATCGGCGGCGTGCAGGGGCGTGGCGCTCAGGGCAAGCGGTTGGCCCAGCCGTTCGCTGGCCAACTGGCCATAGAAATAATCCGGGTGGCGGGCGGCCTCCGCAAAATATTGTCGTGCCAGTGCCGGCTGGCCGGCCGCCTCGGCCGCGCGCCCGGCCCAATAATCGCCGCGTGCCTGGCTGATCGGCGCCTGGGCGACGGCGCGGGCATTGCGGAAATGCGCCAGCGCCACGCCCGGCTGCTCCAACCGACGCAAGGCCAGCCAGCCGGCCAGCCATTCACTGTCGAGGAACAGGCCACGCTCCGCCACCGGCTGGCGCTGCATGGCATTGGCATCAAGCCCGTGGCTGGCCAGCACCCGCGGCGCCAGATCGGGCTTGCCGCCCCGCCACAGGCCGCGGCCAATCTCCAGCCGCGCCTTCAGCCAGCTTTCCAGCCCCACACCCGGCTGCCCTGGCACCCGCGCCGTGGCACCGCCGGCGGCCAGCAGGGCCTGGCCTTCATCGGCGCGGTTGTTGCGGATCAGCCACTGCGCTTCATCGAGCATCAGGCCCATTTCGCGGCGCAGCCGATCCGGCACCACGCCCAGCCGCGCCGCCACATCGGGCGCGTTTTTCTGCAAGGCAATGCGGGCCAGCGCCCACAACCGTGTGTCGGTGTCCACCCGCGCCAGCATGCGCCCCGCCGGCGTGATGCGGTTGGCCCACAACAGCCGGTCCATGCGTGATGCATGATCGGCCGGGGTGAAGCGATCGCCAAAGCGGGCGAGCAGCCGCGCCTCCAGCGCCTCGTCAAGCCCTGCGCTGTCCCACGCATCGCGGGCCCAGCTGGCGGCAGCGGCCTGGCCGGCAGCGGCCAGTGCCAGGGCATGGCGCGCCTTGCCCTCGGCTGTGAGTGGCGGCAGCCGGCCGAAATGGCGGATGATGGCATCGCCCGGCGTGTCATCGCTTATGCTGCGCTCGGCGAGGCGGCGGATGGTGCTGGCTGCCGGCCAATCGGCATGATCGGCGAGGAAGGCGGCATAATCGGCAAAACTGGCCTTGTAGGCCTCCCGCCGCAGCCGGTCCCACGTCACCACCTCGTCCAGCACCGGCACGCTCTGACCGCCCACCAGCGGCGCGGCCGGCAGCAGCGAAAACCGCCCGGCCTCATTGTCGGCCAATTGCGCGCGA
This sequence comes from Sandarakinorhabdus cyanobacteriorum, assembly GCF_002251755.1. Taxonomy (GTDB): domain Bacteria; phylum Pseudomonadota; class Alphaproteobacteria; order Sphingomonadales; family Sphingomonadaceae; genus Sandarakinorhabdus; species Sandarakinorhabdus cyanobacteriorum. The sequence goes on from NZ_NOXT01000114.1 coordinate 70,996, forward strand.
TAGCGGGCGATGGTGGCGGCATCGAGTGCCTGGGCGCCTGTTGGCATCGCCAGCATCAACCCTGCGACCACCGACAGGCTGGACAGCATCGCCCAGCCGCTTCTATCACGCGCGAAACTCATGCGCCTGTGATAGGCTGGCGCAAAGGAACGGGCAATGAACGACATGATGTTCAGGGGATCGATGCCGGCGCTGGTCACGCCGTTCAAGGCCGATGGCCCGAACCTGGCCGTGGATCTGGATGCGTTTGCCGCCCATGTCGAATGGCAGATCGGCGAAGGCAGCCATGGCCTGGTGCCGGTGGGCACCACCGGCGAATCGCCGACGCTCACCCACGAGGAACATTATGCCGTGATCACCACCTGCGTGGAGGTGACAGCCAGGCGCGTGCCGGTGATCGCCGGCTGCGGCAGCAATGACACCCGCACCGCCATCGCCCACCTGGCGCATGCGCAAAAGGTGGGCGCTGATGCCGCGCTGATCGTCGTGCCCTATTACAACAAGCCGTCTCAGGCCGGCCTGATCGCGCATTTCACCGCGTTGCACGATGCGACCACATTGCCGATCATCATCTACAACATTCCTGGCCGCTCCGTGGCCGACATGAGTGTGGAGACGATGGCCGCGCTGGCGAAGCTGCCGCGCATCATCGGCGTCAAGGATGCCACCGGCAACATCGCCCGCGTGGCGCAGCAGCGGCTGGCCTGCGGCGCCGATTTCCTCCAGCTTTCGGGCAATGACGACATGGCGTTGGGCTTCAACGCCCAGGGCGGGGTGGGGGCTATTTCCGTCACCGCCAATGTCGCGCCGCGCCTGTGTGCGCAGATGCAGGAAGCGACGCTGAAGGGCGATTATGCCGCTGCACTCGCCATCAACGACCGGCTGCAGCCGCTGCACGCCGCTCTGTTCAGCGACACCTCGCCGGGGCCGACCAAATATGCGCTCAGCCGGCTCGGCCGCATGGCCACCCATGTCCGCCTGCCGATCTCCGCGCCGTCCGATGCCGCCATGGCGGCGGTGGATGCGGCGCTGGCCCATGCCGGTCTCGTCTGATGGCGCGTCCCAAGCCTGCGGTGGGGGTGAAGGTGAAGACCGTCGCCGAGAATCGCCGCGCGCGTTTTGAATATTTTATCGAAGATGTCGTAGAAGCCGGCATCATGCTCACCGGCACCGAGGTCAAATCCCTGCGCATCGGCCAGGCCAGCATCGTCGAAAGCTTTGCCGAGGTGAAGGATGGCGCGATGTGGCTGATCAACGCCACCATCAACGAATTTTCCCACGGCAATCGCTTCAATCACGAGCCCAAACGGCCGCGCAAACTGTTGCTCCACGCCCGCGAGATCGAGAAGATGAACAGCGCCGTCACCCGCCAGGGCATGACGCTGATTCCCTTGAACATCTATTTCAATGATCGCGGCCGCGCCAAGGTGGAACTGGCGCTGGGCAAGGGCAAGAAGCTGCACGACAAGCGCGAAACGGTGAAGGAACGCGACTGGCAGCGCGACAAGCAGCGCCTGATGCGGGATCGCGGCTGATGGCCGGGAATGGCTTTAAGGATAGGCTCGTTGCCATCAAGCAGGCCTGGGCGCAAAGCGGCCGCCTGCTCACCGGCAAGGCCGATCCTGCCCATGAAAGCCGCCTGCCGCCGGGCCAGCGCCTCGTCACCAACTGGCCAGTGCTCGATCTCGGCATCAAGCCCGATATCAGCAAGGCCGAATGGCGGCTGACCGTGGATGGAGCCGTCACCAACCCGCTGGTGTGGGACTGGGCCGCCTATCAGGCGCAGCCGCAGGTGGAGGACGTGTCCGACATCCACTGCGTCACCCAATGGTCGCGGTTCGACAATCGCTGGAACGGCGTGGCGACCAGCCATCTGCTCAGCGTGGCGCAACCACTGCCGGGCGCCAATGTCGTCGTGCTGCATGGTGCCGATGGCTATACCACCAATGTCACACTGGAACGGTTCGCGGGCGATGATTGCCTGATCGCCCATGCCCATGATGGCCTGCCACTGAGCCGCGATCACGGTGGCCCGGTGCGGGCGATCATCCCGCGCTGGTATTTCTGGAAATCGGCCAAATGGCTCGTCCGCATCGAGGTGCTGGCGGTGGACAAGCCGGGTTTCTGGGAGGTGCGCGGTTATCACAATGATGGCGATCCCTGGACGGAGCAGCGTTATTCCTGACCAAATCGAACCCGCCGCCGTGCCCGATTGGGCCAGCTTCAGCCCCGTCCCGGCTTCGTGGCCAGCGCCTTATGCCGAAGGCGCCAGCAGCCCCGGCTTTGCGCCGTTGTTGTCGGGCATTCCGATGGCCCTGGCGCTGCTGGATTCCTCCGGCCGGATGTTTGCCGGCAACGAGGCGCTGGCAGCCACCGCCGGCGATGCCTGGCGCCCCGGCATGCGGCCCGAACAGCTGGTGGTGGACGACAACCAGGCCCAGATCCGCCATGCGGTTGGCAATGTGCTGGCCGGCGGGGGCGCACGCACCCTGCGCGTCGCGCTGAAAAGCCGCCCCGATGATGTGCAGGATGTGCGGGTGCTGCCGTTCCCGCCCGGTCTGGGCGCCGCCGCCATGCTGGCCATGCGCGACATTCGCGAGCAGGTGCGGCTGGAACGCCAGGTTGCTGCCGCCACCCGCATGCAGGCGGTTGGCCAGCTGGCCGGCGGCGTGGCGCATGATTTCAACAATCTGCTCACCGGCATCCTGGGCATGGTTGATCACATGCTGGAGGCCGACCGCGATGCCCCGGTTGATCGGGGCGGGCTGGAGGAAATCCGGCGCAACGCCCATCGCGGTGCCAAGCTGGTGGCCCAGCTTCTGGCCTTTGCCCGCCATCAGCCCCAGCGGCGCCACCTGTTCTGCGCCCGCGATCTGGTGCATGATCTGCAGCCGTTGCTGATCAAGTTGCTCGGCCCGGCCGTGATGCTCGACATCGAGAATCAACAGGGCCAGTTCTGGTTGAAGGCCGATCCGGGCCAGATCGAACAGGTGATCGTCAACCTGGCCATCAATGCCCGCGATGCCATGTCCGGCCAGGGGCGGCTCACCATCCGCTTCCACGATATCCTCAGCAAGGATGTGCAGGCGCTGGGCCACCAGATCATGCCGACGATGAACTATGTCGGCATTGAAATCACCGATACCGGCAGCGGCATTCCGCCGGAAATCATCGGCAAGATTTTCGAGCCCTTCTTCACCACTAAGCCGCTGGGGCAGGGTACCGGCCTCGGCCTTTCCACCGTGTATAGCATCGTCAAGCAATCCGATGGCTTCATCTTTGCCCAGCCTGGGCCGGACGGGCGCGGCACGCGATTTGTCGTCTATCTGCCTGGCCACCGGGCGAGTGAGGAGGAACGCCAGGCGGCCCGGCCGCCCTCGGAAGTCGCGGTGGCGGCGCTTGATCAGCCGTTGAACGTGCTGCTCGTCGAGGATGAACCCTCGGTGCGGCTGGTGCTGGCCCGCGGCCTCGAGCGCAAGGGCTGCAAGGTGACCGCCGCCGAAGATGCCGCCGCCGCCCTGCAGGTGATCAATCGCGATCCCAGCATCGATGTGCTGCTGTCGGATGTGATGATGCCGGGGATGGATGGCGTGGAACTGGCCTTTGAAACGGTCAAACTGCGCCCCGGCATCGGGCTGGTGCTGATGTCGGGCTATGCCGAACTGCCCCGCCACCGCGAGGCGGACAGCCTGGGCGTGCGCTTCCTCACCAAGCCATTCACCATGAGCGATCTGATGTCGGCCCTTGGCCGGGCGCAATCGGCCCGGTCGTGAAAAATCGCTCTGTTCTCCTCTTGTTCCAGTAGAACATTTGTTGTACATCGAAAGCCGTTGACGAACGAACCCAGTCGCTCCACGAAAGGAACGGGTCATGGCATCGGCGCTTAAGGTTGTGGAATCGGGAATGGATCGGCAAAAGGCACTCGAAGCGGCCCTGGCCCAGATTGATCGGGCATTCGGCAAGGGCTCGGTGATGAAACTGGGCCAGCGTGACGCGATGGAGGTGGAGGCGATCTCCAGCGGTTCGCTCAGCCTGGATCTGGCGCTCGGCATTGGCGGCCTGCCGCGCGGCCGCATCGTGGAAATCTATGGCCCCGAAAGCTCCGGGAAAACCACGCTGGCGCTGCACGCCATCGCCGAGGCCCAAAAGGGTGGCGGCACTGCGGCCTTTGTCGATGCCGAACATGCGCTTGATCCGGTCTATGCCCGGAAACTCGGCGTCAATATCGACGAACTGATTGTCTCTCAGCCCGATACCGGCGAACAGGCGCTGGAAATCGTCGACACGCTGGTGCGGTCCAACGCCATCGATGTGCTGGTGATCGATTCGGTCGCCGCGCTGGTGCCGCGCGCCGAAATCGAAGGCGAGATGGGAGACAGCCATGTCGGCCTGCAGGCCCGGTTGATGAGCCAGAGCCTGCGCAAGCTCACCGGCTCGATCAGCCGCTCGCGCTGCCTCGTCATCTTCATCAACCAGCTGCGCATGAAGATTGGCGTGATGTATGGCAACCCGGAAACCACCACGGGCGGCAACGCGCTGAAATTCTATGCCTCCGTCCGTCTCGACATCCGCCGCACCGGCCAGATCAAGGATCGGGATGATATCATCGGCAACACCACCCGCGTGAAGGTGGTGAAGAACAAGGTGGCGCCGCCGTTCAAGCAGGTGGAATTCGACATCATGTATGGCGAAGGCGTGTCCAAGATCGGTGAGATCCTCGATCTTGGCGTCAAGGCCGGCGTGGTGGAAAAGTCCGGTGCCTGGTTCAGCCACGACAGCGTGCGCATTGGCCAGGGCCGCGAAAACGCCAAGAAATATCTGAGGGAAAATCCCGAAACCGCCGCCCGCATCGAAAAGATCATCCGCGACAATGCCGCCGGCATTTCCGATGCGCTGATGGTTGGCCCCTCGGCCGAGGATGACGCTGGCGACATGTGATCCGCCGTTTCGGCGGTGTTCCCAGGAGAAGGGGCGGCCCACCACTGGCCGCCCCTTTTTTGATCAGCTCGCCCCGGTGAGCATGTTCAGATCGGCCGCCGCAGCGGCCAAAAGACGATCGACCAGGGCCACCCGGTTGGCCAGATTCAGCCCGCCGTGCACCAGCAATCGGTGCCGCCGCACCCGCGTTGCCACCCCGGCCGCCGACAGGGCATCAGCCAGGGCCGCAGCTCCCGGAGCCACGGGATCCAGCCCGGCCCCCCACAGCATGGCACACGGCGGTGCCCGGCCCAGATCAAGATTCAGAAGCGAGGGATAACCAGTCCCCAGCGCCGCCCGCATCAAGGCGACGGCCGGCCGGGCATAGGCAATCAGCGTATCGGCCTGGGCGGCCAGATCGACAAAGGGATAGAGCAGCAAGGCAGCAGACACGCGCCCCGGCTGCTGGTCGTGCAGGGCAAGCGCACAGCGCAGCGCCAGCCAGGCCCCAGCCGAATCACCACCAATCAACAGCTGGCCCGGCTGTGCTGCCAGGGCCTGCGCCACGGCCAGCGCATCATCCAGTTGCGCCGGGGCCGGATGTTCCGGCGCCAGCCGGTAGCTGGCCGACACCAGCGCGATGCCGCTCTGCGCTGCAAGCCGGCTGCACAGGCCATGGTGGCTGTCGATGCTGCCACTGACAAAGCCGCCACCATGAAAATAGAGCAGCTGCGCCGCCGCCCGTGCCCCGGTTGGCACGAAGTGGCGCACGGCCCGGCCGGCAATCATGCCATCATGGGTGGCCACTCCTTCGGCATCGCTGCGGTTGCCGATCAGCCGCTGGGTGGTGCTGCGCACGCCGCGCACGGTTGAATGCAGCCAGTCCGCCATGGTCCGCCTGCCTATGTCATGATTGACCTTGGCCGGGAAGCGCCGCAATCAGCACAGCGGAAGGACCAAAGCATGTCGAACGCCGAACAGATCGAATATTGGAACGGCAAGGTCGGCGAGACCTGGGTGCTGATGCAGGAGCGGATGGACGCCGCGCTCACCCCCGTCACCGGCGCGCTGCTGGCCGCCGCCAATCCCCAGCCTGGCGAATTCGTGCTCGATATCGGCTGCGGCGCCGGCGAAACCACATTGGCGGTGGACGCTGCGGTGGGAGAGAACGGCCACGCCATCGGCCTCGACATTTCGGAACCCTTGCTCGCCCGCGCCCGCGAACGGGCCGAAGCACTGCTCAGCGAGGCCGATTTTATCGCCGCCGATGCCTCCACCTGGGCTGAGGATGAAGGCTTTGATCTCATCATGTCGCGCTTTGGCGTGATGTTCTTCGCCGATCCGGCGGCCGCCTTTGCCCATCTTCACGGTCTGGCTGCGCCCGGCGGCCGGCTGGTGTTCGCCTGCTGGCAGCCTGCCGCCCGCAATCTGTGGGCAACCCTGCCGCTGACCGCCCTTGCAGGCCTGCTGCCCGCGCAACCACCGACCGATCCCCACGCGCCCGGCCCGTTCGCCTTTGCCGATGCCGCCCGGGTGGTGACCATCCTCGAAGGCGCCGGCTGGCACGACGTCACCTGTCACAGCCTGCCCTTTGCCATGCGGGTGGGCGATGGTGATGATCCCATTGCCAGTGCCGTGCAATTCAACCTGCGCATCGGACCGGCGGCAAAGGCGGTGCGCGAAGCCGGCATCGGGGATGCCGCCAAGCCGGCGCTGGCCGCCGCGTTGCAGCCCCATCTGGAAAACGGCGTCGTCGCGCTGCCCGGTGCGGTATGGCTGGTCACGGCCAGAGCATGATGCCCGGCCTCGACATTCGCCGGTTGGAGCCGGCCGATCTGCCGCTGCTGCTGGCGGCCGGCGATCTGTTCGATGATCCGCTGCGCCCCGAGATGGCGGCCCGCTTTCTGGCCCATCCCGATCATCATCTGTTTGCTGCCATCGCCGATGGCCGCATGATCGGCTTTGTCAGCGCCGTGGCCTATCTCCATCCCGACAAGCCAGTGGATTTCTGGATCAACGAAGTCGGCGTGCACGAGGATTTCCACCGTCGCGGCATTGGCCGGCAGTTGATGCTGGCCACGCTGGCCCACGGCCGGGCACTGGGCTGCGGCACGGCCTGGGTGTTGACCAACAGCGGCAACCGCGCGGCGCGCGGGCTTTATGCCGCTTGCGGTGGGGAGGCGACACCGGCGGCCCGCCATGGCGATGGGGTGATCATGGTCAGCTGGGCGCTGTGACCGGCCACCCTTTACGCTGGCGCGTCACGGCGTTAAGCGTTGAGGCATGATCTCCTCGAACGACATCCGCCGCAGCTTCCTCGATCATTTTGCCAAGGCCGGGCACACGGTGGTGCCGTCGGCGCCGCTGGTGCCGCAGAATGATCCCACGCTGATGTTCACCAACGCCGGCATGGTGCCGTTCAAGAATGTCTTCACGGGCCTGGAATCGCGCCCCTACAGCCAGGCCGCCAGCAGCCAGAAATGCGTGCGCGCCGGCGGCAAGCACAATGATCTGGACAATGTCGGCTACACCGCCCGCCACCACACCTTCTTTGAAATGCTGGGCAATTTCTCGTTCGGCGATTATTTCAAGGAACAGGCCATCACGCTGGCCTGGGATCTGCTCACCCGCGAATGGGGTCTGGACAAGAACCGTCTGTGCGTCACCGTCTATCAGACCGATGACGAGGCCGCCTCGCTGTGGAAGCGCATCGCTGGCCTTCCTGAAGACAAGATCATCCGCATCGACACCAACGACAATTTCTGGTCGATGGGCGACACCGGCCCGTGCGGACCGTGCAGCGAGATCTTCTGGGATCATGGCGATCATATCTTTGGCGGCCCGCCCGGCAGCCCGGACCAGGATGGCGACCGTTTCGTCGAGATCTGGAACCTGGTCTTCATGCAATATGAACAGGTTGATCGCGACACCCGCCTGAACCTGCCGCGCCCCAGCATCGATACCGGCATGGGCCTGGAGCGCATCGCCGCCGTGCTGCAGGGCGTGCACGACAATTATGATACGGACACGTTCAAGACGCTGATCGCCGCCAGCGAAGACAAGTTGGGCTTGGGCGTAACCGCCGAAGCCCGCGCCTCCCACCGGGTGATCGCCGATCATCTGCGCTCATCGGGCTTCCTGGTCGCCGATGGCGTGCTGCCCGCCAACGAAGGCCGCGGCTATGTGCTGCGCCGCATCATGCGCCGCGCCATGCGCCATGCCCATCTGCTCGGCGCGAAAGAGCCGTTGATGCACCAGCTGGTGCCGGCGCTGATGGCCACCATGGGCCAGGCCTTCCCCGAACTGGGCCGGGCCCAGGCCCTGATCGAGGAAACGCTGAAGCTGGAGGAAACCCGCTTCCGCCAGACGCTGGAGCGCGGCCTCGGCCTGCTCGATGAGGCGACCGCCAAGCTGCCGGCCGGCGGCACGCTGTCGGGTGATGTCGCCTTCAAGCTCTATGACACCTATGGCTTCCCCTATGACCTGACCGAGGATGCCCTGCGTGCCCGCGGGCTGGGCGTGGACCGCGCCGGCTTCGATGCCGCGATGGCCGAACAGAAGCGCGCCGCCCGCGCTGCCTGGAGCGGTTCGGGCGAAGCCAAGGATGCGGCGGTCTGGTTCGATATTGCCGACGCGACAGGCGCCACCGAATTCACCGGCTACACCAGCCTGACCGGGGAGGCCAAGGTCGTTGCCCTGGTGAAGGACGGCGTGACGGTTGCCAGCGCCGATGCCGGCGACAAGCTGGTGGTCATCACCAACCAGACGCCTTTCTATGCCGAAAGCGGCGGCCAGGCCGGCGACGGCGGCAGCATCAGCTGGGGCGAGGGGCTGACCAGTCGCGTGACCGACACAAGGAAGGCGCTGGGCAAGCTGCACCTGCATGATGTGACGCTCACCGCCGGGCCGTTGGCCGTGGGCGATGTGGTGAAGCTGGATGTTGACGCGCCGCAGCGCGGCGCCCATCGCCGCGCTCACAGCGCCACCCACCTGCTGCACGCCGCGCTGCGCCGCCGGCTGGGCACGCATGTGACGCAAAAGGGCAGCTACGTCGGCCAGGATTATCTGCGCTTCGACTTTTCCCACCAGAAGGCGATGACGCCGGCGGAACTGGCGCAGGTCGAAGCCGATGTGAACGCGCAGATCCTCGGCAACCGCGCCGTGTCCACCAAGCTGATGACGCCGGACGCCGCCATCGAAGCCGGCGCCATGGCGCTGTTTGGCGAGAAATATGGTGAGGAAGTGCGTGTGCTCTCCATGGGCGCAGATGATGGCGGTGACACCTACAGCGTCGAACTGTGCGGCGGCACCCATGTCGTCGCGCTCGGCGATATCGGCCTCTTGAAGATCACCAGCGAAAGCGCGGTGGCCAGCGGCGTGCGCCGCATCGAAGGCAAGACCGGCATTGCCGCGCGCGAATGGCTGAACGAGCGTGAGGCGCTGCTGCTGGAAACCGCCGGTGCCATCAAGGCCTGCCCGGAAGAAGTGCCGGCCCGTGTCGCCGCCCTGATCGACAACGCCAAGCGCCTGGAACGCGAACTGGCGGAGGCGAAGAAGGCCCTCGCGCTCGCCGGCCCGGCCAGCGGCAGCGGGGCGGCGGTCGAAACGGTGAACGGCATCGCCTTCCAGGGTCGCGTGCTCGAAGGCCTTGATCCCAAGTCGCTGCGCGGCCTGATCGATGAGACCAAGCATAGCTTGGGCAGCGGTGTCGCGGTGCTGATCGCCGTGAACGACGGCCGCGCCAGCGTCTCCGTCGGCGTCACCGATGATCTGACCGCCCGCGTCAGCGCCGTCGATCTGGTGCGCGTGGCCGCAGCCGCGCTTGGCGGCCAGGGCGGCGGCGGGCGGCCCGACATGGCCCAGGCCGGCGGCCCGGATGGCAGCAAGGCGGCCGAAGCCATCGCCGCGGTGAAGGCAGCGCTGCCGGCTTGACCTTTCCGGCCTGACGGTTCAGAGCCCGCCGCCCGGCAAACAGGGGGGGAGGCGACAATGAGCGGTTGGGATGCATCGGCACAGGCCTGGATCGACGTGCAGGGCGCAGACGGCGATTTCGGCCGGGTGCATGTGCTCGATGCGCCGATGCTGGCGTTGGTTGATGAACTGGCGCCGGCCAGCGTGCTCGATGTCGGCTGCGGGGAAGGGCGCTTCTGCCGCATGTTGGCGGCGCGCGGGATGGCTACCTGCGGCATTGATCCCACCACCGCCCTGATCGATCGTGCCCGTGCCCTGCACCCCGACGGCGATTACCGGGTGGAGCCGGCCGGGGCGATGACGGTGGGCCAATATGATCTTGTCGTCTGCTATCTCAGCCTGATCGACATGCCCGATCTTGGTGCAGCGCTGGCACGCATCGTCGCTGCCATCCGCCCCGGCGGCCATCTTCTGATCGCCAATCTCACCGCCTTCAACACGGCGGCCGTGCACCTGGGCTGGGTGAAGCCGCTGATTGGCGAGCCCAGCTTCCCCATCGATCATTATCTGGAAGAACGCCCGCGCCGCACCGCCTGGCGCGGCATCGACATCACCAACCATCACCGGCCGCTGAAAAGCTACATGCAGGCGCTGCTCGGCCACGGCCTGGTGCTGACCCATTTCGATGAACCGCCCGCCACCGGCGGCCCGGCCGACAAGCGCGACCGGTACAACCGCGTGCCGAATTTCCACATCATGCTGTGGCGCAAGCCCTGATCACTCGGGCTTGCTGCCCCGCAGCGTGCGCAGCGGCGGCCGCTTCAACGGTGCGCCGCTGGCCTTGATCCGCCCGCGCAGCTCGTCGCGCTTTTCGTGGATGGAGGCGATCACCGGCCCCATCGGCACGCCCAGATCAACCAGCACCGCCTCGGCCAGTTGCAGGCTGCTCTCCACGGTTTCCGGCACGGCATCGGTGGCGCCAGCGGCATAGAGCGTGCCGGCATGATCGGCATCACGGGCGCGCACCACGATGCACAGATCGGGATGGCGCTCACGGATGCGCTTGGTAAGCAGATCGAGCATCCGCATGTCGTCGATGGTCAGCACCACGGCGCGGGCATCGCCCAGTTTCAACCGATCCAGCAGTTCCGGCCGGCGCGCATCGCCATAGATCACCGGCTTGCCGGCGCGGCGCAGGCGCTGCACCTCGTCCGGGTCACTGTCCACCGCGAGCCAAGGCCGGCCGTGCATGTCGAGCATCTGCGCCACCAGCCGGCCGACCCGGCCATAGCCGATGATCACCGTCTGGCCGCTGGCCTCCGGAATCGCCTCGCCGTCCATCTCGTCGCTGGTCGCGGCTTCCAGCCGGGCGCCGGCCAGGCCCAGCAGCGGCGCCAGCGCCAGGGTGAGGGAGGCGACGGCGAGGGCGGCTTCGGCGGTGCCACCGGTGATCAGCCCGGCGGCCACGCCGGCGCCAATCACGATCAGGCTGGTTTCCGACGGGGCCGCCAGCAGCAGGGCGATATGGCTGGCCACGCCGCGCCGCAACCGCCGAAGGCGCAGGATGCCATAGACCGCGCCCGCCTTCAGCCCCAGCACCAGCGCGGTGCCGCCCAGCACCGGCCAGAGATTGGCGGCCAGCGCCGCCAGATCGAGCCCGCTGCCCACCCAGATCAGGAACACGCCCAGCAACAGGCCTTCAAACGGCTGCACCGCCGCTTCCACCTGGCGGCGATAATCGCTGGCCGACAGCATCAGCCCGGCCATCAGCGCGCCCACCGATGGCGACAGGCCAGCCGCCGCCGCCAGCCCGGCCGATCCGATCAACACCACCAGCGCGGCTGCCATGAACAATTCGCTGCGCCGGGTGCGCGCCGCCTGCAGGAACAGCGGCGGGGCCGCCGTGCGCATCAGGACGGCAATGATCGCCAGCGCCGCCACGCCCTTGGCCAGCGCCAGGCCGAAATTGCCACCACTGCCCGCGCCGACCAGCAGCAGGATTGGCGCCAGCGCCAGGTCCTGGAACAGCAGCACACCCACCGCCGTGCGTCCGGTGCGGCTGTTGATCTGCCCGCTGGCCGACAGCAGCTGCAGGCCCACCGCCGTGGACGACAGCGCCAGCGCCACCGCCAGCACCGCCACCTGCGCCGGCGGCAGCCCGGCCAGCCACAGCGCCCCGGCAATCAGCAGCGCACAACTGGCCAATTGCACCCCGCCCAGCCCCAGGATCAGACTGCGCATGGTGCGGATGCGATCGATGCTCAATTCGAGGCCAAGCGCGAACAGCAACAGGGCCACGCCCAGTTCGGCCGGCGCCGCCAGCGCATCGGGGTTTGACAGCGCCAGCATCCCCAGCCCCGGCAGCTGACCCAGCCCGAACGGCCCGGCCGCCACGCCCACCAGGATGAAACCGATCACCGGCGAGATGCGCAGCGCGGCAAAGGCCGGGATCACCAGGCCGGCCGCGCCCAGCACCAGCGCCATGTCCTTGAAGGCAGAGGATTCGAAGGGCAGGGCCATCACCGCACCTTGGCGGCACCAGCCGCCAAAGTCACGCCCGCCGCATCGCCTCCCGCTCCAGGAACACCAGCGGCATCGCGCCCAGCCGCAGGATCTCGTGGAACTGGCGGATATCGAACGCCTTGCCCTGCTTTTTCTTCACCGCCTCACGCACCGCCAGCCACTTGGTGTGGCCGATCTTGTAGCTCAAGGCCTGGCCCGGCGCCGCGCAATAACGCACGATCTCGCGCGTGGTGCGGCCCTTGGCAAAGCCGGTGGCGCCCACCATCCAGTCGATGGCCTCGTCCTTGGTCCAGCGCTTGTGATGGATGCCGGTGTCCACCACCAGTCTTGTGGCGCGGAACAACAGGCTCTGCAGATAACCGATGCGGCCCAAGGGGTTGCAATCGTAATAGCTGATCTCGTCGGCCAGGGTTTCGGCATAGAGCGCCCAGCCCTCGGTATAGGCGCTGTAGCCGGCACGGCGGCGGATCGGCGGCACGTCCGGGCTTTCCAGCGCCAGCATCACCTGGAAATGATGGCCCGGCACGCCTTCGTGGAAGGTCACGGTGGGCAGGCCGAATTTCGGCCGGTCGAAACTGTCGGTCAGGTTGATGAAGAAGGTGCCATTGCGGCTGCCATCGACCGTCCCGGAATTATAATAGGCCCCGGCGCCACCCTCCTGGATGGCCGGGGGCACCCGGCGCACGTCCAGCTTCGATTTGGGCTGCGAAATGAACAGCTTGTCCAGTCGCGGATACATGGCGGCGGCATGGCCGCGCAGCTCGGTGAGCAGTTCCTCCTTGCCGGGATCGGTGTTGGGATAGACCTGCTCCGGCCGCTCGTTCAGCGCCACCAGCCGCTGGCCGACCGTGCCCTTGGTGAGCCCCTGTCCCTTCAGCAGGCCATCCAGCTGCGCCGAAATCTCCGCCACCTGCGCCAGGCCCAGCTGGTGCACCTCTTCGGCGGTATAGTTGGTGGTGGTCGATGATTTGACCGCGGCATCATAATAGGCGGCGCCATCGGGCAGCTTCCACACGCCGGCATCCATGCTGGCCCTGGAGCGCAGTGCGGTGACAATGGCGATCTGGCGATCCAGCGCCGGCATCACGTCACGGCTGACAATACGCGTTGCCCGTTCCGCCCAATCCCCCTTCACACCCGCCTCGCCGGCCTTGCGGGCCAGCGCCGTTACCAGCACCGATTGCTCGGGCCGCGTGTCGCGTAGCCGCAGCATCTGCGGCAGCGCCAGATCGAGCAGGAAGGCGGGCGGGACAACGCCCATGAAGGATTCTTGCAGCAAACGCTCGCCATTCTGATCAAGCGCGGTGGCAAAGCCATTGACGCGGGAGAGCCAGGCCTCCGCGTCATCGGCGTTCCGCACCCGGTGCTGGTTTTCCAGGAACCCCGGCACCTCGCGGTAGGCGCCCTCGCTGTGGGTCAGCACATAGGGCGAAAAATTGCCGCCGGCGCTGCCAAAGCCAAAGCGCCGTTCGTTGGCGACGCGACGCGACAGATCATACTCGACGATATCCTTGTCGAGTTGGCGGGGCGCGCTCAGCCCGCTGCCAATCGCCCGCAGCCGCTCCAGCTGGCTGGTGGCGCGCGCCAGCGCCTTGTCGCGCCCGGCGCGGCTGTAATCGGAAAGCTGGCCCTTCAGATCGGCATTGGCGCCCACATCCAGCCCCAGCGCCGTGGCGCGTTCGGGCGAATCGGCAATATCCTCGGCAAACATCGTCTCGAACAGCGCCAGCAGCGCCCTGTCGGCCGGGCTCTGGCCTTGCGCCCGCACGCCGGTGGCACTGAGCGCGGCCGTGGTGGCGGCGCCAGCCAGAAGATCGCGGCGGTTGATTCGATGCATGTCGTCCCTCCCTGCTGCCGCCGTTCTGGCCAGCAGCGCCGGGAAGGGCAAGCGCCAGTTCAGCGCGGGGCGAACTCGGCCAGAGCGGCCAGCAGTTCGTCATGATCGCGGTCAGTGCCCTGAGTCATCAACGACACATGGCCAAACCCGGTGGCGGCATTGAATCGACCCGGCCGGCCAAGCAGCCCGTGTCCACGGCTCAGATTTGGATCGACCAGTGTGATGCCAACCATGCGCTGGCGTTGAATGCTGTAATCCTTGATGCCGGCAATATTGGACCAGGGGATGGGCGAAGCCGACCAACGGTGCCAGAAAATGCCTTGTGCATCGCTCCGTATCGCCGGTCCACGGTGGAACAACAGCCGCAGATAATAAACGCTGCCCGCCAGGCCGAGCAAGATCGCCAGCACCCCAATAATAGTGACCACAGATGCTGGCGTCAGGCCGGTCAGCGCAGCAAGCCCTTCCAGCCGCCGGCCCGGATCGGCTGCGATATCGGGGTCTGTCACAAACCACAGGCCGACGGCTGCAAAAATCAGGTCGATCGGCAACAGTCGCAGCAGCCGCCCACGCGAATAATGTGCTTCGAACGCCATGCCGGCCGAGTCACAACCCCTTGGCGATCGCCGCATCCAGATTGGCGCGGATGGCCTCGAAGAATTTCTCCGTGGTCATCCATGCCTGATCCGGGCCGATCAGCAGGGCCAGATCCTTGGTCATCGCGCCCGATTCCACCGTTTCGACGCAGATGCGTTCCAGCGCGGCGGCGAACTTCGTCACCTCGGGCGTGTTGTCCAGCTTGCCGCGGTGCTTCAGGCCGCCGGTCCAGGCAAAGATGCTGGCGATCGGGTTGGTGCTGGTCGGCTTGCCTTCCTGGTGCATGCGATAATGGCGTGTCACGGTGCCGTGGGCGGCTTCGGCCTCCACCGTCTTGCCATCGGGCGTCATCAGGATGGAGGTCATCAGGCCAAGGCTGCCATAGCCCTGAGCGACCATGTCCGACTGCACGTCGCCGTCATAATTCTTGCAGGCCCAGACGAACTTGCCCGACCATTTCAGGGCCGAGGCGACCAGATCGTCGATCAGGCGATGCTCGTAAACAATTCCGGCCTTGCGGAACTGGCTCTTGAATTCCTCGGTATAAACCTCTTCGAACAGATCCTTGAAGCGCCCGTCATAGGCCTTCAGGATGGTGTTCTTGGTCGAAAGATAGACCGGCCAGCCGCGATCCAAGCCATAGTTCATGCAGGCCCGGGCAAAGTCGCGGATGCTGTCATCGAGGTTGTACATGCCCATGGCCACGCCGGCCGACGGGAATTCGAACACCTCTTCCTCGATCACGCTGCTGCCATCATGGGCTTCCCAGCGCATGGTCAGCTTGCCGGGGCCGGGCACCTTGAAATCGGTGGCGCGATACTGGTCGCCAAAGGCGTGACGGCCGATCACGATCGGATCGGTCCAGCCCGGCACCAGGCGCGGGACAGACTTGATGACGATCGGTTCGCGGAACACCACGCCGCCAAGGATGTTGCGGATGGTGCCGTTCGGCGATTTCCACATCCGCTTCAGCCCGAATTCCTTCACCCGGGCCTCGTCGGGCGTGATGGTGGCGCATTTCACGCCCACGCCAAATTCCTTGATGGCGTTGGCCGATTCCACCGTCACCTTGTCGTTGGTGTCGTCGCGGTTCTCGATGCCCAGGTCGTAATATTTCAGATCGACGTCGAGATAGGGCAGGATCAGCTGCTCGCGGATCCATTGCCAGATGATCCGGGTCATCTCGTCGCCGTCCAGCTCGACAACGGGGTTTTCGACCTTGATCTTCGGCATCGTCCTGTTCCTGTCATACTGCGACGTAATGTAGCAGTGTCTTAGGGGTTCGAGGCCGGTCCGGTCAATGGTTACGCGGCCCTGTTTCCCCAAGCTTTTCCGACAGGGCAGCAAGATTGTCCAGCGGTTCGGCCAGCCGGGCCAGATGCGGCGGCCCAAAGCCGGCCGCGCCGATATGGGCGAGCAGCGCCTCCAGCGGCGCCCAATAACCATTGCCGCCCAGCACCCAGATCGGCTTGTCGTGGATGCCAAGCTCACGCCAGGTCAGGCTTTCGAACAATTCATCGAGCGTGCCGATGCTGCCGGGCAGGGCGATGATGGCATCGGAAAGCCGGTGCATCAGCGCCTTGCGCTCGTGCAGGGTCTCGACCACGTGCAGCTCGTCCAGCCCGTCCTGCGCGACCTCGGTGGTCATCAACAGGCGCGGAATGATGCCAATCACCCGGCCGCCTTCGGCCTTGCAGGCCCGTGCGGCAATGCCCATCAGGCCAACGCGGCCGCCGCCATAAACCAGCGTCACGCCGGCGCGGGCACACAGCCGGCCCAGGCCATCGGCGAGCGCGGCATGGGCCGGATCATGGCCGGCACGGGAACCACAGAACAGCAGCAGCGAACGGATCATGGCAGCGCCTGTGGCCCAAAGCGGGCAGCCGCGCAATCACCGGTGGCAGACTGGCCCATTTGCCAAGCGGCGTATCGGGCGGCTAAAGCAGCAGCCATGAACGAACCTGAAACCCCGCCGCAACCGCCGCAGGCTCCGCCGGTGCCGGCCGAACCCGATCTGGCGCCCCTCGCCGCCGAAGCGCCTGCCAGCCTGCCAGAGCCGCCACCGGTGCCGCCCGGCCCGCTGCCGCTGGTTCCAGGCGAAACCGCCAAATACAACATTCCCGACATGCACCCCGAAGGCCGCAAGTTCCTCGGGCTCGCCTTGCTGGCCGTGCTGATCTCCGGCCTGTGGCTGCAGTGGACGGCATTGAGCTTCATCCTGCTCGGCGTCTCGATCTGGGTGGCGGCCTTCTTCCGCGACCCGGTGCGCGTCACGCCGCTGGGCGATGATCTGATCGTCTCGCCCGCCGATGGCCTCGTCAGCCTGATCACCAATGTCGAGGTGCCGCGCCAGCTGGTCGGGGAAGGGGGGCTGAACCCCGGCATGGTTACCCGGGTCACCGTGTTCATGAACGTGTTCGACGTGCATGTGAACCGCGCGCCGGTGGCCGGCCGCATCACCCGCATCGTCTATGTGCCGGGCAAATTCCTCAATGCCGAGCTCGACAAGGCCAGCGAGGAGAATGAGCGGCAATATTTCGTCATGGAAAATGCCGCTGGCGAAAAAATCGCCTTCACCCAGATCGCCGGCCTGGTGGCGCGGCGCATCATGAAATGGGTGGCGGTGGGCCAGATGCTGAAGGTGGGCGAACGCTTCGGCCTGATCCGCTTTGGCAGCCGGGTCGATGTGTTCCTGCCGGCCGGTTATGTGCCGGCCATCGCCGTGGGCCAGCGCAGCATTGCCGGCGAAACCATCCTAGCCGTGAAGGGCACGCCGCTCCTCAAGGGCGCGCAAAGCCAGTAAGCCTTGCAACTTCAACTCGCCAGGCTGATGCTTTGCCGATGATCGAAGCCGAACCGCCCCGCCGACGCGGCATTCCGCTGCGCGCCGTGGTGCCCAATGCCGTCACCGTGATGGCGCTGGGCTGCGGCCTCACCGGTGTGCGCTTCGCCATCGGTGGGGAGTGGGAGAAGGCCGTCACCTTCATCCTGCTTGCCGCGGTGCTGGATGGCATTGATGGCCGCATCGCCCGGTTGCTGAAGGCCACCAGCCGCTTTGGCGCCGAGCTTGATTCGCTGTCCGATGTCACCGCCTTTGGCGTCGCGCCCACGCTGCTCGCCTATCTGTGGGCGCTGCAATATCTGCCCGGCCGACTGGGCTGGATGATCGCACTCGCCCATGCCATTGCCTGCGCCCTGCGCCTGGCCCGCTTCAACGCCCAAATTGATGCCGAGGATCAACCGCACAAGCGGCTGGGCTATCTCACCGGCATTCCGGCCCCGGCCGGTGCCGGCCTCGCCCTCACGCCCTTCTATGTGCAATTCTGGCTCGATCCGGTCTGGCTGCAGGATGAAACCATCCGCGCCACCATCGTCGCCGTCGTCGGCCTCGCAGTCGCCTTCATGATGGTGTCAAACCTGCCCACCTACAGCTGGGGTTCGGTGCGGCTGCGGCCTTCGTGGCGCTTCCCGGCCTTGGCTGGCGTGGGCCTGCTGGCCGGCGCGCTGTTCACCAATCCCTGGGCCACGCTCACCATCTTCAGCGCCGGCTATGCCCTCACCGTGCCCCTTGCCATCCGCTCCTATGCGCGGATCAAGGCGCGCGAGGAAGCCGCCCGCCGCGCCGGTGCCGGCATCCAGGCCTGACGCACATCACCGCGCAGCGCAGCGCGCAGCACCACACCGGCATCGCCCAGCATCAGCGCCACCAGCGCCCAGGCCGCCAGACACGCCAGGATCAACAGCATCGTCATCGCCCGTCTCCTTCGAATCGCGTCAATGTTCCGCTTTCGTTCGTGCTGTTATGTTCCGTTTATGTTCCACGTGTCAACAGGCCTTTTCGCCGGCCGCGCCGGGCGTTATGACAATTCGGCAACGCGGCCGCTGCGGGGAGCAGCCAGCCGCAGGGAGGAACAGAGATGCACGGAACCATGCAGGATTGGCCGCTGGTGGTGCACAAGATCATCGACCACGCCGCCATCTATCACGCTGGCCGCGAGGTGGTGAGCCTGGCCTGCGAAGGGCATGTCCACCGCTCCACCTGGGCCGAAGTGCGCGGCCGCGCCCGCCGTGTGGTGGCCGCCCTGCAGGGCCTGGGCGTGCAGCCGGGTGACCGCGTCGCCACCCTGGCCTGGAACACCTGGCGCCATGTCGAAAGCTGGTATGGCATTTCCGGCGCCGGCGCTGTCGCCCACACCATCAACCCGCGCCTGTTTGAAGAACAGATCACCTATATCGCGAACCACGCCGAAGACCGGGTGCTGTTCTTCGATCTCACCTTCATCAAGCTGGTCGAGAAGCTGGCGCCCCAGTTCAAGACCATCGAACATTATGTGCTGTTGACCGATCGCGCCCACATGCCGGCCGATACCAGCCTCAACCTCTTGTGTTACGAGGATCTGCTCGCCGCGCATGACGAGGCGGAGTGGGTGGCGGTGCCCGAAACCGCCCCGGCCGGCCTGTGCTACACCAGCGGCACTACCGGCAATCCCAAGGGCGTGCAGTACAGCCACCGCTCAAACGTGCTGCACGCCATGGCGGCGTGCGCCACCGACACGTTCGGAATGAGCGCCAAGACCACGGTGCTGCCGGTGGCGCCCATGTATCACGCCAACGCCTGGTCCATCCCCTACACCGCCGCCTGCGCTGGCGCGAAGCTGGTGATGAACGGCCCCAATTTCGATCCGCCCACGCTGCACAAGCTGATCGTCGATGAAGGGGTCGATCTGGCGCTGGCGGTGCCGACCATCTGGCTGGGCATGATGCAATATCTGGAAAAGACCGGGCAAGGCCTGGGCAAGCTGGACCGCACCGCCATCGGCGGTTCGGCCGTGCCGCGCGCCATGATCGAGGCGTATGACAAGCTTGGCGTCAAGGTGCTGCAGCTGTGGGGCATGACGGAAATGAGCCCGCTGGGCACCGTTGGCGTTGGCCTGCCCGAAACCGATTCAATGCCTTACGAACAACAGCTTGATATCCGTATTAAGCAGGGTCGCGGCATTTTCGGGGTCGAGATGAAGATCGTCGACGACGAGGGCCGGGAACTGCCGCGCGACGGCAAGGCCTTTGGCCGCCTGTTGGTGCGCGGCCCATGGATCGTCGGCAGCTATTTCAAGGGCGATGGCGCCTCGGCGTTCGAGGATGGCTGGTTCGACACCGGCGATGTCGCGACGCTGGATCCCTTGGGCTACATGCAGATCGTTGACCGCGCCAAGGATGTGATCAAGTCGGGCGGCGAGTGGGTGTCCTCCATCGATCTGGAAAATGTCGCCGTTGGCGCCCCCGGCGTGGCCGAGGCCTGCGTGATCGGCGTGCACCACCCCAAGTGGGACGAACGCCCGCTGCTGCTGGTGGTGCCCAAGGAGGGTGCCGAGGTGACGAAGGACAGCGTGCTGGCCTATCTCGACGGCCGCATCGCCAAATGGTGGACGCCCGATGATGTGCTCGTCGTCCCCAGCCTGCCGCACACCGCCACCGGCAAGCTGCTGAAAACAGCCTTGCGCGAGCAGTACAAGGACTACAAGCTGCCGACGGCGTGAAGGTGACCCACCCCAATTGCCTCGATCTCGACCCACGGGATGGAGATATCGAACTTCTCGAGGCGCTGACGCGCGAATTCGGCTTTCAGCCCACGCAGCAGAAGGTGGGTCATTGGCTGACGTTGGGCGACATCCACGACACATTGGCAACTGAATATGCCGCGCGACGCGAGGGGGCCTGCCCCTCTCAGCGGGTTTTCAACCGGCTTCGGGAGGCCTTGCAATCCGATTTGATCCCGCGGGCTGACCTGCGCCCCACCTGTCGCCTTGGCGTACTGGCTGATCGCGGTACCCGGGAATTTCTGCGTCGCCTCGAGAAGCAGACGTGCCTCGATATGCCGTGGAGCCCCTATGCCACCATGGGTAATGTCGGCAGCATACTGTTTCTGATCGGCTTTTTGGGAGGCATCGTGCTCCTGGGTGTAGGCCTCGCGATGGCGGGTAGCGGGCTTTTGCTTGGCGTGTTAGCGCTTCTGCTGATGTTGCGTGACAAGGGGCGCTGGCCTGCCGGCATGGTGACGCTGGGCGATTTGGCGGACCGTGTGGCCGCCCTCAACCATAGCAAATTGGGTGTGGTACGGGATTTGCCAGACGCGCTTTGGCGGCGGCTGACGGCCATTGCCGCCGAGCAATCGTTGATATCGCCGCAAGACATGCGGGTCGACACGTTGCTGTTTGCACCGCGCAAATCCCTCATGGAGCGGCTGGCCCGCCGCTAGTACATCCGCCCGCCGTTGGGCACCGCGATATCCGGCCCCAGCAGCACCACCGCGCCATCCGCATCCGGCAGGCCGAGCACCAGCACCTCGCTCATGTACTTGCCGATCTGGCGGGGCGGGAAGTTGACGACGGCAATCACCTGCCGGCCAACCAGCTGTTCGGGCATGTAATGCACCGTGATCTGGGCGGAGCTTTTCTTCACGCCAATCTCCGGCCCGAAATCGATCCGCAGCTTGATGGCCGGCTTCCTGGCCTCGGGAAATGGCTCGGCTGCCACAATAGTGCCCACCCGTATATCGACAGCGGCGAAGTGATTGTAATCTATGATTGTCATGGCGATACTGCGTGTCTGTCTGTAAGCAAATGTTTAGCCCGGATTATTCACCGGCCGGGTGATTTCGGGTTG
>NZ_NOXT01000120.1:0-32500 GCF_002251755.1 Sandarakinorhabdus cyanobacteriorum
GCCAACCCGAAATCACCCGGCCGGTGAATAATCCGGGCTGATTGCCTGTGCCCTTCACCCAAGCTCTCCGCAACTCGGATCGCCGTGCTGGCTTGTTTCCGCGAGTCCTGAAGGGCAGCATATTCAGGAAAGCACTGGAGTTAAGTGTTCCACCCGTGGCGTCGAGCACCGCGGAAATCACGCGACTTATGGCGTGTGTAGTTTGAACTTGAAGCCATGCGTCGGACAGAGCTCTCAGGGTCGCGGCTTTGGACGAATGATCTTCGGCCGAGCGAAACGCCCTTATTAGGCTATACAGCCGGGCATCGGTCGGATTCATGCGATAGTTGTCACCGCCGCCCCCGGGGTTGATTGCCATCAGCAACGTCCCGCCTGGCGTCCAGTCACGCCCGACCCATCCCGGTGCTGCCGTATTTGCATCGGCAATTGCGCACTGCGGCATCAAACGATCGTCCTCAAACACGTCTCGGCGTTCGAGACTAACCGTCTGGTGGAAAGTTGAAACGATATCTGGGTGAATGCTTTGCATGGTTCCCTCTTGATGATCTCGTCTCTCCGAGGCATCACGTCCAAATAGCCGCCGCATGATAATTTCGCGGACATCATAATAAGCTCATCCCTGCCTAAGTCACAGACCTGATTCGGGGCAGAGTCTTTCTTCCGATCTTATTGAAGCAACTCATCCACCAGCGACGGCCGTTTGGCGATAATGGCCAGCAGCGCCTGGGCTGGGCCAGTGGGGCGGCGGCGGCCTTGTTCCCAGTTGAGGAGGGTGCCCTTGGCAACGCCGATGAGCCTTGCGAACTGGCTTTGCGACAGGCCGGTGCTGGCGCGGATGGCGGCGACGTCAACTTGTGTGATCGGCACCTGGCGCACCTGCGCGCCGGCGGTGTTGCCTGCGGCGAAGGCGAGGGCTTCGCCGCAGGCCTTGGCGGATGCTGTCATGGGCAGAATCGGTGGTCATTGCGATGTTGCGTAGCATACTCGCTGTCTGAAATCCCCGTCGCCCCGTGCTTGACACGGGGCTTGGCTATTCTTGCTGCTCGCTGGGTGTGAACCACGTGTCCCACAAATCATCCCAACCGGGGTTGTCGGCCCCGATCAGGGCAAATTTCCATTCGCGTCGCCATTTCTTCACCAGCTTTTCGCGGGCTATGGCGCGCTCGATCTCATCATGGCGCTCGGCATATACCAGCCGCAGCTTGGCAAAATCGACGACATGGATTGAGCCTGCGCCTGCGCTATGCTGCTGCACCCGCCGCAGCACATCGGCCGTCACGCCAACATACATGCCGCCGCGATAGCGGTTTGCCATGATGTAGACCCAGCCGCCTCTTGCCATCGCTCGCCTATTTTTTCGACGCAGCGAAGGAAAGCCAAGCCCCGTGTCAAGCACGGGGCGACGATGTGGGGCGTATCGCTATTTCACCCCAAATTCGGCCGACGAGCACCGCCCGAAAACAAACGGGTGCAGGGTCTGTGACCCTTCCCGCCGGAGGCCCTCTTTTCTTCAACCCGCAGCCAAAACCTCCTCAACCCACGCCGGCACCAGTTGCGTGGCCGGGCCGTGGCGGGCTTCGTCGAACAGGGGGGTGCCGGCCGATGGCTCGAGGTTGAGTTCCAGCGTGTGGGCGCCGGCGGCCTTGGCCTGTGCCACGAAGCCGGCGGCGGGGTAGACGGCGCCGGAGGTGCCGATGGAGACGAACAGGTCTGCGGCGGCCAGGGCGGTTTCGATGCGATCCATGTGGTAGGGCATTTCGCCGAACCAGACGATATCGGGGCGGAGGCCGCCGGGCTGGCGGCAGGCCGGGCAGGGCGGGTTGTCCAACAATGGCCTGCGCCACGGATTGGCGGCGCCGCAGCGGGTGCAGAGCGCGCTGTTCAGTTCGCCGTGCATGTGGACGAGGTGGTTGTGGCCGGCGCGGTCGTGCAGATCATCGACATTCTGGGTGACGAGGAGGAAGTCGAAGCCATTCCCCTTTGGCCATGCCGCCTCTAGCCGCGCCAGCGCGTGGTGGGCGGCGTTGGGCACGACCTGGCCCAGGTGGGCGCGGCGCTGATCGTAGAATTGCTGGACGAGGGTGGGGTTGCGCCGAAAGGCTTGCGGGGTGGCGACATCTTCGACGCGGTGGCCTTCCCACAGGCCATCGGCGGCGCGGAAGGTGGGCACGCCGCTTTCGGCCGAGATGCCGGCGCCGGTGAGGATGACGATGTTCATGGGGTGAGCGCCTTTGGGTCGGGCCACCAGATGCGCTGATAGGCCTGGGTGCTGCCATCGGGCGCGGCCTCTTTTTCGGCCAGGGATTCGAGCCCGCCCAGACGGCGGTAGAAGCCGCGCGCCGCCACGTTGGCGGCATAGACGTGGAGATCAAGGCCCAGCCCCGGCGCTTCGGCCAGCGCGATTCCGGCTGCGGCGGCGAGCAGCTGGCGGCCGAGGCCCTGGCCCTTCAGGCCGGGGCGGACGTGGAGATTGTCGACATGGCTGCCCCAGTGCGGGTCGGCCGCGAGGAACAGGCAGACAAAGCCGGCGATGCCATCGGCATCTTCGGCCAGCAGCACCCGCATGGCGGGATCGAGCGCGGCGAAGCGGGCGCTCCACACGCGCAGGCGGTCGGCCGGCAGATCGTTCGCAAGCCAATCGGCGCTCAGGATATGGGCATAGGCGACGCGCCAGCTGGCGGTGTGGAGGGCGGCGATGGCCGGGGCATCGGCGGCGGTGGCGGGGCGCAAGTGCATGGGGTGAGCATAGGGGCGGCTGGCCAAGCGCGGCAAGCTGTGGCTGAGTGCCGGCCATGCGGGGGCGGCGGATACAATGGCGGTTCGGGTGGCCGATGCTGGGCTGGGGTGCGGCGCTGGCGGCGGGTGCGCTGTTGCTCGCCTGGGCGGATTATCAGCGGCTGGCGCGCACCCGCACGGCCGATATCGCGCTGGTGCTGGTGGCCGGGCTGTTTCTGGCGCTGGGGCTGTGGCTGGGCCTGTCCAGCCGCCGCCCGGCAACCCGGCGGCGGTGGCCAGCCTGGGCCTTACCCCGCGTGAGGTGGAGGTTCTGCAGCTGCTCGCCGCCGGCCAGGCCAACAAGGAGATGGCGCGCACGATGGGCGTCTCCCCCAACACGGTGAAGACGCATCTGGCCCGCCTGTTCGAGAAGCTGGGCGCCAGCAGCCGCACGGAGGCCATCGCCCGCGCCCGCGTGCTGGGCATTTTGGGGTGATTTGGCCAAAATCACCCATATGGGCGACTGACATGGCGGCTGCGGCCATGCTGAACCGATGGCTCCACATTGATCGGAGACTCACATGATCGCCATCCTCATCCGCTATGGCCTCGCCAGCGGCCTCATCATCGGCAGCATCTTGTTCGGCACCACGGTTGCCTTTCACGAGGCGATTCCCAGCCCGGCCGTGGGCATGGCCATCGGCTATTCGGGCATGCTGCTGGCGTTCAGCATGATCGTATTGGCCATAAGGCAGCACCGCGATGTGACATTGGGCGGGGTGATCGGCTTCTGGCCGGCGCTGGGCCTGGGGCTGGGCATCACGCTGATCGCCACGCTCTTCTATGTGCTGGCGTGGGAAGCGGCGCTCAGCGTCACCGGCATGGATTTCGGTGCCGAATATGCGGGGGCGATGGTGGCCGATGCAGTGCAGGGCGGCGATGCCGCCACCATCGCCCGGGTGAAGGCCGAGGCCGCGCAGTTTGCCGCCGATTATGCCCGGCCCCTCTGGCGCATGGGCGTGACGGCCACCGAAATCCTGCCCGTGGGCCTGCTCGTCTCGCTGGTCGCGGCGGGCTGGCTCAGCCGGCGGCGCGCCCGTTAACCAATTGCAATGCCGCCCGCCATCGCCCACAACAGCGGGCATGACGAACAAGCCAATCCGTATCGGGGTGCTGGGCGCCGGCGGGCGCATGGGCCAGGCCATCATCGCCCAGATGGGGGACTGGCCCGGCCTGGCGCTGGCTGGCGCGGTTGAGCGGGCCGGCCATGCCAGCTGCGGCCGCCCGGCCGGGCCGGGGCATCCGGAAACCCTCACCGTCTGCTCCAACATCGGGGCGATTGCCCACAAATGCGATGTGCTGATCGATTTTTCCGCGCCGGCCGCGCTGGCCACCAGCCTGGAGGCGGCGGAAGAGGCGCGCTGCGCGCTGGTGATCGGAACCACCGGGCTGGAGCCGGCGCACCACGCCCAGATCGACGCCGCCGCACAGCGCATCGCCGTGCTGCAGGCCGCCAACACCAGCCTGGGCGTCACCCTGCTCGCCCGGCTGGTGGAGCAGGCGGCCCGCGCGCTCGGCCCCGATTGGGACATAGAGATCGCCGAACTGCACCACCGCATGAAGGTGGACGCGCCATCGGGCACGGCGCTGGCGCTGGGCCAGGCGGCGGCGCGCGGGCGCGGCATTGACCTGGCTGCCAACATGGCCAGCGGCCGCGATGGCATCATCGGCGCGCGGGCCACGGGCGAAATCGGCTTTGCGTCCCTGCGCGGTGGCAGCGCGGCCGGCGATCACATGGTGCTGCTGGCCAGCGAGGGCGAGCGCATCGAACTGTGGCACCGCGCCGAAAACCGCAGCATCTTCGCCCGCGGCGCCTTGAAGGCGGCGCAGTGGCTGGCTGGCAAGCCCGCCGGCCGCTACGCCATGGGGGATGTGCTGGGGCTTTAACCCAGATCCTCCCCCTTCTGGGGGAGGTGGCACGCGAAGCGTGACGGAGGGGGCCGCCAAGCGCGGTCCTTGCCGGCCCCCTCCGCCCTGCGGGCACCTCCCCCAGCGGGGGCGGATGTTACAGCACCTGCTCCACCGCCACGTGGGCATAGCCCAGATCGCGCGCCACGGCGGCGTGGGTCACCTGGCCATCATGCACATTCAGCCCGGCGGCGAGGTGGGGATTGGCCTTCAGCGCCGCCTGCCAGCCCAGATCGGCAATGCGCAGCGCGTGCGGCAGGGTGACATTGTTCAGCGCATAGGTGCTGGTGCGCGCCACCGCGCCCGGCATGTTGGCAACGCAATAATGCACGATGCCATCCACCACATAGGTGGGCTGGGCATGGGTGGTGGCGTGGCTGGTTTCAAAACAGCCGCCCTGATCGATGGCGACATCCACCAGCACGGCGCCGGGCTTCATCGTCGCCAGCATGGCGCGCGTCACCAGCTTGGGCGCGGCGGCGCCGGGGATCAGCACGGCACCAATCACCAGATCGGCCGCCGCCACCTGTTCGGCAAGGCTCGCCCGGCCGGAATAGAGCGTGCGCGCCCGGCCTTCGAAATGATTGTCCAGCCGTTCCAGCACCGCCGGATCGCGATCGAGGATGGTGACATCGGCCCCCAGGCCCACCGCCATCTGCGCCGCGTTGAAGCCCACCACGCCGCCACCGATCACCACCACCTTGGCCGGCAGCACGCCGGGCACCCCGCCCAGCAGCACGCCACGCCCGCCATGGGCCTTTTCCAGCGCGGTGGCGCCAGCCTGGATCGCCATGCGGCCCGCCACCTGGCTCATCGGCTTCAACAGCGGCAGGCTGCCATCGGCACCGGTCACGGTTTCATAGGCAATGGCGGTGACGCCGGACTTGACCAGATCGGCCGTCTGCTCCGGATCGGGCGCGAGGTGGAGATAGGTATAAAGGATCTGCCCGCGGCGCAGCATGGCGCGCTCGGCAGCCTGCGGTTCCTTCACCTTCACCACCATGTCGCATTCGGCAAAGATGGTGGCGGCATCGGGCACGATCACCGCGCCGGCGGCCCCATAATCGGCATCCCCGGCGCCAATCCCGGCCCCGGCCCCGGCCTCCACCCACACATCATGGCCATGGGCGACCAGTTCGCGCGCGCTTTCGGGCGTCAGCCCCACGCGATATTCGTGATTCTTGATTTCCCGCACCGTGCCGACACGCATGATCATTCTCCTGCCCAGGATAGGGAAAGTATGCGCCGCTTTGGCCGGGAAGTGCTGCCAGACTTTGGGCCTTTTCCGCATTTTGCCGCAATGCTATCCCCGTATAGGCTCAACTGGCAGGATATTTTCCCATGGACCGGCATGATCAACTCCTCCTGCGCGCGCTGCAGCGCGACTCGACCGCCAGCCTGGCTGATCTCGCCGGCCAGCTCGGCCTGTCCACCTCGGCCTGCCACCGCCGCATCAAGCAGCTGGAGGCCGACGGGCTGATCAGCGGTTATCGCGCCCAGCTTGATCCGCAGGCGCTGGGCCTCAAGTTGCACGCCTTCGTGGAAATCACCCTCACCAGCCAGAGCCACGAGGCGATGGACCGGTTCGAGGCGGCGGTGGCCGGCTTTGACGACATCTTGGAATGCCATCTGATGTCGGGCAGCGCCGATTATCTGCTGCGCGTCGCCGCCCGCGATCTCGACCAGTTCGACAGCATCCACCGCAACTGCCTGGCCCGCCTGCCCGGCGTGTCGTCCATGCGCTCCGGCTTTGCCATCCGCAGCATCAAGCCCTGGTCAGGCTATCCGGTGTGACAAGATCCTCCCCCTCTGGGGGAGGTGCCGACCGGAGGAAGGCGGAGGGGGCCGCGAGGCGCGGTCATTGCCGGCCCCCTCCGCCCTGCGGGCACCTCCCCCTCTGGGGGAGGACCTGATCACCGCCCCGCCTCGATGATCGCCTCCATCACCACGAAGGTGGAGGTGCTGGCGACATGCGGCAGGCTGGAAATCTTCTCACCCAGCACCCGGCGATAGGCGTGGATATCGGCAGTGCGCACCTTCAGCAGATAATCAAAGCTGCTGGCCATCATGTGGCATTCCTCGATCTCGCGCACCTGCAGCACGGCGCGGGCGAATTCGGCCAGCGCCTTTTCCCGCGTGTCCGACAATTTCACTTCGGCAAAGGCGATATGGCCCAGGCCCAGCTTCACCGGATCGGTGACGGCGCGAAAGCCACGGATGATGCCATCGTCCACCAGCCGCTTCAGCCGCACCTGGGTCGGCGATTTGGACAGGCCGATGCGCGCCGCCAGATCGGTGATGCTGATGCGGCCATCCTGGGCCAGCACATCGATGATCTTGCGGTCAATCTGGTCAATCGGGCTGGATTCGGGCGATAGACTGGCCATATCGGCTGATGATGGCGGCATTTTCGGGCAAAGTCACGGCCAAAGCGCAGCTGTTCAGCCAGATTGCCGGCGGCAACCGGTTTATGCTGACCGCCCCTGCTGCCGGAGGCTTGCCGCCATGTCTGCCCCCTTTGCCGATTTCGATCCCGCCGCCCAGCCCGCCGCCCCGTTGCGGGCCGCCATCACCGCCGCCACCCGCCGCCCCGAACCCGAAGCGGTGGCCGGCCTGCTGGCGATGCTGCCGCCCGATGCCGATCTGCAGGCCAGGATCAGCGCCACCGCGCTGCAGCTGGTGACGGCCCTGCGCGCCAAGGGCCCGCGCGGCGGCGTCGAAGTGCTGGTGCAGGAATATGCGCTGTCCAGCCAGGAAGGGGTGGCGCTGATGTGCCTGGCCGAAGCGCTGCTGCGCATTCCCGACACCGAAACCCGCGACGCGCTGATCCGCGACAAGATCGCCGGCGGCAACTGGCAGGCGCATCTGGAAGGCGGCAAGAGCCTGTTTGTCAACGCCGCCACCTGGGGCCTGATGGTCACCGGCAAGCTCACCGCCAGCTTTGCCGAGGCCGGGCTGGGCGCGGCGCTGACCCGGCTGATCGCCCGCGCCGGCGAGCCGGTGATCCGCCGCGGCATCGACATGGCGATGCGGCTGATGGGCGAACAATTCGTCACCGGCGAAACCATCGCCGAAGCGCTGGACCGCGCCCGCGCCCTTGAGGCACGCGGCTTTGCCTACAGCTATGACATGCTGGGCGAAGCGGCGACCACCATGGCCGATGCCGACCGTTATGCCCGCGATTATGAACAGGCCATCGCCGCCATCGGCGCGGCCGCCGCCGCCCGCGGGCCGGTGGCCGGCCCGGGCATTTCGGTGAAGCTTTCGGCCCTGCACCCGCGCTATGCCCGGGCGCAAGCCAGCCGCGTGATGGCCGAGCTGCTGCCGCGCCTCACCCACCTCGCCCGGCTGGCGCGCGCCAACGACATCGGCTTCAACATCGATGCCGAAGAGGCGGACCGGCTGGAATTGAGCCTCGATCTGCTCGAAGCGCTGGCCTTCGATCCCGATCTTGCCGGTTGGGACGGGCTGGGCTTTGTCGTCCAGGCCTATGGCAAGCGCTGCCCGTTCGTGATCGACTGGCTGATCGATCTCGCCCGCCGCTCCCGCCGCCGGCTGATGGTGCGGCTGGTCAAGGGCGCCTATTGGGACAGCGAGATCAAGCGCGCGCAGGTGGACGGCCACGCCGATTTCCCGGTCTATACCCAAAAGCTGCACACCGATGTGTCGTACCTGGCCTGCGCCGCGAAGCTGCTGGGCGCGCGTGACCATGTGTTCCCACAATTCGCCACCCACAATGCCCACACGCTGGCCAGCATCTACCACATGGCCGGGCCGGATTTTGCGCCCGGCGATTATGAATATCAGTGCCTGCACGGCATGGGCGAGGCGCTGTATGAAGAGGTGGTGGGGGCGGACAGGCTGAACCGCCCGTGCCGCATCTATGCGCCGGTGGGCGGGCATGAAACGCTGCTGGCCTATCTCGTGCGCCGCCTGCTCGAAAATGGCGCCAACAGCAGCTTTGTGCAGCGCATCTGGGACGAAGATGTGCCGGCCGCCGCGCTGGCCGCCGATCCGGTGGCACAGCTGCGCGGCGAGGCGCTGCCCGGCGCCCCGCACCCGCTGATCGCGCTGCCGCCGGCGCTGCTTGGGCCCCGCCGCAATTCGCGCGGCCTTGATCTCGCCAATGCAGACGTGCTGGCCGCTCTGGCCGCCACGCTGCGCGCCAGCGCCGCGACTCCTATTGCGGCAGCGCCAATGCTGGCCGTGCCCGCCAGTGGCGGCGCGGTGCTGCCGGTTCCGAACCCGGCCGATGCGCGGGATATCGTGGGGCAGGTGACGCAGGCCAGCCCGGACGATGTTGCCCGCGCCGCCACCGCCGCCGCAGCCGCTGCCGCCGATTGGGCCGCCACCCCCGTCACCGCCCGCGCCGCCGTGCTGGACACCGCCGCCGACAGGCTGGAGCAGGAGATGGAGGCGCTGATCGGCCTCATCATCCGGGAGGCGGGCAAGAGCGCCGCCAACGCGGTCGCCGAAGTGCGCGAGGCCGTGGATTTCCTGCGTTATTACGCGCAAACTGCCCAAACCACGCTGGCGGGCGGCCAGCCGCCGCTGGGCGTCGTCGCCTGCATCAGCCCGTGGAACTTCCCGCTCGCCATCTTCATCGGCCAGATCGCCGCCGCGCTGGTGGCCGGCAATGCCGTGCTGGCCAAGCCGGCGGAGGAAACACCGCTGATCGCCGCCGCTGCCGTGCGCTTGCTCCAAGCCGCCGGCGTGCCGGCCGCCGCGCTGCAACTGCTGCCCGGCGATGGCGCCATCGGGGCGGCGCTGGTTGCCCAGCCGCAGGTGGCCGGCGTGGTGTTCACCGGATCAACCGAGGTTGCCCGCCTGATCCAGCAGCAGCTCGCGCCGCGCGCCCTGCCATCGGGCGCGCCGATCCCGCTGCTTGCCGAAACCGGCGGCCAGAATGCGATGATCGTCGATTCCTCCGCGTTGGCCGAGCAGGTGACCGCCGATGTGATCGCGTCGGCCTTTGACAGCGCCGGCCAGCGCTGCTCGGCGCTGCGCATCCTGTGCCTGCAGGATGACATTGCCGACCGGCAGCTTGCCATGCTGAAGGGCGCGCTGGCCGAGCTGAGCCTGGGCAATCCCGACCGGCTGGCGACCGATATCGGCCCGGTGATCAGCGCCGAGGCCAAGGCACGGATCGAGGCGCATGTGGCGCGGCTGGCAGCGCTGGGCTGTAACGTGGAACGGCTGCCGCTGCCGGCCGATTGTGCCCACGGCCATTTCGTGGCGCCCACCATCATCGAGATTGACGACATCGCCCAGATTGGCGGCGAGGTGTTTGGCCCGGTGCTGCACGTGCTGCGCTGGCGGCGCGAGGCGCTGGCCGACGTGATCGCTGCCATCAACGCCACCGGCTATGGCCTCACCTTCGGCCTGCACACGCGGCTGGACGAGACGATCTCGCAGGTGTCCAGCGCGGTCCCGGCCGGCAATCTCTATATCAACCGCAACATCATCGGCGCGGTGGTGGGCGTGCAGCCCTTTGGCGGGCGTGGCCTGTCGGGCACCGGGCCCAAGGCGGGCGGGCCGCTCTATCTCGGCCGGCTGGTGCAGGCGCGTGCCGATGACCGTATCAGTGCCAGCGGCCCGGCCGATCCGGCGCTGACGGCGTTGGCAGACTGGCTGGCGGCCTCAGGCCAGGCGGCGCTGGCCGCACGGCTTGCCGGTCTGCCCCGCCTCACCGGCCATGAAGCCGATCTGCCCGGCCCGGTGGGGGAGCGCAATCATTACAGCCTCCACCCGCGCGGTTCCGTGCTGATCGTGCCGGCGACGCCCGATGGCCTGATCCTGGCTCTCGGCCATGCGCTGGCGCAGGGCAACCGGGCCGACATCGTCTGGCCACTGGGGGCACCCGCCGGCCTGCCCACGGCCGTTGCGGCGCGCACCTGCTGGCTGCCAGCCCTGCCCAATGCCGGCGAATATGGCGCCGCGCTGATCGAAACGGATGATGCGGCGCTGCGCGTCGCCATTGCTGCGATGGCCGGCCCCATTCCCATCCTGCAGCGCGCCGATGCCCGTGGCGATTACCGGCCGGACTGGCTGGTGGAGGAAGTCACCATCTCCACCAACCTCACGGCGGCGGGCGGCAATGCGACCCTGATGGCGATGGTTTGAGAAGGGGGTTTAGCCCTGCTTCTTCTCCGTCCCGGCATAGGGCGGGATGGAGGCGGCTGGGGCATCGAGATTGACCCACAGCGCCACGCCCGCCGCCAGCGCCACCGCCACCCCGGCGGCGATCAGGGCCGGGCGGCGCGGGCCGGAGGGGATGGCCGGCGCCACCAGCGCCAGCACCGGGATCAATAGCGGCACCATGGCATAGGGCATCGGCGCACCCACGCCCAGGAAGGCGAAATGCGCCAGCTCCGCCGTCAGCGCCAGGCCAGGCAGGCCGATCAGCAGCGCCGGCACCGTCCACAGCCCGTCGCGCAGCCGCGCCCCGATGCCCAGCCCGATGGCGGCCAGCAGCGCCGGCCAGGCAAACACCGGGCCAGCGCCGGGCAGCCAGATCTGTGCCGCCAGCGCCGCGACGAAGCACAGCTTCACCAGCAGGATCCAGCGATCCCAGATGCTGCCGGCCGCCGCGCTGGCCATGAACAGCAGCGCCGCCAGGGCCGCCAGCCCCGCCACGATCTCCAGCCGCGGCAGCGCTGCCAGCCGGTCATAATATTCGCCGCCGACACTGCCAGACAGCAGGTTCAACCCCCACATCAACAGCCCGGCGATGATCAGGGTGAGCAACGTCTGCCCAAAGGCGAACAGGCTGCCACCAAGGCTCCATTCCGCCCGCCGCCACCAGGCCGCCAGCCCCAGCAACACCGCCGTCATGCCCACCAGCACCCAGCCAAAGGCCGCCGGATAGATGATCAGGCCGAACAGCGGGGCGGTGGCGAACACCGCATTGGGCGCCGGCCTTGGCAGCACATCGGCACCCACCAGCGCCCGCGTGATGCCCAGCACACTGTCGCCCAGATGCTGCAACGCCCCCTGTTCCAGCCGGTCCGGCGTCGCCAGCGGGCTGTGATAGGCCCAGGCCTCCCCGATGAAGGCAAAGTTCAGCCCGGCGATGCCGCGCTTCAGCACCGGGGTGAAATCCGTGTCGTTGGGCAGGCTCTCATAAACGGTCACCGCCACGCTGCTGGCGGCAGCATCCGGCGAACTGGCGGCCAGCAGGCGCACCAGATTGGCGTTGTTCGGCCCGGTCTGGAACATCATCGCCCGGCCGCCGCCGCGTGCTTCCAGATTGATCATCACGCCGGTGCGCAGCGCAATCGGATCGGCAGCAGCGCCGGGCGCATAGATCGCCCGCGCGCCGACCAGCCCCTGTTCTTCCGCATCGGTCAACACCAGCACCAGGTCGCGCCGCTGCGACAGGCGCGGGATGGCGCGGGCGATTTCCAGCACCGCTGCCACACCGGCAATATCGTCGGCCGCGCCGGGGGAGGCGATCACCGAATCATGATGCGCCATCAACACCACCGCCGGCAGGCTGGGATCGGCCCCCTTGCGCACCGCCACCAGGCTCACCGCCGGCTTGGTGGCATCGCCGCCCCGGCTGCGCAGCCGCTCGGCCGCCTTTTCGGGCAGGATTGTCTCCACCCGGCGCACATCAAAGCCCAGAAAGGCCAGCCGCTGTTCCAGGGTCGCCACCACGCGGGCGGCGGCCGGCGATCCTGTCGGGTGCGGCTCGGCCGCCAGCACCCGCACATCGGCCATGGCGCGGCCGGCGCTGAAGCGATCGGCCGGGGCATCATAGGGCAGCGGCGCCGGCACCTGCACGCGCAGGGCCGCCCAGGCGAACCCCAGCAGCAGAGTGAACAGCATCAGGGCCCAGCGCATCTTCATGATGCGCAGCCTGAGGCGGCCGGGCCCGCCCGGCAAGCCCCTTTCAGGCGCCCAGCTTCTTCGCCTGTGCCAGCGCCAGATCGGCCAGCGTTTCGAAGCCTTCCGCCGATTTCTTCGCATGCGCCGAAGTGGCGGTGCCGCGGATCACCCGGCCCTTGATGCCGTGGATGATGCCCGCCAGCCGGAACATGTTGTAGGCGACATAGAAATCAATGTCGGCAATCCCGTCCCGCCCGGTGCGCCGGCAATAGGCGTCGATATATTCGGCCTCCGTCGGCAGGCCCAGCGCGGCCAGATCATTGCCCACCAGCCCCGTCGTGGTGCTGGGCGGCATGCGATACATCATCAGATGATAGGAAAAATCGGCGAGCGGGTTGCCCAGCGTCGACAATTCCCAGTCCAGCACCGCCAGCACCTTCGGCTCGGTCGGGTGGAAGATCATGTTGTCACAGCGATAATCGCCGTGAACGATGCTCACCTCGTCGCCGGGCGGGATATTGGCCGGCAGCCATTCGACCAGCCGGTCCATCGCCGCGTAACGCCCGGCGTCGACATCCTCCAGATATTGCTTGCTCCAGCGGCCGATCTGGCGGGCGAAATAATTGCCCGGCTTGCCGAAATCCCCCAGCCCGGCCTTGTCGGGATCGATCATGTGCAATTCGGCCATGGTGGCATTCATCGCATCGAAATAGGCGCGGCGCTCGTCCTTCGGCACGCTGGGGAAGGTCGTGTCCCAGATCACCCGGCCGTCCACACAATCCATGATGTAGAACCAGGTGCCGATCACCTCATTGTCCTGGCACAGGCCAAAGGTGCGGGCGACGGGGAAGCCCTGCGCGTGCAGCGCGGTGATCACCCGATATTCGCGGTCCACGGCGTGGGCCGACGGCAGCAGCTGGCCCGGCGGCTTCCGGCGCAGCACATATTCTTGCCCCGGCGTGATCAGCTTGTAGGTCGGGTTGGATTGCCCACCCTTGAACTGCTCAATGGTCAGCGGCCCGGCATAGCCATCGACATTGGCCGCCATCCAGTCGTGCAGCCGGCCGGCATCAATCTCCTGCCCCGGCCGCACCGCACTGGTGCCCGAAAACTGCTCCTGCCGCTCGCTCATGCGCCTCTCCCCAAACCGGCGGGTGTCAGGCGGATTTCCCGATATCCCGCCGGAAATGGCCACCGTGCCACCTGATCTTGCGAATAGCGGCATAGGCCAATGCGCGCGCCTCGGAAATATCATGGCCCAGCGCGGTCACGTTCAGCACGCGGCCGCCCGCCGCCACCAGCCGGCCATCCTCGCTGATCCGCGTGCCGGCGTGGAAGATGGTGACGCCCAGCGCCTCGGCCGCGGCCAGCCCCTCGATCGCGGTGCCCATCACCGGCCGCGAGGGATAGCCATTGGCCGCCATCACCACCGTCACCGCGGCATCATCGCTGAACACCGGCTCCACCTCGGCCAGATGGCCGGTCGCTGCCGCCCAGAACAATTCCACCGCATCGCTGGCCAGCCGCAGCATCAGCACCTGCGCTTCCGGATCGCCCAGCCGCACATTATATTCGATCAGCATGGGGCCCGTCGGCGTCAGCATCAGCCCGGCATAGAGAAAGCCCTGGAACGGCGTGCCGCGCGCCTTCATGGAGGCCAGCGTCGGCCGCACGATTTCGGTCAGCGCCCGCTCGATCAGGTCCGGCGTCAACCGCGGGCTGGGCGAGATTGCGCCCATGCCGCCGGTGTTGGGCCCCTGATCGCCATCGCGCAGCCGCTTGTGGTCCTGCGCGGTGGGCAGCAGCCGCACCGTCTCGCCATCGGTCAGGATGAACAGGCTGGCTTCCGGCCCTTCCAGGCATTGTTCCACCACCACGGGGCCATGGATTTCGGCCAGCGCCGCCAGGCCTTCCTCGTTGGTTTCGGCCACCGTCACGCCCTTGCCGCCGGCCAGGCCATCGGCCTTCACCACCACCGGCAGCGGGTGCACCGCCACATAATGATGCGCCTCGGCGGCATCGGCAAAGCGGCGGAACCGCGCCGTCGGGATGCCATGCTCGGCACTCAGGTCCTTGGTGAAGCCCTTGGATGCCTCCAGCTGGGCAGCGGCCGCCGATGGCCCCAGCACCGGCACCCCGGCGGCACGCAGCGCATCGGCGACACCGGCCACCAGCGGCGCTTCCGGGCCGACCACGACCAGGCCAATCTGGCGGTCGCGCACCAGCGCCAGCACGGCGGCGCCATCGGTGATGCTGATCGCCACACAATCCGCCACGGCCGCGATGCCGGCATTGCCCGGCGCGCAGATCAGCGCGGCGCAGCGCGGGGACTGGCGCAGCCGCCAGCACAGGGCGTGTTCACGGCCCCCGCCACCAAGCACCAATATGTTCAGGGAGTCGGGGCATGCGCTCATGGCCCATGCCCATATCATGCCAAAATGTCGCGGCAAGCGGCTTTGCCGCCGATGCTTGCCCTCGCGGCCATTATGCCGCCAGCCCAATCTCGTTCATGCCGGGCTTGTCGAGGCACGCACAACTGTCCGGTCGGTGCCTCGACAAGCTCGGCATGAGCGGGTTTGGAGTATGATCAGCGCGCGAACGCCGCTATGGAACAGGCGTGAGCGAAAACACTCCCGAATACAGCGTTTCCGAAATCGCCGGCGCCGTGAAGCGCACGGTGGAGGCCGCCTTTGGCCAGGTGCGGGTGCGCGGCGAACTCTCGCAATTCCGCCGCCAGACCAGCGGCCACTGGTATGGCCGGCTGAAGGATGAGCGCGCCGTGCTGGAACTCGCCATGTGGAAGGGCGTCGCCGCCGGTCTGAGCTTCCGCCCCGAAGACGGGATGGAGGTAATCGCCACCGGCCGGCTGACCACCTATCCCGGCGGCTCGCGCTATCAACTCATCATCGATCGGCTGGAGCCGGCCGGCGTCGGCGCCCTGCTTGCCCAGATCGAGGCGCGGCGGCTGAAGCTGCAGGCCGAAGGCTTGTTCGATCCGGCGCGCAAGAAACCGCTGCCCTGGCTGCCCGGTGTCATCGGCGTCGTCACCAGCCCCACTGGCGCCGTCATCCGCGACATTCTCCACCGGCTGGGCGACCGCTTCCCCCGCCATGTGCTGGTGTGGCCGGTCGCGGTGCAGGGGGAGGCATCGGCCGGCCAGGTCGCCGCCGCCATCGCCGGGTTCAACGCGATTGCGCCGGGCGGCCCCATCGCACGCCCCGATCTGATCATCGTGGCGCGCGGCGGCGGCAGCATCGAGGATCTGGCCGCCTTCAACGAGGAGATCGTTGTCCGCGCCGCCGCCGCCAGCCGCATCCCGCTGATCAGCGCGGTGGGGCATGAGACGGACACGACGCTGATCGACTATGCCGCCGATTGGCGTGCGCCCACCCCCACGGCCGCCGCCGAACGGGCGGTGCCGGTGCGGGCCGAGCTCGCCGCCAATCTTGCCATGCTGCACGGCCGGCTGGATGCCGCCATCGTGCGCGGCTGGAAACTGCGGCGCGAACGCGGGCTGGCGCTGGCCCGGCGCCTGCCGCAACCGCGCAACCTCATCGGCCTCGCCGGCCAGCGGGTGGATGACCTGAGCGAGCGCCTGCCCACCGCGCTGAGCGCCCGGCTGGCCCGGGTTGATCTGCGCGTCACCAACGCTGCCGGCCGCCTGCGCCCGGCGCTGCTGCAGGCGCGGCTGGATCGCAGTGTCGAACGGCTGGCCGGCAGCGCCGCGCGGCTGGCCCCGGCGCTGGCCCGGCCGCTGAACAGCGATGCCCAGAAGCTCGCCCGCACCGGCGCGGCGCTGCGCCCCTTCCTGATCGAACAGCGGCTGGCCAGCGCCGCCGGCCGGCTGGAACAGGCGGGCCGCATGCTCGACACGCTGGGGCCCCGGCAGGTGCTGGCGCGCGGCTATGCCATTGTCACCGGGCCGGATGGGCATGTGATTGCGTCGGCCACGGCCGCAGCGGCGCAAGCCCGCTTGACGATCCGCTTTGGCGATGGCGAAACGCCGGTTTATACCAGCCCGCCGGCCAAGCCCGTGCAAGGGAGTCTGTTCTGATGCTCGATCGCTTCGGCCGTGCCGCCAAGCTCCATTATGAAAGCGGCAGCTATCGCGTGCTGCAATCGGGCGACCATGTGCTCTGCGCGGTCACCCAGCAGCGCATCCCGCTGGCGGCCCTGCGCTATTGGAGCCACGAGCTGCAGGAAGCCTATTTCAGCGCCGACATCGCCAGCGCCCGCTATGCCGAAAAGCGCAAGGAAGGCCTGTTCCCCTGATCCGCTATCTGGCCATCCCGCTGCTTGTGGCCGGGGCCGCCATCGTGGCCGCCGCCAGCCCGCTGCCGCTGGTGGTGGCCGAACCTTTGGTGGCGCGACAGGGCGAATTGCTGCGCGGCACGCTGCCCGCCGGCAGCCGCCTGCTTGCCATCGATGCGGTGCCCGTCACCCTCACCGCCAATGGCCATTATATGCTGGGCATTGATCGCGATGCCACCGGCAGCCGCCGCCTCACCTGGGTGACACCCGATGGCCGCAGCGCCAGCCGCACGCTGATCATCAGCGAAGGCACGTGGGACATTGATCGCCTGCCGGCGCGGCTGGTCAACCAGAACCCCACCGCCGCGCCCAACCCGGCCTGGGAAGCGCTGCGCAAGGCGGAGACAGACGCAATCAAGGCGGCCCGCGCCGAAACCACGCCCTGGCCCTTCTGGCAGACGCCATTCCAGTGGCCGGCGACGGGCCGCATTTCGGGCGTGTTCGGATCGCAGCGCATCTATGGCAAGGTGGCCGCGGCCTTCCATGCCGGGCTCGACATCGCCGCCCCGCACGGCACGATCGTCAAGGCGCCCATCCCCGGCATCGTGCGGCTGGCCAGCGACGGGCCGTTCAGCCTGGAAGGCAATATCATCATCCTCGATCACGGCCAGGGCCTGCATTCGGCCTTCCTGCACCTGTCGCGCATCCTGGTGAAACAGGGGGATATCGTCGCGCAGGGGCAGGAGATTGGCCGCATCGGCACCACCGGCCGCTCCACCGGGCCGCACCTGCACTGGGGCATGACCTGGCATGGCGTGAAGGTCGATCCCCAGCCCTTGCTGCCGCCAATGCCGCCGCGCATCGATCAGGCCGGGCGATGATGGCGGCGCCAACGCTGTTCGCGCTCAACCCGGCGCTTGACCGGGCCGCCATCGCGGCCAGCCTGAAGGCCAACCGCCTGGTGCAGGTGGAACAGGCGCTGGTGCCGGAAGCGGCGGAAACCCTGTGGCAGGTGCT
This sequence comes from Sandarakinorhabdus cyanobacteriorum, assembly GCF_002251755.1. Lineage (GTDB taxonomy): Bacteria > Pseudomonadota > Alphaproteobacteria > Sphingomonadales > Sphingomonadaceae > Sandarakinorhabdus > Sandarakinorhabdus cyanobacteriorum. Next base: position 17,782 of record NZ_NOXT01000120.1, read on the forward strand.
GCGCCACCAGACGCAATTTGGCCTTGCCTGGGCCGGCGATGGCCAGCCGGGCGGCCAGCATGTGCGCCCCGAACAGCTGCGCAGCCTGCCGCCGGACCAAAAGGCCCGGATGGGCAATGGCGCCGCCAGTGCCGCTGGCGGCGGGCGCTTTGGTTTCCTCTATGGCCAATATCCGCTGGTCGAAGCCTATGCCCAGCAATGGCATCCCGGCCACCCGCTGTACCAGCTGCTGGAGGAGATCAACGGCCCGGCCGCGCTCGACTTTGCCCGCACGGTTTCGGGCGCCGACGACATCATCCGCGCCGATGCCCAGGCCACGCTTTATGCCGGCGGGCATTTCCTGACGGAACATGATGATCTGGTTGTGCAGGAAGGGCGGCGGCTGGCCTATGTCCTCAACCTCACCAAGGATTGGAAACCCGATTGGGGCGGCTATCTCAATTTCATGGATGATGCCGGCAACATCACCGCCGGCTTCATGCCGCGCTTCAACACATTGAACCTGTTTCTGGTGCCGATGCGCCACAATGTCGGGCTGGTGCCGCCGTTTGCGCCGCTTGGCCGCTATGCCATCACCGGCTGGTTCCGCAACCGCTGAACCGGATCATTCGTTCACCCGCCGCACCCGGATCGCGATCTGGCCATCGACATTGGCCAGATAACTGCCCATCGCGGCACGGCGGATGCGCACCTTCATGCCGGCGCGGGGATCGTGGCGCATGGACTTGGCCTCGGTCATCACCCAGGTGCTGCCATCGTCCAGCGTGAAGCTCCAGAACCCGGGGCGGGCCTGGCGGGCCGCGCTGATCACCGCCTCGATTTCGGTCAGTGCGCCGCGCTCGTCGGACTTTTCATCATCATCGCCTTTCCCGAACAGGTTGAAGCTGGGCAGCGCCAGCCCGAACAGGCTGCGCTTGGCCTGCTTCACATCCTCCTTGTCGGCCACCAGCACCTCGCGCTTTTCAACGCCGCTGGCCAGGGCCGCCACGCCGGCATCGAAACAGGCCAGCCGCTGGCCGGCATCGGCGATGCTGCGGCAGTCCAGCAGCTTCTGCACGACTGCCGGCGGCGCCTTGGGCGGCTTCTGCGGCTTGTCGGCCGCTGTTGCCGCCCCGGCTGCCATCAGCAGCATCATCGCCGCACCTGCCCGCATCGCCCGATCCCTTCATGGCTGTGATGCCTCTGGTTATGCCATTGCCAAGCACGGTGACAACAGGCCATGAACACAGCCGGAGGAGAGGCCCGGACATGAAACGCGCGATTTTGGTCACCGCCCTGCTGATGGCGGGCACCGCAACGGCCCAAACAGCCACCATGACGCCCGATATCGGCACGCCATTCAACGCGGTGACCGCAGAAGCGGACTATATTCGCCGCGAAGTGATGATCCCGATGCGCGACGGGGTGAAGCTCTACACCGTCATCGTGATGAAGAAGGGCACGCAGGACGGACCGATCCTGCTCACCCGCACCGTCTACAACGCGGCGCGCAACACGTCGCGCAATCCCAGCCAGCAAATCACGGAAATCCTTCCGGTTTCCGACCGCGAATTCGTGACGGACGGCTATATCCGCGTCTATCAGGACGTGCGCGGCCGCAACAAATCCGAAGGCGATTATGTGATGACGCGGCCCCTGAAGGGCCCGCTCAACCCCACGCCGGTCGATCACAGCACCGATGCCTATGACACGATCGACTGGCTGGTAAAAAACGTCAAGGAATCCAATGGCAATGTTGCTATCACTGGATCATCCTATCCCGGTTTCACCAGCCTGATGGCGCTGGTTGATCCCCACCCGGCGCTGAAGGCCGCGGTGCCGATGTCCCCCATGGTCGATGGCTGGATAGGCGATGACTGGTTTCACAACGGCGCCTTCCGCCAGACCATGCTGGATTATTTCACCGGCCAGACCGCCAGCAAGAACGATGGCGACCCGGTCGCCATGGGACGCCGCGACTATTATGCCGAATATCTGGCCGCCGGATCGGCCGGGGCCTATGTCGAAAAATACGGCCTGGATCAATTGCCTGGCGTCAGGAAGCTGATGGAACACCCGGCCTATGACAGCTGGTGGCAGGGCCAGGCGCTCGACAAGATTCTTGGCGGTCGCCCGCTGACCGTGCCGACCATGCTGGTGGTGGGCCAGTGGGACCAGGAAGACAGTTATGGCGCACCGGCCGTCTATCGCGCGCTGGAACCCAAGGACAAGGACAACAAGCTGCTGTCCCTCGTCATCGGGCCGTGGCGGCATTCGGGCGTGAACTATGACGGCTCATCGCTCGGCGTGCTTCGCTTTGCTGGCGATACCGGCCTGCAGTTCCGCCGCGATGTGATGAAACCGTTTCTTGACAGCCACTTGCGCGCCAACGCCAAGCCGTTTGATGCGCCGCCAGTGCTCACCTATGCGGTGGGGGCCGACCGCTGGGAACGGCATGACCGCTTCCCGGCCGGGGAAACGGTCAATCTCTATCTCGATGACCGGTTCAGCCTGTCACTCAATGCCCCGGCGGCCAAGTCCGCCCATGATGACTATGTCTCTGACCCGGCGCACCCGGTGCCGTTCGTGCCGGTTCCGGTGAACATGCGCGACCGGCCCATGTGGGGCGCCTGGCTGGTCAGCGACCAGCGCCACGCCAGCACCCGTCCCGATGTGGTCGCCTATGTCTCCGCGCCGCTGCAGGCGCCACTGCAGATCCATGGCCAGCCCGAGGCCAATCTGTTTGCCAGCACTTCCGGCACCGACAGCGACTGGGTGGTAAAACTGATCGACGTGTTCCCTGAGGAAAACAGTGACAAGCCCGAACTGGCGGGCCTGCAACTGGGCATCGGCATGGAGATTTTCCGCGGCCGTTACGTGAAGGGGTTCGACACGCCGGGCCCGCTGACACCGGGCAAGGCCGAACGCTACCGCTTCCTGCTGCCGGGGGTGAACCATGTCATCCCCGCTGGCCACCGGTTGATGGTGCAGGTGCAGTCGAGCTGGTTCCCACTGTATGACCGCAACCCGCAGACCTTTGTGCCCAATATTTTCCACGCCCAATCAAAGGATTATGTGAAGGCCACCCAGGGCGTGTGGCGCGATGCGGTGCGGCCCAGCCATATCGCCATCCCCGTGGTGGGCGGGGCAGCGGCGGCGAAGGCGGCATTGGGCAATTGACAACAGGGGAGACGACGATGCTTGCAGCCTATCCGATCACCACGCTGGCGCTGGTGCTGGCCCTGATGGTCTATTTCTGGATCACGCTGAATGTTGGCCGGGCGCGCGGCACCTATGGCGTGCCGGCCCCGCAATCGGGCGGCCACCCCGAATTCGACAAGCGCTACCGCGTGCAGATGAACACGGTGGAACAATTGGTGTGGTTCGTGCCCGCGTTCATCATCGGCGTGCCCGTCTTGGGCGATCTGGTGGCCGGATCGCTGGCTCTGGTGTGGAGCCTGGGCCGCATCATCTTTGCCGTCACCTATTATCGCGACCCAGCCAAGCGCAGCCTCGGCTTTGCCCTCACCATGCTGCCCACCTTCGTTCTGCTGATCGCCGGCGCCTGGGGCGGCATCAGCGGCCTTTGAACCGCAGCCGGCCCGGCCTTGCAGGGTGCAAGACCGGGCCGGTGGAGGTGATGCCGGCATGTCGGGAGAGGGCCGGCATCGGGGAGAGAGGTGCAATCAGAAGCGCCAGCCGACACCCACGCCAACGATCAGCGGGTTGATGTCGGCCTTCAGGTTGTTGACCAGCGCGCCCGTGGTCAGCCGGGCGTTGGTATCCATGTCGACATATTTGACGTCGAGGTTGACGAACACCTTCTCGTTCAGGTCAAAATCCACCCCGGCCTGCAGGGCAAAGCCCCAGCTGTTGGACAGGTTCACATTGGTCGCCCCGATAGCGGTGGTGAGCTGGCTCGAGGCCTTTTCGTTGTAGAACATCGTCCAATTCACACCGGCGCCGACATAGGGGTGCACCTTGCCCTTGGGGGCGAAATGATATTGCAGCGTCAGCGTGGGGGGCAGCACCCAGGTGCAGGCCAGCCGGCCGACAGCGGCCAGTGATCCACCGCCTTCCACACAATGCTTGGTGGTGGCCGCAATCAGTTCCACCCCGATATTGTCGGTCAGCATGTAGGTGAAATCGACCTCGGGGGCATAGGCGTTGGTGATGCGGCCGCCGCTGGTCGGGAAGGTCGGCAGCACCGGGCCAACCTTTTCCTGCGGCTGCACGGTGATCGCCCGCAGGCGCACCAGCACATCGCCCTTTTCGGCCAGCGCCGGGGTGGCGGCCAGGGTCATTGCGAGCGCAGCGACCGTGGCGTTCAGCATCTTCATTGTCATCGTCCCTGTTGTTTTGCGATGACCGGTTTCTCCCCGATCCGGTGGCTCTGCTCTTTGATCTGCCTCAATTTTTTCATCCGGGTGATTGCGGATCAGGGTCTTTGCGTAACCCCGGATTTGAGGGGTGGGCGAAGCCGCCGGCCTGGGCCATGCTGACACAAGCAAACTGGGGAGATTGATCATGGGCAGCTTGACCGGCCGGGTGGCCTTTGTGACTGGCGCGGGCAGCGGCATCGGCCGCGCGTCTGCCATCGCGCTGGCGGCCGAAGGCGCCATCGTGTTCGCCACCGACATCGACGCGCCGGGCGGCCGCGAGACCGTTGCCATGATCGAGGCAGCCGGCGGCCAGGCAAGCTTCCGCGGCCAGGATGTGGTGGAGGAAGACCGCTGGGCCGAGCTGATCAAGCGCGTGATGGATCTCCATGGCCGGCTCGACATCTTGGTGAACAACGCCGGGATCGGCACATCGGGGCTGATCACCGATGTCAGCCTCGACACCTGGAACCGGCAGATGAACATCAATGTCACCAGCTGCTTCCTGGGCATCAAGCACGCGCTGCCGGCGATGCGCAGCCCGCGGCCCGATGGGCATGTTGGCGGTTCGATCATCAACATCTCGTCGGTCGCCGGCCTGGGCGGCTCGGCCGGCATGTCGGCCTATTGCGCCAGCAAGGGCGCGGTGCGGTTGCTCAGCAAGGCGGTGGCGATGGAGTGCGCCGCCATGCGCGACGGCATCCGCTGCAACAGCGTCCACCCCGGCATCATCGACACGCCAATCTGGCAAAAGCTCGACACCTCGGGCGTGCTGGCCTCATCCGTGCCCGATGCCGTGCCGCCCGGCGCCAATGCCCTGGATGTCAACCTGATCGGTGCCGGCGCGCCGGTGGGCCATCCCGGCCAGCCCCAGGATATCGCCGCCGGCGTGGTGTTCCTCGCCAGCGATGCCAGCCGCTACATGACCGGTGCCGAACTGGTGATCGACGGCGGCTGGACGGCACACTAAGCCCTGCTAGGGCGTCACCCGCAGCACCCGGCCCTTTTCCTCATCGGTTGTCAGCCACACCGCGCCATCGGGCGCCACCCGCACATCGCGGATGCGCGCCCGGATGGAGGGGAAGATGCGGCTTTGCCCCACCACCCGGCCGGCCGCGTCGACATCGATGCGGCGCACTTCCTGCGCGGCCAGCGCGCCAACGATCAGATCGCCGGCCCAGGCCGGCCACAGCGGGCCGCGATAGACGGCAAGGCCCGATGGCGCGATCGATGGCACCCACACCACCCGGCCATCGATCATGCCGTGGTAGCGCTGGAAGGGGCTGATCGTCGCGCCGCTATAGTCCTTGCCAAAGGTGGCCACCGGCCAGCCATAATTGCCGCCTTTGACGATGAGGTTGATCTCGTCCCCGCCCTGCGGCCCATGCTCATGTTCCCACAGCCGCCCGGTCACCGCATCAACCGCCAGGCCCTGGGGGTTGCGGTGGCCATAGCTCCAGATGCTGGCCTGTGCTCCCTTGGCGGCCGCGAAGGGATTGCCCGACAGCGGCCGGCCATCGGCGGTGATCCGCACGATCTTGCCCAGGCCGGACTGCCGCCGCTGGGCCTGTTCGCGATAATCAAAGCCGTCACCGGTCGTCATCACCAGGCTGCCATCCGGCAGCCACGCCATGCGCCCGCCGAAATGCACCGGCGTGTCCTTGGTCGGCATCACCCGGAAGATCGTCTGCACCTCCACCAGCCGGCCACCATCCAGCCTGGCGCGGGCAATGCGGGTCTGGTTCGCGGCCTTGGTGCCACCGGCATAGGAAAGATAGAGAAGATGATTGTCGGCAAATTTCGGGTGCAGCAGCACGTCGAACAGCCCGCCCTGCCCGGCGTGGAACACCTGCGGCACCCCGGCAATGGCCTGTGGCGCCTGGCCGGGCGCCAGTTTCAGCAGCTGGCCGGACCGCAGCGTCACCAGCACATCGGTGCCGCCCGGCAGGAAGGCGATGCTCCATGGATGATCAAGACCACGGGCGATTTCCGTCACATGTTCGGCGCTGGCCGGTGTGATCAGCATCAAGGCTATTAATAAAGATTGAAAAGAGGTTGACAGCTTCACGATTCATTCCCTATCAGCAGGGGGCATCATGGCCTAAGTTGGCGACTTGAGAACAGGGTTATCGCCAATGCGCGGCAAGGAAATGGTCAAGGTGGGTCCGGCTTGGGCAACCGCCGTTCTGTCGACCACCGTGTTGGCCTGCCTGATCCAGAGCTGGCAGGTGCAGGCCGGCCTCGTGGATCTGGGTGTCGATATCCCGCCCGGCCTTGCCGCTGAAACCGCGATTGCCGATCTGATCGGCATGGCCGTGCCGGTGCTGATGGTGTTCGGCATTGCGCTGGCGCTGGGCTTTGCCGCGGCGTCCTGGCTGAAACCACGGCTGCCGCTGCTGGCGCCCATTGCCTGGCCGCTGGCCGGTGCAAGCGCGGTGGCCGCTGCCCTGGGATTGATGCATCTGCAGTTCCAGATGACCCCGCTGGCCGGCGCGCGTGGCACCGATGGCTTTCTGATGTTCTGCTTTGCCGGCGCCTTTGGCGGGCTGGTGTTTGATTGGCTGCGCCCGCGCTGAACTTTTCAGGCTCAACTTTTCGCAGGGCGCACACTTGTGTTGCCATAAAGCCACACCATATCCTGTCTGAACAGGAGACGTGGCCCCATGAACCTCGAAAAATTCACCGATCGCGCCAAGGGCTTTCTGCAGTCGGCGCAAACGGTCGCCATTCGCAACAGCCATCAGCGCGTGGCGCCCGGACATCTGCTGAAGGCGCTGCTGGAGGATGAGCAGGGCCTGTGCTCCGGCCTGATCAAGGCGGCCGGTGGCACCCCGGCCACCGCCCTGCAATTGACCGATCAGGCGCTGGCCAAGATCGCCCAGGTTTCGGGCAGCGGCGCCCAGAGCCTGGCGTGGGACAATGACACGGTGCGCGTGCTCGACGCCGCCGAACAGATCGCCGCCAAGGTGGGCGACAGTTTCGTCACCGTGGAACGGCTGCTGGTGGCGCTGGCGCTTTCCAATACCACCGAAGCCGGCAAGGCGCTGAAGGCCGCCGGGGTGACGCCACAGGCGCTGAACGATGCCATCAGCAGCGTGCGCCGCGGTCGCACGGCCGACAGCGCCGGCGCCGAGGACAGTTTCGAGGCGCTGAAGAAATTCGCCCGCGACCTGACCGAGGCGGCCCGGGCCGGCAAGCTGGACCCGGTGATCGGCCGCGATGAGGAAATCCGCCGCACCATCCAGGTGCTGGCCCGCCGCACCAAGAACAACCCGGTGCTGATCGGCGAACCCGGCGTCGGCAAGACCGCCATCGCCGAAGGTCTCGCCCTGCGCATCGCCAACGGTGACGTGCCCGATGGCCTGAAGGACAAGCGGCTGATGGCGCTCGACATGGGCGCGCTGATCGCCGGGGCCAAGTATCGCGGCGAGTTCGAGGAGCGGCTGAAGGGCGTGCTCGACGAGGTGCGCTCCGAAGGCAGCGATGTCGTGCTGTTCATCGACGAGATGCACACGCTGGTTGGTGCCGGCAAGGCCGATGGCGCCATGGACGCCTCCAACCTCTTGAAGCCGGCGCTGGCCCGCGGTGAGCTGCACTGCATCGGCGCCACCACGCTGGATGAATATCGTAAGTATGTGGAGAAGGACCCGGCGCTGGAGCGCCGCTTCCAGCCGGTGGTGGTGGGCGAGCCGACGGTGGAGGACAGCATCTCCATCCTGCGCGGCCTGAAGGAAAAATATGAGCTGCACCACGGCGTGCGCATCACCGATGGCGCCATCGTGGCGGCCGCCACCCTCTCCAACCGCTACATCGCTGACCGGTTCCTGCCCGACAAGGCGATCGACCTGATGGACGAGGCCGCCAGCCGGCTGCGCATGGAAGTGGAGAGCAAGCCCGAGGAGATCGAGGCGCTCGACCGCCGCATCATCCAGCTCAAGATCGAGGCGGCGGCGCTGGAGCGCGAGACCGATGCCGCCTCGAAAGAGCGGCTGCATGCGCTGAACGAGGAGCTGGCCGGGCTCGAGGAAGAGTCCAACGCGCTCACCCTGCGCTGGCAGGCCGAAAAGGAAAAGCTGGCCGGCGCGACGCGGATCAAGGAGCAGCTGGACGCCGCCCGGCTGGTGGTGGAACAGGCCCAGCGTGCCGGCGATTACGCCAAGGCCGGCGAGCTGACCTACAGCCGCATCCCGGAGCTGGAGCGCCAGCTGGCCGAGGCCGAGCAGGCCACCCAGGCCGCCATGGTGCGCGAGGAGGTGACCAGCGACGACATCGCTGCCGTCGTCAGCCGCTGGACCGGCATTCCCGTGGACCGGATGCTGGAAGGCGAGCGCGAGAAGCTGCTGAAGATGGAGAGCATTTTGGCCGCCCAGGTGATCGGCCAGGATGCGGCAGTGAAGGCGGTTTCCAGTGCGGTGCGCCGGGCGCGTGCCGGCCTGCAGGATCCCAATCGCCCGCTGGGCAGCTTCCTGTTCCTCGGCCCCACCGGCGTCGGCAAGACCGAGTTGACCAAGGCACTGGCCCAGTTCCTGTTCGATGATCCGCGCGCCATGGTGCGGCTCGACATGTCGGAGTTCATGGAAAAGCACAGCGTCGCCCGGCTGATCGGCGCGCCTCCGGGCTATGTCGGCTATGAGGAAGGCGGCGTGCTCACCGAAGCGGTGCGGCGTCGGCCCTATCAGGTGGTGCTGTTTGACGAGGTGGAGAAGGCGCACGGCGATGTGTTCAACGTGCTGCTGCAGGTGCTCGACGATGGCCGGCTCACCGATGGCCAGGGCCGCACCGTGGATTTCACCAACACGCTGATCATCCTGACCAGCAACCTTGGCAGCCAGTATATCGCCGCCCTGCCCGATGGCGCGCCGGTGGCCGATGCCGAACCGCAGGTGATGGAGGTGGTGCGCGGGCATTTCCGCCCCGAATTCCTCAACCGGCTGGACGAGATCGTGCTGTTCCAGCGCCTGGGCCAATCGGCGATGGCGCCGATTGTCGACATCCAGGTCAAGCGCGTCGCCGAGCTGTTGAAGGGCCGCAAGGTGGTGCTGGAACTGACCGACGCCGCCCGGCGCTGGCTGGCGCGGGTGGGTTATGATCCGGTCTATGGCGCGCGGCCGCTGAAGCGCACCGTGCAGAAGCATCTGCAGGATCCGCTGGCCGAACTGATCCTGTCGGGCCAGGTGCCCGATGGCAGCACGGTGAAGGTGGACGAAGGCGACGGGAAGCTGGCGCTCATCCCGACTTAACCCTGATCAGGCGTGTAGGCGGCGACGCTTTCGAACATCACCGAAAGAGCGCGGCGTTCGGCTTCGCTCAACTCCGGCCGCCACACCTCGAACAGCAGGATGGCGCGCGGGGCGTCGCTGTCGTTCCAGGCCTCGTGCTCGATCGAATCGTCGAACAACAGCACCTCGCCGGCGCGCACCGTGCGGGTTTCGGCACCCACGCGCAGGCGGCACCCATCCGGCACGATCAGCGGCAGGTGGCAGATCAGCCGGGTGTTCAGCATGCCGTGATGCGGCGGGATATGGGTGTGGGGGGCCAGGATGGAAAACAGCGCCATTGGCGCGGTGCCGGCAATGCGCGGCAGCGGTGCCGCGCTCAGCGCTGCCATCGTGGCCGGGCAGCGCGCGGCATGATCGGCGATGGGCTGGCCTTCGTGGAACAGGTGAAAGGCGCTCCAGCGGGCATCGGCCAGCAAAGCGTGGCCCTTGTTGGGCCGGTCCGGATCGGCCTCCACATAAGGCGCGATGCCATCGCCGCGCGCCAGCACGGCTTCGGCCTCGGCCCGGATCGCCGGCAGCGCATCCGCCAGGGTGCGCGTCCAGGCAAAGTCTGCCGGGTCATAGAAGGGGATTTGCGGCAGGCGCGGATAATAAAAGCTGGTTGGCTGCTGCAAATAGGGCTGGCTGCGGCCCGTCACGATCTGCAGCGCCTCGGCAAAGCGCGGGCCCGTGGCATGGGCATCGATGCCGGCACTGCTCAACGCGCCGTGCATATCGGCTTCGAAACGCGCCAAGGCGGCTTCGCGGGCGGCGGCGGCGCGATTGAGGCGCGCGATGAGGTCGGGCGGCAGTTGCCGGCCATTGGCGGCACTCAGCGCCCGCTCATACCAGCCGATGGCGGCACGGTCATTGCCGCTGCGGGTCTGCACTTCGCCGGCCATCACCAGCGCATAGGGGTTGGTGGGATCATCGGCGACCACGCGCGCGACATGCGCCATCACGGCGGCCCGGTCGTCCAGCAGATCGCAGGCCTGTGCCAGCCACAGCCAGATCTGCACGGTTGCGCGGCCGCTGGCGACAATGGTTTCGAACGCCCGCCGGGCGGCGGCACCGTCGCCGCGCTGCAACGCGGCAATGCCGGCCTGCGCCGTGCGTTCCAGCGCCGCCTTCTCGGGGTCGTTCGGTGTCACGGCGCCAGCAGGCTTATTGGCTGCCGGGGCGGCTCATCGTCGAATTGTTCAGGTCACGCGCAAACTGCTGGTTGGTGTCCTGCACATAGGCCCATTGCTGGCGCGTCAGGCAGGTGCGGCGGGCCTTGACCAGGCTGCCGGTTTCCTTGTCACGCTTGCAAATCACTTCCTGCGACTTGTCGACGGCCGCGGGTGCAGCGGCTGGGGCCGCCGCCGGAGCGGCAGCGGTTTGGGCGGCGACAGGGGCTGCCAATGCGGCAATCACGGCCATACGCATATCGGTCTTCCTTCGATTGCGGTCGTGGGGGCACGACCGGTGGTGAGCCCTCACGCCGAGGGATTGCACTTTCCCGGCGGCCGCGTCAAATCGGCAAAGTGTCCACCATCGCATCCGATCCGCTCTGGCTGCCGCACCGTTATGATCCGGCGCAGGATGCGGTGCATTTTCGGCACACGCCGCGCGCCGCGCATGGCGCCGCCACCTTCCTGACCGACGAGTATCTGGGCGCAGCCACGCCGCGAATCGTCGGCCGGGCCGCTGCGCTCGCCCAGGCCGGACCAGCAGCGCCGCTGCACTTCGTGCTGCACAGCGCCTTTTGCTGTTCCACCCTGCTGGCGCGGGCCTTTGATGCCCCCGGGCTGGCCATGGGCCTGAAGGAACCGGTGATCCTCAACGATCTGATCGGTTGGCAGTTGCGGGGCGGCGATGGCCGGCAGATTGCGGGGGTGCTGGATGGCGCCCTGCGTCTGCTGGAACGGCCGTTTGGCCCTGGCGAGGCGGTGGTGATCAAGCCAAGCAATGTCTGCAACGCCATGGCGCCGCTGATGTTGCAGTTTCGGCCGAAGTCGCGCGCCTTGCTGCTGCATGCGCCGCTGCGGGTGTTTCTGGGATCGGTGGCCCGCAAGGGCATGGATGGCCGGCGTTGGGTGCGGGAACTGCTGGTCAAGCAGTTGAAGCAGGGCCTGCATGGCTTCGGCTATAGCGGAGAGGATTATCTGCAGCAGACCGATCTGCAGATCGCTGCGATGGGTTGGCTGGCGCAGCACGCGCTGTTCGCCCGCATGGCGGCGCAGTTTGGTCCCCAGGTGCGCTGCCTTGATTCCGATCAGCTGCTGGCCAGCCCTGCCGCCGCGATGGCTGCGCTGGCCCGGCTGTTCGATGTGCCGCTGGATGCCGAAGCGATCGTGGCCGGCCCGATCTTTTCCCGGCACAGCAAATTCGGCCAGGCCTTCACCAGCGAGGACCGGGCCAAGGAGCGCGCCGCCGAAGCCGCGCACCAGGAAGAAATCGAGAAGGTGGCGATCTGGACGGACGCGGTGGCCAAGGCCGCCGGGGTGCCGTTGCAACTGCCGCAGCCCTTGCTGGGCTGATCCACCCAACGGACGCAACGGAACAGGTCGGTGCAGCCGCGCCGCCGGGGCCTTGCGGCTGGCCGGGAGCCGGCTGACGACAGTCCACGCGCACTGGTCCAGACAGAAAAAGGGCGGGTGTTTCCACCCGCCCTTTTCCTTGCTTGGCCCGACAGGGCGTCCGATCAGAAGCGGACGTTGACCTGCACGGTGTAGCGGCGGCCCAGCGCGTCGTAGGTCGACGGGAAGGTGTTGCCGCTGTTGAAGGCGGTCGCACCAGCCGCGTTGCCGACGAGCGGCGGCTTGGTGTCGAACAGGTTGTTGACGGTCATCAGCAGGGTCAGGTTGTCGCTGATGTTGAAGCGGCCGGTCAGATCGAAATAATCATAAGCCCGGATGCGACGGAACGGCGCGAAGAACGGAGCGGCATCACCGCCCTGAGCCAGCGGCGCCGCGTTCAGCGGTTCCTGGATCACGCTGTCGATGTGACGCCACAGCACCGAGACATCGACCAGGTCGAAGCTCAGGGTGGTGCGCAGCGACGACTGCCACTTCGGCTGGATCGAGCCCGTGAAAGAGCAGTTCGGGCTGAAGTAGCCCACGCACTCACGGTTGATGTCCGTCGGGGTGGCCTGGAACAGCGAGCGGAACGTGTAGTTCACGTTGCCGTTCACGCCCAGCTTGGCGAAGCCCAGATCGGTCGAGTAGCTGACGTTGAAGTCCAGACCGTCGGTCTTCAGGCGACCGAGGTTGGACAGCGGACGGGGCAGGCCGTTCGACTCACCATCAAACGAACCCGTGTCCGGGTTGCGCTGGATGGCGCGGCAGGCGGCGCTGGCGGCGCTGGCGGCCGTCAGGTTGGCAAAGCAGGCCGCGATCGAGTCACCCGGCAGCGGGCTGGTGATCGCGTCGGTCACGCCGATGTTGTAATAGTCCAGCGTGATGGCCAGGCCCGGCGCGAACGCCGGCTGGATCACCGTACCGATGGTCCAGGTGGTGGCCTTTTCCGGCTGCACGTTCGGGTTGCCACCGCCATAGGCGTTGGCCTGGCCGGCGGCCGGCTGCTCGATGAAGCCGATCAGGTTGGCGGGCGCACCCTGCGCGATGCAGACCGCGCGCAGGTTGGCGTTGTTGACCGGAGCCGAACCGGCGCACGGATCGGTGCCCAGGTTGGTCAGGCCACGCGACACCGGCGAGAAGAGTTCGCCGATGTTCGGAGCGCGGACGGCCTTGCTGTAGTTACCGCGGATCTTGAAGCCCTTGGTCACTTCCCAGTTGCCGCCGACCTTCCAGGTGAAGGCGTCAAAGCTCGGGTTGCCAGCAGCGCGGACCTTGTAGTCCGAATAGCGGGCGCCGGCTTCGAGGGTCAGGTTCTCGAAGAAGGGCTTGCCCTGCAGCAGCGGGGCAATAACTTCGCCATAGACTTCGCGAACTTCATAACCACCTTCGACGCGCGGGGTCGGACCGCCGCCACCGCCCAAAGCGCCACGCTCCGAGAAGTCATCCGGCAGCACGGCCGCGGCATAGTCGCGATATTCGGCACCGACGGCGAAGCCGATCGGCTCGGCATCGCCGATGCCAACGCCCAGATCGCCCGACAGCAGGCCGCGGACCTGGGTCAGCGAGGTGGTGCGGCGGGTGGTCGAGTCAGCCGAGATGAAGCGAGCCATCGCCGGGGTGATCGAGCCGGCCGGGCCGAACACGTTCAACGGCACGCAGAGCGCGTTGCCCGACAAGCAGGTGTTCGGGTTGGTGGCCAGCAGGGCTTCCTGCACGCGATCGGTGATCAGGTAACCGGTGGCGCGCTCGATGTTCTCGCTCTGGCCATAGCTGGCCGACACGTCCCAATCGACGGTGTTGGTCAGCTTGCCGCGGAAACCGGCGGTGTAGTCGAACAGGGTCGTCGTGTATTCGCTGTCACGGGTACCGGCTTCAACCGTACGACGGCTCACCGGCACGCGCACGGTGCGGTAGTTCGGATCGGTCGGGCTGGTCGCCGTGGCGGCGCGATCGCACTCCGCCTGGGTGAAGCGCGGCGTGTAGGTCGGAACGCCGTTCACGCCACCCGGGGTGGTGTTGAAGCCGCAATACTGGTTGCGGATGTTGGCGTTCATGAAGGGGTTCGACAGCGGGATGTTCACAGTCTGCGCGAACAGGCCCGACGGCGCGATGATGGTGCGCACCGTGTTCTTGGAGAACATGCCGCGGCCATAGACTTCGATGTTGTCGGTGATTTCATAGTTCGCCTTGGCGAACATGTTGAACCGCTCGAACGGAGTCTGGAAGATGTTGAACGGGTTGAAGTTGAAGTCCTGGTAGAACGGAATGGCGCGGCTGCCATCCGGGGCCACCTGGGTGTTGCCGATGTTGGCAACGGTCGGGTCGGTGACCGGACGGCCATTGGCGTCGAGCGGACGCATGCCGAACAGACGAGCCGGAACCGAGGTCGGCGAGCCCGCGCCGGCGTTGCCGGTGAAGCTCGAGATACCGTTGATGGAAATGTCACGGTTGCCCTGAAACACCGGATCGGCCTTCTGGTAACCCAGCGAGACCACGGCATTGCCCTTGCCGTCGGCGAAGTCGCCGCCGATGGTCAGATCGG
>NZ_NOXT01000120.1:42500-127639 GCF_002251755.1 Sandarakinorhabdus cyanobacteriorum
ATCCAATCGCGCCCTAGCGGCAAAGTGGCCAGCCGCCAAGGGAAAAACGACGCAACCGTCCCCGGCAGGCCGGTCAGCGTGCCACCTTGGGGGCCATGCTGGCCATCAGCTGGAAACAGGCGTCCGGATCCTGGCGCTTCAGGCCAAGCAATTGCATCTCGGCCGCCCCGTCCCGGCCGACCGGGATTTCCGGCACATTGCCCACCACCCCGGCGATGATCTGCTCGGCCGCCTCGTGGATGGAAATGCCGCCATCCACGGGATCATCGCCGGCGCCCTTCTGGCTGCCATCGGCGGTCAGCGCATTGGCGCCGATGCCGGTCGCGACAAAGCCGGGGGTGAGCACGTGGACCTGCACGCCATATTGGGCGATCTCGGCCCGCAGCGCATCAGACCAGCCGACCAGCGCATGCTTGGCCGCGCAATAACCGGTGCGCAACGGCGAACCGACCTTGCCGGCCACCGAGGCATTGTTGATGATGCGCCCCTGGCCGCGCTGCACCATTGCCGGCAGCACCAGCTGGGTCAGCCGCAGCGGCGCGAAGAAATCCACCTCCATCAGCGTGCGATAGACTTGGAAATCCGTGTCCAGCCCCAGGCTGCGCTGGGAGATGCCGGCGTTGTTGACCAACCAGTCGATGCCGCCGGTTGCCGCTTCCACGCGCGAGACGATGGCCGGCAGGGCATCAAGATCGGTCACCTCAAACGCCTCGACGATGCTGCCGGGGCATTCGGCCGCCACCGCATCCAGCGCGGCCTGGTTGCGGCCCGACAGCACCAGCCGGGCGCCCCGCTGCGCCAACGCCAGCGCCAGCCCCTTGCCGATGCCCGACGAGGCGCCGGTGATCCAGATGGTGGTGCCTGTCAGATCGGTCATTGCAGATAACTCCAGCCAGCAGCGGGCACGCCGATCAGCATCGGATGCGCCCAGAGAATGAGACCCCACAGCACAAGGCCGCCCAAAACCGGCACCAGGCCGGGCCACAGCGCCGACAGCGGTTGCCGGCCGGTCAGGATGGCCAGGAACGGCACATGGCTGGTGCGGGCCATGTGGGCGGCATAGGATGGGTTCTGGCTGCGCTTCTTGCCATCCTGCATGGCAGAGCCAACCAGCGCCAGCGTGCCGACGCCGCCAGCCAGCACGATGGTGCGCGGATCGGCCGTCATCAGGATGTGCACCCCGGCCCAGATGGCAAAGCTCCACATCATCGGATGGCGGGTGATGCGCTGCATGCCCTTGGGATCGCCCTTCACCCCCGGCATCATCGCCGGGTTGGGCGCGCTGACCGATCCGACGAACAACATGCAGGCGACAGCCATGGCGATCAGCACCGGCAGATAGGCGCCGGCCGGCGTGTCCCACAGCCGCTCCTTTGGCATTTCCCGCCACAGCTGCACCGCGCTGCCGAAACTGACGAGCGCGACCAGCGAATAGAGGATGGCAAAGCCCTTCTCGCCAATGCGCGCCACCAACGGCGCGCGCAGCGGGTGGGACAGCAATTCATGGCTGACAACGAACAGGCCGACCAGCAACCCCAACAGCAGCAGATCCGACACGATGACCCTTTCCCCTCCGGTCGCCCGCCACCGGGCGCACCGCTCAGCGGGGATATTGCAACGGCAAATCGGTGCGGCCAAGGGCCTTGTAACGATTGGCCAGCTCGGTCTGGCGGCTGGTCATCGGCTGGGTGACACCATCGATATAGACGGCGACCGGCGCGCTCTGCAGCTCCAGCGGATCGCCATCCCAGATCACCACATCAGCGCGCTTGCCCACCGCCAGCGTGCCCAGATCGGCCAGCTCCATGATTCGGGCCGGATTGGCGGTGATGGCGGCCAGCGCCTGGCCCTTGGTCAGGCCCTTGCCGCCGGGCACAAGCCCCTGCGCCACGGCGTTGCCGGCATAGGCAGGCAGGTTGAACGGCGCGGTGCCGCCGATACCGCCCAGCGCGCCCAGCGCTACCGTCACCCCGGCCGCCTGCAGATGGCCGATGTTGTTGCGGCTGGCGGCCAGCGATTCGAAATCGTCGGGCAGATCATAGAGGCTGTGGGTGATCACCGGCACGCCGGCCTTGGCGATCTCGCCCGCCACCAGCCACGCCTCGCGCGCGCCCACCAGAACCGGGCGCATCGCCGGATATCGACCCTTCAGCTTCAGCACCTCCGAAATGTCGCTGGCGCGTTCGACATGGATCAGCAGCGCCTGCCGGCCATCCAGCACCGGACCCAGCGCCTCGGCATCCAGCCGCTTGGCCAGCGATCCCGAATCCTGCCCACGATCAAACAGGGCCGGATTGGCGGCATAACGCTGGGCTTCGGCCAGCATGTTGGCCAGCTGCGCCCAGGCGGCGGGGCGGGACCCGCCGGCCAGCCGCGCGCCGTTTTCGCCCATCTCCATATATTGCACCGCGCGCGCGCGCGTGAGGGTGGGGCCAGTGGCAGACAGGCTGATCACCGCACCCTGCCCGCCAAAGATGGTGCTGGCCGAATCGGGCACCACCACCGCGCGGGTGATGCCGCCCAGCCGGTTGACCGGAATGTGCATCGATCGCGGGTTGATGGCGGTGGACATGTCCAGCGCGGCCGAAAAGGCCGATTGGCGCGCCGCCGAGTCATTCGATTCGCGCACGCCATTCACTTCCGACAGGCCCACATCGCTGGCCGCGGCGATGATGCCGGGGGTGACGATACGTCCCCTGGCCTCCACCACCGTTGCGCCGGCCGGCACGGGCAGGCCGGCGCCAACCGCCGTGATGCGGCCATTGTCAAAGATCAGGGTGGCGTTGGCGATCACCGCATCGCCCTGGCCGGTCATCAACGTGGCGCCGGTGATGGCGGTGGGGGCGGCCAGCGCCGGCGTGGCGGCCAGCGCCGCCGTCAGGAGCAGCCGCTTCATTTCACCTCTCCCACACCGGGTTGGCCCAGTTCGAAATCCGATGTCGGCCGCCGCTTGGGATCACCCCAGTCATACATCAGGGCGCCATCGATCCACACATTCATCGGCCGGGCATAGACGCTGAACGGCTCGGCCGACCACAGCACCACGTCCGCAGCCTTGCCCACCTCCAGGCTGCCGGTCTTGTCGGATATGCCCAGGCCCTTTGCGGGGTTGAGGCTCAGCCAGGTCCAGGCGGTTTCGGGCGGCACATTGATCCCCAGCCGGCGGCCGGCCGCCAGCGCCTTGCTGGCCTCCTGATTCAGCCGCTGGATGCCGTTCTCATCGTCGCTGTGCACGATGGCGCAGGCCCCGGCGTTGTGCACCAGGGCGATATTCTCCTTGATGCCGTCAAAGCTTTCCATCTTGAAGCCATACCAATCGGCCCACATCGCCGAGCAGATGCCTTCCGCCTTCAGCATGTCGGCAATCTTGTAGCTTTCGACCGCGTGGTGGAACGTCGTCACCTTGTAATTGAACTCGCGCGCCATGCTGATCACATTGGCCATCTCGTCGGCGCGATAGCAGTGGTTCTGCACCAATATCTCGCCGTTCAGCACGCCCATCATCGTGTCCAGCGCCAGCTCGCGCCGCGGCGCATCGGTGGGCTTGGCGGTGCCGGCCTGGGCTCTGCGGGTATAATCATCCCAGCGTCGCTTGTAGGCGGTCGCGTCTGACCACAGCTGGCGGGCATAGGCGATATTGCCCATCCGGGTGGAGGGCATCTGGTTGCGGTTGCCATAGACCCGCTTGGGATTCTCCCCACAGGCCATCTTCAGGCTGTAGGGCGCGCCGGGAAACTTCATCTCCTGCACGCTGCGGCCATAGACGGGCTTCAACGTGGTGCCGCGCCCGCCAAACAGATTGGCCGATCCGGGCAGCACGTGCAGCGCGGTGATGCCGCCGGCCAGCGCCCGGCTGAACCCCGGATCCTGCGGCCACACGCTGTGTTCGGCCCACACCTCAGGCCGGGCCGGGCTGGTGCCTTCATTGCCGTCGCTGTGCGCCTCCACGCCGGGGCTGGGATAGACGCCCAGGTGGCTGTGGATGTCGATGATGCCGGCCGTCACATATTTGCCAGTGGCATCGATCACGGTGGCGCCGTCGGGAATGGCAACCGCGGCACCGATTTCGGCCACCTTGCCACCGTCCAGCCGGATCATGCCACCATCAATGCGGTTGCCGGCACCATCATAGATGGTGGCGCCACGGATCACCGTGGTCCGGGCCGGATATGGCTTGTACTGGCTGGGCCAGGGGTCTTTCGGCGCGGCGATGATTTCGGGCGGCGGGGCCGGTGGCGGCGGCGGGGCCGGCTTGTCCTTCGCGGCGGCCGCCGTGGCCAGCGCCACGGCCATCACAACATATGCACGCATCACCATCGTCCCCTGTTGGCCATCATGGTGGGCCAACAGGGGAGGCGTGGCAAATTACGCTGCGGCCATCATTTGACGCCGTGCATCAGCTTCTTGAGCAGCGGCGACAGCAGCAGCAGCACGCCGCCAATCGCTGCGGAGGCGAGGCCGATGGTCTGGAACACCTGGGTATAGGTGTCGAGGCTCACCTTCAGGTTGGTCACCTGACCGCCCACGGTTTCCACGCTGGCCACCTGCGCCACCAGCCCGCCGACATATTGCGCACAGGCGATGGAGACGAACCACAGGCCCATCATCAGACCGACGACACGGGCGATGGACAGCTTGGTCACCATCGACAGGCCGACGGGCGAGATCATCAGCTCCGCCATCGAATGGATCAGATAGAGGCCAGCGAGCCACCACAGGCCCACCTTGAAATCATCGCCGGCAAACTGGCTGCCCCACACCAGGAACAGGAAGCCGCCGCCCACGCCGGCCAGCGCCAGACCGAACTTCACCGGAATCCCCGGCTCCAGCCCACGCCGGCCCAGCGCCTGCCACAGCATCGAAAACAGCGGGGCCAGCATCACGATGAAGATGGCGTTGAAAAACTGTGTCTGTCCCGGCGAGATTTCAAACAGCCCAAACACCGACAGATCGGTGTTGCGCGCCGCAAACAGCGTCAGGCTGGAACCGGCCTGTTCAAACAGCGTCCAGAACACCACGTTGAACACGATCAGCACGATGGCGGCCAGCATCATCTGCCACTCCTGCCGGTTGCCATAAATGACAGACCAGATCGGGATGAACACCACGCAGGCCAGGAAGGTGCCGAACAGCACCTTGCCCAAAATGGGCAGGCCCATCAGATAGCCGACGAAGCCAGCGCCTTCGACCGGCGGCGGCGCGGCCATCAGGTTGGTGAACAGGAACCACACCAGCGGCACAAAGGCGATCGCACCCAGATAGATCGGGATGTCGCGCTTGGGCGCATTGGCCGGCGGGTCGCCATAACCTTCCAGCTTGGGCCCGGAGAACTGGATCAGATACCAGCTCAAGGCCATCCCGCAGGCCGCCAGCAGGAAGCCGGCCCACCAGCCCACCTTGTCGGCCAGCACCGGGCACAGCAATTGGCTGCCCGTCGAGCCCAGGTTGATGCCCATGTAGAAGATGGTGAAACCCGCATCCCGCCGGCTGTCGCCCTTGGCATAGAGACTGCCGACCATGGTGGAGATGTTGGGCTTGAAAAAGCCGTTGCCGATGGTGACGGCCGACAGGCCGAGCAGCATGATGGTGACGAACAGCGGATCACGGTCACCGCCGGCTTCGAACCCGCCCTTGGCCACCCGGCGCGCTTCGCTGCCATCGGCGGCCAGCAGGCTCACGCTGCCATCCTCATTGCCCTTGATAGTCAGATCCTGGCCGGCGACGCTGATGTGCTGCACCTTGTCGTTGCCGCTGGTCACCAACGTCACGTCGTATCGCTGGCCATCGATCTTGGCCCAGGGCTTGGCCGCCTCCCCGCCAAAGCACAGGGTGAAATAGCCCAGTGCCATCAGGATGGCGCCGAATTTCACCGCCTTTTTCGACCCCAGATAATTGTCGGCCAAGAGGCCGCCGACCAGCGGGGTGAGATAGACCAGCGCGGTGAAGCCGCCATAGAGGCTGGTGGTCGTGCTGTCGGAAAACAGGAAATGGTTGGCGAGATAGAGCGTCAACAGCGCCCGCATGCCATAATAGCCAAAGCGTTCCATGGCTTCGGTGGTGAACAGCCGCGCCAGCTGCGCCGGATGCCCGAACCATTGCGGACGGGTATCAACCACGCCGCCTGTCTTGCTTTCGCTCAAACCCTGTCTCCCTCGCGCCGCTCCCTGCCCAGGCGGCTTCATGCCATGGTGATAGCGGGGCTGCGCCCGCTCGCCAAGCGCTGCAGGCTTGACGGGCCGGCGGGGCCGGCGTCTGCTTGGGCCATGCGCACACTCGTCACCGCCCTTTTCGCCGTCATCGCGTCACCAGCCGCCGCTGCCCCCGTGCTGCTGCAGCCTGATCGGGTGTGGGATGGGGAGGCGATGCACAGCGGCTGGCAAGTGCTGGTCGATGGCCAGCGGATCGTGGCAGCAGGGCCCAATCTCGCCGCGCCCGCCGATGCGCAGCGCATCGCCCTGCCCGGCCAGACGCTGCTGCCCGGCTTCATCGAAGGGCACAGCCATCTGCTGCTCCACCCCTATGACAAGACCCCGTGGGACGATCAGGTGCTGAAGGAAAGCGAGGCCTATCGAGTCGCCCGCGCCGTGACCCATGCGCGCGCAACCCTCATGGCCGGCTTCACCACGGTGCGCGATCTCGGCACCGAGGGCGCCGGCACCGCCGATGTCGGCCTCAAGCGCGCCATCAACGAAGGTCATGTGCCGGGCCCGCGCATGATCATCGCCACCCGCGCCATCGTCGCACCGGGCAGCTATGCCCCCAAGAATGACGCTTGGGCTGTGCCGCAGGGTGCAGAGGAAGCGGATGGCCCCAATCTGGTCAGCGCCGTGCGCCGGCAGATCGGCGCCGGGGCCGATTTGGTGAAGCTCTACGGCGATTATCGCTGGCGCCCCGGTGAAGGCAGCCGGCCCACCTTCAGCCAGGCCGAGATCGCGGCTGCCGTTGCCGCCGCCCACGATGCCGGCCGGCCGGTGGCGGTGCACGCCAACACCGCAGAGGCCATGCGCCGCGCCAGCGCCGCCGGGGTGGACGTGATCGAACATGGCGGCGAAGGCGATGCCGCCACCTTTGCCCTGATGGCGAAGAACCGCACCGGCCTCTGCCCCACCCTGGCCGCCGGCGAGGCCATTGCCCGCTATCGCGGCTGGAACGGGCAGGAGCCTGCACCCGCCGATATTCAGGACGATCGCGCCGCCTTCCAGCTGGCGCTGAAGGCCGGCGTGCCGATCTGCATGGGTGGCGATGTTGGCGTGTTTGCCCATGGCGAGAATGCGCGCGAGATGCTGGCCATGGCGAAGGCGGGCATGGGCAACGCCGGCGTGTTGGCCGCGGCGACCGCCGGCAATGCCCGGCTGTTCGGCCTCGCTGATCGCGGCCGCATCGCGCCGGGGCTGCTGGCTGATCTGGTGGCGGTGACGGGGGATCCACTGGCCGATCTCAACGCCGTCACCCAGGTGCGCCTTGTCATGAAGGGCGGGGAGACGGTGCGCCGCGATTGACTGGCCGGCCCAGCCGGCTATGCGCCATGGCCATGGACGCGTTCAACGATCGATCGACCCCCGCCACCCTGTTGGCCACCCGCCGGTCCGGCAAGGCGCGCGACATGATCGCGCCGGGGCCGGACGCCGAACAGCTGGCCGCCATCCTGGCCGCCGCCGCGCGCGTGCCGGATCATGGCAAGCTGTTCCCCTGGCGGTTCGTCGTGGTGGAAAACCGCGCCGCCTTTGCCGAGCGGCTGCTGGCCATCTATCGTGCCGGCAAGCCGGAGGCCGGCCGGCTGGAGCTGGAGGCGGTTGTCCAGTTTGCCACCCAGGCCCCGTGCCTGGTGGTGGTGATCGCCAGCCCGAAGCCCAGCCATATCCCGCAATGGGAACAGGAGCTTTCGGCCGGCGCCCTGTGCCAGAATCTGTGCCTTGCCGCCCATGCCCATGACTTTGTCGCCAACTGGCTGACCGGCTGGGCGGCGTTTGATCCGCAGGTGCTGGCGCTGTTTGGCGGTGCCGCGCCCGAACGCATCGCCGGATTTTTCTTCATCGGCCGCCAGGCCAAGCCACTGGAGGAACGGCCGCGCCCTGACCTCGCTGCCATCACCAGCCGCTGGCCGGGCTGAACCCGATCAGTTGCAGCGGATTGTCCCGCTTCCCGACGACCGGCTGGTGCAGCGCGCGCCACCAGTGACCATGATGTCTCCAGACCCTGAGCTGCGTGCCGACACCGTGCCGGTGGCCCGGATGCTGACATCCCCGGACCCGGACGTGGCAACCGTGGCCCCCGTGCAGCCCAGCTTGGCCGCATCAAGATCGCCGCTGCCCGACAGGCGGGCATCCAGATTGGTGCAGCGCCCAGCGACCGCCATGTCACCGGAGCCGGACAGCGCCGTCGTCACCGTTTCGGCGGTGATGCCGCCCACGGCCATGTTGCCGGAACCGGAAATGCTGGCCGACAGCGCCCGCGCCTGCACGGCCGGCACCGCCAGATTGCCGGAACCGCTGACGCGCAGCGCGACATCGCCGCCAGCGCCGGCCTGATCCGCCACCGCCACATCGCCCGAGCCCGACACGGTGACCGCCGCCAGCGCCGGCAGGCTGATCATCAACTGCACATCCTTGCTGCGCAGCCGCCAGCCCTGCTGCTTGCGGCCGATCCGCAGGGTGGTGCCCTCCTGCCGGACCTGCAGCTGGTCAAGATCCGCCGTCTCGCCGGAGGCCACCACCGAAAAGCCGCCCTTGCGGATCAAGGCGTCGTCACTGCCCTCGATGATGACATGGGTGAAGCCGGTGTTGGGAAAGCTGCGCTCCGCCGCCAGGGCCGGCGTGGCGATCAGCATGGCAGCGACAAGCAGGGCGGTGCGGGTCATGGGGGCCTCCGTTGTGTATTGCTTGTTTAATACACCGATTGGCGGCACCCGGCAAGTCAACGGCGCAAACCGGGCAGATTCAGGCCGAAAATATTGATTTCAATGACGAAAAAGCAGACAATCCAGATGGCGGCATCAAAGAAATCCAGCCAGGCCCCATCCCGCCACCACAGCAGCGCGCACAGGAAGGTGACGAGATACAGGGTCCAGCGCAGGGCGGAGCGGCCGAAGCTGCGGGCCCCATCGGGGCGGAAGAGATCAACCCAGATCAGCACCGAAATCGCCAGCCAGGCGGTGGCGTTGGCAATCTCCACCGGATCGCGGATGCTGACATAATGCGCCAGCGCGAACAGCGCGCAGGCATAGCCGGCCAATTCGGCCGCCAGCGCGCCCGGGCTGATGCGGGTGAGGGCGACACCCTCGGCCAGCCGCCCGGTTTCCCATTCGAACACGCCGAGGATGATCACCCAGCCGATCTGATCGATGGCCTTGGGCGCCAGCCAATCATCAGCGGCCCACATGAACACGCCGACATTGGCGAGCAGCGCCACATAGACCAAGGCCTTGAAGGCCTGGAACCAGTGCAGACTGCGCGTCAATGCCGGCGTTGGATCAGGCAGCAGCCGGTCAGGCCGCCTTAAGAACCTGTTCGATCTTCTGCTGGGCGGCCGGCTCGTCGATATTCTCCATTGCGGCCAGTTCACGGGCCAGGCGGCCGATGGCGGCTTCATAGATTTGCCGCTCGGAATAGCTTTGCTCCGGCTGGTCCTCGGCGCGGTGCAGGTCGCGCACCACTTCGGCGATGCTCACCAGATCACCGGAATTGATCTTGGCTTCATATTCCTGGGCACGGCGCGACCACATGGTGCGCTTGATCCGCGGCTTGCCCTTCAGGGTGGTCAGCGCCTCGTTCATGGTGGCCTGGCTGGACAGCTTGCGCATGCCCACGCTTTCCACCTTGTTCATCGGCACACGCAGGGTCATCCGCTCTTTCTCGAACCGCAGCACGAACAGATCGAGCGCGATGCCGGCGATTTCCTGGCTCTGGATCTCCACCACACGGCCAACGCCATGCTTGGGATAGACCACATAATCGCCCACTTCGAAACCGAGCGTCTTGGCCATTGCCATGTCTTGCTGTTCCTCGCTTGTACCCGGCCCGATGGTCCGAAGCGGGCACCGCGCCAAGGCTAGGGGCCCTGCCGGCGATGCACCTGATATGACCAACAGACCTGCCTGCTCCACCACCTGAACTGGCCCGCTGCCCGCCCGGCAGGTGGGCGATGCGGCAACGGAACCCGCGAAACGAACGACGGGTGACCGCCATTCACATTTCCCGAATAGCACGGATTTGTCACAATTTCCACATGACTCGGCCACCGGGTGCCATTTTTGCGGCACCGCGGTGGCCGAAATCACCACCCTTGCGGCCAGTTCGGCCACAAGATCGTCATTTCGGGCCGGGCGCTTAGGAGCCCTTGCCCGGATTGGCCGAGAAATATTTGTCGAACTTGCCGTCTTCGCCCTTGTGCGAATCGGCATCATCCGGGGTCTCACCCTTGATGGTGATGTTGGGCCACTGCGCCGAATAGGTGGCGTTCAGCTCCATCCACTTTTCCAGGCCACCCTCGGTGTCGGGCAAAATGGCTTCGGCCGGGCATTCCGGCTCGCACACGCCGCAATCGATGCACTCGTTCGGGTTGATCACCACCATGGTCTCGCCTTCATAGAAGCAATCGACCGGGCAGACTTCAACGCAGTCCATATATTTGCACTTGATGCAGGCTTCGGTGACAACGTAGGCCATAAAACTCCCCTCACGAAGGCGCGAGGCGCCCCTTCAGACTGGTGGACAACCCCTGTTTTGCCTGCGCGCCTTAGGCGAGGGCCAAGCCTTCTGGCAAGGGGTCATGTTGCGCAGCCATCGTCACAGCCTGCCGTCCGGGCGTGAGATCGGTGTAGAAACCCCGTGCTTCAACATAGGGGCCGCGCCGTTCGGGCAGGCCTTCCACCCTGACCACGATGATCTCGTCACCGCGCGGCCAACTGAGCACGCTCCCGGCCCGCACCAGCGCCGAGGCACGATCGACCACGCGGCCATCGATGCGCAATCGTCGGCTTTCGCACAGGTCCTGAGCTTGGGATCGTGATGGCGCGAGCCGCGCGAACCACAGAAACTTGTCGAGCCTCAGGCCTGCACCGTAAACCAAATTCTACCTGCCTTTCATCGCTGCCAGGATCGCGAAGGGTGACGCGCCATTCCGCCCGGCATCGGGACTGGCGGCTTCAGTGGATTGGCGTGTCGCGGCCGGCCGCGCACCTTGGTCACGGCCAGCCCAGGCAAACTGGGTGGCGCCATCGACCAAGCGCGGCCGATAACCCAGGGCGCGCAGCAATCGCGCCAGGCCATCGTGCGACAGGCCCAGGCTGGTGGCCCAGGCCGGATCCGGCATGAACGGGGTGCGGCCGTTGCGGCGATCGTGGATATGCCGGGCCAGCCGATCGACCATGTCGATGCGCACGGCCTGCGGCCCCACCCGCCAGAAACCGGCTACGGCGAGAAATTCTGGCGAGAAGCCATCGCTGGCGATGCTGACCCTGCCGGGCGCCGGCGCCGCCGGCAGTTCCGCCAGGTCCTGCGCCACCGCCCACAAGGCCAGGCGCCAGCGCGTCGGTTCTGGCCGCAGCAGGGCGGGCACGAACACATGTTGGGGTCCCAGCCGCACGCCGAGCCGCGCCAGCGCCTGCCGGTCCGCCCGGGTCAGGCCGGCCAGCTGTTCGGCAAGGGGGGCGCAATCCAGCACGCCCAGCGCCGCCACCAGCTGCACACCGAGCCCGCGGGCTGGCGGCGACAATTCGCCGTGCAGCTGCGCGAGCGTGCACAAGGGCGCCAGCACCCGGCCGGTCGCCTCGGCCACAAAGGCCTCCAGCCGCTGCTGGACGCGGCGCCGATCATCGGGGCCAAGGCTGGTCAACGCGCGGTCAAGCTCCACCCGTGGTGTCAGGGCATCGCGGCCCTTGCGCAGGGTAGCAACCCGGGCGCTTCGCCAGTGCAGATGCTGGCCACCCTTGCTGCCGGCAACCAGAGCGAAATCCCCAGCCGGGCTGTCGGCCAGCTGGCGGGCGCGGTGGGCCAGCTCGCGCACAAGATGGCGTTCCGCCGCTGCCAGCAGCAAGCGCTGTTCGCCCGCCCGCGCCGCAGCATCGGCGGTGAAGCGGAACCCGTCGAGGCGGCCGATCACTTCGCCATCCACAGCAACCGCGCCATCGGTTTCGATGGCCACCAGCGCATCCGTGCCGCGCGCCTTCAGATCCTTGAGCAACACTGCGGTGCGGCGATCGACAAAGCGCTGGGTCAGCGCCGCATGCAGCGCATCAGACAAGCGGTCTTCCAGCGCCCGGGTGCGTTCGGCCCAGGTCGCGGTGCTGTCCACCCAATCGGGCCGGTGGGCGATGTAGGTCCAGGTGCGCACTGCGGCGATGCGGTCGGCGATTGCCTCGAAATCGCCGGTCACCCGGTCAAGATGCGCAATCTCGGCGGCGATCCAGGCCGCTGGCAGCCGGCCATTGCCTTCGGTGAGGTGGCGGAACACCCGGGCGACCAGCCGCGTATGCGCTTCGACACCAGTCTTGCGGTAATCGGGCAGGCTGCAGGCCTGCCACAGGCGGAACAGACCCCGTTCGCCCAGCAGCCGGCTGCCAGCCCGTTCCATCACCCAAGGCTCGCCGGCCAGCCGCTTCAGCACCGCCAGATCGAGGGCATCATCGGCGCGCACCAGTTCCGGGCGGGGCGGGCGGGCATCCATGGTGGCCACAAGGCGCGGCAGGCTGGAAAAATCGAGCGCATGGTTGCGCCAGACCAACTGGGTCAGCGGTTCAAAGCGATGTGCCTCCAGCCCTTCGATTTCTTCGGGGGAAAAGCTGCATTGTTCCTGCGCGCCAAGCTGCACGGTGCCGAAGGTCCCGTCGCGCTGGTGGCGGCCAGCGCGGCCGGCGATCTGGGCCATTTCTGCAAGCGTCAACCGCCGCTGGCGCTTGCCGTCAAACTTGCCCAGACCGGCAAAGGCGACATGGGCGATGTCCATGTTCAGACCCATGCCAATGGCATCGGTGGCGACCAGATAATCCACTTCGCCCGATTGATACATCGCGACCTGGGCGTTGCGGGTGCGGGGCGAAAGCGAGCCCATCACCACCGCCGCCCCGCCCTTTTGCCGGCGGAGCATCTCGGCAATGGCATAGACCTCGGCCGCGGTGAACGCGACGATGGCCGTGCGGCGCGGCAGGCGGGACAGCTTCTTCGGGCCGGCATAGGCCAGGGTGGAAAAGCGCGGCCGGGTGATGATCTCCGCCTCGGGCAGCAGCTTGCGGATCAGGGGCTTCAACGTTTCCGAGCCCAGGATCATGGTTTCGGCACAACCGCGCGCCCTGAGCAGCCGATCGGTGAAGACATGACCGCGTTCGGGATCAGCGCCCAGCTGGCCTTCATCGATGCCAACGAACGCCACCTCGCGGTCCAGCGGCATGGACTCCACCGTGCACAGGAACCAGCGCGCCTGGGGCGGCACGATCTTTTCCTCGCCGGTGATCAGCGCGACCTGGTGGGCACCCTTGGCCGCCACCACCCGGTCATAGACCTCGCGGGCCAGCAGGCGCAGCGGGAAACCCATGATGCCGCTGGCGTGGCCGCACAGCCGCTCGACCGCGAGATGGGTCTTGCCGGTGTTGGTCGGGCCCAGCACGGCCGTCACCTTGGCGGCGGAAGAGGGCGAGGCCGGACGCTGGATCACGCCGGCAAGGTGGCCCGTCGCCGGCCGGGCAGCAAGGGGCTGTGGCAATGGGAGCGCATGGGGCAACCGATGGCAATGACAGGGTCACTAACGGCAACCGGACCCGGTTTGCCCAAGAACGGCGTGAACCGCCGCTGTGTCACGAATGCCCGACGCACACGATCATGCGCATGAAGCTGACATAGGCCGATTCGCAACGCAAGGATCGTCGCCTCTGCCCGGAGCGGGCATGTAGACTTGTCCACAGCTTGTTGCGGAATTGACACGGCGACTCGGTGGCGGCAAACCACGCGTGGACCGTGGTGATCGGTCGACCACGGGGTGTTGGCAGGGGGTCGCACTTGTACCAACCCGAATATCAGCCGGCCTTTGGCGGCAGCGTTGCGCTGCCGGCGCCTGGCCGTCCGTTGCGCCGGGTGGCCGATGGCGTGGCACGCGCACTGGCCGATGAACGGCAGCGTCTGGCAGATGATCTTGCGGCGCTCCACCGGGCGACCACGGTTGGCGACGTTGATCTGGATCTGGGCACAGCGATCTTCACCCGGCGCTGGTGGATGAAGGCCGGCGCCTGTGCCGGGCTGGTGCTGGGGGCCGGCTGGGCGGCCTTGCAGGTGCAGCCGATCCTGCCCCTGCTGCCGCCTGGTTTCACGCCTGTGCAGTTGGAAGATGCCCGGCCGCACATGATTGCGCCATTGGCGCTTGGCGGCCGCACCGGCGCCGGCCCACGGGTGAATGCACGGCTGCTGCGGCCGCTGGCCGAACCACCGGAACGGCCGCGCGTGGAGCGCAGCGTTACCATCGGATCGCGCGGACTGGCCGCGGCACTGCGCAATGCCGGCGTGAGCAGTGGCGACGTCGCGGAGGTCACAGATTTGCTGGGCAGTGCCCGGCCGGGCGGCGGCGTGCGGGCCGAACTGGTGCTGGGCCGGCGCGAAACCAAGACCGTGCCGCGGCCGCTCGAAAGCCTGAACCTGCGCGCCGCCTTTGATCTGCGGGTGGAGATCAGCCGGGTGGAGGGCGCGCTGACCATCAAGCGCATTCCGATCAAGGTGGATTCAACGCCGCTGCGGCTGTCGGGGCCCGTGGGCAGCAGCCTCAATCGCGCCTTGCGCAGCGCCGGTATCCCGGCCGCACAGGCCGGCGAGTTTGTGCGCCAGATGCGCCATGTTGTCGATTTCCAGCGCGGCCTGGGCAAGAGCGACCGGTACGACATCATCATCGAGCAGGACCGCGCCGAGACCGGCGAGGTGCGCCATGGCAAGCTGCTGTTTGGCGCCATCATGCGCAAGGGCAAGACCCCGGTGGAAATCGGCCTGTTCAAGGGCGAATATTATCTGGGCAGCGGCGAAGGCGTGAAGAAGGGGCTGATGAAGACGCCGGTGGACGGCGCCCGCATGTCCAGCGGTTTTGGCATGCGCTTCCATCCGGTGCTCGGCTTTTCCCGCATGCACAAGGGTGTCGATTTTGGCGCCGCCAGCGGGGAACCGATCATGGCGGCTGGCGGCGGCACCGTCAGCTTTGCCGGCTGGCATGGCGGCCATGGCCGCTATGTGATGATCCGCCACAACAAGGAACTGGCCACCGCTTATGCCCATATGTCGCGCATCGCGGTGAAGCCGGGGCAGAGCGTGCGGCAAGGCCAGGTGATCGGCAATGTCGGATCCTCTGGCCTGTCGACCGGGCCGCACCTGCATTACGAGGTGTGGCTGCGCGGCAAGGCGGTGAATCCGGTGTCGCTGCGCTTCATTGGCGGTGCGGAGCTGTCGGGCCGGGCCCTGAACGAGTTCCAGCGGCAGATGAATCGCTGGCGCGCCCTGCCCACGCTGGGCAGCGCGCCCAAATCGGCAAGCAGCACAGGCGATTGACATTTTTTGGCCATGCTGGCCTGCCAGAAAACGGATCGTGCGTCAGATCCTGCCTGCCCTGATACTGCCGGCCCTGCTGGGCGCCGCCGCGCCCTTGCCGCGTCCGGCCCGGCCGGTGGCACCGATCATTTCACAGGCCTTTGGCAACGAGGCCGCACGCGACCGCCAGGGCGAGGCCAGCGATGTGCTGCGGATTGCCGGTATTCGGCCCGGCATGGCTGTGGCCGATATTGGCACGGGCGGCGGCTATTATGTGTTGAAGGCGGCGCCCATCGTCGGCCCGCAAGGCCGGGTTTATGCCCAGGACCTGTCGGCCACCGCGCTGGACCAAGTGCGGCAGCGGGTGCAGACGGCAGGTTACACCAATGTGCGGTATGTGCAGGGTCGGCAGACCAGCACGCGGTTGCCGGCAGCCAGCGTGGATGTCGCGCTGATGGTGCACATGTATCACGAGATCGAGCAGCCCTATCTGCTGCTCGACCGGCTGCGCGCCAGCCTGAAACCGGGCGGCAAGATCGTCATTGTCGATCTTGACCAGCCGTCCGAAGCCCATGGCATGCCCAAGGCGCTGCTGGTCTGCGAGGTGAAGGCGGTCGGCTATGAGCTGATGGGGGTGACCGACCTTGCAAGGGGCTATGTCGCGGTGTTCCGGCCGGGGGTGCGGCCGGATCCGGCCAGCGTGCGCGCTTGCCGGCCCTGACCAAATTGCCGCATTTGCCCTGCTGCAAGGGGCATGGCAGGGGGTGGGCATGACGATCCCCCGCGTTGTGCTGCTCTATGGCCTGGCCGGCCTGATCCCGTTTTTCGCGGCACCGCTCGGCACGATGCTGGCGCCCGATTTCCGTTGGCAGTTCAATGAGGCGCTGCTGTGGTGGAGCGCCATCATCCTGAGCTTTCTGGGCGGTGCCCGCTGGGGGGCGGCGGTGCAGGCCGATGCCCCCTCGCCCCGGCTGATCGGCCTGGCCATGCTGCCCAGCATTGCCGGCTGGCTGATCCTGGTGCTGGTGCCGGCCAACATGCGGGTGATCCAGTTCAGTGCGCTGGCCACGGCCCTGCTGCTGCACCTGCTGTGGGATCTGGCAGCCCGCGCCATGCCCTGCTGGTATGGCCGGCTGCGCATGGTGCTCACGGCCGGCGCGATGACCGCCTTGGCATGGCAGGCGCTGCTGCAGGGCTGACGGGTCAGGCGCTCCAGCGGGCGAAGATGGCGGTGGGCAGCAGCAGGCCGCGGGCTTCCTCGCGGATGGCCATGTCGCCCACCTCAATCTGGCCGCCACGGCTGGCGGTGGCCTGGGCCAGCAGCGAGTGGAGGGCGAGGGCCGACATGCGGATGGCATAGACGGTGAGCACCAGGAAGCGCGCATCATCGGCGAGCAATTGCCTTGCGAGATCAACCAGTTCTGGCAAATCACGCTCCAGCTGCCAAACCTCCCCATCCGGGCCGCGGCCATATTTGGGCGGATCGAAGATCAGGCCATGATATTTGCTGCCGCGCCGCACCTCGCGGCGGAGGAATTTCAGCGCATCATCGATGATCCAGCGCACCGGCGCGTCGGCCAGGCCCGACAGGCCGGCGTTTTCACGGGCCGCCGCGACGCTTTTCTTGCTGGCATCGACATGGGTGACCTGGGCACCGGCCTGGGCCGCCATCAGGCTGCCGACCCCGGTATAACCGAACATGTTCAGCACCTTGTCACCAGGCCGGATTCGGCTGGCCAGCCAATCCCACTGGCCGCCCATGTCGGGAAAGAAGCCGAGATGGCGGAACGGCGTGTTGCTGGCCCAGAAGCGCACCGGGCCGCGCGACAATTCCCAACGGTCGGGCACCTGCGGCTTCAGCTGCCAGCGACCGCCGCCGTCTTCCTCGCTGCCGCCGATGAACTCGCCATCCGCCTTCCAGTCCGGGGTGGCCGGCGCCCACATGGCCTGGGGTTCGGGGCGGATGAAGCGGAAGCGGCCATAGCGTTCCAGCTTGCGGCCACCACCGGAATCGATCAGGCCGAAATCCGGCCAAGCCTCTGTGATCAGGGTGGAAAGCTGCGTCATGAAGCGGGCTTGTGGCGGCCGATTTCGGCGCGGGCGGGGGCACCGGCGAGCATGGCGGCACCTGCGGCGCGGGCCTGGTCCACGGTCACCGCCTCGATCCGGGCGACGAGTTCGGCGGGGGGCAGGAAGCGGCCGTGAACCATGAGGCTGCGGCCGAGATAGTCGCTGGCCCCTTGCGCGCCTTCCAGGGCCATCAGCAGGCCGGCGACAGCCTGGGCGCGGGCGCGATCAAGTTCCGCCTTTTCAAGGCCTTGGGCCGTCTGATGCAGCACCTGGGTGATGAGATCGCGGGCAGCGGCGGCCTGTTTGGGATCGGTGGCGGCATGCACGCTCATCAGGCCGGCATCGGCATAGGGCTGCAGCGACGCGGAGACGGTGTAGGCCAGCCCGCGTTCCTCCCTGACCTGTTGAAACAGCCGGGAGGACATGCCGCCGCCGGCCGCCAGCGTGAACAGCAGGGCGGCATCCTGGGCGGGGTCATGATGGCTGGGGGCGGCCCAGCCGGCGGTCAATTGCGCCTGTTCGATGCGGCGGCTGTCGTGGTGGAGGCAAGCGGCAAAAACCGCCGATTCCGTGGCCGCAACCGCCGCGCCGGTGGCCGCAGCCGGGAAGGCGGTGGCCGCCAATTGGCACAGGGTGGCATGATCCACCTTGCCGGTGGCGACCAGCGTCAACCGCTGAGGCGCATAATGGCTGGCCTGCCAATCCACGAGGTCATCGCGGCCAATGCGGGCGAGACTTTCCTCATCGCCCAGGATGGAGCGGCCGAGGCCCTGCCCGGGAAAGGCGGCCAGCTGGAGATGATCGAACACGATGTCATCCGGCGTGTCGCGCGCCTCGCCCAGTTCCTGCAGCACCACCTCTTTCTCGCGCGCCATGTCGTCGGCATCGAAGCGGGCGCCGGTGACGAGATCGGCGATCAGGTCCACCGCCAACGGCAGGTCGCGGCCGAGGATGCGGGCGTGAAACATTGTCGAATCGCGGGACGTCCAGGCGTTCAACTGGCCGCCGACATCCTCCATCTCCTCCGCAATGGCGCGGGCGGAGCGGCGATGCGTGCCCTTGAAGACCATATGTTCGAACAGATGGGCGAGGCCATTATGCTCGGCCCGTTCGTGGCGCGAGCCGGCATCGGTGATCAGCGCCACCGCGGCGGTTTCAAGGCCCGGCATGGCCCAGCTGGCCACGCGCAGGCCATTGTCGAGAATGCTGACGTTGGGGGCCATCACCGCGGTCGGGCCCGCTGGGCGATATAGGCCTCGATCGCCTGCAGCTGGGCCGGGGCGACATCATAGCGTTCCGGGCGGCTCATCAGATCGGCCAGCCGCGCCGGCAGGGCCGGGGTGATACCGGTGGCAGCGGCGACGGCGGCCGGGAATTTGGCCGGGTGGGCGGTGGCCAGCGTCACCATCGGCGCCCCAGCCGAATCCGGGCCCGGATCGCGGCGGGCAGCCGCCAGACCGATGGCGGTGTGCGGATCGAGCAGCTCGCCCGTGTGTGCCAGCGCCCAGCGCATCGTGTCGATCATCTCGGCAGCGTCCACGCGGGCCGAGGTGAACAGGCGGGCGGCGGCTTCGCGTTGGTCGTCGGGCAAGCGCATCTGTTTCGTCGCTTCAAATTCGGCCATGCGCGCCGCCAGCTGGGCGGCATCGCGGCCGGCCAGATCGAACAGCAGCCGTTCGAAATTGGAGGAAACCTGGATGTCCATCGACGGCGCATCGGTGGGGCGCACCACACCCTGGCTGTAATCGCCGGCCGACAGGGCGCGGTGGAGAATGTCATTCTCGTTGGTGGCGACCACCAGCCGTTCGACGGGCAGGCCCATCTGCGCCGCGACATAGCCGGCGAACACGTCGCCGAAATTGCCGGTGGGCACCGCATAGGACATCGCCCGGTGCGGCGCGCCCAGCGACAGCGCGGTGGTGAAATAATAGACGACCTGGAACAGCAGGCGCGCCCAGTTGATGCTGTTGACGGCGGCGAGCGGGAAGCGGCCGGCAAAGGCGGCATCGTTGAACATCGCCTTCACCAGCGCCTGTGCGTCGTCGAAATTGCCTTCGATGGCGATGTTGTGGATGTTGCCATCCAGCACCGTCGTCATCTGGCGGCGCTGCACCTCGCTCACCCGGCCGTGCGGGTGGAGCATGTAAACCTCCACCCCGGCGCGGCCGGCCAGCGCATCGATGGCGGCCGAACCGGTGTCGCCCGAGGTGGCGCCGATCACGGTGACATGCGCGCCCGATTCGCCGAGGAAACGTTCGAACACGAGGCCAAGCGCCTGCAGGGCGATATCCTTGAAGGCCAGCGTTGGCCCGTGGAAGATTTCAGCGAGGAAATGGCGGTGGTCGAGCTGCTTCAGCGGCACCACGGCGGCGTGGGCGAAGCGGCCATAGGCGCGGGTGAAGATATCGCGCAGGGCGGCTTCATCAAGGCAGTCCCCGGTGAACGGCCGGCAGACGCGCACCGCCACCTCCACGTAAGGCAGGCCGGCCATGGCGGCGATTTCGGCCGTGGTGAAGCGCGGCCAGGTTTCGGGCACATAAAGGCCGCCA
Source organism: Sandarakinorhabdus cyanobacteriorum (assembly GCF_002251755.1). Lineage (GTDB taxonomy): Bacteria > Pseudomonadota > Alphaproteobacteria > Sphingomonadales > Sphingomonadaceae > Sandarakinorhabdus > Sandarakinorhabdus cyanobacteriorum. Next base: position 62,611 of record NZ_NOXT01000120.1, read on the forward strand.
TCGCTGGCAAGGCCGGCGAGGGTTGCACCACGGAAATCGAGAATCGGGGCCTGCCCGCGGGTGGAGATATAGCGCATGACGCCTGCCTGTTATTCGGGCTTGGGCGTGGGCGCAACCAAGCCGCGCTTGCGCAGCCACAAGCCGTAGATGGCGCTGAGGGCGATGGCGAGGCCAAACCATTGGCCGGCATAGGCCAGGTGATTGTCGGGCAGGTCTTCGGCGCTGGGCTGGCGGGGCTTGCCCAACGGCGGAATCGGCGCATCCGGGATCAGCATGAAACGCGGCCGGCCCGGATCATCGCCATAGGGGCGTTCAATGATGATGCCGGACAATTCGTGATCCAGATTGATCACGACATCCTTGGCATCGATCCGGCGCGTCCAGCCGGCCACGGCGACAATGTCGGGCGGCCGGTTGTTGGGCCGGCAGGACATGACGACAAAATAGCCGGAGGTGCCGCCAGCCGACGCGCCGGGGCGCAGGTCATAGGGTTTCTTTGGCCCGGCGTGGCAGCTGATTTCGGCCCGGCGATATTGCACCGACAATTCGCGCTGCATGGCGCGCTGGAATTCGACGGGGGAAACGGGCGGCAGATTTGGCGCGGCGGCCAGCCGTTCGATCAGCCGATGTTTCCATTCGCGGCGTTCGAGTTGCCAACGGCCGAGCGCGCACAGCACCAGCACACCGATGATGGTGATCAGCGTCGGGAACAACGGCAGCTTGCGGAGCATCATTGGTCGGAGCGTTGGCCTTCACCGGCATCGTGGCGAAACTCCATCGCCACCAGCAGCCCCTTGGACAGGCGCAACAGCGCGATCGACAGGCCAACCACGGCCGGCACCCACAGCAGGCCGTGCACCCACCAGGGCGGTGCAAAGCGAAAATCGACCACGAGCGAGATCGGCATGATGATGGCGCCCACCAGCAGGATCACCCCGGCGGCGGCGCCATCCCCGACATTGAAGCGGCCATAATCCAGGCCACAGACGCTGCAGGATTTGGCCAGCTGCAGCAGGCCGGCAAAGCCCTGGCCGGAAAACAAGGGACCGCCGCCACAGCGTGGACAGCGGCCCCGAAGCGCAACCTGCGCGGGTGTGGGTTGATCAGCCAAGCGGGCTTTGGGCCACGGCGGCGCCGAACTTGGAGCCCCACACATAGATGGCGATGAAGAGGAACAGCCACACCACATCGACGAAGTGCCAATACCAGGCCGCCGCTTCGAAGCCGAAGTGATGGCGCGGGGTGAAATCACCCTTGTAGGTGCGGGCCAGGCACACGATCAGGAAGATGGTGCCGACGATGACATGGAAGCCGTGGAAGCCGGTCGCCATGTAGAAGGCAGCGCCATAGATGCTGTCGGCCAGGCCATATTCGGCGTGATGATATTCATAGGCCTGCACGCAGGTGAAGATCAGGCCAAGCGCGATGGTGACCCACAGGCCCTGCTTCAGCCCCTTGCGATCATCGTGGATGAGCGCGTGGTGGGCCCAGGTGACCGTGGTGCCCGACAGCAGCAGGATCAGCGTGTTCAACAGCGGGAACACGAACGGATCGAGCAGTTCGATGCCCTTGGGCGGCCAGGCGCCTTCGATGCCTTCGTGCATGGAAGGGTAGAGAGCGGCGTTGAAATAGGCCCAGAACCAGGCGACGAAGAACATCACTTCGGACGCGATGAACAGGATCATGCCATAGCGGTGGTGCAGTTGGACCACCGGGGTGTGATCCCCGGTGTTGGCTTCGTGCACCACATCCTTCCACCACAGGAAGAACATGGCCGAGACAGCGGCGAGGCCAGCGAAGAAGGTGGCCATGCCCCAACCGGCCTTGTGCATCCAGCCGATGGCGCCGGCGGCGAGCACGAGCACCGCCATCGACATCATCAGCGGCCGCGATGACGGATTGAGAATGTGGAAATCGTGGGTCTTGCCCGCAGCCATGATGGTGGCCCTATCCTGATGTGTTACGATTTGTCGCACCGCTTAGCCTGACCTGCTCCGGTTTGTCCACTGGATAGAAGGTGTAGCTGAGCGTGATTTCGTCGATCTTCCTGGCGATCGGATCATCCAGGATCGCCGGATCGACATACCAGGTGACCGGCATGTCGACCGTCTCGCCCGGCTGCAACGTCTGTTCGGTGAAGCAGAAGCAGGCGATCTTGATGAAATACTGGCCGGCGACATCCGGCGACACGTTGAACACGGCGCGGCCGGTGATCGGCCGGTCGCTGGTGTTCGTGGCGCTGTAATAGGCGAGGCGCTTTTCGCCGATGGGGATGGTCACCTCGTTCTGCTTCTGGTGGAAGCGCCAGGGCAGGCCGGGGGCAATGTTGGAGTCAAAGCGGACCTTGATGGTGCGGCCGGTAACGGCGGCCAGCCGATCGGCGGTGGGGGCGGCCGCTGCCACCTGGGTGGTGCCGCCAAAGCCGGTGACCTGGCAGAACAGGCGATAGAGCGGCACCGCGGCATAGGCGACGCCGATCATCGCCAGCGCTCCGGCAGCGGCGGCAAGGCCGATGCGGCGGTTGGCCTGATGCAGCGGGGTGCCGGCGTGGTTCATGCCGGCTTGGCCGCGGTGGCGGGCGCGTCGGGCGCGTTCTTCACCTGGCCGGTCATCCGCACCACGGTGATGCCGAAGAACAGGGCCACGAGGGTGAAGAGCAGGATGCCCAGCGCGCGGTTGCGGGAGGCGCGGCGGGCGTAGAAGGCTTCACGCTCGGCCTGGGTCCAGCTGGCAGGCTCCACACTCATGGCAGCAGCAGCCGGTCAGCCACCAGGGCGCCGAACAGGCAGGCCAGATAGAGAAGGCTGAATTTGAACAGCTGTTTTTCGGGGCCCATCCCGGCCGGCGCCGTGGCGGTGTTGCGCCACACCTTTACGGCCATGACCATGAACATGATCCCGAGCGTGATGGCGGTGCCGCCATAGGCCCAATCGGCGAGGCCCAGCAGCGTGGGCGCGATGGTGACGGGCACGAGGCAAGCGGAATAGCCGAGGATCTGGCGGCGGGTTTCGGCAAGGCCGTGGGTGACCGGCAGCATCGGCACACCAGCCTTGGAATAATCGGCCTCCATGAACAGGGCCAGCGCCCAGAAGTGCGGCGGCGTCCACAGGAAGATGATGGCGAACAGGATCCAGGCCAGCAGCGGCGTGTCGCCGGACACGGCGGCCCAGCCGCAGATGACCGGGAAGGCCCCGGCGGCGCCGCCAATGACGATGTTCTGCGGCGTGCGGCGCTTGAGCCAGGCGGTGTAGACCACCACGTAGAAGAGGATGGAGACGGCGAGCCAGAAGGCTGCGACCCAGTTCAATGCCAGGCCCATCATGGCGACCGAGCCGGTGCCGAGGACGACGCCAAAGGCCAGCGCCTCGGGCTTTTCCAGCTTGCCGGCGGGCAGCGGTCGCTTAGCGGTGCGCTTCATCACCGCATCGATATCGGCTTCATACCATTGGTTGAGCGCGCCGGCGGCCCCGGCGGCCACCGCGATGCACAGGATGCCGATGAAGGCGAGGAAGGGGTGCATCTGGCCCGGCGCCGCGACCATGGCGCAGGCAGCGGTGAAGATCACCAGCGTCATCACCCGCGGTTTCAGCAGGGCGAAATAATCCCGCCAGTCGGCCAGCAGGGTGCTGGGAAGGGCGCTGGAGGGGTTGGCCATTTCAGACATTGCAGATGCCTTGCGCGGCGGCACCGAGGCGCCGCCGCGCGATTGCGATCACTTGATGACCGGCAGGGTTTCGAACTGGTGGAAGGGCGGCGGGCTGGACAGGGTCCATTCCAGGGTGGTGGCACCTTCGCCCCAATAATTGTCTTCCACCTTGCGGCGCGAGAAGGCCGACATCAGCAGATTGACGAAGAAGATCAGCATGCCCACGCCCATGATGGCATAGCCGTAGGAGGCGATCTGGTTCCAATAGGCATAGGCATCCGGATAATCGGGGATGCGGCGCGGCATGCCATCCTGGCCCAGGAAGTGCATCGGGAAGAACAGCACGTTCACGCCGATGAAGAAGAACCAGAAGTGCAGCTTGCCCAGGAACTCGTTGTATTGCTTGCCGAACATCTTGCCGAACCAATAATACCAGGCAGCGAAGATGGCGAACACGGCGCCCAGCGACAGCACATAGTGGAAGTGGGCGACCACATAATAGGTGTCGTGGAAATAGGTGTCGACGCCGGCGTTGGACAGGAGCACGCCGGTAACGCCGCCAACGGTGAACATGAAGATGAAGCCGATCGCCCACAGCATGGGCGTGTCGAACTTGATCGAGCCCTGCCACATGGTGGCAATCCAGCTGAAGATCTTGATGCCGGTGGGCACCGCGATGATCATGGTGGCGGCGGTGAAATACATCTTGGTGTTCACGTCGAGGCCGACGGTGAACATGTGGTGCGCCCACACCACGAAGCCGATGAAGCCAATGGCGACCATGGCATAGGCCATGCCGAGATAGCCGAACACGGGCTTGCGGCTGAAGGTGGAGACGATCTGGCTGATGATGCCGAAGCCCGGCAGGATCAGGATATAGACTTCCGGGTGACCGAAGAACCAGAACAGATGCTGGTAGAGGATCGGATCACCACCGCCATCAGCGGTGAAGAAATGGGTGCCGAAGTTGCGATCGGTCAGCAGCATGGTGATGGCGCCGGCCAGCACGGGCAGCGACAGCAGCAGCAGGAAGGCGGTGACCAGCACCGACCACACGAACAGCGGCATCTTGTGCATGGTCATGCCCGGTGCACGCATGTTGAGGATGGTGGTGATGAAGTTGATCGCGCCCAGGATCGAGCTGGCGCCGGCGATGTGCAGCGACAGGATCGCCATGTCCACGGCGGGGCCGGGGTGGCCGACGGTGGAGAGCGGCGGATAGACCGTCCAGCCGGTGCCGACACCATTTGCACCCGCGGGCCCTTCGACGAACATCGAGCCGCACAGCAGCAGGAAGGACGGCACCAGCAGCCAGAAGGACACGTTGTTCATGCGCGGGAACGCCATGTCGGGCGCGCCGATCATGATGGGGACGAACCAGTTGCCGAAGCCGCCGATCATGGCGGGCATCACGGTGAAGAACACCATGATCAGGCCGTGGGCGGTGATGAACACGTTCCACAGATGGTTGGCCTGGTCGACATTGCCCTGGGTCATGAAGGTGAGCCACTGGATGCCGGGCTCGGCCAGTTCGAGGCGCATCACGCCCGAAATCGCGCCGCCGATGGTGCCGGCAATGATCGCGAAGATCAGGTAAAGCGTGCCGATATCCTTGTGGTTGGTCGAGAAGAGCCAGCGCTGGATGAAACCGGGCGTGTGGTCATGATCGTGATCATGCGCCCCGGCGGTTGCGGCGTGAGCCATGGTCGGGTTCCTCTTCTCAGATCTTATTCAGCAGCGGCCGGGGTGGCGGCGGGGGCGGCTTCAGCAGCGGGGGCTTCGGCCACCTTGGGCTCGATGCCGTTTTCCTTCTGCTTGGCGGCGACCCAGGCATCGAACTGCGCCTTCGGCAGCACTTCGATGGCGATGGGCATATAGGCGTGCTTGGTGCCGCACAGCTCGCTGCACTGGCCGAAATAGACGCCCGGCTTGTCCACCTTGAACCAGGTTTCGTTGATGCGGCCCGGCACGGCGTCCATCTTCACATAGAAGGCCGGCATGGCGAAGCTGTGGATGACGTCGGCCGCGGTGGTGAGCACCTTCACGGTGGCGCCAGCCGGGACGACCATGCGGTTATCGACATCCAGCAGCTTGGGCGTGCCACGCTTGGTGGCTTCCTCGTTGGTGAGCATGATCGAATCGAAGGTGAAGCCACCCTGATCCGGATATTCATATTCCCAGTACCACTGGTGGCCGATGGCCTTGATGGTGATATCGGCGCGTGGCGGATCATATTGATTGGCCAGCAGACGGAAGCTGGGGAAGGCGATGACGATGAGGATCAGCGCCGGCACCACGGTCCACACCACCTCGATCACGGTGTTGTGACTGTTCTTGGACGGCACCGGGTTGGCACCGGCGCGGTAGCGCACGATGGTCCAGGCCAGCAGGATCAGCACGAAGATGGCGACCGCAAACATCACCGGGTTCAGCACATTGTGCACCATGTTCTGGGCTTCAATGGCGATGTCGGTGACCGGCGTCTGCAGATCGATGCCCCCGGTGGGCTGGCCGATGCCGGGCGTGGGCGGCAGCAACGCCGGGGTGGCGGCTGGCACATCGGTGGTGGCAACGGGTGGCACCGGTGCGGCGGCGACCGCCTCCTGTGCAGCGGCGAGAGCCGGCGCGAGCATCGCTCCGGCGGAAACAATCGACTTGATGATGCGGCGCATACTGCCCCTGGCCTGAAACGGGCGGACTCACCCGCCAAATGACGGAGTAGCTATGCCGCGCTGCAGCGCAACAGGCAAGCCCGAAACATGCCCAAGCCTGCGCATTTGTCAGGCCTTCAGATTTTGGAAGGTGGCAGATTGCCGCGCCATCTGGGCCTGCACGGCGGAGGTCATGTCATCCCCCTGCAGCATCGCGGCGTTCCAGACGGCGACATAATCAAGGCCATCGGCGACGCTGTGATCGCGGCCATAGTTGAGCACCTGCTTGATGCCGGTAATGGCCAGCGGCGACTTGGCACAGATTTCACGGGCAATTGCATCGGCTGCGGCCAGCGCGGCCTCGTGACTGTCTTCCACCCGGTTGACGAAGCCATGGCGGGCAGCTTCGGCGGCCGGGAACTTGCGGCCGGTATAGGCGAGTTCGCGCACCAGCCCCTGCGGCAACAGGAAGGGAATGCGCTGCAGCGTGCCGACATCGGCGACGATGGCGACATTGATTTCCTGGATGGTGAAATAGGCATCGGCGGTGGCGATGCGCATGTCGCACGCCGTCACCAGATCGACGCCGCCGCCAATGCAGCCACCCTGGCACACGGCGATCACCGGCACGCGGCAATTGTCGATGACGTTGAAACTTTCCTGCAGTTCCTTGACGTGGCGGCGGAACGCCTCGCGCTGGCGGCCGAGATCGGCGCTGCCGCGGCTGGCCAGCGCATTCTGGCCGGCCCATTTCAGATCGAGCCCGGCGGTGAAATGCTTGCCAGTGGAGGCGATGATGACACAGCGCACCGCCATGTCGTGGGCGATTTCATCGAACACCCGGACCATTTCCGGCCAGAAATCGCCGTTCATGGTGTTGAGTTCGGCCGGGCGGTTGAGCGTGATGCGGGCGATGCCATCGTCAACACGGTAATCGAGGGTCTTGAGTTCCATTGCAGGCTCCCACGGTCTATGGACAAGGCATGACCAAGTTCACCGTCAACGGCAATCCTGTCGAATTTCTGATGGACCCCGCGACGCCCCTGCTGTGGGCGCTGCGCGAGGCGGCCGGATTGACCGGCACCAAGTTCGGCTGTGGCGCCGGGCTGTGCGGGGCCTGCACCGTGCATGTGGATGGCAAGGCGACGCGCAGTTGCCAGGTGACGATTGCCGATCTGGAAGGCACGTTCGTCACCACCATCGAAGGCCTGTCTGACAATCGCGACCACCCGCTGCAGCAGGCGTGGATCGCAGCCCAGGTGCCGCAATGCGGTTATTGCCAATCGGGCATGATCATGGCGGCGGCCGCCCTGTTGAAGGACAAGCCGAATCCATCGGACGAGGACATCAACGCCGCCATGACCAACATCTGCCGCTGCGGCACCTATCCGCGCATCCGCCGCGCCATCCGCATGGCGGCGGCCGGGCGGGTGGATTCGGGCGTGCCGGGGCCGGAGATTGATGCCGGCGAGGCGGCGGCGCGGGTGCCGGCGCTGAAGGGATAGGATTTCCGCTCCCCGCCAACTCGCGGTTGCAATGCCTGGCTGGGCATGGCTTGCTCCTGCCAGCGTGCTGCCGGGAGAGGATGCATGTTGGTCGCCATCGAGGATGCAGACGTGCCGCAGCTGGTGGCGCTGATGAACCGCGCCTATCGCGGCACGGGTGATTCCGCCGGCTGGAACTCGGAGGCCGGGGTGATTGCCGGCAACCGCACCAATGCCGAGTTTTTCCGCGCCGAGCTGGCGGAAAAGCCGGATGGCCACTTCCTGAAATGGGTGGATGGCCCCGATATCAGCGGTTGCGTGTGGCTGGAGCCACTGGGTGACGGCATCTGGTATCTGGGATCATTGGCGACCGATCCGGAGCGGCAGAACAACGGCCTGGGCCGCGCCGTGCTGACCGCTGCAGAGCGGTGGGTGCAGGCAAGAGGCGGCAAGCGGATCCGGATGACGGTGGTGAATGTGCGCGACACGCTGATCGCCTGGTATGAACGCAGGGGCTACACGCAGACCGGTGGCATCGCGCCCTTTCCCTATGACGATCAGCGGTTCGGCACCCCGCTGCGCGACGATCTGCACTTTGTGGTGCTGGAAAAGGCCGTTTGAGCCGCCTCAGAACGGGTTCAGCGTGTAACCGCGCTGTTGATAGAGGGCGTGGGCGGTGATGGCCGAGAGGGACATTTTCACGCCGGGGATGAGATCAGCCTTGCTGATCTTCTGGCTCGCCGCCGTCTGGCCGCACAGATAGATTTCCACCCCGGCGCCAAGCAGCTTGTTGACCGCATCCAGGCTGCCATTGGCCTTGCCGGGATTGCGCGCGGCATAGCTTTCGGGCTTGAGCAGATCCTGCGCCGCCGGGCCGTGGGCGATCAGGACGATCTGGACCTTTTCCCGGGGCACACCGGCGGCGACAAGCATGTTGAACGTGCGGGCCGCGGTTTCGATCTGTCGGCTGAGCCCGCCCGGTTCGGCGCGGGTGTGCAGATCAAAGGCGATCCTAAAGCTGGTGCCGGCCGGGATCGGCAGATCGGACTGGACGGCGGCGTGCGGGCCGACATCGCCGAGCACCGGGCCCAGGCTGAAGCCGCTGCGATCCTGCGCCAGTGCCGGCGCCGCGATCAGGATGGTGGCAAGAAGCGCGGCACGCAGCATGGGAGAAGCCTTTCAGAACGGGTTCAGCGTGTAACCTTGCGCCTGCAGGATGGCGTGGGCGCTGCTGGCAGAGATGGCCAGTTCGACGCCGGGAAGCAAGTCAGCCTTTTTCACACCCATGGCGTTGGCGGCCTGGCCGCAGACGATGAAGCGCACGCCCTTTTCCAGCATCGCCTTCACCATCGCCTCGCTGGCGTTGGCGGGGCCGGCGTTGCGGGCGGCATAAACCTCGGGCCTGGTCAGTTCGGCGATGGCCGGGCCGTGGACGACGACGGCAACCGCCACGTCCCGCTCCGCCATGCCGTTGCCGACATGGGAGTTGATGAAGCGCGCCGCCGTTTCAAAGCCGGGGTTGCGCTTGCCCGGCGTGGCGGCGGTGACGTCATAGACATGGCGCAGCACCGTGCCCCGGGGGATCACCACATCATGCTCGGTCGCGGTGTAGGTGCCGAAACCCTTGAACACCGGGCCGTCGATGGCGGCAGCGGGGGTGGCCAGCAGGGCGAGCGCGAGCAGGAGGCGGCGCATCAGCCGAAGCTCCGCAGGCTTGTGAGGGTGGATTCGGCCTCGGCCACGGTGCGGCGCACGATCTCGCCGGCGGGGAGGATTTCGGTGATGCCGCCACCGCCCTGCCCGGCCGCCAGGCACTGGGTTTCGGGGATGACGTCGAGCACGCCGGCAATGGGCCCCAGCCGGTTCAGCTGCACCGATTCGGCGACCTGGGCGGCAAAGGGTTTGGCATCGCGATTGTCGAAGTTGCGGTTGCTGTCGTTGACGATGGCGCGCAGCGTCTTGCCGGTGAACACCTTGGAGATGACGGTGTCGCTTTCCGACATGCCGACGATCGCCTCCTTGTATTTCTGGCCGGCATGCGCCTCTTCCGACGCGATGAAGCGGGTGCCCATCCACACGCCGACACAGCCAAAGGCCAGCGCGGCGGCAAGGCCGCGGCCGTCATAAAGGCCGCCGGCCGCCACCACCGGGATATCGACCGCGTCCACGCATTGCGGCCACAGCGCGACGGAGGCGACGCTGCCGGTGTGGCCGCCGCCTTCTGTCCCTTGCGCGATGATGACATCGCAGCCGGCTTCGGCCGCCTTGACCGCATGCTTCACATTGCCGGCCATGCACATGACGACGATGCCGGCCGCCTTCAGCTCGTTGATGATGGCCACCGGCACGCCAAGGCCGGCAATGAAGGCCTTGGCGCCGCCCTTGATGATCACATCGACGCTAGCCGTGAGGGTTTCGGGCTGGGCGGTGAGCAGGTCGACGCCGAACGGCTTGTCGGTCAGATCCTTCACGCGGGCCATCTGATCGGCGATGAAGCGCGGCGGCAGGCCGGCCATGCCAAGCGAACCAAAGCCGCCGGCAGCGGAGACGGCGGCGCAGACCTCGGCATAGGACACGCCGCCCATGCCGGCCAGCAGCACGGGATGTTCGACGCCGAGGAGGTCACAGATCGGAGTGTGGATGGTCATCTTGGTCTCCTCCCCTCCCGCTGGCGGGAGGGTTCGGGGGTGGGAATGATTGTCGTGCCCCAAGGCTGGGTGCGGGTGGTGAGACCCACCCCCAGTGTTACTCTGCCGCCTGGGCTTCGCCGAAGCCGATGATCGCCTTCACTTCGAGGAAATCGGCAAAGCCATGGTCGCCCCATTCGCGGCCATTGCCGGATTGCTTGTAGCCGCCGAACGGCGCCATCAGATCGAACCCGGCCTGGTTGATGTTGACCTGGCCGGCGCGCAGTTCGCGGGCGACCAGCCTCGCATGTTCCGGCTCGCCCTGCACATAGGCGGCGAGGCCATAGACGGTGTCGTTGCCGATCGCGATGGCGTCCTCTCCGCTGTCATAGGGCAGCATCGCCAGCACCGGGCCGAAGATTTCCTCGCGCGCGATGGTCATGTCGTTCGTCACATCGGCGAAGATGGTCGGCTTGACATAATAGCCCTTGTCGAGACCCTCCGGCCGGCCGGGGCCGCCGGCGACCAGCGTGGCGCCTTCCTTGATGCCCTGTTCGATCAGGCCCTGAATCTTGTGCCACTGGGTCTCGCTGACCACGGGGCCCATGGCGCTGTTGCCATTGGGATCGCCCACGGTGGTGGCTTCGGCGACTTGCTTTGCGATGGCGGCGGCTTCGGCCATCTTGGCGCGCGGCACCAGCATGCGGGTGGGGGCGTTGCAGCTTTGGCCCGAATTCATCATCACGCTCTGCACGCCGCCAGAGACGGCCTTCACCAGGTCGGCATCGGGCAGCACGATGTTGGGCGACTTGCCGCCCAGCTCCTGCGCGACGCGCTTGACCGTGTCGGCCGCGTTCTTGGCCACGGCGATACCGGCCCGGGTCGAGCCGGTGAAGCTGACCATGTCCACATCCTTGTGGGACGACAGGGCGACACCAACGCCAGGGCCATCGCCGTTGACCAGGTTGAACACGCCCTTGGGCACGCCGGCGGCATGGAGGATTTCCGTCCAGATATAGGCCGAGAATGGCGCGATTTCCGACGGTTTCAGCACCATGGTGCAACCAACCGCGAGCGCCGGGGCGACCTTGCAGGCGATCTGGTTGATCGGCCAGTTCCACGGCGTGATGAAGGCGCAGACGCCGATCGGTTCCTTGGTGATCAGCGTGGTGCCCTTCAGCTCATCGAACTTGTAGCCCTTCAGCACCTCGATGGCGGTGGCGATGTGGCCGATGCCCAGCGCGGCCTGGGCCTGGTTGGACAGCCAGGCCGGGGCACCCATTTCTTCGGTGATGGCGGCGGCGATATCGTTGTAGCGCTTCTGATATTCGCCGGCGATGGCACCCAGGAGCTCGATCCGCTCCTTGACGCTGGTGCGGGCAAAGGCCGGGAAGGCGGCCTTGGCGGCGGCGACGGCGCGATCGACATCGGCAGCGCTGCCCAGGTTGATCTTGCCCGCCACCTCTTCGGTGGCCGGGTTGATCACATCCAACGGGTTGGCGACGGCCGGATCGACCCATTGGCCGTCGATGTAGAATTTCGTGTAGTCGCGCATGCTGCATCCTCCCCAGGAGCTGAACGGGGAGGTTGTAGCACGCGCGCGGCCGGTTTGCGCGCTTGGGCTTTTTGAGGGGGCTTTTTGAGGAGGGCGCTATTTCGCCGGCATCAACATGGTGGCGGCGGCCGTCATGGTTTCGACGCCGGTGGCGATGGTGGGCGCCGGATCCGGCGCCCAGCCGGCGTTGTGCAGCGACGGGATGGCCGGGCCGCCCGCTTGCGCTGCATCCCACTTGGCCTGCGGGACGCCGCCCAGCCAGTAGATGACCGAGGGAATGCCCAGCGTCGTGCCGAAGATATTGTAATCCTCTGATGCCATCGACGGGTCGAGATCGATCACGCGCGGCTTGCCCAGCAGGGTTTCGAACCGGGCCTTGATGCGGGTGGCCAGCGGCGTGTCGTTGAGCGTGGGCGGGGCGGCGGCGCCCTGGCTGAACGTTGGCATCAGGGCGTCGGGGATGCCGGCGGCGATGGCCTCGCCCCGGGCCACGCGCATGATGCCGTCGAGCAGGCGCTGCTGCTGCATGGCGTCATAGCTGCGGATGGTCAGCTGCAGCTTCACCTCATCGGGGATGATGTTGTGCTTGGTGCCGCCGTGGATGCTGCCCACTGTCACCACCGCCGGCTGGAACGGGTCATTCTCGCGGCTCACCAGGGTTTGCAACGCACTGACGATGCGGCTGGCCAGCACCACCGGGTCCTTGGTGGTGGCCGGATAGGCGCCGTGGCCGCCAATGCCCTTGACCGTGATATCCATGAAGCTGGCGGTGGACAGGGCGCGATAGGGCGGGACGGACACGGTGCCGGCGGGGATGCGGCTGTCATCATGCAGGGCGAGGGCGAAATCGGGCCTGGGGAAACGGGTGAACAGGCCATCGTCGATCATCGCCTTGGCACCGCCGGAGATTTCCTCCGCCGGCTGGCCGATCATCACCAGCGTCCCCTTCCAGGCCTTGCGGTTGTCCGCCATCCAGCGGGCCACCCCCACCCACACCGCCATGTGGATATCATGGCCACAGGCGTGCATGACCGGCGTATCCTCCCCGCCGTCATAATGGCCCTTTGCCGTGCTGGCATAGGGCAGGCCGGTGGCTTCCTTCACCGGCAGCGCATCCATGTCGGCGCGGATCAGCACGGTGGGGCCCTTGCCGTTCTTCAGCACGGCGACCACGCCGGTGCGGCCGACCTTTTCCGTCACCTCGAACCCGGCGGCGCGGGCTTCGGCGGCCAGGATGCCGGCCGAGCGCACTTCCTGAAAGCCCAGTTCGGGGTGGGCGTGCAGATCCTTGTAGAGGGTGACGAGATCGACGGGGGCGGCCAGCGCCGGGGTGGCCGCGGCCAGCAACAGGCCGGTGATGAGCGATTTCATCGGGGATCGTCCTTCGTTCAGCGCGATTTTGGCAAGAGCATCATGACGGCATCGGTCATGGTGGCGACGCCGGTGGCAATGGTGGGTTCGGGATCGGGGGCCCAGCGCGGGTTGTGCGGGCCGGGCAGTTTCGTGCCGTCCTTCTGCGCCTTGGCCCAGACATCGGGATTCACCGCGCCCAGCGAATACATCACCGTCTGGATGCGCGGATCGGCGAGGCCGTACTGGTTGTAATCCTCCGACGCCATCGACGGGTTGCCTTCCAGCACCTTGTCGGGCCCCAGCGTCTTCTGGAACAGCGCCTTGATGCGCAGCGCCAGCGGGGTGGTGTTGATGGTCGGCTGGGTGCCGTTGGGGTCCACAGTCACCTGCGGATAGAGGCTTTCCGGCAAGCCGGCGGCGATGGCCTCGCCGCGGGCGATGCGGCGGATGCCTTCGAGCAGCCGGGCCTGCACGCCGGCATCAAAGCTGCGCACCGTCAGCTGCAGATGCACGCTTTCGCCGATGATGTTGTGCTTGGTGCCGCCGTGGATGCTGCCCACCGTCACCACGGCGGGCTGGAACGGGTCGTTCTCGCGGGCGACCAGCGTCTGCAAGGCGACGACAATGCGGCTGGCCAGCACCACCGGGTCATTGGTGTCGGCCGGATAGGCGCCGTGGCCGCCGATGCCCTTCACCTCGATATCCACCGTGTCGGCCGCAGAAGCGTTGGCGGCGAGGTTCACCTGCACCGTGCCGGCCGGGCCGGTGCCATCGTGCAGCGCCAGGGCATAATCGGGGCGGCCAAAGCGGGCATAAAGTCCATCGGCCAGCATGGCGCGGGCGCCCTGGATGATCTCCTCGGCCGGTTGGGCCACCATCATCACCGTGCCGCGCCAATTGGCCTTGTTGGCGGCGAGCGCGCGCACCACGCCCACCCACACCGCCATATGGATATCATGGCCACAGGCGTGCATCACCGGCGTTTCCGGGCCGCCCTTGTAATGGCCGGTGGCCTGGCTGGCATAGGGCAGGCCGGTGATTTCCTTGACCGGCAACGCATCCATGTCGGCCCGCACCAGCACGGTGGGGCCCTTGCCGTTCTTCAGCAGGGCGACCACGCCGGTGCCACCGACCTTCTCGGTCACCTCGAAGCCGGCGGCGCGCGCTTCGGCGGCGAGGATGCCGGCGGACCGCACCTCCTGAAAACCCAGTTCGGGATGGGCATGGAGATCCTTGTAGAGGGTGACGAGATCAACCGGCGCTGCTGCCGCCGGGCTGGCCAGCATGGCCGCGATCAGAGCCCCGAAAGCCCGTCCCATAGCAATTTCCCCCCAACCAGGATCATCATCACATGCATGATGGCATAGAAACGCGGCCCATCAACCCGGCGCACCAGCAGGGTGCCGGCCCAGGTGGAGGCGAGCGCGGCCGGCAGCAGCGCCGCCGCCAGCGCCATGTTGGCCGGCGTGAAGGTGCCCAGCGCGGCATAGGCCGGCACCTTCAGCCAGTTGATCACCGCAAAGAACACGCTGCTGGTGCCGATGAAGCTGTCGCGCGGCAGTTTCATCGGCAGCACATGCATCTGGAACGGCGGCCCGCCGGCGTGGGAGATCTGGCTGGTGAAGCCGGCGGCGGCGCCCATCACGACGCCCTGCCAGGGCGGGCCGACCCGCGCGGCAAGCCCACGATGTTTGGCCCGGATGCGCTGGATGCCAAAGCCAAGGGCAATCAGGCCGACCGCCGCCTCCACCGCCGCCACTGGCACGAAGCGGGCCAGCGCCCAGCCGGCGAGGATGCCGAGGCATGATCCGGGGATCATCAGGGCCAGCACGCGGTTGCTGCGATGCGCGCCAAAGGCCTTCACCGAAAACACATCCTGAACGAGGAGGATCGGCAGCAGGATGGCGGCGGCGAGCACCGGGCTCATGCCCAGCGCCATGATCGGCACGCCCAGCACGCCCAGCCCGGCGAAGCCGCCCTTGGCGAGGCCCAGGATGGTGACGCCGGCAATGGCTGCCGCCCAGAAGGCCCAGCTCTGGGCCGCCAGCACCGCGGTGAATTCGGCCACTAGCCGGCCTTGATCTCGATCAGCACCAGGCGGGCGCTCCAGCGCGGCCAGGGCAGCGCGAGGCGCCAATGGCCGGGGGCAAGGGTGGTGAGCACGCCGAGCTGGTCGCGGTCCCGATCCTCGCCATAGCGCAGGCGGCCGGGTTCGCCGGCCAGTTGCACG
The DNA here is from genome assembly GCF_002251755.1 of Sandarakinorhabdus cyanobacteriorum. Classification (GTDB taxonomy): domain Bacteria; phylum Pseudomonadota; class Alphaproteobacteria; order Sphingomonadales; family Sphingomonadaceae; genus Sandarakinorhabdus; species Sandarakinorhabdus cyanobacteriorum. The sequence goes on from NZ_NOXT01000120.1 coordinate 78,157, forward strand.
CTCCCCAGGAACACCAGCCGGTCCACATCGGGATAAAGCGTGCCGGCAAAGCGCTGCACGCCGGGCGCGGTTTCGAGGCGGAGCAGGATGCCATCGGCAGCCAGGGTGCAAGGCGCCCAGGCTTCGGCCTGCACCGGCGGGGCCAACCGCACACTGCCCTGGCGCCAGCCCAGCCGGATGATGCGGCACTGGAAGGCGCCGGCCGCCGGCAGCGGCGCCGGGCTGGCCAGCGTGGGATCGGCAACGGGGCCCAGCGCGGCGAGATCCGCCGTGGCGCCGGCGGCAGCGATATCGGCCTGCGCCTCCGTCCACGCGTCAGACAAGCGGGCGAGGCGGCCACGATCATTGTCGCGGATCACCGCCTGCCACACATCGGCGCGACGGACGACGGCATAGGGCTGCAGATCATCGCCCTTGCTGCAGCCGGCGAGCAGCAGCAGCGCCAGCAGGGCCGCTGCCGGCTTCATTCGCCCAGCATGCCGCGCACGAAGCCGGCCAGCCCGAGCTGGCGTTTGCGGCGCAGGCGTTCGGCCTTCAGGATGGCGCGGATCTCGTTCAGGCAGGTTTCGGCGTCGTCGTTGACGAGGATATAGTCATATTCGCCCCAATGGCTGATCTCGTCGCGGGCGCGGGCCATGCGTCCGGCGATCACATCGGGGTGATCGGTGTTGCGGCTGGTCAGGCGGCGTTCCAGCTCGGCCAGTGTGGGCGGCAGGATGAACACGCGCACCAGATCGGAGGCGGCATCGGTTTGCTGCAACTGCTGCGTGCCCTGCCAATCAATGTCGAACAGAACATCGCGGCCGGCGGCCAGGGCGGCCTCCACGGGGGCACGCGGCGTGCCATAGCGGTTGCCGAACACGGTGGCCCATTCCAGCAGCGCATTTTCCTGCACCATCGACTGGAACTGATCGGGGCTGACGAAATAATAATCGACACCATCCACCTCGCCCGGGCGGGGCCGGCGTGTGGTGGCGGAAACGCTCATGGTGATTTCATTGTCCTCGGCCATCAGCGCGCGCGACATGGTCGTCTTGCCGGCGCCCGAGGGGGAGGACAGCACGAACATCAAACCGCGCCGGGCAGGCGCATCGCGGCGGATGAACTGGGTCACTTGCGGCGGAACCGGTCGAGCGTGACGACATTGCTGCCATCGCTGCTGCCATCCGGTTCCGGCGCGGGCGGCGGTGCCTCCGGCTCCGGCGGTTCCGGTGCATGCTCGCCATCCTTGGGCGCGAACTGCAGGGCGAAGTTCACCGCCGGATCGACGAAGCCGACAATGGCATCATAGGGAATGACCAGCGTGGCCGGCATCTGGTTGAACGACAGGCCGATGGAGAAATGATCATCGGCCACCACCAGATCCCAGTAACGATGCTGGATGACGATGGTCATCTCGTCCGGATAGCGTTCCATGAGATGGCTGGGGATGGACACACCGGGGGCGCGGGTGCGGAAGGCGATGTAGAAATGATGACTGCCGGGCAGGCCGCCTTCGGCCTGGATGCGGCGCAGCACGCGGCTGACAACGCCGCGCAGCGCATCCTGGACGATATCGTCATAGGGAATCAGGCTGTCTGGGGTGGTGTCGTTCACGGGAACTGAGCCTTGGCTGGTGTGCGCTTCCGATTGGCGCGGGGCGCGGGCGAGGTCAAGCGCAATGGCGTGGGGCAATGTGGCATTGGGGGCAATGGGGCTGCGCGACAAGTGGCATCGCGCCGGGCCATGTTGGCGTAGCTGGCACTGGCAGGAGGACTGGGGATGAAACGGGCGTTTGCTGCGCTGTTGCTGTTGACCAGCGTTTCGGCATGCGTGTCCACCAGCCGCTTGCCACAGGCGGCGGCCGGGGCGCCGATGTTCGACCCGATCCGGTTCTTTGCCGGGACCACGCGCGGCGAGGGCCAGTTGCGCATTGCCACCCGCAAGACCCGCGCCGTGACGGTTGACGGCCAGGGCGTGCCGGCCGGCGATGGTGCCATCCGGCTGGATCAAGTGGTGACCATGGCCGGCCAGGCGCCGTCGCGGCGGCAGTGGCGCTTGCGCCGCGACGGCCAGGGCGGGTTCAGCGGCGTGCTGAGCGATGCGGCCGGACCGGTGAGCGGCACCCTGGTGGATGGCCGGCTGCGGCTGCGCTTTGCCCTGAAGGGCGGGCTGCGCGCCGAACAGACGCTGGCGCTGCAGGCTGATGGCCGAACGGTGCACAATGTGATGATCGTGCGCAAATTTGGGCTGGCCGTGGCGCGGCTGGATGAGACGATCCGCCGGTTGGAGGATGCCAAGGCGTCGGAGCCCGAGTGACAGGCCGAGGATCGGAGGCGCCGTGTGCGCAAATCGGTGAGGAGGTAATGTTGCCCGGCCCCCAAGTTGTGGGTTTGCCGGGGGGCCTTGGCGCGCGCAAATCGGTGAGGGGGTTCTGTTGCCCGGCCCCCCTCTGGCCGCTGGAATCCACTTCTGTTGCCCGGCGTGGCCCGTGCCGCGTTCTCTTGGGGTAATTTCGTCCGTTAGGACTCAATTACGCCGCGATCGCGAATGCCTCGTTGTCGTTGGCATTTGTGGGTTTTGAACGGTTTAACGGCGCATTCAGGCCGGGCAAAAACACCGTCTTTGAACACACGTCGATCCTGGTTCGGCCCCGCAATTCACCCCGACAACGGGATTGAGAATGGTGGAGCCGCCGGGTACTGCCCCCGGGTCCGCTGCGTCTATTCCACGGCATCATTTATCGCCATAGCCGGCAAGCCGGCACGACCCATGTAGGGTGTCGGGGGTGATTCCTCAATCCCTGACGAATTTTCGATACAAGGTCGGCACCAGCAGCAGGGTGAGCAGGGTGGACGACAGGATGCCGCCGATCACCACCGTGGCCAGCGGGCGCTGCACTTCGGCGCCGGCACCGCTGGCAATCGCCATCGGCAGGAAGCCGATGCTGGCCACCAGCGCGGTGGAGATGACCGGGCGCAGCCGGTCGAGCGCGCCGGCGGCGACAGCGTCGGCCCGGGCGAGGCCTTCGCGGCGCAGATGGTTGATATGGTCCACCAGCACCAGACCGTTGAGCATGGCAATGCCCGACAGCGCGATGAAGCCGATGGCTGCCGTGATCGAGAAGGGCATGCCGCGCAAGGCCAGCGCGAACACCCCGCCGGTGACGGCAAGCGGAATGCCGGCAAAGACGATCAAGGCTTGGGCGACCGAGCCCAGCGCGCCGAACACCAGCACCAGAATGAGCACCAGGCAGGCCGGCACCAGCACGGCCAGACGGCCCTTGGCCTCCTGCAACTGCTTGAACTGGCCGCCGAATTCGATGCGATATCCGGGCGGCAGCGGCACCGCCTTGGCCAGCTCGGCCCTGGCGCGGGCGACATAGGCTTCCACATCGCTGCCGGAGAGATTGATCAGCAGGGCGGCGCGCTTCTGGCCATTGTCGCGGCGCACCGGCTCCACCGCCATCACCTCTTCAAGCGTGGCCACGCGACCCAGTGGCACCAGGCCCGCCTGCCCCACCCGGAGCGGCAGGGCACGAATCGCGGCGAGATCGGCGCGCTGGCGATCGGGCAGCCGCACCACGATGGCGTGCCGGCGGATGCCTTCCAGGATGGCGCCCACCTCCTGCCCCGCCAGGCCGGCGCGGATGGCGCGGTTGACCTCATCGGCCCCGAGACCGAGGCGCACCAGCGCATCATGGTTCACCTTCACCACCAGGCTGGGGGTGCGGCCATCCACCTCGAACTCGGCCTGGGCGGTGCCGGGCAGACGCTCCAGCACCTGCAACGCGGCAGCCCCCAGCGCCTCCAGCCGGTCATCATCATCGCCATAGATTTTCACCGCCAGGTCGGCACGCGTGCCTTCCAGCATCTCGTTGAAGCGCATTTCGATGGGTTGGGCGAACAGGAAGCGCTGGTTGGCGTGGATGCGTTTCGCCTCCGCCTCGATGGCCTGTACCAGCTCGGCCTTGGTCTGCGGACCGGTGGCCGGCCATTCGGCCTGCGGCTTGTAGTGGACGTAGAGATCATTCTCATTCGGCGGCATCGGATCGGTGGCGACGGCGGCCGTGCCGATGCGCGAGAAGACATGGGTGACCTGCGGGAATTTCCGCAGGATCGCCCGTTCGATCGCCTGTTCCTGGGCCAGGCTGGCCTCCAGGCTCATGTCCACCGGGCGATAGACCATGGCGGTGATCGAGCCTTCGTCGAGCCGGGGGGTGAAAACCGTGCCCAGCCGGGTGAAGACCAGCCCGGCCGCCAGCATGACCAGCAGCGCCGGGACAATGGCGAGGGCCGGGCGCGCCAGCGTGGCGGTGAGCACCGGGCGATAGCCCATCTCCAGCGCGCGCATCAGGCGATTGGGGCCATGATCGCCGCCAGAGGTCAGCATATAGGAGGCCAGCGCCGGCACCAGCGTGAGGCTGACCAGCAGCGCGGCGGTGAGCGCCAGCATGACGGTTTCAGCCATCGGGCGGAACAACTTGCCCTCCACCCCGCCCAGCGCCAGCACCGGCACATAGACGAGCGTGATGATCGCCACGCCAAACGCCACCGGACGGGCCACCTCGCCCATGGCGCGGGCAATCAGGGTGCGGCGCTCGTCCTCGGCCAGCGGGCGGGCAAGCCGGGCCTGTTCGGCCCCCAGCCGGCGCAGGGCATTTTCAACGCCGACAATGGCGCCATCGACCAGCAGGCCGAAATCGAGGGCGCCGAGGCTCATCAGATTGCCCGAGATGTCCAGCCGCACCATGCCGATGGCCGCCATCAGGAAGGCCACCGGGATGACCGCGGCGACGATCAGTGCGGCGCGCCAGTGGCCAAGCACCAGGATGAGCACGACGGCGACCAGCAACGCCCCTTCTGACAGATTGTTGCGGACAGTGGCAACGGTGCGCTCCACGATGTCGGCCCGGTCATAGCGGGCGCGAATCACCATGCCGGCCGGCAGCGCCGCCTGCACGTCGGGCAGATAGGCGTCGACGGCGCGCGCCACCTCTCGGCTGTTGCGGCCGGCCAGCAACATGATGGTGCCCAGCACCGTCTGTTCGCCATCCACGGTGGCGGCGCCGGCGCGCAGGGCACTGCCCACCCGCACCGTGGCAAGATTAGCCACCGTGAGCGGCCGCACGCCACCGGCAAATTTCACCGGCAGGGCGCCGATGCGTTCGGGCTGCATCACGCGGGCATCGGTGCGCACCACCATGCGGCGGCCATCGCGGTTGATGGCGCCGCCGCCTTCATTGTCGGCAAAGGCGGCGACCGCAGCCGCGAGTTCGGCCGGCGTCACCCCGGCCGCGGCCAGGCGGGCCAGATCGGGTTCGATGAGATATTGGCGTTCCAGGCCACCGATGCTGTTCACCTCGGCCACGCCGGGCACGGTGCGCAGCATGGGCACCACCACATATTCCTGGGTTTCGGCCAGGGCCATCAGATGGTCTTCGGCGGTGCTGGCCGGCACCAGGCCGGGATGATGCGGTTCGTCGTGGGGCGGATGATCCCATTCCAGCGTGTAGTAGAGAATTTCGCCCAGCCCGGTGGTGATCGGCGCCAGCTGCGGCGCCGCGCCGGGCGGCAACAGCGCCGCGGCCGTGCCCAGCCGTTCGGCCACCACCTGGCGGGCGCGCATCACATCGGTGCCGTCTTCATAGAGCAGGGTGACCTGGGACAGGCCGGAGCGGGTGAGCGAACGGAAGCCGATGAGGCCGGGCTGGCCGCCCATCAGCCGCTCGATCGGGACGGTCACCCGGGTTTCGATTTCCTGCGCGGCGAGGCCAGGCACGGCGGTGTTGACCTGCACCTGCACGCCGGTGACGTCGGGGATGGCATCAATGGGCAGGCTGACCAGATGCCAAAGGCCGATGGCAGCGGCGATCAACGCCGCCAGCACGACGCCGCCGCGATTGCGCTCGCTGGCCGAAATCAGGGCGGCGATCATTGGGCGGTGCTGCCGCCCGTGAGGATGCGCAGCTGCTCCCGGGCTTCCCACAGGCCGGCGCGGGTATCGAGCACGGCGGTCAGGGCATCGAGCCAGCCGGTCTGCATGGCAACATAGGTGGGCAGCGGCACGGCACCCAGACGATAGGCGCGGTCAGCCTCTTCGGCGGCGGCGGCAAAGCGTTGCGGCGCATCGGCGGGCCAGCGGGCCAAGGCCTCGGCGCGGGCGCGATAGAGGGCGGCATCGGCATGGAGCTGGGCGAGAATGCGGCGGCGGGCGGCGATCAGGCTGGCCTGGCCTTGCGCCTCGCGACTTTCGGCGGCGGCCACATCACCGGCCTGGCGGTTCCACAGCGGCAGGCTGGTGGTGGCGCGCAGGCCAATCACCTGATCCTTCACGTCGCCACGGTCGCGATTGATGAACGGGCCGATGCTTAGCGCGCCCACCCGGCCCTTTTCGGCCAGGCGGACCGAGAGGCCCTGCTGGTCCAGCTGGGTCTTGAGCGCCAGCAGCTCGAAATTGCCGGATTCGGCCTGTTCGGCGAGCTGGCTGACATCGGGCAGCGGCGGCGGGCTGAGCGGCGGGCGCTGGATGCGCACCCGCGCCGGGAAGGGCTGGCCGCGCAGGCCGTTGAGTTCATAAAGGGCAGCGTTATAGGCCGCTTCGGCCTCGGCGGCGGTGCGTTCGGCGGTGATGGCCGAGGCTTCGAGGACGGCGGCTTCGAGCCGTGGGGCCTGGCCAGCGGGATCGCGGGCGATGATCACGCCAGCAAGGCTGCGCATGCGACTGGCCACGGCACGGGCGGCTTCGGCGCGGGCGTCGGCGGCGAACAGGCGATAGCCCAGGGTGCGGGCGCGGCCGGCCAGCGTGGCTTCGAACTGGGCCAGGCCCAGCCGCGCCAGCGTGACATTGCCCTCGGCTATCGCCTTCCGGAGCGGCAGGCGGCCGTTGAATTCGATCGGTTGCAGGATGGCGGCGGCAAAGGCCGGGCCATCGCCAAGCCGTTGGCCGGTTTGGACATTGTCTGTCCGCCGCTCGCCAAATTCGATGCTGAGTTCGGGATCGGCAAGCCGGCGGGCGGCCTGCACCCCGGTTTGCGCCAGACTGATCTGGCGGGCGAGGAACTGGCGTTCCGGGTTGCCGGCCACCACCTCGGCAGCGAGCGCATCAATGCTGAGCGCTGGGGTTTGCGCCGCCACCGGGGTGGAGAGGGCAAGGAGCAAGGTGAGGCGCATGAACATGCACCAGCCCTAGACGAATGCAAAAACCGAGAAAACCCGTGATTTTACTTGTGGTTAGCTGCAATCAATTCGCGATAGCGAGAGAGCACGGCGCCGTTGATCACATCCCAGTCAAAGGCCTGGGCCGCCGCCAGCCCGGCCTGGCCATGGGCGGCGCGCAATTGCGGATCGGTGCAATAACGCGCCAACGCATCGGCATAGGCGGTGATGTCCCCCGGCGTGATCAGGGCGCCGGTGCGGCCATCGCTGACCAGGCATTCGTTGCCGCTGGCGCGCGCCGCGACCACCGGGATGCCGCTGGCCATGGCTTCCAGGTTGATGTTGCCGAAGGTTTCGGTGGTGGAGGGGTTGAGCAGCAGATCGGCGCTGGCATAGGCGCGGGCGAGATTGGTGCCATCGAGGAAGCCGGTGAAGATGGCATCGGGCACCTGGGCCTGAAAGCGTTCGCGCGCCGGGCCTTCGCCCACCACCAGCAGCCGGTGCGGAATCCCGCGCTGTTTCAGCTGGTTGACCGCCGCAGCCACGGTATCGAGGCCCTTTTCGAGCACGAGCCGGCCAACAAAGCCAATCACCGCTTCGGTGTCGCCAATGCCGAAGCTCCAGCGCCATTCCGGGCTGCGGCGGGCGGGGGTGAAGCGGGTCTTGTCGACGCCGCGGCTCCACACGGCGGGTTCGGCGGCGATGATGCCGGCCTCGCGCATCATGGTGCCAAAGCCCGGCGTGGTGACGAAAATCTCGTCCAGCCCGGCATAGAAGCGGCGGAGCAGCGCCTCGATGCCGGGGCGGACGAAGCCGAGGCCATAATATTCGAGATAGGTTTCAAAGCGGGTGTGGATGGAGGCGACCACCGGCACGCCAAGGCTGCGCGCCAGTTTCTTGGCGGCATGGGCGGCGGGATCGGGGGCAGACAAGTGGATGATATCGGGGGCGAAATCGCGGATCTCGCGCTTCAGCCGATCGGGCAGGCCCAGCGCCAGGCGATATTCGCCGCGGCCGGGAATGGCAAAGCTGGGCACCGAAACCAGCGTGCCGGCCGGTTCAAAGGCCGGCGTGTCGCTGGTGGGCGAATAGACGCGCACGGTGCAGCCTTCGCGTTCGAGGAAGGCGACCAGCCGGTTCAGCGCCTGATTGGCGCCGTCACGGACATAGTTGTAGTTGCCGGAAAACAGCGCCACCCGCAGCGGGCGGGCAGGTTCAGAGCCAATCGCTTCCGGCATTTTGAACGCTGTGGCCAATTTTCGATCCCGAACGGTGGACGAATCCCACCCTTGCGCGGCCTTTTGCCAGCGCATTGTGGCCAAGACGCGGCAATATGGTGACCGAAAGCCCCAAGAAAAACCCCGCCGGCAGCGCTGCCGGCGGGATGTTTCGGGCCCGAACAGGCGGGAGCGTCAGCCTTCGGTCTGTTCCAGCGCCTGTTGGTTGGCCTTCTGCACGGCGCGCAGGGCGACGTCGCGGGCGTTGGCCGCCACGCGCAGGCGCTGCATGCCGGCGCCGGTGCCGGCCGGGATCAGGCGGCCGACGATGACGTTTTCCTTCAGGCCGGTCAGCGTGTCGACCTTGCCCTGCACGGCCGCTTCGGTGAGCACGCGGGTGGTTTCCTGGAAGGACGCCGCCGACACGAAGCTCTTGGTCTGCAGCGAGGCCTTGGTGATGCCGAGCAGCACCGGCTTGCCGGACGCGGCACGGCCATCGGGGCCCAGCTTGGCGTTTTCGGCGTCCATTTCCTCGCGATCGACCTGTTCGCCCACCAGCAGCGTGGTGTCGCCGCTTTCGGTGATTTCCACCTTCTGCAGCATCTGGCGCACGATCACTTCGATGTGCTTGTCGTTGATGCGCACACCCTGCAGGCGATAGACTTCCTGGATTTCGGCGCAGAGATATTCGGCCAGCGGCTCCACACCCAGCACTTCCAGGATGTCGTGCGGGTTGGGGTTGCCATCGATCAGATAGTCACCCTTGCGCACGAAGTCGCCTTCCTGCACCGCCACGTTCTTGCCCTTGGGCACCAGATATTCGGCCGGATCGCCACCTTCCTCCGGACGGATGGTGATGCGACGCTTGGTCTTGTAATCCTTGCCAAATTCCACGCGGCCATCGATGCGGGCGATGATCGCATTGTCCTTGGGCACGCGGGCTTCGAACAATTCGGCAACGCGCGGCAGACCGCCAGTGATGTCGCGGGTCTTGGCGGCTTCACGCGGGATACGCGCCAGCACGTCACCGGCCGACACATCCTGGCCATCGGCCACCGAGAGAATGGCATCGGCCGCCAGCATATAGCGGGCCGATTCACCCGAGGCGTCATCAAGCAGGGTGATGCGCGGACGCAGATCTTCCTTCTTGTTGCTGGACTTCCATTCGGCGACCACCTTGTTGGTGATGCCGGTGGCTTCGTCCACCTCTTCGCGCAGGGTCAGTCCTTCGATCAGGTCCTGATACTTCACCTTGCCCGACTTTTCGGTGATCACCGGCAGGGTGTACGGGTCCCACTCGGCCAGGCGGTCGCCCTTCTTCACCGTGGCGCCATCGGCCACCGCGATGATCGCACCATAGGTGATGCGGTGGATCGAGCGTTCGCGGCCTTCGCCATCGCGCAGCACCAGTTCGCCGTTGCGGGCCATGGCAATGGCGCGGCCGCGGCTGTCGGTGATGGTGGTGAGGCCACGATATTCGACGAGGCCATCCACCGGCGCATCCAGCGTCGACTGTTCGGACACCTGGGCGGCGCCGCCGATGTGGAAGGTGCGCATGGTCAGCTGCGTGCCCGGTTCGCCGATCGACTGGGCGGCGATGACGCCCACGGCTTCGCCCATGTTCACCGGCGTGCCGCGCGCCAGGTCGCGGCCATAGCAGGTGGCGCAGACGCCGCCCTTGGTTTCGCACAGCAGCGGCGAGCGGATCTTCACTTCCGCCACGGCGGCCGATTCGATGCGGCCAACGTCGGCTTCGGTGACGAGATGGCCGGCGGCCACCACGACTTCGCCGGTCTTGGCATCAACCACGTCCACCAGCACGGTGCGGCCAAGGATGCGTTCGCCCAAGGACACGATGGTGTTGCCGCCTTCGACGATGGCCTTCATCACCATGCCGCGTTCGGTGCCGCAATCCTGTTCGACGACGACGCAATCCTGCGAAACGTCGACCAGACGCCGGGTCAGGTAACCCGAGTTGGCGGTCTTCAGCGCGGTGTCGGCCAGACCCTTGCGGGCGCCGTGGGTGGAGTTGAAATACTCCAGCACGGTCAGGCCTTCCTTGAAGTTGGAGATGATCGGCGTTTCGATGATCTCGCCCGACGGCTTGGCCATCAGGCCGCGCATGCCGGCCAGCTGCTTCATCTGGGCCTGGGAGCCACGCGCACCGGAGTGGGCCATCATGTAGATGGAGCTGATCGGCGCCTCACGGCCATCGGGCCGCTTCTTCTTGGCGCTGATTTCCTTCATCATTTCGGTGGCGACCTGGTCACCGCAGCGCGCCCAGATGTCGACGACCTTGTTGTACTTCTCACCCTGGGTGATCAGGCCGTCCTGATATTGCTGCTCGAAATCCTTCACCAGCGCCTTGGTTTCATCAACCAGCTTGGCCTTGGCATCGGGGATCACCATGTCGTCCTTGCCGAAGCTGATGCCGGCCTGGAAGGCGTGGCGGAAGCCCAGCGCCATGATGGCATCGGCAAACAGCACCGTCTCCTTCTGGCCGGTGTGGCGGTAGACGGTGTCGATGACGTCGCCGATTTCCTTCTTGGTGAGCTGACGGTTGACCGTTTCGAACGGCACCTTGTGGCTCTTCGGCAGGGTTTCGCCCAGCAGCAGGCGGCCCGGGGTGGTATTGAAGCGCTTCATGCGCACCACGCCATCCGCGTCGGTCTGCGGCACACGGGCGATGATCTTGGTGTGCAGGGTCACAGCCTTGGTGAACAGCGCCTGGTGCACTTCGGCCATGGTGCCAAAGGCCATGCCCTGGCCCGGCTCGTTCTCCAGCTCCATCGACAGATAATAGAGACCCAGCACCATGTCCTGCGAGGGCACGATGATCGGCTTGCCGTTGGCCGGCGACAGGATGTTGTTGGTGGACATCATCAGCACGCGCGCTTCCAGCTGGGCTTCCAGCGAAAGCGGCACGTGGACGGCCATCTGGTCACCGTCGAAGTCGGCGTTGAAGGCCGAGCAGACCAGCGGGTGCAGCTGGATGGCCTTGCCTTCGATCAGCACGGGTTCGAAGGCCTGGATGCCGAGGCGGTGCAGCGTCGGCGCGCGGTTCAGCAGCACCGGATGCTCGCGGATCACCTCGTCCAGGATGTCCCAGACTTCCTTGCGTTCCTTTTCCACCCACTTCTTGGCCTGCTTCAGGGTCATCGAAAGGCCCTTGGCGTCGAGGCGCGAGTAGATGAACGGCTTGAACAGTTCCAAGGCCATCTTCTTGGGCAGGCCGCACTGGTGCAGCTTGAGTTCGGGGCCGGTGACGATGACCGAACGGCCCGAATAGTCGACGCGCTTGCCGAGCAGGTTCTGGCGGAAGCGGCCCTGCTTGCCCTTCAGCATGTCGGACAGCGACTTCAGCGGACGCTTGTTGGCACCGGTGATGGTGCGGCCACGGCGGCCGTTGTCGAACAGCGCGTCCACCGCTTCCTGCAGCATGCGCTTCTCGTTGCGCACGATGATGTCGGGCGCGCGCAGCTCGATGAGGCGCTTCAGGCGGTTGTTGCGGTTGATGACGCGGCGGTAGAGATCGTTCAGGTCCGACGTCGCGAAGCGGCCACCGTCGAGCGGCACCAGCGGGCGCAGATCGGGCGGGATGACCGGCACGACGGTCATGATCATCCACTCCGGCTTGTTGCCCGAGTTGATGAAGCTTTCGACCACCTTCATCCGCTTGATGATCTTCTTCGGCTTCAGTTCCGACTTGGTGGTGCGCAGCTCCTCGCGCAGCTGCTCCATCTCGCCTTCAAGATCGAGCTGTTCGAGCAGGGTGCGGATGGCTTCGGCGCCGATGCCGGCCTGGAAGGCGTCTTCGCCATATTCTTCCTGGGCGGTCAGCAGTTCATCCTCGGTCAGGAGGTCGAACTTCTTGAACGGGGTCATGCCCGGATCGATGACGACATATTGTTCGAAATAGAGCACGCGCTCCAGCTGCTTGAGCTGCATGTCGAGCAGCATGCCGATGCGGCTGGGCAGCGACTTCAGGAACCAGATGTGGGCGACCGGCGCGGCCAGTTCGATATGGCCCATGCGCTCGCGGCGGACCTTGGAGACGGTCACTTCCACGCCGCACTTTTCGCAGACAATGCCCTTGTACTTCATGCGCTTGTACTTGCCGCACAGGCATTCGTAATCCTTGATCGGGCCAAAGATGCGGGCGCAGAACAGGCCGTCACGTTCCGGCTTGAACGTGCGGTAGTTGATGGTCTCGGGCTTCTTGATCTCGCCATAGGACCAGCTGCGGATCTGCTCCGGCGAAGCGATCGCGATCTGGATCTGGTCGAAGGTCTCGGGCTTGGCGGCCGGCGAGAAGAAATTGGTCACGTCGTTCATGGTCTTATTCCCTTCCTGATCCCCTTCCGCTGGCGGGAGGGGCTGGGGGTGGGTGTTCGGTCCGGGTTCGTCAGGCGGGGCGGCCGGTCAGGGCCGCCCCCATCCTGCTGTCACTCGACATCCTCGATGCTCTGCAGCTGGACGTTGAGGCCCAGCGACCGCATTTCCTTGATGAGCACGTTGAAGCTTTCGGGGATGCCGGCTTCGAACGTGTCGTCACCCTTGACGATGGCTTCATACACCTTGGTGCGGCCCACCACGTCGTCGGACTTGACGGTGAGCATTTCCTGCAGGGTGTAGGCGGCGCCATAGGCCTGCAGGGCCCAGACTTCCATTTCCCCGAAGCGCTGACCGCCGAACTGGGCCTTGCCGCCCAGCGGCTGCTGGGTGACGAGGCTGTAGGGGCCGATCGAGCGGGCGTGGATCTTGTCATCGACCAGGTGGTGCAGCTTGAGCATGTAGATATAGCCCACGGTCACCTTGCGATCGAACTGGTCGCCGGTGCGGCCGTCGAACAGCTCGACCTGGCCCGAGCTGTCGAGGCCCGCCAGTTCCAGCATGTGCGACACGTCGCTTTCCTTGGCGCCGTCGAACACCGGGGTGGCCATCGGCACGCCGCCAGCGAGGTTGCGGGCCAGTTCCACCACGGCGGCATCATCCAGGCCGTCGATCTCCGAACCATATTGCGGGCCATAGATGGCCTTGAACAGGTCGCGGATTTCGGCGGCGCTGCCGTTGACCATCGTGTCGTTGATGCCTTCCAGCATGGCGGCGATCTTCTTGCCCAGGCCGCGCGCGGCCCAGCCCAGATGGGTTTCGAAGATCTGACCGACGTTCATGCGGCTGGGCACGCCCAGCGGGTTGAGCACGATGTCGACCGGGGTGCCGTCGGCCAGGAACGGCATGTCTTCCTGCGGCAGGATGCGGGAGATGACCCCCTTGTTGCCGTGACGGCCGGCCATCTTGTCACCCGGCTGCAGCTTGCGCTTCACCGCGACGAAGACCTTGACCATCTTGAGCACGCCCGGCGGCAGTTCGTCGCCAGCCTGCACCTTGGCCTTCTTGTCTTCCAGCTTGGCATTGATGCTGGCGTGGGCTTCATCCCACTGCGCCTTCAGCGCCTCCAGGCCGGCCTGCACGCCGTCATCGGCGACGCCGAACTTCCACCATTCGCGGCGGGGATGTTCGTCGAGCAGGGCCTGATCGATGGTCACGCCCTTCTTCACGCCCTTGGGCGCGGCCACGGCTTCCTGGCCCAGCAGGGCATCGGCAAGACGGGCATAGGTGGCGCGATCGAGGATGCCGCGTTCGTCGGTGGCGTCCTTTTCCAGGCGCTCGATTTCCTCGCGCTCGATCTGCAGGGCGCGCTCGTCCTTGTCGATGCCGTGGCGGTTGAAGATGCGCACATCAACGATGGTGCCCGACACGCCCGGCGGCAGCCGCAGCGAGGTGTCGCGCACGTCGCTGGCCTTTTCGCCGAAGATGGCGCGCAGCAGCTTTTCTTCCGGCGTCATCGGCGATTCGCCCTTGGGCGTGATCTTGCCGACGAGGATGTCGCCCGGCTCCACTTCGGCGCCGATATAGACGATGCCGGCCTCGTCGAGGCGGGCGAGCGCGTCTTCACCGACATTGGGGATGTCGCGGGTGATGTCTTCCGGGCCCAGCTTGGTGTCGCGGGCCATGACTTCGAATTCCTCGATGTGGATCGAGGTGAAGATGTCTTCCTTGACGATCTTCTCGTTGATCAGGATCGAGTCTTCGTAGTTGTAGCCGTTCCACGGCATGAAGGCGACGAGCACGTTGCGGCCCAGCGCCAGTTCGCCATCCTCGGTCGACGGGCCGTCGGCGATGATGTCGCCCTTCTGCACCAGGTCGCCCACGGTCACCAGCGGGCGCTGGTTGATGCAGGTGGACTGGTTGGAACGCTGGAACTTCATCAGCGTGTAGATGTCGACGCCCGACTTGCCGGGTTCCACATCCTGGGTGGCGCGGATCACGATGCGGGTGGCGTCCACCTGGTCAACGATGCCGGTGCGCTTGGCGGCGATGGCGGCGCCGCTGTCGCGAGCCACCGTGCCTTCCATGCCGGTGCCGACGAACGGCGATTCGGCCTTCACCAGCGGCACCGCCTGGCGCTGCATGTTGGAGCCCATCAGCGCGCGGTTGGCGTCGTCGTTTTCCAGGAACGGGATCAGCGAGGCAGCGACCGAAACCAGCTGCTTCGGCGACACGTCGGCCAGGGTGATGGTGCCGGCCGGCGCCATCAGGAATTCACCGGCCTGGCGGGCGGAGATCAGCTCTTCCACGAACACGCCGTTGCCATCGATGCCGGCGTTGGCCTGGGCGATGGTGTGGCGGGCTTCTTCCATGGCGGAGAGATACTGCACCTCGTCGGTCAGCTTGCCATCAACCACCTTGCGATAGGGGGTTTCGATGAAGCCGTACTTGTTGACGCGGCTGAAGGTGGCGAGGCTGTTGATCAGACCGATGTTCGGGCCTTCCGGCGTTTCGATCGGGCAGATGCGGCCATAGTGGGTCGGGTGCACGTCGCGCACTTCGAAGCCGGCGCGTTCGCGGGTGAGACCGCCCGGGCCCAGGGCCGAGACGCGGCGCTTGTGGGTGACTTCCGACAGCGGGTTGGTCTGGTCCATGAACTGCGACAGCTGGCTGCTGCCGAAGAATTCGCGCACCGCGGCCACCGCCGGCTTGGCGTTGATCAGGTCGTTGGGCATGACCGTGTCGATATCGACGCTGCTCATGCGCTCCTTCACGGCGCGTTCCATGCGCAGCAGGCCGACGCGATACTGGTTTTCCAGCAGCTCGCCGACCGAGCGGACACGGCGGTTGCCGAGGTTGTCGATATCGTCGATCTCGCCCTTGCCGTCCTTCAGGTCGACGAGGGTCTTGACCACCGCGGCGATATCCTCGCGGCGCAGCACGGTCACATCATCCGGGCAATCGAGGCCGAGGCGCATGTTCATCTTGACGCGGCCCACCGCCGACAGGTCGTACCGGTCGGGATCGAAGAACAGGCCATAGAACATGGCTTCGGCGGTTTCGCGGGTCGGCGGCTCGCCGGGGCGCATGACGCGATAGATTTCGGCGAGCGCATGGTCGCGGTCTTCCACCTTGTCGGCCATCAGCGTGTTGCGGATCCACGGGCCGGTGGAGACATGATCGATGTCGAGCAGCTCGATGCTGGCCTGGCCGGAGCGGTCGATCTTTTCGAGATTCTCGGCGGTCAGCTCGTCACCGGCCTCGATGTAGATTTCGCCGGTGGCTTCGTTGATCAGATCAAAGGCGCTGTAACGGCCGAAGATTTCCTCGGTCGGGATCAGCAGGCTCTTGCAGCCGTCGGTGGTGGCCTTGCGCACCATGCGCGGCGTCACCTTGGTGCCCATCGGGAACACCACTTCGCCGGTTTCGGCGTTGACGACATCGAAGGTCGGCTTGCTGTTGCGCCAGTTGGCTTCGACGAACGGCACCACCCAACCGGCATCGCCGTTGGGGCCATGGCCGCGCACCCACGTGACGCGGTTGTAGAAGAGGTTGAGGATTTCTTCGGAATGCCAGCCCAGCGCATAGAGCAGGCTGGTGACCGGCAGCTTGCGCTTGCGGTCGATGCGGACGTTGACGATGTCCTTGGCGTCGAATTCGAAATCCAGCCACGAACCGCGATAGGGGATGACGCGGGCGGCGAACAGATATTTGCCCGAGGCATGGGTCTTGCCGCGGTCGTGATCGAAGAACACGCCCGGCGAACGGTGCATCTGGGAGACGATGACACGCTCGGTGCCGTTGATGATGAAGGTGCCGTTCTCGGTCATGAGCGGCATGTCGCCCATGTACACGTCCTGCTCCTTGATATCGAGCACGGAGCGGGTTTCGGTGTCGGCGTCCACTTCGAACACGATCAGACGCAGCGTGACGCGCATCGGCGCGGCATAGGTCATGCCGCGCTGGCGGCATTCATCCGTGTCGTACTTCGGCTCTTCCAGTTCATAATGCACGAAGTCCAGCTCGGCCGTGCCGGCGAAATCGCGGATCGGGAACACCGAACGCAGGGTCTTTTCCAGGCCCGAGACATAGCCGATCGCCGGGTTGGAGCGCAGGAACTGCTCATAGCTTTCGCGCTGAACCTCGATCAGGTTCGGCATCTGCACAACTTCGCCGCTGTTGCCGAAGGTCTTGCGGATGCGGCGGCGGTTGTTGAACGGCGTGACGCCGTGCGGCGGCTTCATCTGGGTGGCCATGTCTTCGTGTCGCCTCTCTTGCCGGGCGGATGCGCCCAGCGGGAAAACAGCAAAAACCGCACGTCATTCCCGCAACTGCGGCAATGTCGCACGGTCACTGGCGATGGATCCCGCCACCCTTCCATCCGTTGCGGCCTGATCGCGCGACAGGCCGTATCCCGAAAGGTGGCGGGCTGACCGGGAATCGGGGGGGCCGGCCAGTGAATGATGCGGCATGTAGGCCGGTTGTTGGATTCGGGCAAGGGGGGCGGCGCGAAATGACGGTGTCAGCCCATCGACCAGAAGGCGGATGCTAATGCTTGAATGCCGGCGGGCGGATTGCCGCAGTGCAGCCGGTGTCAAGGCCAGTCATGCTGCCCGCAACCACGAACGTGGTCATGATGCGATCCACACAGCCGTTCATGCCGGCAAAGCTATGGCTGCTACCCGTCACCAGCACATGATGTGCCTGATCGATCAGCCTGGCGACCTGCTCTGCTCCAGCCGGCGGCGTCGCCGGATCAAGCTCACCGGAAATCAGCAGCGCCGGCCCTGCCAGCCGATAGGGTTCGCGCCAATCGGCTGGCACGCTGCCGCGCGGCCAGCGGGCACAGCCACCGATCAACTGGTCGATCCAATAGCGCCCGAGCACGGTGCCACGCGCCGATAGCTGCGCCCTTGCCCGATCGATGAACGGCACATCCTCGCTGCAGGCAACCGACAGCATCAGGCCGGTAGCGATATCGTTTTGGGCAGCCCGCCGCAGCGCCGCCGCTTGCGCGATGAACCCCTGCCAGTTCCCGCCTGCTGCTTCATGCAACAGCAACGGCAATCCGGCACGCAGAGGCGTTGCTTGTAACATTGTCCGGATCACGGTGCCAAACATGCCGCGCTGCAGGCGCAGCGGCTGCGCGTCGACCACAGCCGTCGCTGGTGCCTCATCGAGTCTGGCTACAGCGCGCGCCAGATCGCCGGCCAGATCGGGAAAGGCGTCGTGACAGGCGTGGTCAGTTGTGCAGTCGCGCAGCATGAGTGCCACTGCCGCCTGGACGTCGGGGGCAAAATCGGCCGGCATGATTGACCAGGGCGGCACCACACCCTTCAGCGTGAGAGTGCGCACATGATCTGGGTAACGGCGGGCATATTCCATGGCGACCCTGGTACCATAGGAAGTGCCGTACAAATCGATGCGGCCATAACCAAAGGCTTGGCGCACGGCTTCGGCATCGGCAACGGCGGCAGAGGTCGTGAAGGCAGCCAGCCGGTGTCTGGCAGAAAGCTGGGCGCGGCAGGTAGAAATGATCGCCGGATCGAACAGATCGGCAAGGGTTTGGTTGGCCGGAACGCGGCAATTCAGCGGCGCCGATCCGCCGGTGCCGCGCTGATCGATGAGCACTATGTCGTGGGTGGACCGCGCCCCGGCATAGATGCGGGCGTAAAAGCCGGTCAGCCGGGTGGCCGCCTGCCCAGGCCCCCCTGGAAGATGAAGATGGCTTTGTGGCCGGCGCCTGCAACAGCGGGCAGTCGGACCAGCGACAAGGACAGCAATCGGTCCGGTCCGTGAGCTTCGCGGGACTCCGGCACCGCCAGGCGGAAACATGTAGCTTCGGCAGGCAGGCCGGGGTCGGCACAAGTCACCGGTTCCGGTGCAAGCGCCGCGGCCGGGAGCGCCCATGCTCCTGCGGCAATGGCCACAATCACCAAACGGCGCAGCAGTTTCAACGGGTGCTCATGCGGCCAACGCCGGCGCGAATGAGGTGGCTTTCTGGCCAATCGGGCATGATCACAAGTATGCGCCTTTGGCGCCCAAAAGAAAAGGGGCGGCTCCACAAGGAGACGCCCCTTTCCTGTTCGCGCCAGCAGAGCTGATACGAAGCGCTTACTTCAGTTCAACGGTGGCGCCGGCTTCTTCCAGCTGCTTCTTGAACTTCTCGGCGTCAGCCTTCGACACGCCTTCCTTCACGGCCTTCGGAGCGCCTTCGACCAGCGCCTTGGCTTCGGTCAGGCCCAGGCCGGTGATGGCGCGGACTTCCTTAATGACGTTGATCTTCTTGCCACCGTCGCCGGTCAGGATCACGTCGAACTCGGTCTTTTCTTCGGCGGCCGGAGCGGCAGCGCCAGCAGCCGGAGCAGCGGCCACGGCCACGGCAGCAGCGGCGGACACGCCCCACTTTTCTTCCAGCATCTTGGCGAGTTCAGCGGCTTCCAGCACGGTCAGAGCGGACAGCTGGTCAACGATCGAATTCAGGTCAGCCATTTTGATTCTCCAGTCTTTCTATTCGGGTCTGTGAAATTGATGATCGAAGGCTTACGCGGCGTCCTTCTCGGCATAGGCCGAGAAGACACGGGCCAGCTTGGCCGCCGGAGCGGTCGACAGCTGGGCCAGCTTGGTGGCGGGCGCGTTGATGAGGCCCACCAGACGGCCACGCAGTTCATCCAGCGACGGCAGTTCGGCCAGGGCCTTCACGCCGTTCACATCGAGGACAGTGCCGCCCATGGCGCCGCCGACGATTTCGAACTTGTCGGTCGTCTTGGCGAATTCCACCACGATCTTGGCAGCGGCCACCGGATCGGCGGACGTGGCCAGGCCGCAGGGGCCGGTGAGGAGATCACCGAGCGGCTGGTAGGGCGTGCCTTCGAGCGCGATGCGCGCGAGGCGATTCTTGGTCACCTTGAAGCTGGCCCCAGCGGCGCGCATCCGGTTCCTGAGATCGCTCGCTTGCGCGACGGTCAGGCCATGGTTGCGCGTGACCACGACGACCGAGGTTTCGGTCAGCGTCTTGGCCAGGCTGGAGATGGCTTCGGCTTTTTGGGCGCGATCCATGCTCACTCCTTGAACTGTGCCGGGTGCGGACGGAGCGCCCGTTCCCGGCGGGACAATGACGCAGGCAGATGCCTGCGCCGGCTCAATGAGCCTGTGGCCTGCCAGTCACCGGTGAAGGGGATGGGCGGGCGCCAGGCCCGTCCGAAGAGGATCGTCGCCCATGCCGGCCCATGGCCCGCACAGACCCGCAGCGGCATGACCGGTGCGGAAAAACTTGCCTCGTCTCATGCAGGCCCAAATGGCTTAAGGAGCACGCTCCACCTGCAATCTCGGACGGTCGCCCGGCCCCGAGGGGCCGTGCGGCTGCGGCGCGATAGGGGGTTGGCCGCACAGAGTCAAGCCGGGCGTGCCGCCGGCCAATGCAAAAGGGCCGGAGCGATGCCTCGCCCCGGCCCTTTCGTTTCAGCGGATCGTCAGGCGATCAGTTGGTCACGCCGGTCGACGACGGATCAACCTTCACGCCCGGGCCCATCGAGGAGCTGACGGCCACCTTGAGCAGATACTTGCCCTTGGCGCCGGTCGGCTTGGCCTTGACGACGGCATCGAGCAGCGCGTCGAAGTTGGCGCGCAGATCGTCCTGGCCAAAGCTGGCCTTGCCCAGGATGCCGTGGATGATGCCGGCCTTTTCAACGCGATATTCGATCTGGCCACCCTTGGCGGCCTTCACGGCTTCGCCAACGTTCATGGTGACGGTGCCCAGCTTCGGGTTCGGCATCAGGCCCTTGGGGCCGAGCACCTTGCCGAGGCGGCCGACCAGACCCATCATGTCGGGCGTGGCGATGCAGCGATCGAAATCGATGGTGCCGCCCTGCACGATTTCCAGCAGGTCTTCGGCGCCAACGACATCAGCGCCAGCGGCCTTGGCTTCCTCGGCCTTGGCGCCGCGGGCGAACACGCCGACGCGCACGGTCTTGCCGGTGCCCTTGGGCAGGGTGACGACGCCGCGCACCATCTGATCGGCGTGACGGGGATCAACGCCCAGGTTGAACGACACTTCGATGGTTTCATCGAACTTGGCGGTGGCCAGGCTCTTCACCAGGGCGATGGCTTCATCGACGGGATAAAGATGGTCACGGTTGACGGCAGCGGCGAACGCCTTGGCCTTCTTGGTCATCGCCATTGGATCAGCCCTCCACCACTTCGAGGCCCATCGCGCGGGCCGAACCTTCGATCGTCTTCATCGCCATTTCGATGCTGTTGGCATTGAGATCCGGCATCTTCTTTTCCGCGATTTCGCGGATCTGCGACTGCTTGATCTTGGCAACGGCTGCGCCCTTGCCCGGCGTGGTGCCGCCCGACTTCAGGCCAGCGGCCTGCTTGAGCAGGTAGGATGCCGGCGGCAGCTTGGTGATGAAGCTGAACGAACGATCGGCATAGACGGTGATCACGGTCGGGATCGGGGTGCCCTTTTCCATGCTTTCCGTCTTGGCGTTGAACGCCTTGCAGAATTCCATGATGTTGACGCCGCGCTGACCGAGCGCGGGGCCGATCGGCGGGCTGGGGTTGGCCATGCCGGCCTTCACCTGCAGCTTGATATAACCAGTGATTTTCTTGGCCATCGGGCCACTCCTTGCTGTGTGGTGCTAGCGGCCGGGGCAACCGGCCTCCCACGCCTATGGTGAATCGGCTGAATTACTTCTGCTTTTCCACCTGTTCGAAGCCGAGTTCGACCGGCGTAGCGCGGCCGAAGATCGACACCGAAACCTTGACGCGGCCATGGTCGTAGTCGATTTCCTCGACCAGGCCGTTGAAACTGGCGAACGGGCCATCGAGCACACGCACGCTGTCGCCGATCTCGAAATTGGCCTTCTTCTTGATCTTGGCGGCCGGGGTTTCCTCCGCCTTGGTGTTCAGTATGCGGGCGGCTTCGGCCTCGCTGATCGGCTGCGGTTTGTTCTGCTGGCCCAGGAAGCCGGTCACCTTGGGGGTGTTCTTGACGAGGTGGAACACATCGTCGGTCATCGCCAGCTTGGCCAGCACATAGCCGGGCATCGACTTGCGCTCGACGGCGCGCTTCTTGCCCTTCACCACCTCGGTCACGGTTTCGGCCGGCACCTCGATTGCATCGATGAAGGCTTCAAGGCCCATGCGGCGAGCTTCGGCGAGGATCGAATCCTTCACCTTGTTTTCAAAGCCCGAATAGGCGTGGATGATGTACCAGCGCGACATGAAAATCCTCAGGCAGCCAGGCTGAGCAGGAATTTGACGGTGCGGCCCAGCAACTGATCGATGCCGAGGAAGAAGACCGACAGGATGCTGGTCATCACCAGCACCATGATCGTCATCCGCACGGTATCGGGCAGCGTGGGCCAGGCGATCTTGCGGGTTTCGGTCTGCACCTGGCGCACGAATTCCGCCGGGGAAACCCGGGGCTTCTTCGCCACTTCTGCCCCTCCGCCTGCTTTGCCGTCGCTCACGCAGCTTCGCCTTTGCCAAGAACCAACAACCGAACACGAATCAGCCTGTTGCAGTGCAGCAGGCCGCCCATCAACACCAAGAACCGGCACGGGGCACTGCCCCGCCGCCGGCTGCCTTGGTATCGCCGCGCCCCTGAGATGGGATCAGCCGCCTTTCGGTTCAACCACTTGCGGTCGAATTTTCAGGCTGCTGGCAGGAGTGGAGGGGCTCGAACCCCCGGCCCTCGGTTTTGGAGACCGATGCTCTACCAACTGAGCTACACTCCTAGGCGCAGACCGCGCGCTATAGAGAGGCGGCGGGACCGGCGCAAGTGCTTCGCGCCATTGAAACTGCCGCGCGGCTGCCGTAGAGGCGGATGCGATGCGGGTATAGCTTAGTGGTAAAGCTCCAGCCTTCCAAGCTGGCTATGCGGGTTCGATTCCCGCTACCCGCTCCATCGCAGCCAGGCGCGTGGATTGCGCCCCGCG
This sequence comes from Sandarakinorhabdus cyanobacteriorum, assembly GCF_002251755.1. Taxonomy (GTDB): domain Bacteria; phylum Pseudomonadota; class Alphaproteobacteria; order Sphingomonadales; family Sphingomonadaceae; genus Sandarakinorhabdus; species Sandarakinorhabdus cyanobacteriorum. The sequence continues at coordinate 100,786 of NZ_NOXT01000120.1, forward strand.
CAATCCACCGACTCCGGCAAGATCGGCCGGGCTGGCTGCCGGGCCTCAGCCCGGCAGAGCAGCTTCGACGTCAGCCGCGGCTTTGCCGCGGCGCCCTCCCCCCAACATTTGACCACCGCAAAATCGCCCACCCCCGGCTTAAACCCCCGCCGGCACCGCCGTTCCCCAACCCACAGCATCCACGGGTCGCAGGAGGAACAGGGCAATGCAGTATCAGCCGGGGCCATATCAGGCGGCCGCCGAAGTGCCGGCCCCGGCCGATGTGGCGCCCGCTGCCGCCGCGCCGCCTGGCGCCGGCCTGGGCTGGTTCGACAAGGTGCGCGCCATGCTGGTGCGCACCGGGCTGCCGCCGGAGCCGCCGGTGTATGACGTGCTGTGGCGCTATGTGCGCGATGATGATCATGATCTGTCGTTGGCCATCGACAAGGCCATTGCCGGCGATGGCCTGACCATCAGCACGCTGATGACCCTGCGTGAAACACATCTGGGCCAGTTGAGCGAGGCGCAGGTGAATCAGCTGATCGCCGAGGCGCAGGGCCAGGCGGAGGCGCTGGGCTGGCGCATCGAGGGCGGGCAGACCGATCTGGCCGATTATGGCCGGGCGATTGCTGTGGGCGGCGAGAAGCTGGCCGGGCCGATCGATGCAGCCGGGCTGGCCGCCTTGCTGGAGCAGTTGGGTGCGGCGACGGCCACCATGCAGGCCGCCATTGCCAAGCTGATGACCGAACTGGAGCAGGCGGCGACCGAAAGCCGGGCGCTGGCCGACCGGCTGACCCAGGCCGAGCGGGCGGCGGTGACCGATGCGCTGACCGGGGTGATGAACCGGCGCGGATTGATGACCATGCTGGAAAAGGCCCAGGAGGCGGCAATCGCAGCCGGGGTGCCGCTGGCCCTGGCGGTGGTCGACATCGATCATTTCAAGCGCTTCAACGACCGCTTTGGCCATGCCATGGGCGATGATGTCCTGTGTTTCGTGGCGCGGCACCTGGCCGACCGGCTGGGCCGCGACGGCGGCTTTGTCGGCCGGCTGGGCGGGGAGGAGTTCGTGGGGGTGATGCCGGGCGTGGGCCTGCAGGCCGCGGCCGGGCGCATCGACCGGGTGCGGGCCGAACTGGCCGGCCAGGTGTTACGCAGCGCGGTGGACGGCGGCAGCATGGGCCGCATCAGCTTTTCCGCCGGGGTGGCCGAACATCGCGGCGACCAGAGCGGCGACGAGTTGATCGCGCGGGCCGACAGCGCGCTCTACACCGCCAAGCGGCTGGGCCGCGACCGGGTTGTGCCGGATCGCAGCTGAATGTCGCGAGCGGCGGCGGCCAACAAGTGTGTTGACAGCCGCGCCTGCCTGCCGCATTTGGCCGCCTCCCGACAGGCTTGCCAAAGCGGACTGTGGAGGGGTGGCCGAGCGGTCAATGGCAGCAGACTGTAAATCTGCCGGGTTTCACCCTACGTTGGTTCAAATCCAACCCCCTCCACCACCGTGCCCGCACCAAGCACAGGATGGCACGTTGAGATGGGCCGCAGACCGCACCCGAAGAACCAGCAGGGCCAGAAGAGCCCGTTTCCGCGCCTGTATGGCCGGCACGCGGTGTTTGCCGCGCTGGACAATCCCGAACGCAGTTTCCGCAAGCTGTGGCTGACCCCGCAGACGGCCAAAACGCTTGAGCTGCCGCCTGGCCTGCAGGTGCAATATGGCGATGACCATGATCTGGGCCGGCTGTGCCCGCCCGATGCGCCGCACCAGGGCTATGTGCTGGAGGTGGAGCCGCTGGAGAATGTGTGGCTGGGCGATATCCTGAAGGACGCCGATGATGGCGACAACCGGCCGATCATCGTGCTGGACCAGGTGACCGATCCGCACAATGTCGGCGCGCTGATGCGGTCGGCGCTGGCATTCAATGCCCGCGCCATCGTGACCCAGGATCGCCACAGCCCGGCCGAATCGGGCGTGCTGGCGCGCAGTGCCAGCGGCGCGCTGGAGGCGCTGCCGTGGGTGCGTGTCGTCAACCTGGCGCGCGCGCTGGGCGAGATTGGCGAGGCCGGCTTCTGGCGCATCGCGCTGGATGGCGAGGCGCCCGATGACCTGGAAACCGCGCTGGGCAGTTGCCAGCCGGCACTGGTGCTGGGGAGCGAGGGCGAAGGCCTGCGCCATCTGACCATCGAGAATTGCGACCAGTTGGCCCGCCTGCCGATTTCCGGCGTCGAAAGCCTGAACGTGTCGAACGCGGCGGCCATCGCGCTTTATGCCTGCGCGCGGCGCCGGCTGTGACCGATCTTGCCGCCCTGGCCGCCGCCTACACGGCGGCGTGGAACAGCGGTGATCCTGAGGCCGTCGCGGCCCATTATGCGCCCGATGGCAGCATCAGCATCAACGATGGCCCGTTGTGGCAGGGCCGGGCCGGCGTGGCCGACATGGCGGCCGGTTTCATGGCCGACATTCCCGACATGGTGCTGATGTGCGAGGGCGTGCGCGCCGCCGGTGCGGCTGCACTTTATCTGTGGCGCTTCACCGGCACCCATGCCGGCAGCGGCAAGCCGGTGGACGTGACCGGCTGGGAGGCCTGGCGCATCGGCGCCGATGGCCTGATCGCCGCATCCTGCGGCTGGTTTGACGCCGGCGATTACGCCCGCCAGACCGGTTGAACAGCAACGCGGCGCAGCCCCGGGGGCCACGCCGCGCGCTGGTTTCAGACCATCAGCCTCAGAACTGGACGCGGGCCCCAAAGCGGAACACGCGGCCCAGCGGGTTGCCGATGAACGGATCGTAGGACAGTTCCAGCCGCGACGCGGGCGGATTGGCATTGGTGAAATTGTCGATGCCGAACTGCAGCTGGGTGGTCACGCCGCCCATCGGGATATCATATTGGAAGTTGATATCGTGCTGGGTGAAGCTTTTCACCACCGCGCCGAAGTTGGTCGGGCCAAAGTTGGTGACCGCGCAGTTGGCCAGACCGACGCAGCGTTCGTCATCCACCCCGCCGACATAGCGGACCTGGTAGCGCGCATTGAACCGCGGCAGCCCATAGTTGATCCAGCCGGTGGCACGCAGCGGCGAGACGGTGAGCGGATCGCGGAAATAATTGGTAAAGCCCTTGGCCTGATAGCCGGGCAACACCTGCACCCCGCGCACGGAGAAGGCGGCGAAGGTATAATCCAGCGTGATGCTGGCCTGCGCGCCGACGTTCAGCTTGCCGGGGCCAAGATCGGTCTTGTAGTCGATCGACAGATCGATGCCGCTGGTCTTCAGGTTGGGGCCGTTCACCCAGTCGGTGCGAACGCGGCTGATGGCGTTGCCGTTGGTGACGCCCTGCACACAGCCGCCCTGGAAGGTGATCAGACTGGCCAGCGGGCTGCTGCAGTTGGCCAGGCCCAGGCCATTGGTGCCCGGCACCACGGCAGACGCGATGGCCTGACCCGGCGTGGTGGTGATGCGGCCGTCGACATCAAAGCTCCAGTAATCGGCCGAAACCGTGAAGCCCGACGTGGTGATGACCGCGCCAACGTTGTAGGTGAAGGCGGTTTCCGGACCCAGATCGTTCGGGTTGCCGAAGATGTCCACCGAGCGGAAGGCGTTGGCCGCGGCCTGGATGCCGGCCAGCGAGGTGATCTGGTTGGCCACCACCTGGTTGGCGAGCGGGCCGCGGAAGGTGGTGCCCACCGAACCGCGCAGCACCAGCCAGTCGGTCGGGTTCCAGCGCATGGCGCCCTTCGGGTTGAAGGTGGAGCCGACCGAGCCGCCATAATCCTCGTAGCGGGCGGCGCCGGTGAACTCCAGCTTGTCGGTGATCGGCACCTTCACTTCGGCAAACACCGCCTTCACATTCTGGCGCACCGATTCGGGCCGGGTGACGCCGAGGAAGATGAAGGGACCAACGCCTTCCTGCGGGGTGCCGACGCAGCTGCGATCGCCTTCACGGAAGCAGGGGTTGAGGTTGACGTTGGAGATCGGCAGCAGCGGGTTCGACGACCATTCGTTGCGGCGATACTGGAAGCCGAAGGCATAGGCGATCGGGCCGCCGCCCAGATCCCAGCTGGTCTCGCCGGAGAAGATGGCGTCGACAACCAGCTGCTCCTCGATCTGGCGGGTGCCGCTGTAGGGCTGGATAAAATCAATCAGCGCCGGCGAGTTTTCCGCCCCGCGCACATAGTTGGGATTGGTCCGGCCCTGGATCGACACCGGCTGCCCGGCGTTGATGAACGGGTTGAACCATTGGCAGCCATTCTGCCCCGGCGTGTTGGCCGCGACGTTGCAATTGGGGCCGCCAAGGCCGTTGAGGGCGTTCTGCAGGCGGGTGCCCACCATGTCACGCGAGGCCGCATTGCGTTCGGACCGCCACCAGGTGCCGAACAGTTCGGCGCGGAAGCTGTCGCTGAACTCGTGGTTGAAACCGGCCGACAGGCGGTAGCTCTTGTTTTCGGCAAAGCCGAGGCCAGCCCCGCGCACCGGTTCGGACGGATTGCCAAGCCAGCCGAACGGCCGCCACAGCACGGCGGTGATCGCCGCCAGCGGGCGTTCCGCCGTGGAGGCGGCGAGGCCATTCTGGGCCAGGAACGCCGGCACGCCCGGGTTGTTGGGGCTGACCGTGAAACGGCTGGTGCTGCCCGATCCGCCAGGGCCCTGGATCGGCGGGAAGGATGGCGACTGGCCGACCGTGGTGTCGGTCTGGGCATAGGTGAATTCGGCGTGGAACTTGGTGCGGTCCGACAGTTCCGCATCGATCTGGGCATAGGCCTGGTAACGGTCTTCCTCTTCGATGATGTTGTTCCACGGCAGGAAGCTGAAGCGGCAGATCGGCAGGCCGGAGCCCAGGCCGCTGAGATCATTGACGCCGCCCACCGCCGGGCAGGCGGTGTTGCCACCGTCGAGCACCGTGGTGGTGGAAGGCGCGCCGTTGACCAGATAGGTCGCGGCGAACACGCCCGGCGTGCTCGACGCCGACCAGGCCGACGGGTTCACCGCATAGGGCGTGCGGCTGAAATCCCGGCTGAAGCTGGGCAGGGTGGAGCGGTGCTGCCAGCCGCCGCCGATCATCACATTGACCTTGCCGAAGGTGTGACCAACGAGGGCCGACAAGGTCCAGTTGCCGCGCGAGCCCTTGATGGCGTCGAAATCGCCCTGCACCACGGCGCCGTTGAAATCCTTGCGGGTGACGAAGTTGGCCACACCGGCAATGGCATCAGACCCATAGGTGGCAGCCGCGCCATCCTTCAGCACTTCGATGTTCGCCAGCGCGAAGATCGGGATCAGGTTGGTGTCGGCAAAACCATCGCCAGGCGCGAGCACGGTGCGGCGGCCGTTGAACAGCACCAGCGTGCGCGTGGGGCCCAGGCCGCGCAGGTTCAGCGAGCCATTGCCCTGGAAGCCCTGCGCCGCGGTGGAGAACTGGTTGGTGTCGCCCAGCGAGGCGCCGACCGACGGCAGCTGCTTGATGAATTCCAGCGGCGAGGTGACGCCCTGCTTGTTGAGATCATCGGCGGTGAACACGTCGATCGGCACGGCGGCATCCTCGCGCGTGCCACGGATGAAGCTGCCGGTGACGACGATTTCCACATCTTCCTGCGGTTCGGTGTCGGCCTGGGCCGCCGCTGCCGGCGCGGCCTGTTGTGCCGAGGCGGCCGAACCCCACATCAAGGCCGAAGTCAAAACGAACAGCGCGCTCCCCGCGCGCAATGCAGCAAGAGCCATTCTTCACCTCCCCAATGGTCAGCGTCGGGCCTCTTCCCACGATAGGCGGACCACGATCGTGACGGTTCAGTGTCAGGGCAAAATGACCATCTGGCAAGACTCGATTCGCAGGCGGCCGCGCTACAGCCGTCCGCGCCAGATCAGCACGCCGGCCGCCGCCGCCCAGACCGCCTGGGCCAGCACCACCGCGCCAAAGCCGATCACGTCCAGCGGCAGCAACCCCACCCCGCCGGCCAGGGGCACCAGCAGCAGCGGCAGCGCCAGCAGGCCAAGCCGGCGGTGGTGCGGCCAGGCCGCCAGCCCCCACAGCGCCAGCGCGATGGCCCAGGCCGCCGTGCCGATCTGCGCCCAGGCGCGGGCCTGGCCGAACAGCGCCCACAGCAATGGCCGCACCTGTTCGGGCGCGGTGTATCCGGCCGCCACCATGGATTGCGCCACGGCCGACAGGGTGAAGCCGTTGATCACCGCCGCGCCGGTGAGCGCCAGCGCGCCGGCCAGTTGCGCCACGAACGCCCCCTGCACCACCAGCCGCTGGGCCCCCAGCCGGCTGGCCAGCCCGGCCTGGCCGATCAGTTGCGCCAGCATCAGCGCCAGCAGCGCGGCGTGCACCAGATTGGCCATCGGCCCGATGGCGGCCAGGCTGTCCAGCAGGGTGCGGCCATGGCCGTGGCCGGTGGGATGATGGGCCATGCCCAGCACGGACAGCGCGGCGGTGGCAACCAGCAGGACCGCAGTGGCGCGCGATTGATCGGTGGAATTGGTGGCTGGCATGGCAGGGCCCTCGTGGTTGGAAGACCAGCACGGCTTAGGCCGGCCGGCTTGACCGATCACCAGACACATGGGCATGTTTGTCTTGAAATGGACGTCGCTCCAACCTTGTCCCGGAATCAGCGTGCGCCGGATCGGCGGCCGGCGCGCACCCGCGCGGCCCTGCTGGCGGCGTTTCGCGACCTGATGTTTGCCCAGCGCTATGACCGGATCGACGTGGCGGCGGTGTGCGCGCGCGCCAATGTCGGCCGCTCCACCTTCTATGCGCATTTTTCCGGGCGCGATGCGCTGCTCACCGCGTCGATGCAGCCGCTGCTGACCGTGCTGGCCGCAGCCGCGACCGGGGAGACGGCGCAGCTGCTGTGGCTGCTGGAACATTTCTGGGAACAGCGCCGCCACGGCCGGGTGCTGTTTGCCCCGCCGCTGCGCCAGGTGCTGGAACGCACGCTGGCCGATGCCATCCTGGCCCGGCTGGGGCCGGATCAGCGGCTGGCGGCGGTGCAGATCGCCGCCGCGCAACTGGCCGCGGTGGAGGCGTGGATGACCGGTGCCGTTGCCGCGACGCCGGCCCGGATGGCGGCCCGCATCGCCGCCACCGCCAACCTCGCTCAATAGGCCTCGGTCTCGTAGATGCGGGTGATGTCGCCGCCCCAGGCGCCGTTGTAGAGCGCCAGCAGGCGATCGGCATTGGTGAGGCCGCTGGCGGCAATTTCGCGCAACGGGCCAAGGAAGCCCTGTTCGCTGTCACCCGCGCCGTTCAGCCGGGCCCGGGCGGCGAGGCCGGCATCGGCGATCTTCAGCACCTCGGCCGCCAGATCCTTCAGCGTGCCGCCATTGGGGCTGGCCGCGCCCAGGGCCAGCGCGGGCACCTCGCGGCGCAGCCGGTCGTGATCGGCCGGCGTCCAGTGCTTGACCAGATCCCAGGCGGCATCGAGCGCCGACTGGTCATAGAGCAGGCCCACCCACAGCGCCGGCAGCGCGCAGATGCGATCCCAGCGCCCGCCATCGGCGCCGCGCATTTCGAGATAGCCCTTCATCCGCACTTCGGGAAAGGCGGTGGACAGATGATCCTTCCAGTCGCCCAGCCGCGGCTTTTCGCTCGGGAGGACGGCCAGCTTGCCGGCGAGGAAATCGCGGAAGCTGTGGCCGGCGGCATCGATATACTTGCCGTCGCGGTAGACGAAGTACATCGGCACATCGAGGGCATAATCGGCATAGCGTTCAAAGCCGAAGCCGTCTTCGAACACGAAGGGCAGGGTGCCGGTGCGGGCCGGATCGGTGTCGGTCCAGATATGGCTGCGGAACGACTTGAAGCCGTTGGGCCGGCCTTCGGTGAAGGGCGAATTGACGAACAGGGCGGTGGCCAGCGGCTGCAGCGCCATCGACACGCGGAATTTCTGCACCATGTCCGCCTCTGACGCATAGTCGAGGTTGGTCTGGATGGTGCAGGTGCGCAGCATCATGTCCAGCCCCAGGCTGCCGACGCGCGGCATGTGGCGCAGCATGATGGCATAACGCCCCTTGGGCATCACCGGCAGGTCGGCGCGCGCCTTGTCGGGCCAGAAGCCGAGGCCGAGGAAGCCGAGGCCGAGTTCGGCGCCGATCTCGCGGCATTGCCTGAGGTGGCGGTTGGATTCGGCGCAGGTCTGGTGGAGATTTTCCAGCGGCGCGCCCGACAGTTCGAACTGGCCGGCCGGTTCCAGGCTGATGTTGCCATCGGCGCCCTTGAGGGCGATGACCTTGCCGCCTTCCTCGATCGGTTCCCAGCCATAGCGGGTCATCGCCATCAACAGATCGCGGATGCCGCCGGGTTCGTCATAGGACGGGGCACGCATGTCGGCGGTGCGGAACACGAATTTCTCATGCTCCGTGCCGATGCGCCAGGCGTCGCGCGGCTTGGCCCCGTCGGCAAAGACCGAGACCAGCTGGTCGCGCGTTTCGATGATTTCGTCGTCGCCCGCGGCCGTAACCTTGTTGCTCATGCCTTGCGCCTTAAACCCGTTGCCGGGTTCAGGCAATCAGACCCGGTGGTTACAGGGCGATGACAGCAAGACTGCGGCGATGGCGCAAACTGCCCCTTGCCAAAATGTCATGCATCGCCACATTGCGCCGCGATGCTGCCCCGCCCCCCCTTCAACGCGCTGGTGATTCTGGCTGCCCTGGCGCTGGGCGCCTGCGGTATCGAGCAGAGCCAGCCGGCCCCGACCCCGGATGCCGACCGCTGGGGCCACCTGCCCCCCCGATCCGGAGCGGCCGCAGCAGGCCGAAACCCCGCCGGCCGCCCCGCGGGGGTGACCCTGCGCATCAGACCAGTTTGACCCCGCGCCGGCTTCTGGCATCCTCCGCGCCATCCTGGGGAGGATAAGGCAATGCATGATCTGGTCATCCGTGGCGGCACCATCGTTGATGGCAGCGGCCGGCCGCGCTTTGTGGGCGATATCGCCGTGGATGGCGGGCGCATCACCGCCGTTGGCCAGATCAACGCGCCGGGGCGGGAGGAGATTGACGCCGCCGGCCGCATCGTCACCCCCGGCTTTGTTGACATTCACACCCATTATGACGGGCAGGCGACCTGGGATTCGGAAATGGCGCCATCCAGCTGGCATGGCGTCACCACGGTGGTGATGGGCAATTGCGGCGTCGGCTTTGCGCCGGCCCGGCCTGACCGGCACCAGTGGCTGATCGGCCTGATGGAGGGGGTGGAGGATATTCCCGGCACCGCGCTGGCCGAAGGCATGACCTGGGATTGGGAAAGCTTCCCCGAATATCTGGATGCGCTGGAAAAGCGGCCGCGCACCATCGATGTAGCCACCCATGTGCCGCACGGCGCGGTGCGGGCCTATGTGATGGGCGAACGCGGTGCGCGCAATGAAAAGCCGACCGCCGATGACATTGCCCGCATGGCCGAGATCGTGGCCGAAGGCGTGAAGGCCGGGGCGCTGGGCTTTTCGACCAGCCGCACCATCCTGCACAAGAGCATCGATGGCGAGCTGGTGCCCGGCACCACGGCCGAGAAGGACGAATTGATCGCGATCGGCCGCGCCATGGGCCAGGTGGGCCACGGCGTGTTCGAAATGGCGAGCGACCTCAAGCGCGAATGGGACGAATTTGGCTGGATGGCCGAAATGAGCCGGGAAACCGGCCTGCCGGTCACCTTCGCCATGCTGCAGTCCATCGCCAAGGAGCTGCCGTGGGAAGAGCAGATGGCCGAGACCGCGCGCGCCAACGCCGAAGGGGCCAATATCGTTGCCCAGATTGCCATCCGGGGGAACGGCATATTGATGGCGTGGCGCGGCACCGTGCACCCGTTCAAGTTCCGGCCAAGCTGGCAGGCGATCGAGGCGCTGCCATGGGCCGAGCAATGGGCGCATCTGACCGATCCGGCCTTCAAGGCGAGGCTGCTCGCGGAAGAGAATGTCTGGCCTGAAACCGATGTGCTGCCGCTGCTGATGGCGGTCGCGCTGGGCTGGCAGCTGCAATATGAGATGACCGACGCCTTCAATTATGAGCCGACCCAGGCTGAGACGATCTGGGCGATGGCCAAGGCCGCGGGCAAGGATCCGGCCGAATATGCCTATGACCTGCTGTGCCGGGGTGATGGCAGCGGCTTCATCTATTTCCCCATCCTCAACTATGCCGATGGCAATCTCGATTTCGTCCATGGCCTGCTGCACCGGGATGACGTGGTCATCTCCCTGTCGGACGGTGGCGCCCATTGCGGCACCATCTGCGATGCCGCCAGCCCGACCTATCTGCTGCAGCATTGGGTGCGTGACCGGGCGCGCGGCACGGTCACCCTTGAGAACGCCATCCGCCGCCAGTGCCACGACACGGCCCGGCTTTATGGCCTCAACGATCGCGGGCTGATCGCGCCCGGCTATCTGGCTGATTTCAACATCATCGATCTTGACCGGCTGCAACTGGGCAAGCCGTGGCTGGCCTTTGACCTGCCGGCCGGCGGCAAGCGCCTGCTGCAGCGGGCCGAGGGCTATGTCGCGACCATCAAGAACGGCGTCGTCACCTTCCGCGACGGGCAGATGACCGGCGCCCTGCCCGGCGGCCTGATCCGCGGGCCCCAGGCCACCCCGGCCGCCGCCGCGCTGGCCGCAGAATGATGCGCGCTGTTTTCGCCGCCCTGCTGCTGGCCACCACCGCCCACGCGCAGGAGCCGCCGCCCGGCGCCTTCAGCGAGGCCCGGCAACTGCCCGGCCTGTCGGCCCCGGGGGAGATCGTCATCGATCGCGCCGGCATCCCCCACATCTATGCCGCCAACGCCCGCGACGGGTTTTTCCTGCAGGGCTATGCCGTGGCGCGCGACCGGCTGTGGCAGATCGATCTGTGGCGCAAGCGCGGGCTGGGCCGGCTGTCGGCCAGCTTTGGGCCGGCCTATGTCGCGCAGGACCGGGCGGCCCGGCTGTTCCTCTATCGCGGGGACATGGCGGCGGAATGGGTCGCCTATGCGCCATCCGCCAAAAGCTGGACCGAAGGCTTCGTGGCCGGCATCAACGCCTATGTGGCCGAGGTCGAGGCCGGGCGGGCGCCGTTGCCGATGGAATTTGCCGCCACCGGCACAAGGCCGGAACGCTGGCAGGCCGATGATGTGGTGCGCATCCGATCCAACGCATTGACCAGCAATCTGGCCAGCGAGGTGGCGCGCGCCCGCGCCCTGTGCGGCGGCGATGTCCGCCATGAACCGCTGCGCCGCACCATCGAACCGGCCCGGCCGGTCACCATTCCCAAGGGCCTTGATCCGTGCAGCATCCCCGACAAGGTGCTGGATGATTATGCGCTGGGCACCGGCGACGTGCGCTTTGATGGCGGCAAGGTGGTGCTGGCCAGCCTGGACCCTGACGTGCGCGAGGGATCGAACAACTGGGTGATCAGCGGCGCCCGCTCCACCACCGGCCGGCCGATCCTGGCCAATGATCCCCACCGCGCCCACGGCGTGCCCAATCTGCGCTATCTCTCCCACATCGACACGCCGGAACTGAAGATCGCCGGCGCCGGCGAACCCGCCCTGCCCGGCATCAGCTTTGGCCACAACGAGGATTCGGCATGGGCCATCACCATCTTTGCCATCGATCAACAGGATCTGGTGGTGAACCCCAAGGGCATGACGCTGACCGAGGTGCGCGAGACCATCGACGTGAAGGGCGAGGCCCCGCGCGAAGTGGTGATGAAGTTCAGTGCCGATGGCCCCATCATCCACGAAGACCCGGCGTCGGGGCGCAGCTTTGCCTTGCGCGCCACCTGGGACCGGCCGGGCGCTTCGGCCTATTTCAACGCCACCTGGGCGTTTCAGGCGCGCGGCTGGAACGATTTCCTCGTCGCCCGCAACCATTGGGGGGCGCCGCCCTTGAACCTCATGTATGCCGGGCGGGACGGCGATATCGGCTGGGCGCCGGGCGGCTTCGTGCCGGTGCGCGCTGCCGGCGACGGCCTGTTGCCGGTGCCGGCGGGCAAGGCCCACCGCTGGACCGGCCTGCTGGATGCGACCCTGATGCCGGTGAAGCACAATCCGGCCGAAGGCTGGATCGCCACCGCCAACGAGATGAACCTGCCGGCCGGCTATCCGCATCTGCTCGGCCTGGACAGCTGGGCCGACCGCAGCCGCATCACCCGCATTTCCGAAGTGATTGCCGCCAAGCCCAAATTCGGCATCACCGATGCGATGGCATTGCAGAATGATGCCACCTCGCCGATGGCGCGCCGGGCGGTGGCGCTGCTGTCGGGGCTGGTGGGCCGGGATGCCAATGAACGCGGCGCGCTGGCCGTGCTGACCGGCTGGGATGGCCATGAAGGGCCGGATTCGGCTGCCGCCGCGCTGTATGAAATCTGGGCGCGCACCCATCTGCCCGGCGCCGCGGTGAAGGCCATCGTGCCGGCGGCGATGCAGGCCGGATTTGGCCGCACCGGCATCGGCACCGTGCTGCCGGTGCTGGAAGAGGCAAAACTGGTCACGCCGGAGCAGCGCAGCGCCATCCTGCTGGACTCGCTGGGCAGCGCCTTTGCCGAGGCCAGCCGCCTGCTGGGCACTGATCCGGCCAAGTGGCGCTGGGGCGCGCTGCATGTCGCCGATTTCCGGCCGGCGTTGCCGATTGCCGGCCGGGATGCCGAACGCCGGGTCGGCCCGCTGCCCATCGGCGGCAGCGGTTCGACGCCGATGGCGATGGGGCCGGCCGCCGACTGGCATGTCGCGTCGGGCGCATCGGTGCGCCTGGTGATGGATGTCGGCCAGTGGGACAATTCGATGGCCATCAACACGCCCGGCCAGTCCGGCGATCCGGCCAGCCCGCATTATCGCGACCTGTTCCCGCGCTGGGCCACCGGCCAGTATGTGCCCTTTGCCTGGAGCCGCCCCCGCGTGTTGCAGGAGGCGGAGCGGGTGATACGGGTGACGCCCTAGGGCTTGGCCCCTGCCCCCATCCACGCCGCCACCGCCACCATGTCATCCAGGCTGAGTTGATCGGCGATGGGCTGCATGGTTTCGGCGCCCGGATCGGTGCGGGCGCGGTTGCGGATGGCGAGCAGCTGGCGGACGATATAGCTGGGCGACCGGCCCGGTCCCCAGCCGCCCAGCATCTGGGTATGGCAGGCCATGCAGCCCAGATCGGCAGCGATGCGGCGGCCGCGGGCGATGCTGCCCGGCGGCACGAAGGCGGTGGTGCGCCCGCGTGGATTGTGGCGGATCGAATCGTCCGGATCGTCCATCAGTTCGACGATGCGGCCGGCAATCGGCTCGGCCGGGCCTGGCGCACGCACCCAGACAAGGCCGCTGGCCGTCACCTTGGGCGCCAGCGCCGCTTCCCGCACACGGATCAGGCTGCGATAGGGCAGGCGGCTGTAATAGCGGGCAAGATCAAGCAGTTCGGCATCGGGCACCTGCCCGGCCACGCGCGTCATGCTGCCATTGGGGATATAGCCTGCTTGCGCCGCCTTGCGCTGGCCGCTGCGGAAGGCAGCAAATTGCGCCACCACATAATCCACCGGCAGCCCCGAAATGCTGATGTTCTGCGGGTGGCCGACGCCGTTCGGCATATGGCAATAGGCGCAGGCAAACTGGCCGGCCGGGGCCTTGAGCACGCGAGCCGGTGGTGGCGGCTGATCGTTCGGGAACCAGTTCACTGCCTTGGCGCGATCATGCAGCACTGCGGCATCGGCCGTCACCCGGCTGCCGGGAACGGTAATCGTTGTGGCCACGTTGGCAGGTGTTTCGGGCGCCATGTTTTGAGGATAGAGCCAGGCTGGCGGCGCTATCGCTGCGGCCGCGGCGAGCAGAATCAGATGCATGGGCCGTCCCCCCGGTTGCCAGCGGTGCGCAGGATGACGGCTTTTGCCCTGTGGTTCAATGCCCGTTCAGCGCCTGCCACACCGCCACCGCGGCCAGCGCCGCGGTTTCAGCGCGCAGGATGTTGGGCCCAAGGCTGACCGGCACGACGGCCGGATGGGCGCGGATGGCGTCGCGTTCCGGGGCGGTGAAGCCGCCTTCCGGGCCGATCAGGATGGCGGCCGGCGCCGGCGCTTTGGCCCGGGCCAAGGGCGTGCCACCCTGTTCATCGGCGAAGATCAGGACACGGCCCGCTGGCCAATCGCGCAGCAGCCGGTCGAGCGTGACCGGTTCGGGCAGTTCGGGCAGGGCGGTGCGGCCGGATTGTTCTGCCGCTTCAACCAGATGCGCCTGCAGCCGGTCGCGGTTCGGCTTGTCCACCACCGTGCGGGCGGTGGTGACGAGTTGCAACCGGGCGACGCCCAGTTCGCAGGCCTTTTCCACCAGCCAGTCGATGCGGCCCTTTTTCAACGGCGCGGCGCAGAGCCAGAGATCGGGCACAGCCTGCTGCGGCGCGCTCTGCCATTCGGCGGCCAGCGTCACCGCCTTTTTCGCCACCGATGTCACCCGCGCTGCCCATTCGCCATCGCGGCCGTTGAACAGGCGGACCAGATCGCCGGGCTGGCGGCGCATCACATTGGCAAGATAGTGGGATTGCGGCTGGTCCAGCGTGATGGCGGTGCCGGCGGCCAGGGCATCGGTGACGAACAGCCGCGGCGTGGTTGACAAACGGGGCGCTTCTTCGCTCATGGGCCCCGTGGTTACGCCCCCTGCCCCGATAACACCAGATGCCGTGAAGGGCTGGATTGATTGGCTGCCGGCGCGGGCGCAGGATTATGCCCGGCTGGCGCGGATGGACCGGCCGGCGGGCACCTGGCTGCTGTTCTGGCCGTGCGTCGCCGGGCTGGCGCTGGCCGGCGGGATGGAACACAAGCCCTTGTTGTTGTTGTGGTTTGGCCTTGGCAGCCTGGCCATGCGGGGCGCCGGCTGCGTGTGGAACGACATTGTCGACCGCGATCTCGATGCCCAGGTGGAGCGCACGCGCCTGCGGCCGGTGGCGGCGGGCCGGGTATCATTGAAGGCGGCGCTGGCCTTTGCCGTGGCGCTGTCGCTGATCGGCCTCATCGTGTTGCTGCAGCTGCGCGCAACCGCGCAACTGGTTGCGCTGGCGAGTCTTTTTCCGGTCGCCGCCTACCCGTTCATGAAGCGCATCACCTGGTGGCCGCAGGCCTGGCTGGGCCTGACCTTCAACTGGGGGGCGCTGGTTGGCTGGGCGGCGGTGGCGCCGATCACCGATCCCGCCATGTGGCTGCTGTGGGCTGGCGGCATCGCCTGGACCCTGGGTTATGACACCATCTATGCCCTGCAGGATATCGAGGATGATGCCCTGGCTGGCATCAAGAGTTCGGCGCGGGCGCTGGGCGGCAGGGCGCGGGTGGGCGTGGCGGTATTCTACGCCATCGCCTTGATCTTGTGGGCAATTTCGCTCTATTTGGTGGCCGCGCAGCCGCTGGCGGTGGCCGCCTTGCTGCCGCTGGTGGCACATTTTGGCTGGCAGGTGGCAAAATTGGCGGATCCGGTGCCCGAAACCGCGCTCACGCTGTTCCGCGCGAACCGCTGGGCCGGGGCGCTGCTGGCGGCGGCCTGCGCGGCGGTGGGCTTGGCCTGAAGCCAAAAATGGCTGCGGGGCCGGACCGGATTGGTCTCGACCCCGCGCTGCACCCTGTTTGATCCCGGCTGGCCCACCCAGCACCGGCATCCGACCCACATCGTTATCGGCGCGTTTGCCGGGTTTGAATTGCACGAAAGCGACAAAAGCGCGCGTGAATAGGCCGTGACACCGGCCCTGCCCATCCCTACATCTTGGTCATGCTGTCCCCCGCTGATGCCCTGAACCGGCTTGATGCCGCCCTTGCCGCCGCAAAGCGCGCCGGCGCCGATGCTGCCGATGCGCTCTATGTCGGCGATGGATCCACCTCGGTCTCGGTCCGGCTGGGCCAGCTGGAGGATGTTGGCCGCTCCGAAGGCGAGGAGGTGGGCATCCGCGTGTTTGTCGGCAACCGGTCGGCCAGCGTTTCATCCTCCGATCTGTCCGCCGCCGCCCTCATTGAAGCGGCGGAGCGGGCGGTGATGATGGCGCGGCTGGCCCCCGATGATCCCTTCGCCGGCCTGGCCCCGGCCGATCGTCTGGCCAGCGGACCGTTTGCCGATCTCGACATTGATGATCCGGCCGAGCCCAGTTCGGCCGAGCTGAAGGCCCGCGCACTGGCGGCTGAGGATGCGGCGCGCGCCGTGCCGGGCGTGACCAACAGCGAGGGCGGCGGCGCATCGGCCGGCGTCGTGGTGATGGCGCTGGCCACCTCCACCGGCTTTCGCGGCGCCAAGCGCTCCACCAGCCATGGCACCTCGGCCTCGGTCGTGGCCGGCAGCGGCGGTGACATGCAGCGCGATTATGCCTGGCACAGCGCCCGCCATCTGGCCGATCTGGAATCGCCCGACATCATCGGCGCCCGCGCCGGCCAACGGGCCGTCAGCCGGCTGAACCCGATCAAGCTGAATTCGGGCGCCATGCCGGTGCTGTTTGATCCGCGCATCGCCACCTCGCTGCTGGGCCATCTCGCCGGCGCCATCACCGGCAGCGCGATCGCGCGCGGCACGAGTTTCCTGAAGGACAAGATGGGCCAGCGCATCCTGCCGGCCGGCATCCACATCATCGATGATCCGCTGCGCCTGCGCGGCCTCAGAAGCCGCGCCTTTGATGGCGAGGGGCTGGCGACGCGCCGCACCGCCATCATCGAAGATGGCGTGCTGACCACCTGGCTGCTCGATTCGGCCAGCGCCCGCCAGCTGGGCCTGGAACCCACCGGCCATGCCAGCCGGGGCACGTCGGGGCCGCCGGGCGCCGGCACCAGCAACCTGCACCTGGAAGGCGGCACGCTGACCCCGGCCAAACTGATGGCCGACATCAAACAGGGCGTGCTGGTCACCGAGCTGATCGGCATGGGTGTCAACGGCCTGACCGGCGATTACAGCCGGGGCGCCAGCGGCTTCCTGATCGAGAATGGCGAGATCACCCGCCCGGTGGCGGAAATCACCATCGCCGGCAATCTGATCGACATGTTTGCCCGCCTTGTCGCCGGCAATGATCTGGCCTTCCGCCACGCCAGCAACGCGCCCACCCTGCGCGTCGATGGCATGATGGTGGCAGGCAGTTGAGGGCTGGCAGTTGACGCAGCGTGCCGCTGACCTGGCCCTCGCCGCCGAGATTGCCGGCAACGCCGCCACCATCGCCATGGGCCATTTCGGCGGGCGGGGACGCAGCTGGGCCAAGGCCGACGGCAGCCCGGTGAGCGAGGCGGACATGGCGGTGAACGCCTATCTGAAGGGCGTGATCGCCGCCGCCCGGCCCGATGATGGTTGGCTGTCGGAAGAATGTGCCGACACCGCGACCCGGCTGGACAAGCGCCGGCTGTGGGTGGTCGATCCCATTGATGGCACCCGCGATTTCCTGCGCGGCCGCAGCGGCTGGGCGGTTTCGGTGGCGCTGGTGGAGGATGGCGCGGTGCAGGTGGCCGTGCTGGCCGCCCCGGCGCAGCAGCGCCTCTATGCCGCCAGTGCCGGTGAGGGCGCCACCCTGAACGGCCGGCGTTTGCAGGTGTCGAGCCTCGCCACGCTGGAAGGGGTGCGCCTGCCCATTGATCCGCCCAACCTGAATGCCAGTTTCTGGCCTTCGCCCTGGCCGGGCACGGCGGTGGCCAAGCCGAACAGTCTTGCCTTGCGGATGGCGATGCTGGCCGCCGACGAGGCCGATGCCTGGATGGAAGGGCGCAGCGTGGCGGAATGGGATGTGGCCGCCGCCAGCCTGATCCTGATCGAAGCCGGCGGCACCGTGACCGACCGGCATGGGGCGCCTTTGCGCTTCAACCAGCCGCAGCCGCTGGTGCATGGCCTGGCCGCGGCAACGCCCGCCTTGCACGCCGAGGTGCTGGGCCGGCTCGACCATGCCCTGAAGGCGCTGGCGGCGCGGCGGCGGGCGGTTGCTTGAAGCGCCGGTTGGTGATGCCTGATCAGGCCTGAACCGCGCGGCGGCGCCGGGCCACTGCGCCGATGAGGCCAAAGCCGGCGATCAGCATCGCCCAGCTCGCCGGTTCGGGCACGGTGTTCAGATTGGGGCTGGTGCTGACGGTGAAATTGGCGGCATTGCCGCCGCCGCCGAGATAGGCCGCCGGCAGGCTGATCAGCGGATCGATGAAGGCATGGGCGGTGCCGCCGAACAGCTTGACGATGGACGCTTCCATGGCGATCTGGCCAAAGAAGCTGAGATTGCCCGGATCGGCAACCAGCGCCGCGGTCGCGACATAGGCCTGCTGGTTGTACACCCCGCCGGTCAGGCCGGTGCAGTGGGGGCCGGGTCCGGCATCGGTGCGGCATTCGAACCGCCCCTGGCCAAAGCCGGCATCGATGCCGACCGTGGCAAAGGCATCGACGCCTTCGAACTGATCGCCCAGATCAACACTGTAGAAGCCGTTGAGTTCGGCGCCGTTTTTGGGATCAAGCAGGAGGAAGGCGTTGAAATCATCAAACGCCTGCTGGCTGTTGGCGGTGATGGCAAAGGTGTAGCGCAGGAAGAGACTGCCACTGCCACCGCCGGTCATGGTGAGGGCCAGGGCCGGACTGGCGCCATAGACGATGGACCAATCGGCGCTGCTGCCCGGATCCCCGCCGGGGACGGTGCCACTGCCAGGGCCAGACCCGAACGCGGCCCCGCTGCCGCCGAACATGTTGATGAAATAGCTGCTGCCCGCCGGGCCGAGCGGCACGATCGGCGGCGCCGGCGCGGCGTGCGCGGCAGACGACAGGAGCAGGGCTGCGCCCAGCACGGCGAACTTGATCTGCATGTGAACCCCCCGGTTTCTTGCCGCGAAATGCTCGGTGAAGTCGGGGTTTATGGTCAAGCGGCATAATGCGCCGCGCGCAGACATCTTGCAAAGATTGACATTCGTCCGCGGAGAGGGCCGCAGGCCGGACTCTGCCGCATTCCACAGGCTTGCACGCGGCCGCTGGCCACCGCAGAGTGCAGCGGCCCTGGGGAGGGGCCCGAAGTGCATCTGAAACGCCGGACGCTGGCGGCCTTTGCCGCACCCTGCCTGCCGTTGACCGGCGTGGGCCTGCCGATGGTGGTGTATCTGCCGCCTTATTATGCCGGCTCGCTGGGGCTGGACCTGGCGTTGACCGGCATATTGTTTTCCGCCGTGCGCTGGATCGACCTGCCGCTGGATGTGCTGTTCGGGCGCGGGATTGATCGCACGGCGACGCGCATCGGCCGGTTCCGGCCCTGGCTTCTGGCTGGCGGGCTGGTGATGCTGCTGGGGCTGGCGCTGACCTTCTTTGCCGCGCCCGGCCTGTCGCCACTGCGGGCGTTTTTCGGCCTGTTCGTGGTGTATGCCGGTTTTTCGGCGGCGCAGGTGGCCCACACCAGCTGGGGCCAGTCGCTTTCGACCGATTATCACGAGCGCAGCCGCATCTTTGGCTGGTGGCAGGCAGCCAACATGCTGGCGCTGATTTCCATCCTGGCGGTGCCACCGCTGGCCAACTGGCTGGGGCCGCGATTCGGCCTTGCACCATCGGCGGGGCTGGGCGTGCACGCCATGGGCTGGGTGCTGATCGCGCTGGTGGTGCCAACGCTGGTGGCCGCCAGCCTGTGGGTGCCGGAAGGCCAGCCGGCCGCAGCCGAACATCACGGCTGGCGGGCGATGTGGGGCGCGCTGAAACGGCCGCTGCTGGGCCGGGTGATGCTGATCGATCTTCTCGCCAGCCTGCCGCCGGGCTTTGGCGGGGCGCTGCTGGTGTTCTTCTTCGAGGCGGCGCGCGGCTTTTCGGTGAGCGAGGCGCGGCTGTTGCTGCTGTTCTATTTCGCTGCCGGGCTGATCGGCGCGCCGCTGTGGAGCTGGGTGGCGCGGCGCACCTCGAAACACCAGGCCGTGGCCTGGTCGATCGGCAGCTATGCCCTGCTGCACGCCGCACTGGTGCTGGCGCCACGGGCGGATTTCTGGCTGGCGGCGCTGGGCATGCTGCTGGCCGGGCTGCCGGCGGTGGCGCCGCCCTTCCTGGTGCGCGCCATGCTGGCCGATGTGACCGACGCCGAAACGCTGGCCACCGGGCGCAACAATGCCGGGCTTTATTATGCCGTGCTGATGGGGGTGCAGAAGATCGGTTACGCCATTCCCGTGGGGCTGGCCTATATCGTGCTGGATGCCGTGGGCTTTGATGCCAAGCTGGGTGCCGGCAACACGGCGTCGGCCATCGAGGGGCTGGTTTACCTCTTCCTGTTTCCGCCAATCATCGCGGCGGTGGGCGCGGCCTGGCTGGCCTGGGGCTGGACCATCGACAAGGCAGCGCAGGAGCGCATTGTGGCGGCGTTGCAATCATGACCCTGCGCATCGGGATCATCGGCGCGGCGCGGGTGGCGACCTATGCCATGATCGCGCCGGCGCGGGCCCGCGATGATGTGGTGGTGGCCGCCGTGGCGTCGCGCGATGCGGGCCGCGCCGCCGATTATGCCGCCACCCACGGCATCGCCCGGCATTTTGGCGATTATGCCGCGATGGTGGCCGATCCCGATATTGATGCCATCTATGTCGCCACCCCGCCAGCCTTCCACCTGGAACAGGCGCGGCTGGCCATCGCCGCCGGCAAGCCCTGCCTGGTGGAAAAGCCGTTCACGCTGAACGCGGCCGAGGCCGAAACCCTGCTGGCGCAAGCGGCAGCTGCGGGTGTGGTGATGGTGGAGGCGCAGCACAGCCGCTGCCACGCCTTCTGGGCCATCGTGGCGCAGCATCTGCCGGCGCTGGGCCGGGTGCGCCATGTGGAGGCCTGGTTCAACGCGCCGGTGAAGACCGATGCGGCCGAATTCCGCTGGCAGGCCGGGCTGGGCGGCGGCGCGCTGATGGATCTGGGCGTCTATCCGCTGACCTGGGTGCGCGCCGTGGCCGGCGAACCGGTGCGGGCGCGCAACGTGGTGATGCGGCGCGAGCGGCAGGCCGATGGCGCCTTTGCCGCCACGCTGGACCTGGCGGGCGGGGTGACGGCGCGGGTTGCGGCCCGACATGGCGGCGCCGTTCGGAGCGGAATTGCGGATCGAAGGCGAACTGGGCGTGCTGACCGTTGCCAATCCGCTCGCCCCGCAGCGCGGCGGCCATGGCATAAGGCTGGAGACGGCCGGCGACGTGGTGGATATTCCGAGCCCGGCCGAACCGGGCAGTTATGATGCCCAGCTGGCGGCCTTTGTGGCGCTTGTGACCGGGCGCGGCGACTGGCCATTGCCGGCCGATGATCCGGTGCAATCCATGCGTGCCATCGATCTGGTGCGAACTGCAGGAGAATGACGATGCTGATTTATGATTCGATCGGCCCCAATCCGCGCGTGGTGCGCATGGCGATGGCGGAAAAGGGCCTGACCATCCCGACCGAGACCATCGACATCATGGCCGGCCACAACCGCCAGGGCGATTATATCAAGAAGGTGCCGGCCGGTGGCACCCCGGCGCTGGCGCTGGACAGCGGACAGGTGGTTTCGGAAATCACCGTGATCGCCGAATATCTGGAGGAGCTGCACCCTGCCCCGGCGATCATCGGCACCACGGCGGAAGAACGGGCGGAAACGCGCAAATGCGTGCGGATCATCGATCTGGGCTATTGCGAGCCGATGGCCAACGGTTTCCGCGCCACCGAAGGCCGGCCGATGTTCGAACCGCGCTTCCCGATCGTCTCGGTGGCGGCTGGCCAGGAGTTGAAGGCGATTGCGGCGAAGAAGCTGCAGTGGCTGGATGGGCTGATGGCGGGCGACTGGGTGTGCGGTGACCGCTTCACCCTGGCTGATATCCTGCTGTTTTGCTTTGTCGAATTCGGCGCGCAGGTGGGCCAGCCGTTGCCCGATGGCCTGACCTGGCTGCCGGCCTGGCGCGACCGGGTGGCCGCGCGGCCGAGCGCAGGAGCCTAATCGTCTGGCCCCAGGCTGGGATCGAGATCGCGGGGGCGGATGAAGCGGGTCAACTCCGCGCGGCCGCCGTCGATCTGGGCCCAACGGTCGATGGCGATGTCCAGCCGGGCGAGGGTGGCGGTGGGATATTTCAGCTCGGCCTCGGCCCGCAGCGCCCCGCCGGGCGGCACCAGTTCCAGCAGCAGATCCTCCAGCCCCGGATTGTGGCCAACCAGCATCGCGTTCTGGTGATCGTCGGAAAAGCCGGCGCACAATTCGATCAGCGTGGCCGATGAACTGAGATAGATGCGCTGTTCATAGACCGGGGCGAGCGGGTGGTTGACCCCGGCCTCCAGCCCTTCGATCGTCTGGCGCACCCGCACCGCCGGCGAAGCAAACACCAGCTTGGGATCGGGCATTTCCCCCTTGCGGATGGCGGCGCCCAGCCATTGGCCGACCTTCATCGCGGCGCGGCGGCCGCGGTCATTCAGCGGCCGGTCGAAATCGCGCAGCAGCGGATCGTCATAGCCCGATTTGGCGTGCCGCAAGAGGATGAGCGTCTTCATTGCGGGCCAAGGCTTGGCACATCAGGCAGAGCTTTGCCAGCCTTCACGCCGGCCCGTACAAGCGTCACGGCTTCGTCCAGCGTCACCCGCTCGATCGGCACGCCGGGTGGGAACGCCCCCAGCAGGCGGCTCGGCACGGCGGGCCCAAGCAGCACGAAATGGCCGCGATCATCGGCACGGCGGATCAGCCGGCCAAAGGCTTGCGCCAGCCGGCCCATGGTGACGCGATCATCAAAGGCGTTGCCGCCGCCCGCCAGCCGGCGCGCCGCGTGCAGCACGGTGCGGCGCGGCCAGGGCACGCCTTCCATGATGACCTGGCGCAAGCTGTCGCCCGGCACATCCACCCCGTCGCGCAGGGCATCGGTCCCCAGCAGGCTCGCCCCCGGTTCGGCCCGGAAAATGTCGACCAGTGTGGCGGTGTCGATCGGATCGACATGCTGGGCATAGAGCGGCAGGCCAGCGCGGGCGAGCGGATCGGCCAGCCGGGCATGCACGGCGCGCAGCCGGGCGATGGCGGTGAACAGGCCGAGCGTGCCGCCGCCCGCCGCCTCGATCAGGGCGCGATAGGCATGGGCCAGCGCCGCCACATCGCGCGGGCGCACATCGGTGACGATCAGCACCTGGGCCTGGGCGGCATAGTCAAACGGGCTGGCGGCGGCGAAATGCAGGGCGGGGCCCGGCAGATGCACCGCCCCGGTGCGGGCATCGGCATCGCGCCAATCATCGGCAAGCGCGTCGGGGCGGGAGCGCAGGGTGGCGGAGGTGACGAGCACGCCATGCGCGCCCTCCAGCACCGCGCCGGCAAAGGGCCGCATCGGATCCAGCCAGCGGCGCTGAATGCCAACATCAAGCAACCGGCCATCGGCGCGGACGATTTCGAGCCAATCGATGAAATCGACATCGGCCGGGCCACCCAGGCGGGCGAGCAGCGCCGTCCATGCCGTGATCAGGCCCGCCCGCAACTGCAGGCCGGCGCGCGCGCCCTCCACCCTCGCCCGCGCCCCGCCATCCAGCCAATCGGGCGGATCATCCAGCAGCAGCGCCAGCCGGCCATCCAGCTGCGCCATCGGCCGCGCCAGCTTCTGCAAGGCCGCCGCCGCATCGGCCGCTGCCTCCACCAGCCGGGGGGACACTTCGGCAACTTCGGTTTCCAGGCCATAGCCGCTGTCCGCCTCGTCGGCCGGGGCGCGGGCCAACACCTGGGCGCGCACGGCGGCCAGCAGCCGCTCGATTGCGGTGTCGCCGGTATCGCCGGCCACCCGCGCCAACCAGGCATCATTGGGTAGGGCGCGGGCGGCTTCGGCCACCGCCTCCACGGCCAACGCCGCCTCGTCATCATAGCTGATGCAATCCGCCAGACGGGCAGCCAGCCCGCGCCGGCGCCCCCTTCCGGCAGCCCGTTCGGGGCCGAGCAGCCAGTTTTTCAGCTCCACCGCCTCGCGGCCGGTCAAGGCGACTGCGAAGGTCGCATCGGCGGCATCGAACAGATGATGGCCTTCATCGAACACCAGCCGATTGAGGCCGGCCCCTTCCGCCCGGCCGCGCGCGGCGTTGATCATCACCAGCGCATGGTTGGCGATCACCAGATCGGCCCCCGCACTGGCCCGTGTGGCGCGTTCGATGAAGCAGCTGCGATAATGCGGGCAGGCGGCATAGATGCATTCGCCGCGCCGATCGGTGAGGCCGGCAAAGCTGGTGCGGCCAAACAGCGGCGGCAGCCAGCCGGGCAGATCGCCGCCCACCATGTCGCCATCGCGGCTATATTCGGCCCAGCGTTCGGCCAGCCGGGCAAACACCGCCGCGCGCCCGCCAAAGCCGCCCTGCACCGCATCTTCCAGATTGAGCAGGCAGAGATAATTTTCGCGCCCCTTGCGCACCACCACCTTGGCGCGGCGCACCTGCGGATCGGGCCAGATGCGCTGGGTTTCGGCATCCAGTTGGCGTTGCAGCGCCTTGGTATAGGTCGCCACCCACAC
Organism: Sandarakinorhabdus cyanobacteriorum; assembly: GCF_002251755.1. Lineage (GTDB taxonomy): Bacteria > Pseudomonadota > Alphaproteobacteria > Sphingomonadales > Sphingomonadaceae > Sandarakinorhabdus > Sandarakinorhabdus cyanobacteriorum. Next base: position 125,084 of record NZ_NOXT01000120.1, read on the forward strand.
CGCGCCATCGGCTTCGGCCGCCCAGCGTGACGCGGGGGCGAGATAGCCCAGGGTCTTGCCGATCCCGGTGCCGGCTTCGGCCAGCACCATGTGCGGGCGGCCAGCCTCCTGCCGCGACGCAAAGGCCCTGGCCGCGGCGCGGGCATAGGCGCGCTGGCCCTCGCGGGTCTCGGCCGCCGGCCCGACCAGCCGGGCGAGTTCGCCCTCCACCTCGCCCTCATCCAGCAGCACGACACGGGGAGCCGGGCGGCTGGGCGCCTCTTCCCACTTGGGCAGGGTTTGAAACACATGGCGTTCGGGCGCCTTGGGCTTGTCGATCAGCCGGGCCAGATGCGGGGCCCAGGCCCAGCGCTGGCGGATCAGGCTTTGCAGGCTCGTCCACGCACCGTGGCGCTGCGCCCAATCGGCCTGGCCCGGCACGGCAAGCAGGGCGGCGGCCGCGCGCTGCAGGAATGCGGCGTCGCCCTCGTGCCCCGGCGGCGCGATGCCCAGCGCGGCGGCCAGCCCGCGCGGCGTTGGTATGGCAAAGCGCGCCGGAAACAGGAAGGCGAACAGCTCAAGCAGATCGAGGCCCGACAATTCGCCCAGCCCCAGCCGGCTGGCGGTGACCGGCGCATTCAGCAGCAGGTGGGGCGAATCGCCGGCCCGGGCAATCGCCTCCCCCCGGCTCAACCCGCGCACCTGGCCGCTGGCATCGCCAATCCACACGCCGGCATGGCTGGCCACCAGCGCCGGGATGGCCATGCCACGTTCGCTGCCGCGATCGCTGGATTCTGTTGCACTCATGGCCATCAGTCGTCACAGGGGGGCAAAGCCAAGCGATAGCCAAAAGCCATGACCATCACCACCGAAACCCTTCAAGCCGCCGCCCTGGAAAACAAGGCATGGCCGTTCGAGGAAGCCCGCAAGATCCTCGCCCGTTACCCGAACGGCGTGCCCGCCGGGCAGGCGGTGATCTTTGAAACCGGCTATGGCCCGTCGGGCCTGCCGCACATCGGCACCTTTGGCGAAGTGGTGCGCACCACCATGGTGCGTCGCGCCTTTGAAGCGATGGCGCCGGGGGTGAAGACCCGCCTGATCGCCTTTTCGGATGATATGGACGGGCTGCGCAAGGTGCCCGACGGCATCCCCAACCCGGAGATGCTGCGCGAAGACCTGGGCAAGCCGCTGACAAAGGTGCGCGATCCGTTCGGCACCCACCCCAGCTTTGGCCAGCACAACAATGCCCGGCTGCGCGCCTTTCTCGACAGCTTCGGCTTTGATTACGAGTTCATGTCGTCCACCGAATGCTATGCCAGCGGCATGTTCGATGCGACGCTGCTGAAGATTTTGGCCCATTATGATGATGTGATGGGCATCATCCTGCCGACGCTGGGCCCCGAACGGCGCGCCACCTATTCGCCGTTCCTGCCGGTCGATCCGGTGCTGGGCACGGTGCTGCAGGTGCCGATCATCGCCCGCGATGTGGCGGCCGGCACCGTCACCTACATCCGCCCCGGCACCGACGAGGAGGTCACGGTTCCCGTCACCGGCGGGCACTGCAAGCTGCAGTGGAAGGTGGATTGGGCGATGCGCTGGCTGGCGCTGGGCGTTGATTATGAAATGGCCGGCAAGGATCTGATCGACAGCGTCATCCTCAGCGGCAAGATCGTGCGCGCGCTGGGCGGCAATCCGCCCGCCGGCTTCAATTATGAGCTGTTCCTCGATGCCGAGGGGCAGAAGATTTCCAAGTCCAAGGGCAACGGCCTCACCATCGAACAATGGCTGGATTACGGCCCGCCGCAGAGCCTGGCGCTCTACATGTATCAGAACCCCAGGAAGGCGAAGCGGCTGCATTATGACGTGATCCCGCGCGCCATCGAGGATTATGCCGATTTCCTCGGCCGCTATCCCGAACAGCCGCTGGAACAGCAGCTCGGCAACCCGGTGCACCATATCCACGAAGGCAAGCCGCCCGCCGCCGCCCTGCCGGTCAGCTTCTCGCTGCTGCTGAACCTCGCCTCCGTCGCCGCCACCGATGATCCGGCGCGGCTGTGGGGCTTCGTCAAGAAATATGCACCGGGTTCGTCGCCCGAAACCCACCCGATGCTCGACCGGCTGGTCCACCACGCCGCGGCTTACGCGCGCGATTTCGTGGTGCCAGGCCTGAAGCGCCGCGTGCCGACGGTGACCGAAGCGTCCGCCCTTCGCGATCTCGATGCGCGCCTGGCCGCCGTCGGCGAAGAGGCCGATGCGGAAGCCTATCAGTTCGAAGTCTACGAAGCCGGCAAGGCCGCCGGCTATTCGAACCTGCGGGACTGGTTCAAATCGCTCTACGAAATCCTTATCGGCAGCGAAAACGGCCCCCGCATGGGCGGGTTCATCGCGCTTTATGGCCTGGCGCAGAGCCGGGCGCTGATCGCGGATGCGCTGAAGGGCTGAGGGCCAAGCGAAGGCTGGCCTCCGGCGGGCAGGTACGCGGTCCCTGCACCCGTTCGTCTTCGTCCGCGCCTTCTAAAGCTGCCTCCGCTAAAGTATTAACCCGCCTTATTCATGAGCCTTCCTGTCAGGGCGTTG
>NZ_NOXT01000124.1 GCF_002251755.1 Sandarakinorhabdus cyanobacteriorum
GCGGACTTGGCCCGCGCGCAGCACCCACGCCCCGCACCAGCCATCCAGAATCACCACCGAAATGGCCCCAACTTGTGCACTGCATAATGCGCAAACGATTCGCCCGTCGGGCCAGCGCGCAACCGGCGACAGAAGGCCAAGCATCTCAAAACATGAAAAAAAAGGCCCGGAACCACAGTTCCGAGCCCAGTAAATCCTTGGGGAGGATCGCCATATCGGCAGGGCCCTTTTGCATCGCACAACGTGACGAAACAATGCGCGAAACTGCGTAGGCGCTGCGCAAAACGTCGCAGCTATGCCGCACAGCCAAGCCGCTGGCCCCCTGCCGCGCTGCCGCCTATACAGAGGCCATGTCCGATCTGTTTGCCGCCACGCAAAGTTCCACCGATTATGATGCCAGCCACATCGAGGTGCTCGAAGGCCTGGAGCCCGTGCGCCGTCGCCCCGGCATGTATATCGGCGGCACCGACGAACGCGCCCTCCACCATCTCGCCGCCGAAGTGCTCGACAACGCGATGGACGAGGCGGTGGCCGGCCACGCCACCCGCATCGAGGTGACGCTGGATGCCGACGGCAGCCTGACCATCGCCGACAATGGCCGCGGCATCCCCATCGATCCGCACCCGCGCTTCCCCGACAAGTCGGCGCTGGAAGTGATCCTCACCATGCTGCATTCCGGCGGCAAGTTCAGCGGCAAGGCCTATGCCACCAGCGGCGGCCTGCACGGGGTGGGCATCAGCGTCGTCAACGCCCTGTCCGATGAAACGGTGGTGGAGGTCGCCCGCAACCGCGAGCTTTATCGCCAGCGCTTTTCGCGCGGCCTGCCGCTGGGCCCGATCGAAAGCCTGGGCACCGTGGCCAACCGGCGCGGCACCACCGTGCGCTTCCACCCTGATGCCGAGATTTTCGGCCCCGATGCCAATTTCCGCCCGGCCCGCCTCTACAAGCTCGCCCGGTCAAAGGCCTATCTGTTCGGCGGTGTCGAAATCCGCTGGCGCTGCGCCGCCGAACTGGCCACGGCCGATGTGCCGGAAACCGCCGTCTTCACCTTCCCCGGTGGCCTTGCCGACCATCTGAAGGAACGGCTGGAAAACCGCCCGCTGGTGGTGCCCGATCTGTTCGCCGGCCGCACCGATCTGGCCGCCGGCCCCGATGGCAAGCCGATGGGCGCCGTCGAATGGGCCTGCGCCTGGCCGCAATATGGCGAAGGCGCCGCCAGCTATTATTGCAACACCATCCCGACGCCGGATGGCGGCACCCACGAAGCCGGTCTGCGCCTGGCGCTCACCCGCGGGCTCAAGGGCTTTGCCGGCCTCACCGGCAACAAGAAGGCCGGCGAACTGTCGGGCGAAGACGTGTTCGCCGGCGCCGAGATCATGCTGTCGCTGTTCATCCGCGACCCGCAGTTCCAGAGCCAGACCAAGGACCGGCTGACCAGCCCCGAAGCCACCCGGCTGGTCGAAAACGCCATCAAGGACCATTTCGACCATTGGCTGACCGGCAGCGGGGAACGCGGCAAGGCGCTGCTCGCCTTCGTGGTGGAACGGATGGAAGACCGGCTGCGCCGCCGCGCCGAAGCGCTGGTCAAGCGCAAGACCGCCACCAGCAAATCCTCGCTGCGCCTGCCCGGCAAGCTCACCGATTGCGCCCGTGATGACGCGGTGGGCACCGAGCTGTTCATCGTCGAAGGCGATTCGGCCGGCGGCAGCGCCAAGCAGGCGCGTGATCGCAACACCCAGGCCATCCTGCCGATCCGCGGCAAGATATTGAACGTCGCCAGCGCCAACACCGCCAAGATCGGCGCCAACAGCGAAATCGCCGATCTCATCCAGGCGCTGGGCTGCGGCACGCGCGACAAATACAACCCTGAACATCTGCGCTATGAACGCATCGTCATCATGACCGATGCCGATGTGGACGGCGCCCATATCGCCACCTTGTTGATGACCTTCTTCTTCCGTGAAATGCCCGGCCTGGTGCGCGATGGCCGGCTCTATCTCGCCCAGCCGCCGCTCTATCGCCTCGCTGCCGGCGGCACGGTCGCCTATGCCCGCGACGATGCCCACCGGGCCGAGCTGATGAAGACCACGTTTGCCGGCAAGTCCAAGGTGGAGGTCAGCCGCTTCAAGGGCCTGGGTGAAATGAACCCGTCGCAGCTGAAGGAAACCACCATGGACCCGGCGCGCCGCAGCCTGATCCGTGTGAAGCTGCCCGAAAGCCCGGATGGCCGCGCCGATGTCGCCGATCTGGTGGAACGGCTGATGGGCCGCAACCCCGAACACCGCTTCCACTTCATCCAGAGCCACGCCACCTCGATCGAGGCGGATGCGATTGATGCTTAGCGGGGGCGGCTGACCGCAGGATTGCCCTCCGCCACATGGCCATCGGGCACATCGCGGTTCACCAGCGCGCCGGGCTGGATCACGCAATCCGCCCCTACGGTGATGCCGGGCAGGATGATGGCGCGCGCGCCCACCTGGCTGCGCGGGCCGACATAGGTGTCGAGATAGATGCCGCGCGTGAGATCGTGGGTCAGCACCACCACCTCTTCGCCGATCATCACATCGGCGGCGATATGAATGCCCTTGGGCCAGGTGCGGTCGATCAGGGCGGTTTCGGCAATCCAGGCGCTGGGATGCACGTCCATCTTCCACAGATGCTTGCGCACCTGGGCCTGGATCATCTGCTTGAAACTCTTGCGCCGTGCCATCATGCCCCCGATGGCTTCAGCCTTTTTCATGGCCAGCCGCAATTTACAAGCCGGCACATCGGCCGTTACATGCCGCCATGGCTCTTGGCTCGCTCAACCAGTTGCGCCCGCTGCGCCTGTTCCTCACCGGCCTGCGCCGGCGCTGGCTGGAATGGCGCGACGGCATCCGCATTCACCCCACAGCCAGCATCTCGCTGTCCAGCCGCTTCATCGGCGGCCAGCCCGGCGGCATCACCGTGGGCGCCGATACGCTGGTGGCGTTCAAGACACTGCTTGATGCCCGCGATCTCGCCACCGGCACCGTCAAGCCGATCCGCATCGGCGAACGCTGCTTCATCGGCGGCGGCAGCACCATCCTGCCCGGCGTCACCATCGCCGATGAAGTGATCGTCGCGGCCGGCGCCGTGGTGTTTGATGATGTGCCCGCCCGCTGCATCGTCGCCGGCAACCCGGCCCGCATCGTGCGTCACGACATCAAGGTCGGCCGCTTCGGCCGGCTGGACGGCGCCAACGATAACACCCGGCGGATGTACAAGCTCTGATCGGCGCGCTGCTCATGGCTGCAGCCGTGTCAGCGCCAGCCCCGCCCTGCCGCCTGCTGATCATAGGCGATTCGCTCGCCGACGAATGGCAGGCACCGCCGCCGCCCGGCTGGGCCGTCGCCCGCCACGGCTGGCCGGGGCAGCGCGCCACCGAAATCGCCCCGCGCCTGCCCGGCCTCATCGCCCGCCACCGCCCCCAGGCCCTGCTGATCATGGCCGGCAGCAATGATGCCCGCGCCGCCGCGCTGTGGCCAGCGGGCGATGCCATCCCGGCCGCCGCCACCGCCATCGCTGCCATGGCCCAAACGGGCACGGCCAGCGGCACCAAGGTGATTGTCGCACGGCTGGCGCCGCTGGGGCCGCAGCCCTGGTGGCGGCAATGGCTCATCGGCACGCGCCAGTCCGCCGCCATGGCTGCCATCGAAGCGCGCCTGCAGCTGCCACCCGGCACCGCCCGCCTTGCGTCACCCAACGACAAGGCGCTGCGCCGCGATCATCTCCACTACAATGCCGCCGGTTATGCCCGGCTCGCCGCCGATCTCGCCCGGCTGCTGCCGCCCTGCCCGGTTCAGGCCGCGATCGCCGCCTCATAGGCTTCGGACGCGGCCAGCCACTGCTCTTCAGCGGCGCTGATTTCGGCATCCAGCGCCCCCTTCCGCAGCATCAGGGCAGTGATGTCGGCCGGGGCCTGGGTCATCTGCTCTTCAACCGATTCGCGGTCGGCGATCAGCCGGTTCAGCTTCGTCTCGGCCGCCAGCATCGCCTTGCGCAGCGGCTGTGCCGCCTCGCGCCGGGCGGCGGCCTGGCGCCTTGCCTCCTTGGGATCGATGCGCGGCGCCTTGGCGGCCGGGGCCGGCGCGGCATTGCCGCCGCTGCTGCCGCCCAGCACCAGCGCCTCATAATCATCGATGCTGCCATCAAATGGCGTCGCTCGGCCGCTGTCCACCAGCACCAACCGGTCGGCCGTGGCCTCGATCAGGTGGCGGTCGTGGCTCACCACCACCACCGCGCCCTCATAGCCGGCCAGCGCCTGCACCAGCGCCTGGCGGGCATCGATGTCGAGGTGGTTGGTCGGTTCGTCGAGCACGATCAGGTGCGGCGCATCGCGCGTCACCAGCGCCAGCGCCAGCCGCGCCCGCTCGCCGCCGCTCATCGTGCCGATCTTCTGCTCGGCCGTCGGCCCGCTGAAACCAAAGCGCCCCAATTGCGCCCGCACCGCCGCCGGGGCCGCGCCCTTCATCGCCCGGCTCATGTGCTGCAGCGGGGTGGCGTCGCGGTCGAGCTCCTCCACCTGATATTGGGTGAAATATCCCACCTTCAGCTTGCCCGTCGCGTTGCGCGCGCCGGCCATCGCCGGCAACTGGCCGATCATCAGCCGCGCCAGCGTCGTCTTGCCATTGCCGTTACGCCCCACCAGCGCCAGCCGGTCATCGGGATCAAGCCGCAGATCAAGGCCACCCAGAACCGGCTTGCCGTCATAGCCCACCTCCGCCTGGTCCAGCGTCACCAGTGGCGGCCGCAGCGGCTGTGGCGAGGGGAAATCAAAGGTCAGCGTCGGGTCCGTCGCGGCTTCGGCCACCGGCTGCATGCGCGCCAGGGCCTTGGCCCGGCTCTGCGCCTGCTTGGCGGTGGAGGCGCGGGCACTGTTGCGCGCGATATAATCCTGCAGCTTGGCCCGCTGCGCCGCCTGGGCCGCCCGCGCGGCCTCCAACTGCGCCAGCCGTTCGGCGCGCTGCCGTTCGAAACTGTCGTAATTGCCGACATAAAGCTGCATCTTGCCGGCCTCCAGATGCAGGATATAGCCGGCCACCCGATTGAGCAGATCGCGCTCGTGGCTGATCAGCACGATGAGGCCGGGGTAGGACAGCAGGAAATCCTCCAGCCACAGCGCCGATTCCAGATCAAGATGGTTCGACGGTTCGTCGAGCAGCAGGATGTCGGGCCCGGTGAACAGCAGGCTGGCCAGCGCCACGCGCATGCGCCAGCCGCCCGAAAAACTGTCGAGCGGCCGGGCCTGCATCGCCTCGTCAAAGCCCAGGCCCTTCAGGATGCGCGCCGCCCGCGCCGGCGCGGTATAGGCATCGATCGCAATCAACCGCTCGTGCAGATCGGCCAGCCGCTCCGGCGGTGCCCCGGCCTCTTCCTCGGCCAACAGGGCGGCGCGCTCGGTGTCCGCCGCCATCACCATATCAAACGCGCTGGCGCTGCCCGATGGCGCATCCTGCTTCAACCAGCCCAGCCGGGCAGCGCGCGGCTTGTCGATGCGGCCGCCATCCGGCTCGATCACGCCGGCCATCGCCTTCATCACCGTCGATTTGCCGGCGCCGTTGCGGCCCACCAGCCCCACGCAGCCGCGCGCCGGCAGCGTGGCCGATGCGCCATCGATAATCGCGCGGCCGCCCATGCGGATGATGAGATCGTTGACTGAGAGCATGGCCGCGCCCCTAGCAGGCGGGCGCGCGCCCGGCTAGGCTGCCGCCATGATTGATCGTCGCCTGATGCTCGCGCTCCCGCTGCTGGCCGCCCCTGCCCCCACCCCGGCCTTCGCCCATCCAGCCAACAGCATGGCCGCCGCCATCGCCGCCGGCTGGACGGCGCGCGGCGTGCGCTTCACCGCCGATCAGGTTGCCGCCCGCATGGCCGGCCGCACCGGCAAGGCCGCCCTGCTGGCACTGGCCGGCGCCACCGAAGGGGCCGATGGCGACGAGGTTGAAACCATCATCGAGATTGTTTGGGACGCCGGCACACAGGGCCCATCCTGGCCGCTGCTGCTGCGCGATCTCGCCGCCGGCCTGCCCGGCGTGCTGCAGGATCAGGCCGGCGACTGGTGGCTGCTCACCGCCCACGACAATGGCCGGTTCACGGTGCGCCATCCCCTCACCGGCGAAACCCGCATGCTCGCCGCCCCAACCGTGCAACTCATCGGCCGCCCCCTCATCGCCGGCGCCTGATCCCCGCTCCGAAGCAAGGCCACCACGACCGACGATCCTCCCCCTCTGGGGGAGGTGGCGCCGCAGGCGACGGAGGGGGCAAGCCAGCGGTCACACCGGCCCATGATTCTCCCCCTCTGGGGGAGGTGGCGCCGCAGGCGACGGAGGGGGCGCCGCCAGCAATCACGCCGGCCCATGATCCTCCCCCACTGGGGGAGGTGGCGCCGCAGGCGACGGAGGGGGCTCCACCAGCAACCACGCCGGCCCATGATCCTCCCCCTCTGGGGGAGGTGGCGCCGCAGGCGACGGAGGGGGCTTCGCCAGCAATCACGCCGGCTTGACGTGAAGGCCCAGCACCGCCCCCTCCGCCTCGCGGCGCTCGGCACCTCCCCCAGAGGGGGAGGATGTTCAGCGCCGAGCAGCCATGGGCAACCGCCCTGCTCGCTTGGGAAGATGCCAACCCCGCATGCCGGGGATTGATCCTCAAGGCTTGACCGGGCTCACGCTCACAAAATTCCCCGCATCCCCCGGAAAGGCAATCGGGCTTTCGCTGCCATCGGCCGCCACCGCCGATACGCCAAAGAACCAGTCATCGATCACCACGCCTTCCAGCGTCAGGCTGGTGGCATCGGCGGGCGCCATGCGGCTGTATTGCCATTGCGGCGCCGTGGTGTCGCGCCACCAGATCTTGTACCCGGCCGCGCCCTTCACCGGCGTCCAGCTCACCTTGGTGTCGGGGCTCACCTGGCCGGTGATGGTCACCGCCGGCGGCATCGGCGCCCGGGCCAGCGCCGCAAGCGCCGCCACGTTCAGCTTCGTCACCTTGGCCAGATACTGGAAATCCACACCATCGATCAGATCGCCATAACGCCGGCCGTTTTCCACCCGCACATTCTGGTGCTGCCGGCCATAATGCTCCACCGCCTCGGTGATGCGCACGGCGGGGTAACCGGCCTCCAGCATCCGCGTCTGGTCGCCGCCCCGGCCAAAGCGGTCGGTGCGATACACCATCTTCACATCCAGGCCGTTGATGTTGTGATCGGCCAGGCTGTCAATGAAGCGCGCCAGGTTGCGCGAAGGGCTGTCCACCTCTCCACCATTGTAGCGGCGGCGATTGGCCTGGGCCGGGGTTTCCACCGCCTTGGTGCCTTCGGAAAACACCCGGACATGGCCCGAATCCTTCATGCCCGATGCGCCGGTCGAATTGCCCACGATATCGTTGTTCAGCACGGCTTCCACCGTCCAGCCATGGGCGCGGGCGAAATCGGCGAGCACCTTGCCGCCATTGAGCCCCTGTTCCTCGCCCGACAGCACAGCATAGACGATGGTGGCCGGGAATTTGTGCCGGCTCAGCACCCGCGCCGCCTCGATCACGGCGGCGGTGCCGCTGCCATCATCATTGGCGCCCGGCGCATCGCCCTTGGAATCCAGGGGGTCGCTGTTCCGGCTGTCGATATGGGCCGACATGATGATGAACCGGTCCGGCTCGCTGGTGCCGGGCTGGATGGCCAGCACATCCACAATCTCCGTCGGGGTCGGCAGCCGGTCGCCAGTCACCACCTCCGATGGCTTGATGATCTCAAGGCAGTTGCCGCAGGCCGCGCTGAAGCCCTTGAACCGCTCCTCTGCCCAGCGCCGCGCCGCGCCGATCCCGCGCGTCTGGCTGCTGGTGTCGCTGGCGCTGTGGCGCGTGCCAAAGCCCACCAGGCTGGTGATATTGGTCTTCAGCTCCGCCTCGCTGACCGCTTGTGCCAACTGCCCCGGCGCCGGATCAGCCGCCAGCGCCGGCACCGCCATCCCGGCCAGCAACACCGGCACCCACACGCGCTTCATCATCTCATCTGCCCCTGTTTGAACTTTGCAAACCCGCTATCAGCCCGCCGCTCCGGTGAGGAAGGCGACCAGTTCGCGCACCTTGGCCTGGCGCCATTGCGGGGTCGGCGCGGTCAGCCACCATTGCCCGCCAGCCGGCACCCCATCCTCCAGCAGCACGACCCGTCCCGCCGCCACATCGGCCATGGCCAGCAGGGCCGGCACCCGCGTCTTGCCCAGCCCGGCCGCCGCCGCATCAATGGCCAGGCCCGGATCAGCCAGCGTCAGCGCGCTTTCGACGCACGGCGTTTCGGGATCAAGCGGATGGGCGATGCAGGGTGCATCCAACCCGGCACCGGGGGCGGCCACGGTCACCAGCGCCTCATCGCCCAGGGTGCGGCCATGGATCCCCTCCGCCTGCGGCTCGCCGCCGAAATGGATCGCCAGATCCAGATTGGCCTGGGTGAAATCCACCTCGCCGGCCTCATGCGCGTTCACCGAAAAGCGCAAATCCCGGTGCAGCCGGCCATAATCCGCCAGCTTCGCCGTCAGCCATTTCGCCACCAGCGCCCGCGGTGCCGCCAGGTTGAGCACCTTGCTCGATTGGCCGGCCTGCAGCAGCCGCACCGCCTCTTCAAAGGCCAGAAACCCCTGCTGCAACGCCGGCAGCGCCTGCTCGGCCTCCGGCGTCAGCTCCAGATTGCGGGTCAGCCGGCGGAACAGCACGACGCCCAGCGTTTCCTCCAGCGCGCGGATCTGCTGGCCCACCGCCGCCGGCGTCACCGCCAACTCGTCGGCCGCGCGGGTGAAGCTCAGATGCCGGGCCGAAGCCTCGAACACGCGCAGGGCATTCAGGGGCAGATGGGTCCGCTTCATGGCCGCATTCTGGCCGGCGCCGGGCCGGCGATCAATGCACCGCCGGCCGATCGCCCGGCACTTCCAGCACAAAGGCCGGAATATCGATGGAAAAGCGCGTGCCGTCCTCCGCCATCATCTTGTAGCGGCCTTCCATGCGGCCGTGGCGCGTGGCGAGCGGACAGCCGGACACATAATCATAGGCCCCGCCCGGCGGGATCAGCGGCTGCACACCCACCACGCCATCGCCGGCCACTTCTTCCACCCGGCCATCGCCATCGGTGATCAGCCAGTGCCGCGCCATCAGCCGCACCGATGCCTCCCCGTGATTTTCCACCCGCACATGATAGGCCCAGACGAAATAGCCGCGATCGGGATCAGACTGGTCGGGCAGGAAATGCGGCGCCACCCGCACCGTGAGCGCCCCGGTGGTGGCGCTGTAGGGGAACATCTGCCCGATCACGCTCATAAGCCGGCTTCCTTCAAGGCCTGATCCAGATCCTCGATCAGGTCGTCCGGGTCTTCCAACCCGATGGACAGACGCAACATCCCTTCGGTGATGCCCATCTCCTCGCGCACCGCGTCCGAAACGCTGGCATGGGTGGTGCTGGCCGGATGCGTCATCAACGAACGCGAATCGCCCAGATTGTTAGAAATATCGATGATCGACAGGCCATCCAGCAGCGCCTGCGCCTGGGGCCGCCCGCCATCCAGATGCATGGCGATGATGGTGCCCCCCGCCTTCATCTGCCGCATGGCCAGATCATGCTGGGGATGGCTGGCAAGGCCCGGATAAACGAGGCGCGGCACCCGGCCCTCGAGGAACTGGGCAACCTTCAGCGCATTGTCACACTGCCGCCGCACGCGCAGGTCCAGCGTCTCCAGGCTCTTCAGCACCACCCAGGCATTGAACGGCGACAGGTTCGGCCCGGTGTGGCGCGCAAAGGCCAGGTATGTGTCGTTCATCCACTGCGCGCTGCCGCAAACGGCGCCGGCCAGCACCCGGCCCTGCCCGTCCATCAGCTTGGTGGCGCTATAGGCGACGATGTCGGCACCCAGTTCCAGCGGCTTCTGCACGATGGGGGAGGCAAAGGCATTGTCCACCATCACCAGTGCGCCGGCGTCATGGGCGATATCGGCAATGGCCCGGATATCGCACAGATCAAGGCCGGGATTGGTCGGCGTTTCCAGGAAAAACGCCTTGGTGTTCGGCCGCCGCGCCTTGGCCCAGGCTTCGGTGTCGCGCGCGTCAACAGTGGTCGTCTCGATGCCAAAGCGCGGCAGGATCGTATCCACCAGCACCCGGCACGAACCAAACAGCGCCCGCCCGGCCACCAGATGGTCCCCGGCCGACAGGGTCGAAAGCAGCATGCCGGTCATTGCCGCCATGCCGCTGGCCGTGGCCCGCGCCGCCTCTGCGCCCTCGATCAGCGCGATGCGCTGCTCCAGCATCTCCACGGTCGGATTCTGCAACCGGCTGTAGGTCATGCCCGGCCGTTCGCCGCGGAACCGCGCCGCCGCCTCCTCGGCATTGTCGTAACAATAGCCGGAGGTCATGAAGATGGCTTCGCTGGTTTCACCCACCTCCGTGCGCATGGTGCCGCCGCGCACCATCTGCGTGGCGGGGCGCCACCGCTTCACGATTTCGGGATTCTGTCCGGCCGTCCGCTTCATGAAAAAACGATAATTCACGCTGCGCTGCAACGCAATGAAGCGACAGGCATTCTTGCCAAAGCGTCACATGAAATTGACAGTTTCTGTCAATCCGGCTGGACATCCCCGCCCGCCGGCTTGCCCCGCACGATCAGCAGATACATCACCGGCGTCACCACCCGGCTGAGCAGCGTCGACGAGACCAGCCCGCCAATGATCACCCACGCCAAGGGGCCATAAAGCCCGGAACCCGACAGGGCGAGCGGCAGCAGCCCGCCAATCGCCGTCACACTGGTCAACAGCACCGGCAGGAAGCGCACCTCGCCCGCCTCTTCGATGGCTTCGCGCAGCGGCCGGCCGGCCGCCCGTAGCTGGGTGGTGAAATCCACCAGCAACAGGCTGTTCTTGATCTCGATCCCGATCAGCGCCACGAAGCCGATCACGGCGGTATAGCTCAGCGAATTGCCGGTGAGGAACAGCGCCACCAACCCGCCAAACAGGCCCAGCGGGATCACGCCCGCCACCACCAGCGTCTCGCGGAACCGGCCAAACTCGATCACCAACACCGCCAATATGCCAAACACCGCCAGCGCGATGATCGGCCCCAGCCCACCAAAGCTGCGCGCCGCCGTCTCCGCCTCGCCGCCAATGTCAAAGCGATAGCCTTCGGGCAGCTTCACCTTTTGAATGGCGTCCACCACCGCCTGGTTCACCTTGGCGGTCAGATAACCATCGGCGATCTGGGCATCGACATAAACGATGCGGCTCTGCCGGTCGCGGTTGATGCGCGGCGGCGCCGAATCCAGATAGGGCGCCGCAATCTCGCGCAGCGGCACCGTTCCCCGGCTGCCCGGCACATAGATATCATCCAGCACCCGCACATCATGGCGCTCCGCCAGCGGCAGCCGCACCACCACGTTGTAACTGTCGCCCTCCACATCGCGGAAACGGCCGGCATTCTCGCCCGCCAGCGCCAGCCGCAGCGCCCGGCGCGGTGCCCCCGGCGCCACCCCCAACAGGGAGGCCTTGTCATTGTCCAATCCCAGGTTCAGCCGCGGCTGGTCCACCGCCACGGCGTTGCGCACATCCCGCGTGCCCGGCACGGCGCGCATCACCTGCTCCACCTCGCCCGCCAGCCGCTTCAACACCGGCAATTCCGGCCCGACGATGCGGATCTGGATCGGCGCATCGATCGGCGGCCCGTTCTGGAAGATCTTCACCACATATTGGGCGTTGGGGTCCGCCGCCAGCCGCGTGCGCAGCCGGTCCACCAGCGCCGGGCTGCCCTCGTCCCAGCGTTTCAGCACCACCAGCACCTCGCCGATGTTGCTGCGCTGATCAAAATTGCGCTGGTTATAGAAAATCTGCGGATTGCCGCGGCCCACATTGCTCATCACGCCGGCAACATCGGCCTCACCCTTCAGCGCGGCCTCCACCGCCTGCACCGCGCGGTCGGTGCCGGGAATGGCGGTGCCCTCGCTCGCCGTCACCTGCACCAGGAAATAGGGGGTTTCGGCCGGCGGAAACAGGCTGGACCCAATCAACGGCACCAGGCCAAAGCCGGAAATGATCAGCGCGGTGGCCGCGATCATCGCCCGCCGCGGATGCGTCAACCCCCAGTGCAGCACCGGCTGATAAAACCGGTGGATGCCCACATTCACCGCCTGCAAAAACCGGTTGCCATGCTCGCTCTCGCTGCGCGGCAGGATGCGGCTGGCCAGGAACGGCACGATGGTCAAGGACACCAGCAGCGACGCCGCCACCGTGCCCAGCACAGCCACCGGCAGGCTGCGCGTGAACTTGCCCGCCCCTTCCGGCAACTGCGTCAACGGCAGAAAGGCAAACAGCAACACGAAGGTGCAGCCGATCACCGCCACCGCAATCTGGGTGGTGCCATCGATCGCCGCCGTCTCCCGCGGTTTGCCCATGCGCAGGTGGCGGGCGATATTGTCGGTCACCACGATGCTGTCGTCCACCAACAGGCCCAGCGCGATGATGAAGCCGGAAATCGCCAGCTGGTTCAATGTGAAGCCGCTCCACGCCAGCACCGCCACGCCCATCGCCAGCGACAGCGGCACCGAAATCATCACCACCAGGCTGGCGCGAAAGCCCAGCGGCAGCAGCGTGATCAGCACCAGGCCCAACGCAATGCCGAAATCCCGGCCGAGCTGGCTCAGCTTGCGGGCAATGTCGTCGCTCTGGTCAAAGGCCACGGCCATCTGCACATCGGGCGGCAACAGCGGGCGATAGGCATCGGCCGCCTTCACCGCCGCATCGCGGATGTCGAGCACGTTGAGCCCATCCTTCTGGGTCAGCGTCACCCACACCGCACGCTTGCCATTGTAACGGGCAAAATGCGGCTGCTCCTCATAGGCCCAGCCCACGGTGGCGATATCCTTCACCCGCACGATGCGGCCATCCTGGGCCCGCACCGGCTCGTCGGCCAGCTCCGCCACCGATTTGTAGGCGCCGCCAGCCTGCACGTTCAGCCGCGCTTCGCCGGCCTGCACCGCGCCCGGCGGCAGATCCTGGCCGCCACCCTTCAGCGCATCGGTCACCGCGGTCGCCGGGATGCCCAGCTGCGCCATGCGCCCGGTGTCCAGCGCCACGCGCATTTCCGGCGTCGGCAGCCCCCACACCCGCGTGGCGCGCACCCCCGGCACCCGGATCAGCCGCTCGCGCAAATCCTTGGCAATCTTCTCCAGCCGGCGATAACTCGCCGTGTCCGACACCAGGGCAAATTGCAGCACGGCCGCTTCCGTGGTGCGGGTCTTCTGGAACTCCAGCCGGGTCAGCGCCGAAGGCAGCGTCTGCCGTATGGCGTTCACCTCGCGCACCACCTCGTCATAATTTTTCTCAGGATCGCCGTCCCAGCTGAACTCGGCGGTGATCACCGCGCTGCTGTCGGTCGATCGCGACTGCACGCGCACAATGCCGTCCAGCCCCTGCACCACATCCTCGATCGGCTTGGCGATGGTCGATTCCATGTCGGCCGGCTCGGCGCCCGGCACGGTGGCGACGATGTTGATGAACGGCGACGGGAAATGCGGATCAACCGAACGCGGAATGCTGAAAAAGGCCGAAACCCCCAGCGCCATCAGCGCCAGGAACACCACCAGCGTGATCTGCCAGCGCTGGATGGCAAACCGGATGATGCCGCTCATTTGGCGGCACCCGCAACCGCCACCACCTGGCCATCGCGCAGCCGGTCAACGCCGGTCACCACCACCTGCTCGCCCGGTGCCAGGCCGGCGGTGATCACCACCCCATCGCTGCCCACCGTGCCCAGGCTCACCAGCCGGCTGCGCACACGCTTGCCCGCCGGCTCAAAGACATAGACGAACCCCTCGTCGGCGCGCGCGCCAAACACCGCAGTGGCCGGCACGCGGATCGGCGCCCCCGGCAACGCCGCGCCCAGCAGCAGCCGCGCCCGGCCAATCTGGCCCGACGCCAGCCGCGCATCGGCCGGCAATTTCACCTCGATGCGGAAGGTGCCGGTGCCATCATCACCGCGCGCACCCACCTCGCTCACCACCCCGGCCAGCGCCTGATTGCCCAGCGCCGGAATATACACCTCGGCGCTCTGCCCCACCTTCACCCGCGCCGCATCCCGGTCCGCCAGCGGCAGCCGCAGCACAAAGCCCTGGCCCAGCTCACCCAGCGTCAGCACCGGCACGCCCGGCTGGGCAATCTGCCCCGGCTCGCCCGGCCGCGCCAGAATCACCCCGGCCGATGGCGCCGCCAGCGTCGCCAACTGCACATCAAACCCGCTCGCCCGCGCCCGCGCCGCCGCCGCCGCCATGGTGGCGCGCGCCTGCTCCACCCGCGCCGCCGTCACCCAGCCCTTGGCAAACAAATCCTCGGCGCGGCGAAGGTCAGCCTCGGCCCGCACCACCTCGGCCCGGGCAGAGGCGACATTGGCGCCCAGCGCCGTGGTGTCCAGCCGCGCCAGCACCTGGCCGGCACGCACCCGGTCGCCCTCGCGCACCAGAATCGCGGCGATGCGGCCGGGCGTGTTGAAACTCAACGGCGTCTCGCGCTTCAGGCGCACGGTGCCCGAAACCTCCAGCCGGGCGCTGGCATCGGCCGGGGCCGCTGCCACCAGCCGCACCGGCGCCGCCGGTTCCGTCACCGGTTTTGGCGCATCCTTGCTGCCACAGCCAGCCAGCAGCAACGCCGGGCCACACGCCATCATCAGGATCGAAAAAACCGCTGTCTTCGCCATGCGCTGCGCCCGCTGTTCTGGTCGGTTCCCGGGCAGCCACCACCGGCTGCCAGCTTTTGATTCCGACTCAAGAGTATCGGGATGCGCGCCCCGGCGCAAGACTTTTGAGCGATGCTCAAACATGTCGCAGCCGGCCGGCGCCTCTCCCCCTCGGCGCCCAACCGACCTGCCGCGTCAGTCGCGGATCACCAGTGCGTTGATCGTCAACGCCACACCATCATCATCGGCCGTGCCCGGCTCCACCACCAGCTCGGCCAGGATATGGCCGGGGATACTGATATCCAGATCCGGCGCCACGGCCACCACATGCGCCAGCGCCGCCGCCGCGCCCGGCCCGTCAAAGCGGATGTCCAGCTCATGCCGACCACCGGTCAGCGTCAGGCTGGCCCAGTCGCGGCAGCGCAGCTCCTCGATCAGCAGGCGCACGCCCAACGGCGTCACCATCCCGGCCACGGCGCGCAGGATCGCCGCCTGCACCCGATCAGCGTGCGGTCGCATGGGCCACCTCCCGACCGGCGGCGGCCGTCTCGCCCGTGATATGGGCCAGCACGCGGGCCCGGGTCGCGGCCCGAGGTTCCCGCCCGCGGCGCAGATCAAAGACGAAGCGCGGATCGCCGGCCACAAGCCGGCCAAAGCGCGAGGGCGGAACATGATTGGCGCGAAGATATTTTTCCACGACAGGCAACAGGCTCATGTCGTCAACTCCCTACAACTATGGACTATATTCCGTCCGATCCCTCGCGATTCGGTTGGAATACCTGTTTATCGAAATTAAAATCCTACTAATCTAGGAAAAAAACTACTGCTATGGGTCCGCTCGCGGATCAGAGAGGAGGTCCGTGGGTCATGGACAGCATCGCCATCCGGCAACGGCTGGACGCGCTGATCACGTCACGCGGCGAGGATTATGCCTCGCTCTCGCGGCGTCTTGGGCGCAACGCCAGCTATATCCAGCAATTCATCAAACGCGGCGTCCCACGCCGCCTCTCCGAATCCGATCGGCGCATCCTCGCCCAGCATTTCGGCATCGCCGAACATCTGCTCGGCGGCCCCACCGATCGCGGCCACACCCTGCTGCCCCGCCCCGGCCTCGCCCGTGCCGCGGAAGACTATGTGCTCATCCCCCAATACCAGGTCCGCGCCTCCGCCGGACCCGGCGCCCTGCCCGACGGCGAACGCCCCTCGGCCGCCATCGCCTTCCAGGCCGGTTTCATCCGCGACATCGCCCCCGGCGCGCCCGACCAGCTCGCCATCCTCAGCGTCGATGGCGACTCCATGTTCCCCACCCTCGCCAACGGCGACCAGATCCTCATCGACACCGCCGATCGCACCCCCTCCCGCGACGGCATCTACGTCCTGCGCGTCGACGATGCCCTCATGGTCAAACGCCTCTCCCTCAACCCCGCCACCCGCCGCCTCACCATCCGCTCCGACAACGAAGCCTACCCCTCCTGGCCCGATTGCGACCCCACCGCCGTCCATATCATCGGCCGCGTCGTCTGGGTCGGCCGCAAACTCGGCTAGGATTTTGCCTAGCGTTCACCTCTCCCCCTGGGAGGGAGGCCTGCCCCGGACCTGATCCGGGGTCGAGAGACGCCGAAGGCGGCCCGGGTGAGGGGTGGCTGCAAGAGAGGCTCCGGCGGCCAGGGGCGAGGCCCCTGGACCCATACGTTCCACGCGTACACGCCCAACGCAGATCCTCCCCAAACGCGTTTGGGGAGGGGGACCGCCGGAACGGCGGTGGAGGGGCCATACCCAAAACCTGCCACCAACAGCCCAATCGCGGTCACCACCACCGCCAGGCTGCCGTCACCAACCCAGCATCCGCGGTCACCGCCACCTCCAAATCGGTCACCAAACGCCCCAGTTTCGCCACGCCACCCCACCAGCGAATCCCAACACCACACCCACCGGGCCCGTCCACAAACCGAAAATCACAACCAAACCAACCAGATAACCCCACCCCTGTCCTACACACCCCCAAACTGCGACACTCCCCCCGCTCCTTGACAATCAGCCGACAAGAAAATACCGTCCCAAAGTCGTTTGGGGCGGTGGCAGCCCCGGCAAAGGCAAGGGCTGGCGGAGGGGCCCGGCGCAAGCCAAACCCGCACATCAATGTTCAGTACCCGCTGATCAACATGTCCAGCGCATTGAGGATCGCAACATCATGTTGCGCCAACGAGCCCACGACGGGTCCACAATCGCGTAACTGCAGCACCGCAGCATATTGCGTGACCATCACATAGCGCGCGCCATCGATGTCAAATTCCGGATTAAGCCGACGTGCCGGAATTGGCGCACGCCCAGGTGGCTGCAAAGGCACGACAAAGCGCGTATTCAACCGATTCAGCAGGTCCGACTGGCAATCGAGCAGCAGACTGCCGTCGCCAACCCCGGCATAGACATCAAACCGTGCCATCAGAACTGGCGGAACCGCGCCAATGGCAAACCATTTGCCTCAACATAGGCGTTGGACGAGTCTATTGCCGCCTGGTTTTCCGCTAGCCAACGCTCGGCCCGCTGCTTCGATACCTGCTGGGCGATACCCTGCTCGCAGGCTTGTGACAGGTTGATGCCCAGTGCCCTGGCCTCTTCAACCAACGCCCGATCGAGTGACACATTGGTTGGCTTCCGCACCGTCACTGCCGTCGCCATCCAAGCCTCCATGCGCATAATTCATGCGCATCATATCGCACCGGACCAGCCGCGACAACCAGGGCCTCACCCAAACAAATGGGGGCAGGGACTGCGTCCCTGCCCGCCGCAGGCCCCCTTCTTCCGTCCTTACTCCGCAGCCACCCCCAGCAGCCCGCCCTGGCGGTCATCCGTGTTGGCCGGCACGGCTTCGCTGGCGGCCTTGGCGGCCTTGCGGGCGTCGAAGGCAGACCAGACTTCGTTCCAGTCGCCCTTGGTGGCGGCCTTGGAATATTCGGTGGCGCGGGCTTCGAAGAAGTTGGCGTGTTCCACACCGTTGAGCAGCGGCGTCAGCCACGGCAGCGGGTGTTCGTCGATCATGTAGATCGGCTGCAGGCCAAGCTGCTTCAGGCGCCAATCGGCGATGAAGCGCACATATTTCTTGATGTCCTTCGGCGTCATGCCCGACACCGGGCCCATTTCGAAGGCCAGATCGATGAACGCGTCTTCCAGGCGCACGGTGCGCTGGCACACATCGGCGATGTCGTCGCGGATGCGGTTGGTCAGCACCCCGGTTTCGGCGCAGAACGTGTGGAACAGCTTGATGATGCCTTCGCAGTGCAGCGATTCATCGCGGACGGACCAGGAGACGATCTGCCCCATGCCCTTCATCTTGTTGAAGCGCGGGAAGTTCATCAGCATGGCGAACGAGGCGAACAGCTGCAGCCCTTCGGTGAAGCCGCCGAACATCGCCAGCGTCTTGGCGATATCCTCGTTGGAGGAAACGCCAAACGTGTTCATATAATCATGCTTGTCGCGCATCTCCTTGTAATTCAGGAACGCGCTATACTCGCTTTCGGGCATCCCGATCGTGTCGAGCAGGTGGCTGTAGGCCGCGATGTGGATCGTCTCCATGTTGGAGAACGAGGTCAGCATCATCTTCACTTCGGTCGGCTTGAACACGCTGCCATATTTGTCGTGATAGCAATCCTGCACCTCGACATCGGCCTGGGTGAAGAAGCGGAAGATCTGGGTGAGCAGGTTGCGCTCGTGATCGGTCAGCTTCTGGGCCCAGTCACGGCAATCCTCGCCCAGCGGCACTTCCTCCGGCATCCAGTGGATCTGCTGCTGGCGCTTCCAGAAATCATAAGCCCAGGGATATTCGAACGGCTTGTAGCTCTTGGAGGCTTGAAGGAGCGGCATAAATTTTTTCCTACCCGTTGAATTTGTTCAGGCAAACACTGGATTCAGAATATCAAAGTATTCTTTTGCCAACTTCTCTGCTGCCGATTTCGATATTCCGCTGACGTAACCAACATCTAATTTTACATGCCAGTTCAGTCGTTTCCTCTCTGAATCGGAAATGGAATTAATTTTTTCTATCATGCTGTCTAAAATTTCATCTTGGCTATCTTCTAAACGAATTCTGAATTTTTCGTGATCTTGAATGATGCAATCCCATTCAACTTTCCAATAGCGCTTTTCACTTCGAACAACCAACATTGGCTTTCTCAGCTTAGCGCAAGACATGAAGTAGGCATTTACTGCATGAAAGGTATTGCCTTCAACCAACAGATAATTCTTCTGCGTCGAGGCAGCATTGGAAGCTTTATTCGCATTCATTACACTAACCTCTTCCAATGCCGATTGGGAGGGGGATTGGGCAATGGGTCGTGGAGTCCATGGCCCAATCCCCCTGTCCCTCCGGCCGGGCAGCATCCCGGCCGGTGCGCTGCCCGGCGGGATGGCCGGGCAAGGCGGCGCCGCCTGCCGTCACTGGCAGGCCAGGCATTCGTCATAATCGCGGCGTTCCACCTGGATCACCGGGGCTTCCGCCGTGTTGTCGGCCTCCACCCCGCCGGCAAAGCCAGCGCGCTGCACGCTCATGGAGCGCAGATAGTAAAGCGATTTGATGCCCAGCTCCCAGGCACGATAATGGAGCATGAGCAGATCCCACTTCTCCACATCGGCCGGGATGAACAGGTTGAGGCTCTGCGCCTGGTCGATATAGGGCGTGCGGTCCGCCGCCAGCTCGACCAGCCAGCGCTGATCAATCTCGAACGCGGTGCGATAGGTGGCCTTTTCCTCCGGCGTCAGAAACTCCAGATGCTGCACCGAACCGCCGCGCTCCAGGATGGAGTTCCACACCGCGTCGCTGTTTTTCGCCTTGGAAATCAGCAGCTTTTCCAGATAGGGGTTCTTCACCACAAAGCTGCCCGACAGCGTCTTGTGGGTATAGACATTGGCCGGGATCGGCTCGACACAGGCCGACGTGCCGCCGCAGATGATCGAGATGCTGGCCGTCGGCGCGATCGCCATCTTGCAGCTGAACCGCTCCATCACGCCCATGTCGGCCGCATCCGGGCACGGGCCGCGCTCGGCCGCCAGCGTCATCGACGCCTGGTCCACCTGGGCGCGGATATGCTTGAAGATGCGCATGTTCCAGCTCTTGGCCATGGCGCTTTCAAACGGGATGCCGCGCGCCTGGAAGAAACTGTGCAGGCCCATCACGCCCAGGCCCACCGACCGCTCGCGCATCGCGGCATAGGCGGCGCGGTGCATCGCCGGCTCGGCCCGGTCGATATAATCCTGCAGCACATTGTCGAGGAAGCGCATGCAATCCTCGATGAACTGCGGGTGGCCGTTCCACTCGTCCCACGTCTCGATGTTCAGGCTCGACAGGCAGCAAACGGCGGTGCGGTCGTTGCCCAGATGGTCGGGCCCCGTCGGCAGGGTGATTTCCGAACAGAGGTTGGACGTCGACACCTTCAGCCCCAGATCGCGCTGGTGCTTGGGCATGGTGCGGTTCACCTCGTCGATGAAGATGATATAGGGCTCGCCGGTCGCCAGCCGGGTTTCGACCAGCTTGGTGAACAAGCCGCGCGCATCCACCTCGCCGCGCTTCTCGCCGGTCTTGGGGCTGACCAGGTCAAACTTGGTGCCGTCGCGCACCGCTTCCATGAACTTGTCGGTCACCAGCACGCCGTGGTGCAGGTTCAGCGCCTTGCGGTTGAAATCGCCCGACGGCTTGCGGATTTCCAGAAACTCCTCGATCTCCGGGTGCGAGATGTCGAGATAGCAGGCCGCCGAGCCGCGGCGCAGCGAGCCCTGGCTGATCGCCAGCGTCAGGCTGTCCATCACCCGCACGAACGGGATGATGCCGCTGGTCTTGCCATTCAGGCCCACCGGCTCGCCAATGCCGCGCACCCGGCCCCAATAGGTGCCGATGCCGCCCCCGCGCGAGGCGAGCCACACATTCTCGTTCCAGGTGCCGACAATGCCCTCCAGGCTGTCCGACACGCTGTTCAGATAGCAGCTGATCGGCAGGCCGCGGCCGGTGCCGCCGTTGGAGAGCACCGGAGTCGCCGGCATGAACCACAGCTTCGACACATAGTCATAGATGCGCTGGGCATGATCGGCATCATCGGCATAGGCCGCCGCCACGCGCGCAAACAGATCCTGATAGGATTCGCCCGGCAGCAGATAGCGGTCGTCCAGCGTGTCCTTGCCGAAATCGGTCAGCAGCGCATCGCGGCTGCGATCGACCGTCACCGGGAACTTCCACGGCATGATTTCGCTGGTGCCGGGCCGCGACTGCGCCGCCGCAGCGGCAGCCGCTGCCAGCACGCCCTGGGCCAGGTTGGCCGCCAGCGCGTCGCCGCCCTCTTCAGTGCGCTCCGGGGTCAGAGTGGCGCTGCTGTCTGTCATTCGAAACTCGCTCATGTCTTTTTTCGCCCCTCAATCATAGGAGGGGAACAAACCGGGGTCACGTCTCTTTGTTGCCGCAGCAACATTTGTCCCCGATATACACAGCAACCCCGCCCGGCTGCTGTTCTGTCCCCCGCCCCGCAACCACCACAACTTGTGTCTGATGGTCGCCGAAACACCATCAATAGTGCCACAGCCGAGTCACGACGCAAGTCCATTGTTTGCTTGACGTGCCCCGAAATGGTTGAATCGGCGGCGATTCATCCACAGGCCGCGGGCCCGTCCTTGGCCAATCAAGGGCTTGCCGGCAAAGAGTGACTTGTGATGGCAGGTACGGGGAATTTTTGGCGGAGCGCCGTCTTCATCGAGGCCGCATGCACACGCAAAAGTCGAAGGACTTTGCCCAACCTGACCTGCAGGTACGCCTTCAAAAAACCAATGGCGGCCAGCCAAACCGGAGGTGATCCGGCTGGCCGCCCTCGGTATATGTCTATACTACAGAGGCAACTGCTGCTGCACTCCGACACCACGCTTGCCTGTGTTGATCTCAGACACACGCCCTTGATTCCAGCCGAGTTCGGCTGCGATCACGTGTTGAAACCAACCCTCCGCCAGCCGACGACGGACATAGAGGACGATCTCGTCGGTGAAGGGGGCTGGATTTTCCGGATTGAACTTAAACATTGAGAGAGCTCCTTTAGGAGCCGGCTTGACGTCAATCGGTCAGCGTGCGCATTGTGCGCAGGCCGACCGATTGACGATCACGCGTGCCGGACGTGAAACTGCCGCGTGAAATTCAGAGGCCCGGTTGAAGGCAGCCCGCGCCAACGGGCTGCCTTTTTCCTTTTGACCAGCGCAAAGTGTTGCTGGCGGGCTCCGAACTCGCGGTTAATATTTACGTCACCAGATTCCAGCGCAAGTCCATTGTTCGCTTGACGTGCCCCGAAATGGTCGAATCAGCGACGATTCATCCACAGAAGCAAGGCTCCATTCGCCTGACCGTGGGCTAGCCCACGGCTTATGAAAATCCGCCACAGCAGCGGCCCAAACTTTACCCGCTGCGCCAGCCGGCCTATCAGTTGGGCCAAGGCTGTGGCCAAGCGCCGCGCCGCGTGTCGATGCCAGTTCAGGAGGCAAACCCATGACCGTGATCCGCGAGGAAGATGTCATCGAATCCGTTGCCGATGCGCTGCAATATATCAGCTATTTCCACCCGATGGATTATATCCGGGCACTGGGCACCACCTATGAGCTGGAACAGTCCCCGGCGGCCAAGGATGCCATCGCCCAGATCCTCACCAACAGCCGCATGTGCGCCGAAGGCCATCGCCCGATCTGCCAGGACACCGGGATTGTTGTCGCCTTCGTGAAGATCGGCATGAACGTCCGCTGGCAAGCCACGAAAACTGTTCAGGAAATGGTGAACGAAGGCGTGCGCCGCGCCTATCTCCATCCGGAAAACAAGCTCAGGGCCTCCATCGTCGCCGATCCCGCCTTCACCCGGGTCAACACCCGCGATAACACGCCGGCCGTTGTCCACATCGAAATGGTGCCGGGCGATCATGTCGAGATCATCGTCTCGGCCAAGGGCGGCGGATCGGAGAACAAGGCCAAGTTCGCCATGCTGAACCCCAGCGATTCCATCCGCGACTGGGTGGTCAACACCGTGCCGTTGATGGGCGCCGGCTGGTGCCCGCCCGGCATGCTCGGCATCGGTATCGGCGGCTCGGCGGAAAAGGCCATGCTGCTGGCCAAGGAATCGCTGATGGACCCGATCGACATGGCCGAGCTGAAGGCCCGCGGCCCCAACAGCCCGATCGAGGAGCTGCGCATCGAGCTGTATGACGCGGTCAACGATCTCGGCATTGGCGCGCAAGGGTTGGGCGGCCTGTCCACCGTGCTCGATGTGAAGATCCTCGACACGCCGACCCACGCCGCCTCCAAGCCGATCGCCATGATCCCCAATTGCGCTGCCACCCGGCACGCCCATTTCACCCTGACCGGCAACGGCCCGGCCTATCTGGAGCCGCCGGCGCTGGAAGACTGGCCAAAGGTGAACTGGACGCCGGACAAGGCGTCGAAGCCGGTCAATCTCGATACGCTGACCCCGGCCGAAGTGGCCAGCTGGAAGCCCGGCGACCGGCTGCTCCTCAACGGCAAGATGCTCACCGGCCGCGACGCCGCCCACAAGCGCATGGTCGACATGCTGGCCAGGGGCGAGACGCTGCCGGTCGATTTCACCAACCGCGTCATCTATTATGTCGGCCCGGTCGATCCGGTGCGCGACGAGGTGGTTGGCCCCGCCGGCCCCACCACCGCCACCCGCATGGACAAGTTCACCGAAACCATGCTGGCCAAAACCGGCCTCATCGCCATGATCGGCAAGGCCGAACGCGGGCCAGCCGGGATCGAGGCCATCGCCCGCCACAAGGCCGCCTATCTGATGGCCGTCGGCGGCGCCGCCTATCTCGTCTCAAAGGCCATCAAGGGCGCCCGCGTGCTGGCCTTTGAGGATCTGGGCATGGAGGCGATTTACGAATTTGATGTCAAGGACATGCCGGTGACTGTTGCGGTCGATTCCGAAGGCACCAGCGTCCACAAATCCGGCCCGGCCGACTGGCGCGAACGCATTGCGGCGGCGCGGGCAAAACAGCCAGCATGAAACATGGACGGGATATTGTGAAAATGTTGTTTTCAACGCTTCTGCTGCCCCTTTTGGCCCTGCAGGCCAGCCCTGCAGCCAGCCAGCCCGACCCGGCCAGATTGCCGCCAAAGACCGAAACCATGATCGCGCTGGCAGTGGCGGAAGCCCGCTGCACGGGCCGGCACCAACAGATGGTGGCGCGTTATCGCCCGGATGTGGCGCAACGCCTGGCCGCACCATTGCGACAGGCCGGCCAGGTCATGGCTGCCCGCTACCAGGCGGTGCATGGCGCGGATTGGCAAGCGGCGCTGGCCGCCGATCTGGTGGCAGCGCGCACCCGATTCGAGCAGCAGGCCAGGCAGCCGGAATTCTGCAAGGCGCAGGCCATGATCGCCCGCACCCTCAGCCGCAGCCACGACGATCAGCCCAACGGCCTGCGCGGCACCAATGCCGAGATGGATCTCTATCGTCTGGCAGCGCGCTGAACCATCGCCTGCCGTGCGATCGCCGGCGCATCGATTTCGCTGACGGCTTGCGCCGCGCTGCCATCACCGCCATGGCAGTGGCGATGACCGCCTCCCCCTTGCCTGGCCGCCCCGCCGCCGTCCTGTTCGACATGGATGGCCTGCTGCTCGACACCGAGCGGCTGATCCGCGATGCCATGCTGGCCGTGATGGCGGATCTGGGCTTTGCCATGGTTGCCGACGATTATGCCCTGCTGATCGGGCGGCCCGAACCGGCCAGCCGGGCGATCATGCTCGAACGTTTTGGCCCCGGCCTGGATTATGACGCGATGCGGGCCGAGGTGCGGCAGCGCATCCGCGATGAATGGGGTCCATTGAGGCCGCTCAAGCCCGGCGCCGGTGCACTGGTAGGCCAACTGAAGGATAGCGGCTTACCATGTGCCGTGGTCACCAGTTCCGAACATGATCTGGCCCGCAGCCTTCTCGGCCCTGTCGGACTGCTGGAGCATTTCGTCACGATTATTGGCTGTGATGATGTCGACCGCGGCAAGCCGCATCCCGATCCCTATCTTGCCGGAGCCGCCCGGCTTGGCTTCGACCCCGCCCAATGCCTCGCCCTGGAAGACAGTCACAACGGCGTCCTCTCCGCCCATGGCGCCGGCTGCCAGGTGGTGATGGTGCCCGATCTTCTGCCCGCCACGCCCGACATACGCGCCCGGTTGCTGGCGGTTGCCCCCGATCTCGACACCGTGGCCGCCTGGCTGCGCGCGGCAGGCTGACGCAGCCAGGCATGTTCAGCCTGGCGCAAGCCGCCAACGGCTTCAGTGCCGCCACAGCACCTGAGGGAGAGGGACTATCATGGCGGGACGGATCGGCATGGCAGCAGCAACAGCGCAACGCTGGGCACTGCTGGCGGCGAGCCTTGCGCTGGCAGCCTGCACGGCAAATGACGCCCCGCCGCGCCCCATCGCCATCGCCCCGGCCCCTCTGCCACCGGCCATGCTGGCGCCCGCACCGGCCCCGACGCCCGAACCGGAACGGGCCGCCAGCGCCGAGGTCATGTGGGCCTTGCGCGGCGGCCTGAACGTTGCGGCACTGATCTGCAATGATCGTTCGATCACAGACAATTACAACCAGATGCTCAAGAGCCATCGCAGCTTGCTGAACGATGCCTATGCCGCCGAGCAGGCGCGCTATCGCAGCCTGCACGGGCAGGCCGGGGCGGCCCGCCACGATGCGGCAATGACCAGGCTCTACAATGGTTTCGCCAGCCTGCCCGATCGCCGCCGCGTCTGCACCATGGCGAGCCGCATTGTCGCCGATGCCGTCACCATGCCATCCGATATGCTGGCCCGCAGCGCCCGCCGCGCGCTCAGCACGCTGGAACCAGGCGCGGTGCAACTGGTGCTGAGCGGCAACTGAGCCATCAGCCCAGCGCCGCCACCAGCGCGTCGTAGGCCGGGATCGTCACCCCCATGTTGCCGCGGTTGCTGGCCACCGGGTGACTGCCCAGCCGGGCGATCACCACGCCGGCCGCCCGATCAACATAAATGCCCTGGCCATGCACGCCCAGCGCCATGGCCTGGCCGCCGGCGCGGTGCCACCATTGGCTGGCATAGCTGCCATCGGGGTTGCCGGGATAGTTCACATGGGCAAAGGCGGCCGGATCGCCGCCCCGGAAGATCCGCGCCACCACCGCCTGCGGCACGATCTGGCGCCCGTTCCAGCGCCCGCCCAGCCGCATCATTTCCCCCACCCGGGCGATATCGCGCAGGGATGCCATCAGCCCGCCACCGCCAAAGGCGGTGCCCAGCCGGTCCACAGCGATGGCCGCATCCGCCTCCATCCCCATCGGCTGCCAGAACCAGTCGCGGATCAGCGCGGCCAGCGGCAGGCCGCTCACCCGCTCCACCAGCCATTGCAGCGCGGTGGTGTTGGGCGTGCGATAGACGAAATCCCCACCGTGCGGCACATCCTGCCCCAGGCTGGCGACAAAGGCGAAATGCCCATCCGGCCCGTCATAGCCGGCCAGGCGGGGCATCCACGCCCCGGCAATGCTCATGCGCTGCACGTCCGACAGGCCCTGCTGCCCGGCGACATAATCTTCCGAGAAAGCAAGGCCAGTGCGCATGTCGAGAATCTGGCGCACCGTGGCATTGCCCAGGCCCGATCCTTGCAGCTCAGGCACATAGTTGGCGGCCTTCGCATCATCTGTCAGCTTGCCTGCCGCAATCAGCATCTCGGCCGCCAACCCGACAAAGCTTTTCGTCACCGAAAACAGGATATGCTGCGTGTCGGGCCGGGTCACACCGAACCAGCGTTCATACACCACCCGGCCATGGTGCAGCACCAGAATGGCGTCCGTATAGGTCGCCGCCAGCGATTGCCGCCAGCTCATGGCCTGCCCGGCCAGCGTGGTCAGCGTCACATCGTCCAGCTCATCGCGCAGCGCCAATGGCAGCGGGCTCACGTCGCCAGCGCGCGGGATGGCGGCCGTCGGCACCAGTTCGCGCATATGGGAAAAGCCCCAGCGATACTGGGGAAAGCGCCACATCGATCCATCATCCCAGCGCACCTGGGTGGCGGCCGGCGGCGGCGATCCCGCCATCCAGCCCATCGCCACCGGATCGCTGGCGGCGGCATCCATCATGTTTTCATGGGGATAGCCTGCAACATGCGCAGATGATGTGAAGTTCATGTCGCCCCGGTCGCCCGCACAGGCAACCCCTCCCCTTGGTGTTGTGTGCCAGCGATGCTAGGCCTGCACCACACGCCCGGCAAGGAGGCCCCGTCATGCGCACCGCCCTATTCTCGCTCGCCCTGCTGCTCGCCATCCCGGTCGCTGCCAAGACGCCGGCCGCCACGCCGGAGCAGCGTCTGGCCGCCGCCGGCCTTACCCTGCCGCCGCCAAATGCGCCGATCGGCCTCTATGTGCCCGCCGCGCGCGTGGGCAAGCTGTTGTTCCTGGCCGGCCATGGCGAATGCCCGGCCGGCGCCGCCGGCCGCCTGGGCGACACGATGGATGTCGCCGCCGGCAAGGCCAATGCCGCCAAGGTGGCGCTGTGCATGCTGGCGACGATCAAGGCCCAGCTGGGCGACCTCTCCAAGGTGAAGCGCGTCGTGAAGGTGATGGGCCTCGTCAACGCCACGCCCGAATTCACCCAGCATCCGGAGGTGATGAACGGCTTTTCCGAAGTGATGGTCACCGCCTTTGGCGATGCCGGCAAGGCGCCCCGCGTCGCCGCCGGCGCCGGCAGCCTGCCGCGCGGCTGGCCGGTGGAGGTGGATGCCATCATCGAGGTGAAATGACGCCCGGCACATTCTGCCACGGCCATTGACCTTGCCATTAGTTGCGCGCCACAACCATGGCCGGGTCGCTGGAACATTGGCCAAGGGAATATCGTTTGATTCGCACCTGTCTGCCGCCGGTTGTGGCGGCCCTGCTGGCCTCCACCGCGGCCATCGCCGGCACCGAACCGCTGTATCAGCCCGCCCCGGCCTGGGTGCAGCCGGCGGCCATTCCAACCACGCCCGGCCTGCCGCCCCTGGTGCTGTTCGACAGCCAGCAGCGCTATGAAGGCGCGTCCAGCTGGTCCTACAGCGATGTCGTCCGCCGCATCGCCAATGCCGAGGAGCTGGGCAAGCAAACTTCCCTCACCCTGCCCTGGGTGCCCGACAAGGGCGATCTCATCATCCACAAGCTGGAGATCATCCGCGCCGGCCAGATGATCGATCTCATCGCCAAGGGCCAACGCTTTGCCGTGCTGCGCCGCGAAGCCAATCTGGAACAGCAGATGGTGACAGGCGTGCTCACCGCCACGCTGGATGTGGAAGGGCTGCAGGTGGGCGACATGCTGCGCCTCGCCTATTCCATCACCGGCAGCGACAAGGCGCTGGGCGGCCATGTCCAGGGCGCCGGCTTGCTGCTGCCCCAGCCAACCCGGCTGGGCTTTGGCCGGCTGCTGCTGAGCTGGCCGGCCGGCAAGGCGCCCGGCTATCAGGCCCTGCAATCCGGCATCACGCCCCAGATCAGCACGGCTGGCGGCTATCAGCAGATCAGCTATTCGCTGCCCGTGGCCAAGCCGGCCGAAATCCCCACCAATGCGCCCGGCCGTTTCAAGCGCCCGCCGCTGGTGGAGGTTTCAAGCTTTGCCAGCTGGGCAGAGGTCGCCAGCGTCATGGCCCCGCTTTATGCCACCAGGGGCCTGATCAAGCCGGGCAGCCCGCTCAAGGCCGAAGTGGCCGCGATCATGGCTGCCACCCCCAACCCGCTGGAGCGCACCCAGCGCGCCCTGCAACTGGTGCAGGACAAGGTGCGCTATCTCGCCGTCACCATGAATGGCGGCAATTATGTGCCGCAATCGCCTGATCAGACCTGGTCGGCCCGCTATGGCGACTGCAAGGCGAAAACCCTGCTGCTGCTCGCCCTGCTGCACGAAATGGGGATCGAGGCCGAAGCCGTGCTGGCCAACATCGGCCAGGGCGATCTGGTGTCGGTGCGCCTGCCCAGTGCGCTGGCGTTCAACCATGTGCTGGTGCGTGCGCAGGTGAACGGGGAAAGCCTGTGGCTGGATGGCACCAGCAGCGGCGACCGGCTGGCCGACATCCGCGACACGCCGCCCTTCTTCAACGTGCTGCCGCTGCGCGCCAAGGGCGCCAGCCTGATGCCGCTGAAGATGCACCCCAATGGCCGGCCCAGCCTGTCGGTGGACATGGTGGTGGATGAAAGCGCCGCCATCGATCTGGATCCGGTGGCACAGGTGAAGCTGGTGCTGACCGGCCGTGGGGCCGTGCAATATAACGCGGCCGCCGGCGGCCTGGGGCCGAAGGAAACCCATGATCTGATCGCCCGGCTGCTGCGCAACCAGCTGGGCAATGTCGATGTTGGCAAGGCCGCCGCCAGCAGCGATGCCGAAGCCGGCACCGTCACCATCACCGCAAGCGCCGTGCTGGATGAACAATGGCAGGCCGATGGCCAGCGCCACACACGCGCGCTCGACAAGCTGCTGGGCCGCATCGACTGGAAGGTGGATCGCGGCCGCCCGGCCTGGGCGCAAATCCCGGTGATGACCGATCTGCCCAGTGGCGTGGCCTGGAACCTCACCGTCAAGCTGCCCGACAATGGCCGCGGCATCACGCTGGATGGCACACCGGGCTTTGATGGCACCATCCGGGGTGAAAGGCTGGTGCGCAGCGCCAGCCTGGCTGGCAGCACGGCCACCATGACCGAACGGATGGACAGTTTTGGCCTCGAAATCCCGGCCAGCGCCGTGGCCGCCGAACGGGATCGGCTGGCTAAGGCCAAGGCCAGCGCGCCGCGCCTGATCGCCACCCGCGAGGCCCGCCGCTATTTCGATGTGAATGGCCAGGATCCCGCCGGCGCCACCCAGATTGCCGCCGCCGAAGCGATTTTCGCCGATCAGATCGCCATCGATCCCGACGATGCCGACAGCTGGCAGGCACGCGGCCGCTTCCGCTACAACGCCGGCAATTTCGCCGGCGCGCGCGATGATTATCGCAAGGCGGTCGAACTGGCCCCCACGGCCCAGCGTCACCTCAATCTTGCCAATGCGCTGGGCAAGCTGGGCGATGCCGTCGGTGCCCTGGCCCAGGCCCAGGCAGGCCATGATCTGGATCCGGCCAACGGCCGCGGCATTGAAACCCTGGCCATGACGCTGGCCGAACAGGGCAAGCTGGCCGATGCGCTGGCCCTGTTGGATGAACGCATCGCCGTCGGCGGCGAAGAAAAGGAAGATTACGAGATCAGCCGCGCTGCGCTGCAAGGCGAATTTGGCGATGTGGCCGATGCGCTGGCCATGCTGGACCGGCTGATTGCCGCCACGCCGGGCAACTGGCGCCTGCACAATGCCCGCTGCTACATGAAGGCCCAGCGCAAGCAGCAGCTGGACAGCGCCATCACCGATTGCAGCAAGGCGCTGGAACTGGGCGGCAACGCCGGCGTGCTCGATTCCCGGGCGCTGGCCTGGACGCAACTGGGCCAGAACGACAAGGCGCTGGCCGATGTCGATGCCGCGCTGGCGCTTGAACCCGACCTGCTGGAAAGCCGCTTTCTGCGCGCCGCGCTGCTCGCCCGCCTTGGCCGTGCAGCCGAAGGGGCCCGCGATCTGGCCATCGCCCGCCGCCTCGACCCGCAGGTTGACCGCATGTTCGCCCGCTATGGGATCACCTTGAAGAAATGAGCCTGACCGACCGTGACAGCCTGCCCGCCATCCTGGCCCATGCCTGGGGCCTGCTGGTGCGCGGCGGCGCCGACCGCAAAAGCCCGCTGCACACGCCGGTGGTGTGCAGCGCCGATGCCGATGGCCTGCCCCAGGCCCGGGTGATGGTGCTCAGAAAGGCCGATCCCACCGCCGCCACCCTGCGCTTCCACACCGATGCGCGCAGCCCCAAGGTGGCCGAACTGGATGGCAAGCCAGTGGCGGTGCTGGCCTATCACCCAACCGAACAGATGCAGCTGCGCCTCGCCGGCACCGGCCGCGTGCTGACCGATGGGGAAACCGTCGATGGCATCTGGAACCAGTCCACCCTCTTCGCCCGCCGCTGCTACCTCGCTGAATCCGCCCCCGGCACCCCCCTGCCCGGCCCGTCCTCCGGACTGCCGGCCTGGATCGAGGGCCAGCAGCCAACGCCCGACCAGATCATCCCGGCCCGCGCCAATTTCGCCACCCTGTGGGTGGAGGTGACGGCGATCGACTGGCTCCACCTCGCCAACAGCGGCCACCGCCGGGCGCTGTTTCGTGCGTGCGATGGCTGGGCGGGGGAATGGCGGGCGCCGTGATCCCGGCGCCCGCCCGCCCGCGGCGTCAGGCGGCAACCACCCGTGCGCGCCGCCGCAGCCCGTGGCCGGTCAGGCCAAAGCCCAGGCCAGCTCGATGGCTCAGGCACACCCGCAACGCCGTTGAAGGTGACGCCGTCGATGCCCCAGTTGTCGCCGCCAGACCGGCTGATGCTGACCTGATCAAACGGATCATCCGAGGTGAAACCGAAATAGCCGACCCCGCCATTGACCGTGGTCGGAGCGTTCAGCACTTGCCCGCCCGCGCCATTGAAGCTGATCGACAGCAAGGGGTTCAGACCGCTTTCCACGCCTGTGAAAAAGAAGCCGAAGCTGTTTGATGGCCGGTTGAGTGAGAAGGTGGCCGTGCCACCCGGAAAGCCCAGCCAGCGTGCATTGTCGGTGTTGGATTCGATGGTGCTATATCCATGCAGGCCCGTTCCCGGCGGGTTGAGCTGCATATTGGTGACGCCAGACCGGCCCGGCCCAAGGTCGACTGCAGCCAACGCAACATTGGCTCCAGGCATTGCGAAGCCGGCATTGAAGCCAAGCCCGACCAGGTCGAAATAATTGGTCAGCACGGGTCCATAGCCCGCGGCAGCCGCCAACAAGCCGGCCTGTGCCACCGAGGCATTGGCACTGCCGCCACCAACCACCTCGCCATCATCCAACCCCGAGTAGCTGGTCACTGCCGCAAGGGCATGGGATGACAGCAACGCGGCCACGGCCGCGCCGAACAACTTCGTCTTCATGATGTTCTCCTGTTGAACCAGTGATGCGAAGGGGCAAAAGGGGATCGGCCACGGCCACCCCCCCGAAAGCAGCCGCGCGCATGCGAAAAAAAATGTGAAGCGGATCTTGGCCGGTCAGCCCGATCGCAGACGGGCTGGCCGGCTCATGATTTCAGGGCCTCGCGCCAGGCATCCGGCGATGAACCCGCCCGATAGGCTGCCTGCATGTCGGGCGTCAGCAGCTCGACCATGAACCGGTTTTCCAGCCAGAATTCGATCACATCGAACAACCCGCCGCGCGAACAGCGAACCGAACGCCACCCCTCCTGAGCGGCAAGCGCATGGAGTTCCGCCTCGCCCAACTGGGTGGCAAGGGCAAGATGGACACCCGCCGGCCCCGGATCGGCCCGATCGCGGCTGTCGAACATCGCGTCGTCCTGCCCAGGCACCAGGCAGGTGGTGGCGGGATACACCTCGATCGCAGACCCATGGGCATCGCCAGCCAGCACCACCAGGGCACCCGGAACGGGATCGAACGGCATGACCTGGCCCGACCAGATTGCCGCCAGCACACGTGCAACCCGCGGCGGATCAACCGCCGGGATCGGCGCGTGGAAAATGCGGCCTGATGTGCGGCCGGCGGCAGCGGCGAACAACGCCTCGATCGCCTGCGCCGCCGCCTCACCAGCCTCCTCGCCGCTCAGCCCCCAATATTCGCGCATCGTCAGCCAGGCGGTCGCCGATTGCAGCAGTTGCACCGTCGCCGCCAGCCGTGTGGCCTGGGGTTCCGGCAAGTCACCCGCACCGTCCCGAACAGCCGCCCGGATGGCCTGCATGCGCTTCTGATTGGCCGCCAGGGTCATGGCCCGCCCCTGTTCAGACAACACCATCCCCCGCATGATCGTCGCCTCCTCATCGAATTTGGGAAAAGCCCGGCGCGCAAAGGCCGCCAGTGCGGCGGCGGTGTCCGGAAATTGCTCCTGATTGATGCTCTGCTTGTGACGGGCCCACCACGCCTCCAGCATCAATTCGCGTGTGGCAAAATGGCGATAGATGGTGCGCTTGGCGATGCCCGCGGCATCGGCCACCATCTCAATGCTCAACTCGGCAAGGCCGGTATCGGCCAGGCAATTGCCCACCGCATCCAGAATCAGATCCGTGGTGGCAGCCTTCTGCTGCTGGCGCAGATTCGGCATTTGTGTCACTTGATGTGCCTTCATGTCACTTGGTGTGACACGAAATGGCCGACATGGCAAGCGCCATGGCCAGAACATGGCTCCCAAACGCATTCGGGCGGGCTCGGCCATTGCCAAACCCGCCCGAACATGATTTCAGATCAAGGCTTTAGCGCGTCAACTTCTTGTACGTCAGCGCGTGCGGACGGTCGGCCGCATCACCCAGCCGGCGGCGCTTGTCTTCCTCATACATCTCGAAATTGCCTTCGAACCACTCGACATGGCTGTCGCCTTCAAAGGCCAGGATGTGGGTGGCAAGGCGGTCAAGGAAGAAGCGGTCGTGGCTGATGACCACGGCGCAGCCGGCAAAGCTTTCCAGCGCCTCTTCCAGCGCGCGCAGGGTTTCGACGTCCAGATCGTTGGTCGGTTCGTCGAGCAGCAGCACGTTGCCGCCCTTCACCAGCATCTTGGCCATGTGCACGCGGTTGCGTTCACCGCCCGAAAGCTGGCCAACCTTCTTCTGCTGGTCCACACCCTTGAAGTTGAACGCGCCGACATAGGCGCGGGTCAACACCTCGTTCTTGCCGAAATAGAATTTGTCATTGCCCTGGGAGATTTCCTCCCACACCGTGGCAGTGGGGTTCAGGGCGTCGCGGCTCTGGTCAACATAGGCCAGCTTCACCGTGTCACCGATGGTGATGTCGCCGCTGTCCGGCGTTTCCTGGCCGGT
Source organism: Sandarakinorhabdus cyanobacteriorum (assembly GCF_002251755.1). Lineage (GTDB taxonomy): Bacteria > Pseudomonadota > Alphaproteobacteria > Sphingomonadales > Sphingomonadaceae > Sandarakinorhabdus > Sandarakinorhabdus cyanobacteriorum. The sequence continues at coordinate 33,613 of NZ_NOXT01000124.1, forward strand.
GATCATGCGGAACAGCGTGGACTTGCCCGCCCCGTTCGGCCCGATCACGCCCACGATGCCGCCTGGCGGCAGGCTGAAGCTCAGATTTTCAAACAACAGCTTGTCACCATAGGCCTTGGAGACATTGTTGACCTCGATCACCTTGTTGCCCAGCCGTTCCGGGATCTGGATCAGGATCTGCGCTTCGCCCAAGCGGCGGTTGGCCTGCTTTTCCACCAGTTCGTCAAAGGCCTTGATACGCGCCTTGCTCTTGGTCTGGCGCGCCTTCGGGCTGGCCCGGATCCACTCCAGCTCCTGCTTGATGGCCTTTTCGCGGCTGGCGTCCTCGCGCTCTTCCTGCGCCAGGCGCTTCTGCTTGGCCTCCAGCCAATCCGAATAATTGCCTTCAAACGGAATGGCGCGGCCGCGATCCAGTTCCAGCACCCACTTCACCACATTATCAAGGAAATAGCGGTCGTGGGTGACCAGGATCACCATGCCCTTATATTCCTGCAGGTGATTTTCCAGCCAGGCGACGCTTTCGGCATCGAGGTGGTTGGTCGGTTCGTCGAGCAGCAGGATTTCCGGCTTTTCCAGCAGCAGCTTGCACAGCGCCACGCGGCGGCGTTCCCCGCCCGACAGGCTTTCCACGCCCCAATCGCCGGGCGGGCAGCGCAGCGCGTCCATGGCGATTTCCAGCTGGTTGTCCAGCGTCCACCCGTCCACGGCGTCGATCTTTTCCTGCAGATCGCCCATCTCGGCCATCAGGGCATCGAAATCGGTGTCGTCCTGCGGATCGGCCATTTCGGCGCTGATGGCATTGAACCGGTCCACCAGGTCGGCCACGCCGCGCACGCCGTCCATCACGTTCTGCTTGACGGTCTTGTTGGGATCCAATTGCGGTTCCTGCGGCAGATAACCCACGCGCACGCCTTCGGCCGCCCAGGCTTCGCCCTGATATTCCTTGTCGATGCCGGCCATCACCTTCATCAGCGTCGATTTGCCGGCGCCGTTGGGGCCGATGATGGCGATCTTGGCGCCCGGCAGGAACGACAGGGTGATGTCGCGGAAACAGGGCTTCTGGGCGCCGGGATAGGTCTTGGAAAGACCCTTCATCACGAACGCATATTGATAGGCCACGGGCTCGGCTCCGAATTCAGAAGGTGGGAATGTGGCGCCGCCTTTAACCGAAGGCCGGCCAACGCGCAAACCGGGCAAATCGCCCGCGCATGCGCAATTCACCAGCTTGCCGGCAGGCCGGCAAACCCCCAGCAGGGCACATCATCCGAACCCGCAAAAAGGCCCGCCCATGCGCCCTCTGCTCCTCGCCGCCCTGCTGCTCGCCGCCCCGGCACTGGCCCAGCCTGCAGGCCGCATCGAAACCGCCGTGCGCCTGCGCGATGCGGCGCTGGCCGCCAACCCGGCCTGGCCGCTGCTGGTTGACCTGACCGACAATGTCGGCCCCCGCCTCGCCGGCACGGAGGCGGAAGGCCGTGGCCGCGGCTGGGCAAAGGCCGCCATGCAGAAACTCGGCCTCACCAACATCCGAGAGGAAGCCTTTCCCATCACCGTCTGGGAACGCGGCCAGGAACAGGCCAGCATCATCGGCAGCAACCACCGGCTGGCCATCGCGGCGCTGGGCGGCTCCGGTGCCACGCCGGCCACCGGCATCACCGCACCGGTCAGCTGTTTCGACAATCTCGCCGCCCTGCGCGCCGCCCCCGAAAGCGAAGTGAAGGGCCGCATCATCTTCATCGATCACCGCATGACCGTCACCCAGGATGGCAGCAGCTATGGCATCAACGGCGCCGTACGGCGGGCCGGCCCGGCGCTGGCAGCGCAAAAGGGGGCCGCCGCCGTGATGATCCGCAGCCTGGGCACCGATTATCACCGCAACCCGCACACCGGCTCCACCAGCTTCCCGGCCGGCACCGCGCCCATTCCGGCCGTCGCCCTGGCGCTGCCCGATGCCGAACTCGTCGCCCGCCGCTGCGCCGCCGGCCGGCTGGAGGTGAAGCTCATCTCCACCCCCACCAGCCGCCCCGGCCAATCGGCCAATGTCTCCGGCGAAATCCCCGGCAGCGTCGCCAATGAGGTCGTCGTGCTCGGCGGCCATCTCGACTCGTGGGACATCGGCCAGGGCGTGTTCGATGATGGCGCCGGCGTGGCCATCACGCTGGCGGCCGCTGCCACCATCAAGGCCGAAACCGCCCGCACCGGCCAAAGCCCACGCCGCACCATCCGCGTCGTGCTGTGGGGTTCCGAAGAAATCGGTGTTGTCGGCGGCCGCGCCTATGCCGAAGCGCACAGGCAAGAACAAATCGTGCTGGCCGGCGAAAGCGATTTCGGCGCCGATCGCATCTGGCAAGTGGGATCAAGGGTTGCCGAAGCTGGCGTGCCGCTGTTCGGCGAGATCGGCGCCGTGCTGGCGCCGCTGGGCATCCAGCCCGATGCCGGCAACAAGGCCGGCGGTGGTGCCGATGTCGGCCCGCTGGCGGCGCTGGGCACCGGCGTCTTGTCGCTCAATCAGGACGGCACACGCTATTTCGATGTCCACCACACCCCCGATGACACGCTGGACAAGGCGGACCGCGCCCAGCTCGATCAGAATGTCGCGGCGTGGACGGCGGCGATCTGGCTTGCGGCCAGCGACGACCGGCCGCTGCGCACGAAATAGAGGCTCAATCCTTGTGATGGAACGGGTCTTGCCGTTCGCGGCGCATGCGCTCGCCGAACGCGCCGATCAAGGCCCCGAGCAGCAGCGAGAACAGCACAAAGGTGATGTCGGAGGATAGCAGGGATTCCATCATTGGGGTACGCCTTACACGGGATATTTCGCCGGCCTTTTACCCCATCGCGACCGCAGCGACCAGCCCCAGTAGCTTTTGTTAACCATGGAAACCAGACGCAACATATTGGTAAACATGGCATTTCCGGAGGCAGCGGTTCGCCGGCAGGATTGACGGAGCCGGGCGCTGTTGTAACGTGCGGCAACCAAAGGGGTTTTGGCCCCGGGGTTTTTGGGGAACGGGCATGACAAATCGGGCAATCATCGGGCGCGGCGTGGTGGGCATGGCGGCACTGCTGCTGGCGGGCACGGCCGGTGCGACCGAATTCCGCATCACCATGCCGACAGCCGGTGTCGATGCCAGCACAGATGGCCGGCTGATCCTGATCATCACGCCCGATGCCACCAGGGAGCCGCGCTTTCAGGTCAAGCTCGGCGCCGATGCGCCGCAGGTGCTGGGCATCAATGTCGATGGTCTGAAGCCCGGCGGCAGCGCGACGATCGGCAAGGGCGTGCTGGGCTATCCGGCCGAAGATCTGGCCCAGGTGCCGGCCGGCACCTACACGGTGCAGGCCGTCCTCCACAAATATCAGACCTACAATCTGGCGACCGGTCACAGCGTGAAACTGCCGGCCGCCCGCGGCGCCGGCCAGAACTGGCGCGAAGAGCCGGGCAACCTCCTCTCCGAACCGATGAAGGTGACGTTTGATCCGGCCAGCAAATCGGTCGTCACCATCCCGCTGACCAAGGTCATCCCGCCGGTGGAGCAGCCGAAGGACAGCGAATTTGTCCGCCATTTCAAGATCAGATCAGAACGCCTGAGCAAATTCTGGGGCACCGATGTGTTCATCACCGGCCATGTGCTGGTGCCCAAGGATTTCGACAAACACCCCGAGGCGCGCTACCCGCTGATCATCAACCACGGCCATTTCCCGGCCGATTTCGGCGGCTTCCGCACCACGCCGCCCGATCCCAACACCCCGTGCGTGCCGGCCCCGCGCTTTTCCGAACCCTGTTACAACCGGATCGAGGAGCAGGAGGCGTTTGATCTCTACAAGCGCTGGACGTCCGACAGTTTTCCGCGCTTCCTCATCGTCGAGATTGACCACAGCAATCCCTATTATGACGACAGCTATGCGGTGAACTCCGCCAATCTCGGCCCCTATGGCGATGCCATCATGAAGGAATTCGTGCCGGCGCTGGAGGCCAGGTTCCGCGGGCTGGGCCAGGGCTGGGCGCGCTTCACCTATGGCGGCTCCACCGGCGGGTGGGAGGCGCTCGCCGTCCAGATGTTCTATCCCGATGAATTCAACGGCGCCTTTGCCGCCTGCCCCGATCCCATTGATTTCCGCCAATATACCAACATCAACCTCTATGCCGACAAGAACGCCTTCTGGCGCGTTGGCCCGTTCGGCAAGGTGCCGCGCCCGGCCCACCGCAACTATCTCGGCCATGTCGATTACACGGTGGAACAGGAACAGCGGCTGGAACTGGTGCTGGGGGACAAGTCACGCTCTGGCCAGCAGTGGGATATCTGGGAAGCGGTCTATTCCCCGCAGGGGCCCGATGGCTATCCCCAGCGCATCTTCAACAAGCGCACCGGCGAGATTGATCCCAAGGTCGCCGAATATTGGCGCGAAAACTTCGATCTCGTCCACATCATGAAGCGCGACTGGAAAACGCTGGGCCCCAAGATCCGCGACAAGGTCTTCCTCTATGTCGGTGACATGGACAATTATTATCTCAACAACGCCGTCTATCTGGCGGAGGATTTCCTGAAAACCGCCGATCCGCCCTTCCTGGGCGAAATTGCCTATGGTGACCGCGCCGAACATTGCTGGAATGGCGATCCCAATCAGCCCAACAAGATCAGCCGCCTGCGGTACCACACCATGTATGTGGACAAGATCCTGAAACGCATCGAAGCCGCCGCACCCAAGGGGGCTGATCTGACGAGTTGGCGTTACTGATGGCTCGCCAGCCGCGTCGCCCTGCCCGGGAACCGGTCACGCCAACCCCCGTGGCGGGGCCGCTGCCTGGCCTGTATCGCGTGCAGCGCAACCAGATGCTGCAGGCGGTGCTGCTGCCGCTGCTCTTCTGGCTGTTGCCCTGGCCCCAGCCGCTGCGCCTCGTTGGCATCATCCTGTCGCCACTGGCACTGGCGCTGAACCTGCTGCTGATCTGGCTGATCAAGTGCCCGGCCTGTGGCAAGCGGCTGATGGTGAACGGCCTCACCATCTTTCCCCGCCACAAATGCCCGCACTGCCGGCAAGTCGTGGCATGATATAGGTCCTCCCTGCCCGCAGGGCGGGGAGGTGGCGCCGAAGGCGACGGAGGGGCCACTGGCGTCGGGGCGCAACGCAAAGCCCCCCAACCCCTCTTCACCCGCCGCGCAGCATGGCCACGCCGGCATCCCGATCAAACAGATAGAGCAACAGCCGCGCCGCCTGCCCGCGCGCACCGTCCAGCCCGCCATCCCGGTCCAGCAACAGCCGCGCATCGGCCCGCGCCATGCCCACATAGTGCTGCACCCGGACCGGATCGGCAAAGCGGAATGCCTCCTCCCCCGATTGGCGCGTGCCCAATATCTCGCCCGCCCCGCGCAGCTTCAGATCCTCCTCGGCAATGCGAAAGCCGTCATTGGTCTCCCGCATCAGCTTCAGCCGGCTGCGCGCCGTTTCCGACAGTTCGTCCCCCCGCAGCAGCAGGCAGCGCGACAGGCCGCTGCCCCGCCCCACCCGGCCACGCAACTGGTGCAACTGTGCCAGGCCAAAACGCTCCGCCGCCTCGATGATCATCAGCGTGGCGTTGGGCACATCCACCCCCACTTCGATCACCGTGGTCGCCACCAGCAGCGCGAGGCGCCCGGCGGCGAAATCCGCCATCACCGCGTCTTTCTCCGGCCCCTTCATCTGGCCGTGCACCAGCCCCACGCGCGCTTCGCCCAGCCGCGCCTTCAAAAACGCCGCGCGCGTGGTCGCCGCCGCCTCGTCCGCATCCTCGCTGCCTTCCACCAGCGGGCACACCCAATAGGCCTGGCCGCCACCCTCAACATGCCGCGCCAGCCCGGCGATCAGCTCCTCCAGCCGCTCCGGCCCCATCACCCGCGTCTCGATCGGCTGCCGGCCGGGCGGACGCTCGTCGATCATGCTCTGGTCCATCTCGCCAAAGCGGGTCAGCGCCAGGCTGCGCGGGATCGGCGTGGCCGTCATCGCCAGCACATGTGGCGGCGTGCGCCCCTTGGCCGCCAGCGTCAGCCGCTGCGCCACGCCAAAGCGGTGCTGTTCGTCCACCACCACCAGGCCAAGATCATGATAATCCACCGCCTCCTGGAAGATGGCGTGGGTGCCGACCAGCAGGTTGATGCGCCCCGCCGCCAGATCGGCCAGCAACTGCTCGCGCACCTTGCCCTTGTCCCGCCCGGTCAGCAGCGCGATGCGGATGCCCAAATCAGCGCCCAGCTTGATCAGCGTCGCATGATGCTGGCGCGCCAAAATCTCGGTCGGCGCCAGCAACGCCGCCTGCGCGCCCGATTCAATCGCGGCCAGGCAGGCAAACAGCGCCACCAGCGTCTTGCCCGAACCGACATCGCCCTGCACCAGCCGCAGCATCGGCTCGGCCTGCGCCATGTCCCCCAAAATCTCGCCGATCACCCGGGTCTGCGCCCCGGTCAGCGGCCAGGGCAGCCGGCTGCGCAGTGCGTCGGCCAGTTGCCCGGTGCCCGGCAGCGCGCGGCCCTTGCGGCTGCGCGCCCGCTGCCGCACCAGCATCAACGCCAGTTGGTTGGCCAGCAACTCGTCATAGGCCAGGCGGTCGCGGCCCCTTTCCATCCGGTGCGCCGCGGCCAGGCTCTCGGCAAAGCCGGCCCAGCCCTGCCGCGCCAGCACGCTGGGTTCGATCCATTCCGGCAGCGCGGGCACCCGGCCCAGCGCCTCGGCCACCAACTGGCCCATGCGCCGGTTGGTCACCCCTTCGGTCAGTGGATAGACCGGCTCGCGCGTCTGCCCCGGCGGGCCGGCATCCATCGCCGCCACCTCGGGATGGGCGATCTGCAACTTCTGGCCATAACGGTCGAGCTTGCCGGTGATGCGCTTTTCGACGCCAATCGGCAGCCGCGTCTGCGCCCAGCTCGCCGTCTGCCCGAAATAGACGAGGTCCACCCATTGCCCGCCCCGGTCCACCGCCGCGACGCGCAGCGGGCTGCGCGGCCCGCCCCGGTCATGCCGCGCCGGGGTCAGCGGCACGATCACCGGCTGCCCCACCAGCGTCTCGTCCAGCCGCTCCACCGACTGGCGCTCGATCATCATCGTCGGCAGGTGAAAGGCCAGATCGATCACCCGGGCGATCTTCAGCCGCGCCAATTGCCGCACCTGCGCCGATCCAACGCCCTTCAGGGCGCTGACTTCGGCGAACAATGGGTTGAGGATATCCGGGCGCATGGCTATGCCCCATCAGATAGCACCGCGCTGGCCATTTGAAACGCCCGCGCGGCATTATCGTTTGTGAAGAGGCCAGTGCCATGAACGACAATCTGCCCGATGATCTGGCCCTGCGCCTTCGCCGCGCCAAATATCGCGCCTGGCACCGCGGCACCAAGGAAGCCGATCTGGTGGTCGGCGGCTTTTTCGACCGGCATCATGCCAGTTGGGACGAAGCCGCCATGGCCTGGTTTGAAGTGATCCTGCAGGAACAGGATGTCGATATCCTCGCCTGGGCCTTTGGCACCACGCCGCCGCCGGCCTATCTCGATGGACCGTGGATGCAGGCGCTGATGAAGCTGGATTTCGTCGAGATCAGCCGCTGAAGCGATGATCGATCCAGCCCGCCTTGCCACGGCGCCGCGCGCGCTCACGCTCGCCCGTTGCGGCGAAGGCTATCTGCCCTGGCTGATGGCCGATCTGGCGCGCGCCGCCAAGGGCCGGGCCTGGTTCATCGCTGCCGACGAGGCACAGGCCCGCAGCCTTGCCGAAGCCGCCGGCTATTTCGCGCCGGAAATAGAGGTGGTGCTGCTGCCGGCCTGGGATTGCCTGCCCTATGACCGCGCCTCACCCTCGCTGAAAACCGCGTCAGACCGGGTCGCCGCCTTTGCCGCGCTGGCTGATGCGCCGACCGGCGCGCAGCTGGTGGTCACCACCGTCAACGCCATCACCCAGCGCTGCCTGCCAAAGGCCCGCATCGCCAGCCTCTCGGCCCGGCTGAAGCCTGGCAGCCGCATCGACCGCAACGCGCTGGCGCTGAAACTCGCCGCCAACGGCTATGTCCGCGTTGATACGGTGGTGGAACCGGGCGAATATGCTCTGCGCGGCGGCCTTGTCGATGTGATGCCCTCGGGCGCCGATTTCGGCCTGCGGCTCGATTTCTTCGGTGACGAGATTGAAAGCATCCGCCGCTTCGATCCCGCCAGCCAGCGCAGCCTCGGCCCGGCCGATGGCTTCACCCTGCTGCCGGTCTCCGAAGTCCTGCTCGACGAAGCCCGCATCAAGGCCTTCCGCGCCGGCTGGCTTGAGCGGTTCGGCGCCACCGCCACCGCCGATCCGCTCTATGAAGCGGTCAGCGACGGGCGCCGGCTGGCCGGCATGGAACATTGGCTGCCCCTGTTCGAACCTGGCCTTGTCACCCTGTTCGACTGGCTGGGCAGCGATGATGTGCTGGTCAAAAGCGGCGGGGCCGACAAGGCCGCGGCCGACCGGTTCGACGCCATCGCCGATTATCACGACAACCGCGTCGCCGCCCTCAGCGCCAAGAAGGGCAGCTATCGCCCGCTGGCCGCCGACGCGCTCTATCTCGCCCCGGCCGAATGGGCGGAACGTCTGGCCGCTGCCCATGTCCACGCCGCCAGCCCGCACGCCGTGCCCGATGGCACGTTGAACGCCGTTGATTGCGATGCCGTGCCCGCCCGCGATTTCGCCCCCGAACGCGTCGCCCAGGCCAATGGCGGCCCGCCGGTCTATGCCGCGATCCGGGCGCATGTCGAACAATCCCGCGCCGCCGGCGACCGGGTGATCCTCGCCAGCTATTCCGCCGGCGCGCGCGAGCGTCTGTCGGGCCTGCTGATCGACGAAGGCGTCGCCCGCATTGCCCAGGCCGATCATTGGCAGGAGGCGCTGGGCCTCGCCGCCGCCGGCAACATCGTCCTCACCGTGCTGCCGCTTGATCATGGCTTCACCAAGACGGAGCCGCGCGGCCGCATCCTGGTGTTGACCGAGCAGGACATGCTGGGCGACCGCCTGGTCCGCAAGGCGCGGTCGGCGCGCAAGGCCGATGCCTTCATGGCCGAACTGGCCATGCTCACCCCCGGCGATCTCATCGTCCACCGCGATCATGGCATCGGCCGTTATGACGGGCTGGTTGCCATCCCCATCGGCGGCAAGCCGCATGATTGCGTCGCGCTCTCCTACGACGGCGGCGACAAGCTCTATGTCCCGGTCGAGAATATCGACGTCCTCTCGCGCTATGGCAGCGACTCGGAAGGCGTCGGCCTCGACAGACTGGGCGGGGTGGCCTGGAGCACGCGCAAGGCGCGAATGAAGAACCGCATCCGCGAAATCGCGGGTGAACTTCTCGCCACCGCCGCCGCCCGGGCCCTGCGCGAAGGCGAACCGGTCAGCATCGATCCCCACGGCCTGGCGGCGTTCGTTGACCGCTTCCCCTATGCCGAAACCGATGACCAGCTGAAGGCCATTGGCGACGTGATCGACGATCTCACCTCCGGCAAGCCGATGGACCGGCTGGTCTGCGGCGATGTCGGCTTCGGCAAGACCGAGGTTGCCCTGCGCGCCGCCTATGCCGCCGCGCTGTCGGGCATGCAGGTCGCCGTCGTCTGCCCCACCACCCTGCTCGCCCGCCAGCATTTCCAGAATTTCCGCGACCGCTTCCGCGGCCTGCCGGTGGAGGTCAGGCACCTCTCCCGCCTCGTCACCACCGCCGATGCCAAGGCCGCCCGCGATGGCATTGCCGACGGCACGGTGGACATCGTGGTGGGCACCCATGCCATCCTCGCCAAGGGCATTGATTTCAAGCGCCTCGGCCTTGTCATCGTCGACGAGGAACAGCGCTTCGGCGTCGTCCACAAGGAACGGCTGAAGGCGCTGAAGGCCGATGTGCACGTGCTCACCCTCACCGCCACGCCGATCCCGCGCACCCTGCAGATGGCGCTGACGGGCTTGCGCGAAATGTCGATCATCGCCACCCCGCCGGTCGACCGGCTGGCGGTGCGCACCTATGTCATGCCGTTCGATCCGGTGGTGCTGCGCGAGGCGCTGCTGCGCGAACATTATCGCGGCGGCCAGAGTTTCATCGTCGTCCCGCGCATCTCCGACATTCCCGATGTGGAGGAATTCCTGCGCGGCGAGGTGCCGGAGGTGAAGCCCATCGTCGCCCACGGCCAGATGGCGCCATCCGAAGTCGAAGAGCGCATGAGCGCCTTCTACGACAAGCAATATGATGTGCTGCTTTCGACCACCATCATCGAGAGCGGCCTCGACATTCCCTCGGCCAACACGCTGATCGTCCACCGCGCCGATCGCTTCGGCCTCGCCCAGCTTTACCAGATCCGCGGCCGCGTCGGGCGCGGCAAGACCCGCGCCTATGCCTATCTCACCACCGCCGCGGGCCAGACCATCACCGAAGGCGCCGAAAAGCGGCTGCAGGTCCTTTCCCAGCTCGACACGCTCGGCGCCGGCTTCCAGCTCGCCAGCCATGATCTTGATCAGCGCGGCGCCGGCAATCTGCTGGGCGACGAACAATCCGGCCACATCAAGGAAATCGGCTTCGAACTTTATCAATCGATGCTGGAAGAGGCGATCCTGGAGGCCAAGGCCGAAGCCGCCGGCATGAAGCCACCGGCCGAAGCCTTCTCACCCCAGATCACCGCCGAGGTGCCGATCCTCATCCCCGATCATTATGTGCCCGACTTGAACGTGCGCATGGCGCTCTATCGCCGCCTCAACGAGCTGGAGGGCCGGCCCGGCATCGATGCGCTGGCCGCCGAAATGATCGACCGGTTCGGCAAGCTGCCGATGGAGGTGGAAAATCTCCTCGCCGTCATCGAGATCAAGCTGGCCTGTGTCACCGCCCGTGTCGCCAAGCTGGAAGCCGGCCGCAAGGGCGCGCTGGTCAGCTTTGTCAGCGATGCCTTTGCCAACACCGATGGCCTGATGGCCTGGATCGATCGGCTGGGCGCCCGCGCCAAGATCCGGCCCGATCAGAAATTGTTCATCGCCGCCGACTGGGGCGACGACAAGACCCGGCTGAAAGGCGCGCTCAGCATCGCCTCCACCCTCGCCAAGCTGTCCCAGGGCGCGGTGGTGAAGCCCAAGGAACCAGCAAAACCGACGGGCAAGCCGCTGCCGCCCAAGCCTGTTCCCCCGAGGGCACCCATGCGCCCGGCGGTGTTCAAATCAAAGCTTGGCGGGCGTTAGCCCCGATTGCGTTTTGCTGGAATCCCAAACCCGCTCATGCCGAGCTTGTCGAGGCACCGAGCGCGCTTGGAGCGTGCCTCGACAAGCTCGCCCTTCGGCGGGCTCAGCATGAGCGGTTCAATCAAACTGCAATCAAGTCTAGGCCGCGTTCATCGCCCAGTTCAGCAGCACCAGAAAGGCACTGCCGCCCAGCAGCGCATGCAGCGCCAGGCTCATCCCAAGCACATCCGGGCGCGGCTTGGCCATGATGCCGGCAAACAGCCCGCTGAACACCGCAAAGCCCAGCAGCACCAGCGCGATCGTGGCATTTTGCTTCAGATCGGCATCACCGCGGCTGCGCGCGGTGATCAGCATCACCACCTCCAGGCCGCCAAAGCCCAGCAGGAAATGGATCGCCTGCACCGCCTTGGGCGGGCGTTTGCCCGACAGGAAATACCAGCCCAGCGCCAGCCCCAGCGCCACCACGGTGCCATAGATGATGATCGGCAACCAGATCTGCATCGCTCAGATCCTCTCCTCAACCGCCCCTGCCGGCGCCTTATCACCGGGCACCAATTTCAGCCACAGCCGATAACGGCCCGCCGGCCCGGCCAGCGCAAACGGCACCTGCAGCACGGCCCGGCTGATCAGGCGGCGCGCTGCCTCGGGCTGGGCCGCCATCCCGTCCGTCCACATGATCTGGCGGATCATGCCATTGGCATCGCTGGTCACCACCATGTTCACCCGCAGCCCGCCCGGCGGCAGCACCAGGCCAAATTCCTGCCGGGCCAGCCCCACGGCCAGCCGCTGCTGCACCAGCGCCCAGGCCTGGCCGGGCTGCGCCATCGGCACCACCGCCCCCGGCGCCAGCGCAACCGTGGCGGCGGCCGGGCCCGAACAGGCCACCGCCTCCCGCCGCGCCACCACCGGCCACCACCAGCCCGGCCGCCATCGCAGCTTCATGCAGCCGCCGATCTGATAATCATCATAACTGCCGCTGTTGCCAAACAGCCCGCCCACCCGGTGATGGCCGCTGCTCGGCGCCTCGCCCGGCACCGGCGTGGTGCGCACATGATAGCTCTTGTGCCCGCGCCGCCCGCGCGAGACATATTTGTCGGTCACCTGCACCACCACATCGCGCGCCGGGCTGCCCGGCATGGTGGCATTGGCCAGATGCAGCAGCGTGCCGCCAACCAGGCCGCCGGCCAGCACGGCCGCGACCACGCCGCCAAAGGGATTCTTGCCCTGCCGGCGCTGCGCCGCGCCAGCGGCATCCCAGAACGGCAGCGAGGCGATGATGCCGAGCGTTGCCGCCACGGTGGTGGCCCAGCCCCAGCCATCACCCAAGGGCTCCGGCCAGGCCGTGATGATGGCCAGCACGCACAGGCCGGCCGCCACAAACAGCGGCGTCGAACTGGGCATGGACAGGCGCGACATCCGATCAGCATAGCCGCGCCGGGCCAATTTGCCACCATCGCGGCACGCCGCCGAAACGGCTAGATCATGGCCATGACCACGCCGCCTTCCCGCTTTGCCGGCCGCGACCCGGCCGAACTGCGCGCGCATCTTGCCCGTTACTGGAAGATGGAGGCCGGCAATGTGCTGGCGGTGCCGCTGCTTGTCTGGTTCCTGGTGTGGAACGCCGGCGACCAGCCCGATCTGGCGGCCGGTCTGGCAGCGGCAGCCTGTGCCGTTCTGCTGGTCATCGGCACGGCCGCCTGGCGGCTGGTGCTGGCCCGGCTGGATGGCCGGGCAGACGCGGCCAATGGGCTGCTGGCCTTCTGCGCCCGCGCCGAAATCCCGGCCCTGCTGCTGCTGGTGGTGGCCAGCATCGCCACCGGCCTCGCCATCGCCGCCAACGGCTGGCCCCCGCGCACCATCGCCGCCGCCGGTCTCACCCTGCTGGCCTGGCTCGAGTATGTGAATTATTATCACTGGCAGCTGCAGAATTTCGACAGCGCCATTGATTTCAAGCGTTTGCTTGCCGGGCGCGGCCTGCGCCGGGCGCATATGGGCAAGGCCGTCAGGGCCTGGCGCCGCGCCCGGCGGCAGTAAGCCGTATCAGGCGCTAACCACTCTCAACCGGCGCCGGCGCAGCATCATGCCCGACAGGCCAAAGCCGGCCAACAAAATCGCCCAACTGGCCGGTTCCGGCACGGTGCCAAGATTGCCATATTGCACCTGGGCCATGCCCAGGTCGGTTGAAAACGGGTCAACCATTTCGCCGGCAAACGTCACGCTGGCGATGCGTTCGCTGCCGCTGGTGGCAAAGCCGGCATAGGTGAACGCCCCGCCGCCAAAGATGGAACCCATCGGCACCGTGAAATCATAGCTGCCGAGGTTGGTGTTCACCCGGATCGGCTGGTTGCGCGAATTGGGGTTGAAGCGGCCAAAGGTGAAACCGGCAGGAATATATGGGAGCGAAAAGGCACCTGTCACACTGAAGGTCGTATCGCCGAGCACAGAGGTGAACTGGCCATTCTGGCTGCCGCTGACCGGCAGGGTCGTCAACGGCCCCATCGCGGCCAGGCTGGCCGGATCCGCCACAAAGCTGACCTGGGCCTACGCCTGCAGCGCCACCAGTGCCAGGACCACAACTTGCATCAAGCGCATCATCATCCCCCCAATATTGTCCAATTTATTGTTCTATAGTTAATTTCATTACCGATTTCTTGCAGTATCAACAGCGATGTCACCAGCCTGCGGCCCAGTGCCCGGCGGGGTGGCGCTGGCGGCCAAGGCGCGTATAACGCCCGTTCGTGAGTGATGATCTGCGTCTTGACCCGCGTGCCGACGAGGCGCCGGATGCGCTGCAGGAAGGCCGGCTGAGCCGGGCCTTCGTGGCCGAAGTCGCCGCTGTGCTGGACAGCGGCGACGATGATGCCCTGCGCGCGCTGGTCAGCCCGCTGCACCCGGCCGACGTGGCCGATCTGTTTGGCGCCATTCCGGTGGATGCCCGCGCGCCGCTCGCCGATGCGCTGGGCGAGCTGCTGAACGCCGAGGTGATTGCCGAGCTGGACGATTATGTCCGCGAGGATGTGCTGGAGGCGCTGTCCCCCGGCGAGGTGGCCGAAGTCGTCACCCAGCTCGACACCGACGATGCGGTGGCGGTGATCGAGGATCTGGAGGCCGACGAACAGCGCGCCGTGCTGCGCGCGCTGGCCCCCGAAGACCGGGCCGACATCGAAGCCGCGCTGAATTATCCGGAGGAATCCGCCGGCCGCCTGATGCAGCGCGACCTCGTTGCGGTGACCGAGAACATGAGCGTGGGCGCGGTGATCGAACGCATCCGCGCCAGCATCGATCCGGCCACGGATTTCTGGGAAATTTTCGTGGTGGATATCGCCGGCCGCCCGGTGGGGACGATGCGGTTGAGCTGGCTGCTGACCGCGCCGCCCGATCTGATGGTGGGCGACGTGATGAAGCGCGAGCAGACGCTGATCCCGGTGGCCATGGACCAGGAAGAGGTGGCGCTGCAATTCCAGAAATATGCGCTGATCTCCGCCGCCGTGGTCGATGCCTGGGGCAAGCTGGTTGGCGTCATCACCGTGGACGACGTTGTGCACATCATCCAGGCCGAAGCCGGCGAGGATGCGCTGAAACTGTCGGGCGCCGGCGATGGCGACATCAACGAGCCGGTGGTCGAAAGTTACAAGGCGCGGGTGCGCTGGCTGGCGGCCAATCTGGGCACGGCAATGATCTCATCGAGCGTGATCGCGCTGTTTGAACCGACGATCGAGAAACTGGTGACGCTCGCCGCGCTGACCCCCATCGTCGCCAGCATCGGCGGCAATGCCGGCACGCAGACCATGGCGGTGGCGGTGCGCGCCATCGCCACCAAGCAGCTGACCGACAGCAACACCCGCCGCACCATCTGGCGCGAGGTGCGGGTGGCGATGCTGAACGGCCTGACCATTGCTGCCTTGCTGGGGCTGGGCGTGGGCATCCTGTTCAACAGCGTCAACCTGGGCGGGGTGATTGCCGCGGCGGCCCTGTTCAACATCATGGTGGCGGGCCTCGCCGGTGTGCTGGTGCCGCTGGCGCTGACCCGGCTGCGCACCGATCCGGCCGTGGCCAGTTCCATCTTCGTGACGATGACGACCGACACGATGGGCTTCCTGGGCTTTCTGGGCCTCGCCGCGCTGGTGGGTGTCGCAAACCTGCAATGACCCTTAACCTGACCAAGGTGGCCGCCGGCTGCCCGGATATCGAGACGTTGGCGGCGCGGCAGGCGCATTGGTGGGGCCAGGGCCGCGCCGGGGCGCACACGCGGTTCATGCCGAAGCGCGCCGACGAACTGATCGGCGGATCGATCTTCTGGATCATCGGCCACCGGCTGGTGGCGCGGCAGACCATCGTGTCGATTGCCATGGCCGAAACGCCGTGGGGCATGAAATGCGCCATCGAACTGCAGCCGGGCCCGGTGCCGGTGGAACCACGCCCATGCCGTGCCCACCAGGGCTGGCGCTATCTGGCGGCCGAAGATGCCCCGCCCGATCTGGCTGCCGGCGCCGATCCGGGCGAAGCCCTGCCGCCAGCCATGCTGCGCGAACTTTTGGCGCTGGGGCTGGTTTAGAGCGTTTTCCGACCAATCTGGATCGGTGGCACGGCGGCGAATTTGGTTCAGGGCAAGAAGCGAGGAGGGCGCGATGCGGCGGGCATCGTAACCGACGAGCGACGCAGCCCTGGGCCAAATTCGCCCTGCCCCGCAGGGGTCGCCGGAACGGCGATGACGCTGATCCAGATTGGTCGGGAAATGCTCTAGCGCCCGCCGTTCGCCAGCCGCATGTCGAGATAGCTATCCACCTCGCCCATCAGCGGCTCCATCTCCTGCGCGAAGAAATGGTTCGCGCCCGGAATGGTGCTGTGGTGGATGGTGATGTGCTTCTGAGTCTTCAGCTTGTCGACCAGCTTCTGCACGGCGCTGGTCGGCACCACCTCGTCGGCCTCGCCATCGATGATGATCCCGCTCGACGGGCAGGGCGCCAGGAAGCTGAAATCATACATGTTGGCCGGCGGCGCGATCGAGATGAAGCCCTTGATCTCCGGCCGGCGCATCAACAGCTGCATGCCGATCCAGGCGCCAAAGGAAAAACCGCCCACCCAGGTGGTCTGGGCTTCCGGGTTGAACTGCTGCAGCCAGTCGAGCGCGGAGGCCGCGTCCGACAATTCGCCAATGCCGTTGTCGAATGTGCCCTGGCTGCGGCCGACGCCACGGAAATTGAAGCGCAAGGTGGCAAAGCCGCGCTTCACGAAGCTTTGATACAGCGCCAGCACGATGGGATGGTTCATCGTGCCCTGGGCCGGGTGCGGCTGCAGCAGGATGGCCACCGGCGCGCGCGGGGTGGTGCCAGGCTGGTAACGGCCTTCAAGACGCCCTTCCGGGCCGGCGATGATCACTTCAGGCATGGGTTTCCTGATTCTGGCTGTAAAGGGAGAATTGCGCCCTATATGGCGCGCGAAGGCCCCGTTGCAATGAAAAGCCACATCTACCTTGATCACGCCGCCACCACGCCGGTGCTGCCTGCTGCCATCAATGCCATGGCCGCTGCCGCCGCGCTGCCCGGCAACCCGTCCAGCGTGCACGCCGCCGGCCGCGCCGCCAATGGCCTGATGGAAACCAGCCGCGATGCCATCGCCGCCGCGCTGGGCTGCACGCCCGAACAGATCATCTTCACCAGCGGCGGCACGGAAGCGCTGGCGCTGGCCATCCAGGGCAGCGGCCTGCCGCTGATCGCCAGCGCCACCGAACACAGCGCCGTGCTGGCGGCGCGCGATGATGTGGTGATTGCCCCGGTGCTGCCATCCGGCCTCATCGATCTCAACGCGCTGGAACGCCTGCTCAAATCCGGCCCGGCGCTGGTGGCGGTGCAGGCTGGCAACAACGAAACCGGCGTGTTGCAGCCGCTGGCCGATGTCGCCGCCCTCACACACCGGCATGACGGCCTGCTGCTGGCCGATTGCGTGCAGAGCGCCGGCAAGCAGCCCTTGCCCGACGGTGCCGATTTCATCGCCATTTCCGGCCACAAGCTGGGTGCCCCCATGGGCATTGGCGCGCTGATCGCCCGTGATCCGGCCCGGCTCCAGCCCGTGCAGCGCGGCGGCGGGCAGGAACGCGGCCACCGCGGCGGCACCCCGAATCTCCCCGGCATCGCCGCATTGGCCGCCGCCCTTTCCCAGCCGCACGACTGGGCCGCCGTCGCCGCCCGCCGCGCCGCGCTCGAAGCCCGCCTCACCGCCGCCGGTGCCATCATCCACGGTGCCGCCGCCCCGCGCCTGCCGCACATCAGCAGCATCGGCCTGCCCGGCATGGCGGCCAGCACCCAGGTGATGCGGCTCGATCTCGACGGGTTCATGGTGTCGGCCGGCGCTGCCTGTTCATCGGGCAAGGTCAAGACCAGCCATGTGCTCTCCGCCATGGGCCTGGGTGCGGCGGCCGGTGAAGCGATCCGCATCTCTTTGTCGCCGGCCACCACCGACGCCGAACTAAACGCCTTCGCCGCCGCCTGGGCGGCGCTGGCCACCCGCCTCGGAAACCGTTCATGACCATGCCCCTCTATCTAGATTATGGCGCCACCACCCCGCTCGATCCGGCGGTCGCCGCCGCCATGGAGCCGTGGGGCATCACCGGCTTTGGGAACCCGCACAGCGCCCATCTGTGGGGTTACAAGGCCAAGGCCGCGGTGGAGGCCGCCCGCGCCCACGTCGCCGCGCTCCTCAATGCGCCGTCCGAAGCCATCGCCTTCACCAGTGGCGCCACCGAAAGCAACAATTGGGCGCTGAAGGGCCTGCTCACCGCGCCGGGCCAGACCCGCCGCCGCATCGTGACGCTGGCGACCGAGCACAGCAGCGTGCTTGAAACCGCCCATTATCTCGCCGGCATCGGCGCCCAGCTCAGCATCGTCCCCGTCCGCGCCGATGGCCTGGTCGATCTGGGCGATCTGTCCCGCGCGCTGGGGGAGGATGTCGCCCTCGTCTCCGTCATGGCGGTCAACAACGAGATTGGCGTCGCCCAGGATCTGGCCGCCATCGGCCAGCTGGCCCACAGCGTCGGCGCCGTCTTCCATGTCGATGCCGCGCAAGGCTTCGGCAAGCTGCCCATCGATGTGGAGGCAATGGGCATCGATCTGCTCAGTCTCACCGCCCACAAATGCCATGGGCCCAAGGGCGTCGGCGCGCTTTATCGCCGGCCGTTCACCAGCATCACCCCACTGCTCCACGGCGGCGGCCAGGAAGATGGCCGCTCCGGCACGCTGCCAACCGCGCTCATCGTCGGGCTGGGCGAAGCCGCCCGCATCGCCGCCGCCCGCATGGCCGCCGATCACGCCCATGCGCTGGCGCTGCGCACCGCCCTGCTCGCGGCCCTCACCGTCCCGCACCAGGTCAACGGCAGCCTTGACCGGCGCTGGCCCGGCAATTTGAGCCTCAGCTTCCCCGGCGTCGCCGTGCCACTGATCCAGCGCCTGCCCGGCCTTGCCATCTCGGCCGGATCGGCCTGCGCCGCCGTCACCGGCCGCGCATCGCATGTGCTGACCGCGCTTGGCCTGTCCGAACCCCAGGCCAAGGCCTCGTTGCGCCTCGGTTTCGGCCGCTTTACCACGCTGGCCGAGATCGACGCCGCCGCCGCCCAGATCAACGCCGTGGTCGCCGCCCATCTTGCCGAATTCGCCTGATCGCGGCACATCTTCAGGCCATGATCCGCATCCGCTTCCTTTCGGCCGATGGTGCCAGCGAGACCCTCGTCGATGCCCAGCCCGGCGACCGGCTGCTCGATCTGGCCCAGGCCCATGGCCAGCCGCTGGAAGGCACCTGCGAAGGCGCGATGGCCTGCTCCACCTGCCATGTCCATCTCGTCGGCGGCGATGTCGCGGCGCTGCCGCCGCCGTCGGAGGAGGAGGAGGACATGCTGGATTTCGCCGCCGGCGCCAACCGCCAGAGCCGGCTGGCCTGCCAGATCAAGCTGGTCGCCGGCATGGCCGCGCTGGACGTGAAAATGCCGCGCGGCGTGGTGGACATGAGCCGTTGACTCGAAAGTTCACACTGAATTCACATTGATTCCGGTTTGCCAACGTGGAATGCTTCCCGCCAACCGGCAAACGGGTCGCATCTTTGGTTTTCCTTTGCGAGGGGTAGGAACGCATGCGTAGTTTGATGGGCCTCATGATGCGTGGGGCAGTGCTGGGCGCCCTGGTGGCCAGCGCCGCCACACCGGTTGCCGCCCAGAAAAAGGGCCAGGGCGCGGTTGACATTGATCCGCAGAACCGTGGCCTCGTCGCCGGCACCGGCATCGAAATGCGCGACATCATCGGCATGTCCGATCGCATCGTGCGCGATCTGTTGCAGCGGCAGGATATTGTCGGCACCCCGGTGCCGCCGCGCGTGATCCTCGAAGGGTCGCGCATCCGCAATCAGTCGAGCCAGCGCATCGACACCGATCTCTTCTCCGACCAGTTGCGCGCCCAGTTGATCCGCGCCGCCGCCGGCAAGCTGCGCTTCCTGTCCCGCGAGAATATCCAGGACGTGATGGAAGAGCGCGAGCTGAAGCGCCAGGGCCAGACCGATGTTGGCACGCGCGGCATGACCAAGGCGGTTGCCGGCACCGATTATCGCCTTGTCGGCCGCATCACCAGCCAGGACAGCCGCAACAACACCACCGGCATGACCCAGCGCGCCATCCAGGTCATCTTCGAGCTGATCGACATGGAAACCACGGAAACGGTCTACATCTCCGAACCGTTCGTCGTGGTCCGCGCCTCGCGCGACGACGTCGTCTATCGCTGATCTTCACCGGGGGGCTGGCTGGGTCAGCGGCCGCACCCCCCGCCCAGAACCGGCCAGCCCGCGGGCAAAGGGGCAAGGCCGGCAGGATCTGACCATGTTGTGGGGGGACAAATGAAGCACGGATTCCAAATTGCCATCATGGCTGCCTTGGCCAGCAGCAGCGCCCTGGCGCAAACCCGGGCCGTGGTGCCGCCCGCTGCGGGTGACGCTGCCGCGCCGGCGCCTGTCGCAGCGCCAGCACCGGCCCCGGCCGCCGACACTGCCGCCGTGGACCCGAAGGCCCGCGCCAAGCAGATCGCCGCCTGGAAGCGCCAATATGGCGAAGGCCCCTATCCTGATGAAACCGAGGCTTTTCTGGCCAACAAGCCCGATGCGCTGAAGCCCTATTGGTCCAACCTGTGGTTTGGCGGCGAACGCAATGCCGTGGTCAATTTCCAGCGCCTTGGCCTCGCCGCGATGGAAGTCGGCGATTATGCCACCGCCGAAAAGGCCTTTGACCAGGCGCTGCAGCGCATTGAAACCGTCTACGCCAAGGATGCGCTGGCCAGCCGCGCCCGCGACACCTTCGCCAAGGAAGCCAACAAGGATTTCAAGGGCGAACCCTATGAGCGCGCCATGGCCTATTATTACCGCGGCCTGCTCTATTTGCGCAAAGGCGATTACGGCAATGCCCGCGCCAGCTTCAAGGGCGCCGAATATCAGGACACGGTGTCGGAAGCCGAAGAATTCCAGTCCGATTTTGCCGTGATGAACTATCTGATCGGCTGGTCCACGCGTTGCATGGGCGAAAGCGATGGCAAGGCCGATTTTGATGTCGCCGCCCTGGCCCAGCCCGGCATCACCGTGCCGCCCAAGGACCATAATGTGCTGATGATCGCCGAAACCGGCGCTGGCCCGATCAAGGCGCAGGATGGCGCCATGAAGGAAAAGCTGGTCTTCCGCATTCCCGAAGCCAACCCGCCGGAAAAACAGACGCTGTTCCAGTTCGCCTCCACCGGCCTGAAGCCCGAGGTGGCGCCCGCGCTGCAGATGTCCAGCCTCGGCTTCCAGGCCACCACCCGTGGTGGCCGTGCCATTGATGGCATCCTGAAGGGCAAGGCCAATTTCAAGCAGACCACCGGCGCCATCGGCAGCGGCGCCATGAACATGGGCCTCGCCATGATGGGCCAGGGCGGCGATGCCGGCACCGCCGGCGCGGTGATGGCTGGCGTCGGCGCCCTGTTCTCGATGTTCTCGTCCGCCGCCAAGGCCGATGCCGATATCCGCTATTGGGATCAGCTGCCCGATGGCCTGTCGATCGCCACCGGCGTCGCCAAGGGCCCGGCCAAGGTCGATGTGCGCTTCATGGGCGACACTGGCCCGCTCGACATGAAACCCGCTGTGGTGATGCAGGGCGGTGACAAGGCCTGCCAAGTCGTCTGGACCCGCTCGCGCTCGGCACTCGTATCTGGGGATGTGCCCGGCGATGATGCCCGGGTGAAGGCCGCCGTCGCCAAGCGCAAGGATGCGGTTGCCAAGAACAAGTTGCTGCGAGAGACTTTGGCGCAGCTGTGAGCCCGAGGAGACGTGAGATGATGCGTGCCCTGTTCCTTTCCAGCCTGGCGGTTGCTGGCGCCGCGATGGCGGTGCCGGCCGCTGCCGCCGAAAACCGCGTGGTCACCTGCGACACCTGGAAGGCCCGTGCCTTTGGCGATTCGGCCGGCCCGGCGCTGGTCGCCAACGTCGCCTCCTCGATGACGCCGATTGATCTCAATGCCGTGCAGTTCACCGATCGCAAGCTCGGCCGCCGCATCATCATCGAAGGCGTGCAGGCGGTGCGCAATCCCAATCAGGGGCTGAAGGTGTTCGTGCGGCTGGTCAACTGCAAGAGCCAGCCGATCACCGTGCAGCTGCGCACCAACTTCCTTGATGCCAACCAGATGCCCACCGAACAGCCGTCGGCCTGGCGCACCGTGTTTCTCAGCCCCCGCGCCACCGCCGGTTACGAGGAAAACAGCATCGCTGGCGGCAAGGTTGGCGCCTTCTATGTCGAACTGAGGCCGAACCTGTGATGCGCGCCCTGCCCTTCCTGGCCCTGGCCATTGCTGCCCCGGCCTTTGCCCAGGCGCCGCCGCCCTCGGGCTCGCTCTATCGCGATGGCCAGCCGGCCGTGCTCACGCCGCCACCGGTGATCGTGCGCGACCGGTCAGGCGCGTTCCGCAGCCGTTATCAGGCGCTGAAATCGCCCACGATGATGCTGCTCTGGAACCGCCGCTTCTCGGATGAAGTGCAGTCGGAATATGTGACCCGTGGCACCGTGACCCGCAGCGCCGAAGGCGTGGCTCTGGGCTCGTCCAACAGCACGGCCGTCGCCGGCTATGGCATTGCCGCGCGCAGTTCCAACAGCGCCGGCTATGCCGCCGGCACCAGCACCACCGATGTCACCGTGGGCCGCACCCGCCTGCGGGAGGTGCAGCCAGGCGCCAACCTGGATGCCGAGGATGATGCCGCGGTGGAAACCGCCTTCACCGAACGGCTGCAGGCTGCCGGCGTGCGCTTTGTCGATCGCTCCATCGCCATGCGCACCAAGGGCGCCAGGTCCGATGTCAGCGGTGATGCCAATATCCAGACACTGGAAACCGACGCGCTGATGGCCCGCACCAGCGTGCTGATCGAGGTGCGGCAGATCGTGGCCAGCGATTCGCCGATCGGCACCAAGTTCCGCATCGAGGTGAAGAATCTGAAGACCGCCGCCGTGCTCGCCAGCTTCACCAGCATCGGCGTGCCCGACATGCCGCGCCCCGGCCTGGTCGCCGGACCCGGCGGCTTCCAGCGCGCCGCGCCGCAACGGCCAACCCCGGCGCAGATCGGTGCCGAGCTGGCCAACGAGGTGATGGAGCGGCTGGCAAGCACGCTGCGCTGAACTGCTGGGGTGGGAGCCGGGAACGACCCAGAGCGGGTTCGTTACGGCTGCTTCCTTCCGGACCTGACCGGGTTGGCGAGCGCACTGTCCGCCCGGCTCCCGCAGCGCATATGGCGGGCCACCGGCCAAAGTGCAAGAGCCGAACGCGATCCTCCCCCTCTGGGGGAGGTGCCCGCAGGGCGGAGGGGGCCACCGCGCCCCCATCCAGCACGTGACGCCACCCGCCCCGCCCGCTACAACAGCGCCGATGTCCGACGAATCCGATATCGCCTTCCCCGGCCTTGATCTTCCGGCCACGGCCACAGCGCCGGCGGCCTATCGGGTGCTGGCGCGCAAATATCGGCCGGCCAGCTTTGATGCCCTGCTGGGCCAGGATGCCATGGTGCAAACGCTGGGCAACGCCATCGCCCGCGGCCGGCTGGCGCAGGCCTGGCTGCTGACCGGGGTGCGCGGGGTCGGCAAAACCTCCACCGCCCGCATCATCGCCAAGGCACTGAACTGCATCGGCCCCGATGGCCAGGGCGGCCCCACAATATCCCCATGCGGGCAATGCGAACCCTGCACCGCCATCGCCGCCGGCCGCCATATCGACGTGGTGGAAATGGACGCCGCTTCCAACACCGGGGTGGATGATGTGCGGGAGATCATCGAGGGCGTGCGCTATGCCGCCGTCTCCGCCCGCTACAAGATCCACATCATCGACGAAGTCCATATGCTGTCGAAGGCGGCGTTCAACGCGCTCCTGAAAACGCTGGAGGAACCGCCGCCGGGCGTGAAATTCATCATGGCCACCACCGAGGTGAACAAGGTGCCGGCCACGATCCTGTCGCGCTGCCAGCGCTTTGATTTGAAGCGCATCCCGGCCGACATGCTGGCCGGCCATTTCGCCCGCATCCTCGATGCCGAAGGCGTGGCGGCCGAAGCCGATGCGCTCGCCCTGATTGCCCGCGCCGCCGAAGGCAGCGTGCGCGACGGACTTTCGATCCTGGATCAGGCAATTGCCCATTCGGGGGAAACCATCACGGCGGCCGCCGTGCGCGACATGCTGGGCCTGGCCGACCGGTCGGCGGTGCGCGATCTGTTCGGCCAGGTGCTGGCCGGCGATGTGCCCGGCCTGATGGCCGCCATCGCCCGCCAATATGATCTGGGCCAGGATCCGGCCCAGCTGCTGCGCGAACTGCTCGATCTGGTGCACGGCATCACCCGGCAGCGCATGGCCCCCCGCCACGATCCTGCCCTGTCGGCCGAGGAACAGGCCGCGCTCGACAATTGGGCCAAGGCGCTGGGCTTCCCGCGCCTGTCGCTGCTGTGGCAGATGCTGCTGAAGGGCCTGGAGGAGGTGAACCAGGCCCCGGTGCCGCTGCAGGCCGCCGAAATGGCGCTGCTGCGGCTGTGCCACGCCGCCGATCTGCCCGATCCCGGCAGCCTCATCCGGCAGCTGCAACAGGATCGGTCACCGGAAGCGGGCGCGCGGGCACCGGCACCCGGCCCGGCCACCACCAGCGCGCCGGTTGCGGCCACCGCAGGCCCGGCTGCGGCCACGCTTCCCGCCGATTTTGCCACGCTGGTCGCCCTGTTCCGACAACGGGGAGAGGCGCGGCTGGCGCACTATCTCCACGACGAAATCCGCCTGATTGCCTGCACGCCACCATCGCTCAGCCTCGCCGCCACCGGCCTGCCCGGCGACGTGAAGGCCGCCATCGCCACCTGCCTCGCTGGGTGGACCGGCACCAAATGGCACGTTGAATGGCACGCCGATGGCGGCGGGCCCACCTTGCGCGAGATCGAGATTGCCGAAGGCAAAGCCTTGATCGAAAAGATGAAATCCGATCCGGTCGTGGCCGCATTGAAGGCCGCATTCCCGGATGCCGAAGACCCAGTCCCCCTCGCCCGGAGCGCCTGAACCATGCCCAGCCTTGATGAATTGATGAACGCCGCCCGCAACGTCCAGCAGCAGATGGCCCGCGCCCAGGCCGAACTCGACAATATCCTTGTCGAGGGCGCGTCCGGCGGCGGCCTCGTCAAGGTCCGCGCCACCGCCCGCGGCGCCGTCCGCGGGGTGGAGATCGATCCCAGCCTGCTCACCGCCGATTCCAAGGAAATGCTGGAAGATCTGGTGGTTGCGGCGTTCAACGACGCCAAGAACAAGGCCGATCAAGCCGGCAGCGCCGAAATGTCAAAGCTCACTGCCGGCATGCAACTGCCCCCCGGCTTCAAACTGCCCGAATTCTGAGGAGGACACGACCCATGCGCCAGATCCAATCGACCATCACCGATGATGGCAAGCTCATCCTGGCGCTGGCCGACGTGCCCGAGCCGCAGCCCGGCCCCGGCGAGATCAAGCTGAAGATCGAAGCCGCGCCGATCAACCCGTCTGACATCGGCCTGCTCACCGGTGCAGCCGACATGCGCGAAGTGACTGCAATCGCAGGCGGAATCACCGCACCCGTGCCGCCTGCCGGGATGCGCGCCATGGCCGCGCGCATCGGCCAGGCCATGCCCTGCGGCAATGAAGGCGCTGGCACCATCGTTGCCGCCGGCGCCGGTGCAGAACATCTGATCGGCCGCCGGTGCGCCATCATTGGCGGCGCGACCTATGCCGATTATCGCGTGGTCAAGGCCGAGGAGGCATTGCTGCTCCCCGAAGGCGCGACCGCCGAGCAAGGTGCCTCCTGCTTCGTCAACCCGCTGACGGCGCTGGGTTTTGTTGAGACGATGCGCGCCGAAGGCCACAGCGCCATCGTCCACACGGCCGCCGCCTCCAACCTCGGCCAGATGCTGGTCAAGATCTGCGCGGCCGATGGCATCCCGCTGGTCAATATCGTCCGCTCGGCCGAACAGGTGGCCCTGCTGCAGGGCATCGGCGCCACCCATGTGCTGGATTCGACTGCGCCTGATTTCATGGCGAACCTGATCGCCGCCTGCACCGAAACCGGCGCGACGCTGGCCTTTGATGCGATTGGCGGCGGCCAGCTGGCTGGCCAGATCCTCACCGCCATGGAAGCCGCGATCAACGCCCGCGCCGGCGGCTACAGCCGCTATGGTTCTGAAATATTGAAACAAGTCTATATCTATGGCGGGCTCGACATGGCGCCGACCAGCTTCAACCGCGGCTTTGGCATGGCCTGGGCGATGGGCGGCTGGCTGCTGTTCCCGCGCATGCGCATGTTCGGCGGTGCCACCTATGCCCGGTTGAAGCAGCGGGTGGCTGATGAACTGACCACTACCTTTGCCAGCCACTACAGCCACCGGGTCAGCCTGGAGGAGATGGTGACGCCGGATGTCGTTGCCGGTTGGTATCGCCGGGCCACTGGGCAGAAATATCTGGTCGTGCCCGGCTGATCACTGCCACAGGCAGGCGTCAATCCCCTCGTCCCGCACCACTTTCACCCGCTTTTCGATGCGGCGGGCATAGCGCTTGACGCTCTTCGACGGCTTGACCGCGCTGCGCTTGATCGGCTGCGGCAGGATGGCGGCCAGCCGGGCGGCCTGGCGGGCGCTCAGCTTGTCGGCAGTGGTGCCGAAATAATGTTCGGCCGCCGCCTCCATGCCATAGATGCCGGGGCCCATTTCCACAATGTTCAGATAGACTTCCATGATCCGCGGCTTGCCCCAGACCAGTTCGATCAGCAGGGTGAAATAGGCCTCCAGGCCCTTGCGCACATAGGAACGGTCCGGCCACAGAAAGGCGTTCTTGGCGGTTTGCTGGCTGATCGTCGAGCCGCCGCGCAGTTTCTTGCCCTGCACATTCGCCGTGGCGGCGGCCTGGATGGCCTCCAGATCAAAGCCGTTGTGGCGGCAGAAATTGGCATCCTCCGCCCCGATGACCGCGCGCGGCAGCGCCTTGGTCATCGCGGTCAGCGGCACCCATTCCCGCTCCACATGCTGGCCGTTGATGGCATCGCGCGCCTGCAACCAGGTGATCGGCGGCGCCACAAAGCGATAGAGCACCACCCAGGCAAGGCTGAGCACCACAAGCGCCAAGGCCAGCCCCGCCAGCCAGCCCAGCACAGTCTTGATCATCCGTCCGATCATGGTGCCATCTGCGGCGGCAGGGTGGCCGCCGTCAATGCGGCAGCCTCACACCTGTTCCAGCAGCAGGCGCTGATCGGTGGCCGCCTGTTGCATCGCCTTGGCCAGTTTTTCAAAGGCGCGCACCTCGATCTGGCGCACGCGTTCCCGGCTGATGCCATAGCGTTGCGACAGATCCTCCAGCGTTTCCGGTTCATCGATCAGGCGGCGCTGGGTCAGGATATCGCGCTCCCGCTCGTTCAGTGTCGCCATCGCCTGCACCAGCAGCGTGTGGCGCTGGTCCCGCTCCTCGCTGTCAGCCAGCAGTTCGTCGGCCAGCGGACCATCGTCGGCCAGCCAATCCTGCCACTCGCCTTCGCCTTCCTCGCGCAGCGGGCTGTTCAGGCTGGCATCGCCGCCATGGCCCATGCGCCGGTTCATGGTGACGACTTCATCCTCGGCCACGCCCAGGGTGGTGGCGATCTGCTCCACCTGTTCGGGCCGCAGATCACCATCTTCCACGGCGCCGATCTTGCCTTTCAGGCGGCGCAGGTTGAAAAACAGCTTCTTCTGGGCCGCCGTGGTGCCGATCTTCACCAGGCTCCACGAGCGCAGGATATATTCCTGGATCGCCGCCTTGATCCACCACATGGCATAGGTGGCGAGGCGGAAGCCCTTTTCCGGATCAAATTTGCGCACGCCCTGCATCAGGCCGATATTGCCCTCGGCAATCAGTTCGTTCACCGGCAGGCCATAGCCGCGATAGCCCATGGCGATGCGGGCCACGAGGCGCAGATGGCTGGTGACCAGCTTGGTGGCGGCGGCTGGATCCTGATGCTCCTGCCAGCGGCGGGCCAGCATATATTCCTGTTCCGGGCTGAGCAGCGGGAACTTGCGGATTTCCGCCAGATAGCGGTTGAGCCCAGCCTCCGAACCCAGCGCCGGGATGCTGTTCTGTTTCACTGCAGGCAGGTTCGAACTCATCGTCTCACTCCTGTCCGGTCCCGTCGAGGCGACCGATCAATGCCACCATATCGGCTGGCAGGGGGCTTTCGAAACAAAGCTTTTCTTGGGTGACTGGATGCACAAATCCCAGCGTCGCGGCGTGCAGCGCCTGGCGGGCAAAGCCCAGATCCTTGAGAATCGGTGCCAGCTTGCTAGGCGTGCGGCTATAGACAGCATCGCCCAATAACGCATGGCCGATGGACGCCATGTGAACGCGGATCTGGTGGGTGCGGCCGGTTTCCAGCCGGCATTCGACCTGCGCGGCACCCGAAAAGGCGGCCACCGTGCGGAAATGGGTGACGGCATGCTTGCCGCGGCCATCCTTCACGATCGCCATCTTCTGCCGGTTGGTGCTGCTGCGCGCCAGCGCGCCTTCGATGCGGCCGGCCGGCGGCACCGGCACGCCGCCGACGATGGCGGTGTAGCGCCGCTCCACATCATGGGCGGCAAATTGCGCGGCCAGGCCCTCGTGGGCCTTGTCGGTCTTGGCGACCACCAGCAGGCCCGATGTGTCCTTGTCGATCCGGTGGACGATGCCCGGCCGGGCAACACCGCCGATGCCAGACAGCCGGCCGGCACAATGGTGCAGCAGGGCGTTGACCAGCGTGCCATCCAGATTGCCGGCGGCCGGATGCACCACCAGCCCGGCCGGCTTGTCCACCACCAGCAGATGATCATCCTCGAATGGGATGGTGAGCGGAATATCCTGGGCTTCGTTGTCGGCAGCGCGCGGGGCGGGCACCACCAGGGCCAGCGCCTCCCCGCCCTTCATCTTGGTGGCCGGGTCCCAGATCACGCCGGCGGCGGCGCTCAGGCGGCCGCCCTGCACCAGATTCTTCAGCCGCTCCCGGCTATACTGGGGCAGAGCATCGGCCAGCGCCTTGTCCAGCCGCTGGCCGGCGGCCGTGGCCGGCAAGGTGATGTTTATCGACAATTCAGCCCCCATGGCTTAGCCATGTTGGCATGAAACTGCAGATATCAAGCAGCTTGCACCAAAATTTGCTGGACTGGGCAGCTGCCAGCCCGGCGACCGAAATCTGTGGCCTGCTGGTGGGGCGCGGCAATTGCGTTGAGCGGTTGGTGCCGGCCCGCAATGTCGCCCCCGATCCGGCCCGCAGCTTTGAAATTGATCCGGCCAGCCTGCTCGGCGTCCATCGCGAGGTGCGGGCGAATGGCCAACAGGTGATCGGCCATTGGCACAGCCATCCCAATGGCCGGGCCGAGCCATCGGCGCGCGATGCGGCGCGGGCGCTGGACAATGGCCAGATCTGGTTGATCCTGGCGGGCGGTGGCGCCACCGCCTGGCAGGCCCGCAGCAGCGGGGCCGGGCCGGCCCGGTTCGAAGCCGTCACGCTGGAGCTATGCTGATGGCCAGTGGCGCGGTGAAATGGTTTGATGGGAAGAAGGGCTTCGGCTTCATCACGCCTGATCTGGGGCCGCGAGATGTGTTTGTGCATGTATCGGCGGTGATGGCCGCCGGGCTTGGCAGCCTGCGGCCGGGCCAACGCCTTGATTTTGAACTGGCGCAGGATGGTGACGGGCGGCTGATCGCCCTGGGCCTGAAGGCCCGCGATGATGGGGAGGAGGGGCAATGACCGATACCACGCAATTTCTGGTACGCTGGCTGTGCCATGATCTGGCCACCCCCATTGCCAGCGTGATGACCGCCAGCGAACTGCTGGACGATGACACGCCCGATCCGGAAATCAACGAATTGATCATGGCCGGTGCCCGCCGGCTTTCGGCCCGGCTGCGGCTGGTGC
This sequence comes from Sandarakinorhabdus cyanobacteriorum, assembly GCF_002251755.1. Lineage (GTDB taxonomy): Bacteria > Pseudomonadota > Alphaproteobacteria > Sphingomonadales > Sphingomonadaceae > Sandarakinorhabdus > Sandarakinorhabdus cyanobacteriorum. The sequence continues at coordinate 63,241 of NZ_NOXT01000124.1, forward strand.
GGCTGGCACTGGGCGCGGCCGACAGTGCGATGTCGTCGGCGGCCCTGGGCAAGCTGGTGCGCGAAGGCCTGCCCGATGCCCGGGTGGATTGGCAATTTGCCGGCGATGCCGCCGACGGCATGGCCCCGCTGGTGGCCGGTTGCGCGATGCTGACAGCCGATCTCAACCGCCTGCGCGGGCTGACGGTGACCAACCTGGGCGTGCAGGCCGATGGCGATTGCACCTGGCCCGATTCGGTGGCGGCGGTGTTTGCCGGGGCGCCGCCAAGCTGCAACCGCAGCGCCGTTGCGGCCATGCTGATGGCGGCAGGCGCCCGCACGGGCAAGACAATCAGCTGCGATTCCAGCGGTTTGCACTGGCAGTAGCTGCGGCGCAACATTTTTTGTTGCAGCGCACAAAACCCCTTGAAGCCGTCAGGGCGCGCGCTTATGTTGCATTGCAGCAAGAGCACGGAGACGCGCCATGACGGCCAAGACCACGACCGACAAGCCTGCAACTGCGGCGAAAGCCCGGCGCCCGGCGAAGAAGAGCGTGGCCAAGGCCGCCGCGACCACCGAAGCCCTTGTTGCCGAGACTGCTGTTTCCCCCGCCCCGGCGGAGCAAGCGGTGGTCGCCGAGCCTGCGCCCAAGAAGAAGCGCAGCGCTCTGGTCATTCCCTTCGCCACCGCTTTCACCAAGGAGTCCCCCATGGCCACCGCATTTGAAACCACCCAGGAAACCGTTCGCAACGCCGCCGAGACCGCGATGAACAATGGCAAGGCTGCCATGGAGCAGGTCACCGCCAAGTCGAAGGAAGCGGTGGAAACCAGCATGAAGACGCTGGAAGAAATCACCGCCGTCACCCGCGGCAATGTCGAAGCCCTGATCGCCAGCGCCAAGGCCGCTGCCGCCGGCGCCGAGCAGGTGATGAGCCACATGACCGAAGTGTCGAAGGGTTCGTTCGAAGCCACCACCGCCCATGTGAAGGCGCTGGCCGCTGCCAAGAACCCGAACGAGCTGGTGCAGCTGCAGACCGAATTCGCCAAGGCCCGCTGGGATGCGGCCGTGGCCGATTACAGCAAGCTGACCGAAACCCTGGTCAAGCTGGCCGGCGAGATCGCCGAGCCGGTGCAGAACCAGGTCGCGGTTGTCACCGACAAGCTGAAGTCGAGCTTCACCACCAAGTAAGCCCGACCGGCAAGTAAGCCCGACCGGCGTTCCGCCGTTGACAAAGGGGTGGCAGGCCTTGGCCCGCCGCCCCTTTTCACATGCGGCCTGCCCGCCCCTTTTTTCCGGCGGGCTTTTTGTTATATGGGCCGGATTGGTCGGCTTTCCCCCGGGTAGACTTGATGGCGCTGTCGCACGAACTGATGAGCGATGAAGACCGTGACGCCGGTGGCGGCCGCGGCGGGACGGGCGTGGGCCTCGCCACCAAGCCGGAGACAAAGACGGCCAAGCCCGGCCTCTACAAGGTGCTGATGCTGAACGACGATTATACCCCGATGGAGTTTGTCGTCCTCACCCTGCAGCGGTTTTTCAAGATGAGCATCGAGGATGCCACCCGCGTGATGCTGCACGTGCACCAGCGCGGTGTCGGCGTGTGCGGCATCTTCACCTATGAAGTGGCCGAGACCAAGGTGAACCAGGTCATCGATTTTGCCCGACAGCACCAGCACCCGTTGCAGTGCACGATGGAAAAGGAATGACGCCGGCCGGTTTTTCAAAGAGCCGGCACAGTGTCTGATATTTGCGCCCTGTAGGACAGGGCGACTCCAAATCATTGAAATAAATACGTTATTCCGTTTCGTCGGATTGGCGGGGCGGGATTTTCGTGATTCGGCGGTGGTTTGGCGTGCCCGATGTGGCCAATCTGGTGGCCGATATGGCGCGCGCGGTGACCGCGTTTGGTGCGCTGGTGACCGCAGGCCGGGCGCAAGTGACCGCAGGTCGCGCGGCGGTGACGGCGTTTGATCGTCCCCCTCTGGGGGAGGTGCCAACCGGAGGGAGGCGGAGGGGGGCCGCACATGGCACGCCCCCTCCGCCCTGGGGGCACCTCCCCCAGAGGGGGAGGATCTGACCCCACGCGACCAAAGACCGCCCTCCCCGCCGCGGCCGGCGGCGGCTAGGGCAAAGCCATGTCGATCCTCACCAGCTTCTCGCCCAACCCCCATGCCCTGATCGTCGGCGCGTCGGGCGGGCTGGGGCGGGCCTTTGCCGATCTGTTGGAGGGCGATGGCGCCCGTGTCACCCGCTGGAGCCGCAGCAGCGGCGTTGATCCGGCCGATCCGGCCGGCATCACGGCCGCCATTGCCGCCCTGGCCGGCCCGCCCGATCTCGTCATCATCACCAACGGCGTGCTGCACGGCCCCGGCTTTGCGCCGGAAAAGGCCAATGGCCAGTTGAAGGCCGAGACGCTGGCGCAGCTGCTGGAGATCAACTGTATTCAGCCGGCGACCATCGCGGCGCAGCTGCTGCCGGTGATGCCCAAGGGCCGCAAGACGGTGCTGGCCGTGCTGTCGGCCCGGGTCGGTTCGATCAGCGACAACCGGCTGGGCGGCTGGCACAGTTATCGCGCCTCCAAGGCGGCGCTCAATCAGCTGATCCGCACCATGGCCATCGAACAGGCGCGGCGCAATCCAGAGCAGATATTGCTCGCGCTGCACCCCGGCACGGTGGACACCGCCATGTCCAAGCCGTTCCAGCAGGGGGTGAAGACATTGTTCACGCCCGAACAATCCGCCCGCCACCTGCTGGGGGTGATCGATGCCGCCACGCCGGCGCAATCGGGCCTGCTGATCGACTGGCAGGGGCAGGTCATTCCCTATTGATATGGCTGCTGCGACGGCCATGCATCTGGTGCAGGGCCGGCCCACCCCCATATCGCCCGCAACACACCCATCGGGAGACATTCCATGCCATCCTATCTGCATCGCAAATCCGAAGAGCGCGGCCAGGCCGATCACGGCTGGCTGAAGGCGAAGCACAGTTTTTCGTTCGGCAACTATTATGACCCCAGGATCATGGGATTCCGGTCCTTGCGCGTCATCAACGAGGACCGGATTGCCGGCGGCGGTGGTTTCCCCACCCATCCCCACGACAATATGGAGATCGTCACCTATATCCTGGATGGCGCGCTGGAGCATCGCGACAGCATTGGCAGCGGGGCGGTGATCCGTCCCGGCGAGGCCCAGCGCATGAGCGCCGGCACCGGCATCCGCCACAGCGAATTCAACGCCAGCCCGACCGATCCGGTGCATCTGCTGCAGATCTGGCTGCTGCCCAACCAGCGCGGCATCGCGCCGGGCTATGAGCAGAAGGTGCTGCCGGCGGTGGCGGATGGTGAGTCCCGGCTGGACGTGATTGCCGCGCCGGATGCGCCGGACAGTGCGGTGACCATCCATTCGGATGCCAGCATCACCCGGGCCGTGCTGGCGCCGGGCGGCGAACTGGTGGCGCCGGTGACGCGCGGCCATGCCTGGGTGCAGGTGGCGAAGGGCACGCTGAGCGTGGATGGCCATGACTTGCGCCAGGGCGACGGGCTGGCGGTGAAGGATGCGACGGCGCTGGCGCTGGCGTCGGCGGAGGGCGCGGAGGCGCTGGTGTTTGATCTGGCGTGATTTGGGGGCCGGCGCCGGGGTTGGCGCTGGTGCCCGCCCCCTCCGTCGCCCTGCGGGCGCCACCTCCCCCAGAGGGGGAGGATGGAATTGATCCTCCCCCTCTGGGGGAGGTGCCGAGCAGCGCGAGGCGGAGGGGGCCGGGGCCGGCTACTCTCCCGCCTTCACCTGCCCCCACGCCGCCAGCGCGCGGGCGCGGGCCTGGTTGTGGTCCACGATCGGCGCCGGATAATCGCGGCCCAGCTTCACACCGGCGCGGATCAGGGCCACCCCGGCCTCCCACGGCGCATGGATCAGGCCATCGGGCAGCTTGGCCAATTCCGGCACCCAGCGGCGGATATAGGTGGCGGCATCGAACTTCTCGCTCTGGCCCACCGGCGCGAAGATGCGGTTGAAGGGGGAGGAATCGACGCCCGATCCCATCACCCACTGCCAGCCTTGCGCGTTGTTGCCATAATCGGCGTCGAGCAGCGTGTCCCAGAACCAGCGCTCGCCATGGCGCCAGTCGATCAGCTGGTGTTTCACCAGGAAGCTGGCGGTGATCATCCGCACCCGGTTGTGCATCCAGCCGCTGGCCCACAATTGCCGCATGCCGGCATCGACGATGGGATAGCCGGTCTGGCCGTGCTGCCACGCGTTCAGCCCGGCGGGATCGTCGAGGAAGGGAAAGCGGTTGAAGGCGTCGCGGTTGGGGGCATCGCCGTGATCGGGGAATTGATCGATGATGTTGGCGGAAAAATCGCGCCAGCCCAGCTCGCGCAACCAAGGCTCGGCGGTGTTTTCGCCCACCGCATCGGCAATCGCATGCCAGGCGGTGGCGGGTGAGACTTCGCCCAGCGCCAGATGCGGGGAGAGGCGCGAGCTGCCCTCCACGCTGGGCAGGTTGCGCGTGTCGTCATAGCGGGCGGCGATGCGGGCAAAGGCGGTGAGCCGGGCCAGCGCGCCGGCTTCGCCGGGCTGCCATTCGCCAAAGCCGGTGGACCAATCGGGCTTGGTCGGCCGCAGGCGCCATTGCGCCAGATCATCGCTGGGAAGCGCCGACACATCCGCCCAGCGCAGCGCCGGTTCGGGCAACGGGCGCGGCGGCGGCATCTGTTCCAGCAGCTTCTTCCACCAGGGCGTGAAGATGCGATAGCGGCCGCCGGTGCCGCTGAGCACGTTTGCCGGCGGGGCGAGCGTGGCGCCGTGGTGGCGGCGCACATCGCCGGCCTCCGCCTCCTGCACGGCGGCCCAGGGTTCGTGGTGGACGATTGCGTGGACGTCGGCCCCCAGTTCCGCCGCCAGCGCGCGCACGATCGGCCCGGCGCGGCCCCGGCGCAGGATCAGCCGGCCGCCACGCTCGGCAATGCGCTGGCCAAGATCGGCCAGGCTGTGGTGCAGCCACCAGCGCTGCGCCGCGCCCATACGCCACGCGCCCGGTGTCTCATCATCCAGCACGAACAGCGCCACCACCGGCCCGGCGGCGGCAGCGGCGCAGAGCGCGGCATGATCAACCAGGCGCAGATCGTTGCGGAACCAGACGAGTTGGGGGGACATTCAGCACTCTCGACATGTGGGAGCGGCAGCCGCTAGACGGTTGCGCTCACGCCGTCACGGGGATTGCAACACCATGCCGCAACTGGCCTATGTCAACGGGCGCATCCTGCCGCTGGCTGATGCCAGCCTGCATGTGGAGGATCGCGGAACCCAGTTTGCCGATGCGGTCTATGAGGTGTGCGCCGTGATGAACGGCCGCATCCTTGATTGGGGCCCGCATCTGGTGCGGTTGCGGCGCAATCTGGCGGAGCTGGGCATAATCTGGTCCATGGCCGATGGCCCGTTCGGGCTGCAGGCCCGCCGGCTGATTGCCGCCAATGGGCACAAGGATTGCCTGCTCTATATCCAGATCAGCAGGGGGGTGGCGCGGCGCGATCATGCCTTTCCGGATGCGGCTCCGGCGAGCGTGGTGATGACGGTTCGGCGGTTCGATTTTGGCCAGCGGGTGCGCCAACTGGGCAGCGGCATCAAGGTGATCACGCGGCCCGACAACCGCTGGGGCCGGGTGGACATCAAGACCACCGGCCTGTTGGGCAATGTGCTGGCCAAGCAGGCGGCGCGCGAGGCCGGCGCGTTCGAGGCCTGGCTGCTGGCCGGCGAGACGGTGCGCGAGGGCAGCAGCACCAACGCCTGGATCGTGAAGGACGGGCGCATCATCACCCACCCGACCGGCACCAGCATCCTGCCCGGCATCGCGCGCGACAGCCTGATCCGGCTGGCGACGGCGGCGCAGATGGTGGTCGAGGAGCGGCCCTTCACCCTGGCCGAGGCACGGGACGCGGATGAGGCCTTCCTCACCTCCACCACCGCGCCGATCCTGCCGGTGGTGGCGGTGGACGAGCACCGGATCGGGAAGGAGGGCTTCAGGGGCAAACCCGGCCCGGTGACGGCGCGGCTGGCCGAGCTGGTGTGGGCGGAAGTGGCCCGGCAGACGGGTTGGGCCGTTTAAATCCTCCCCCCCGGGGGGAGGTGCCGAGCAACGCGAGGCGGAGGGGGCCGGGAAGGACCGCGCTTGCCGGCCCCCTCCGCCCTGCGGGCACCTCCCCCAGAGGGGGAGGATCTTTGTTGCTCTTGCAAAGAAAAACGCCCGCCGGTGGGGGCACCGGCGGGCGAAGTTTGTCCGGCGCCGGGTAGGCACCGTCCAGGGTTGGCGATCACTCGATATCGTCACCGGGGCGCGGCGGCGGCGGGGGTGGCGGCGGCATGTCGCCCGCCTGACCGCCACCGGGCCCGCGGCGCTGCTGCCAGCGCTCGCGCCAGCCGGCCATGCGTTGTTCCATGCGGGCCTTCATGGCGCGGCTGTCGGCGGCGAAGGCCTTGCGGTCTTCGGGGCTCAGCTTCTGGAAAGCGGCGAGCATGGCGGCCTGCTTGGCATCGCGGCTGGCTTCGGCGACGGCGCGTTCTTCCTCCATCGCGCGTTTCACGGCGGCGGTGTCAAAACGGTCGGCGGCAAGCGCGGCGAGCAGCTTTTCGCGCGCGGCCTCCACCTTCTGCCGGCTGGCGCGACGGTCATCGCCGGCCATCATCGCCTCGCGGATAGTGGCGCGGCCGGCCTCGCTCATCGACGGGAACATGCGATGGCCCATCATGCGGTGGTGGGCGCGGGCATCGCCGGCCGTCGGCGGAGCGGGCGGGGGCGGCGGCATTTGCGCCAGCGCCGGGCCGGCCAGCAGCAGGGCCGCGACGGCGATCAGTTTCGGGCTCATATCAACTCTTCCTCGGCAGCTGTCGGCGTGAACACATAGGCGAAGGCGGCATCGGCCTCGGCCTGCTCAACCCCGGCCGACGGCGGGGTGGCAGCGGCAATGGTGGGGGCGCCATTGCCGGATTGGGGTTGCAGGCCCAGCCAGCCGCCGACGGCGACGACCAGCGCCAGGCTGGCGGCGACGGCGGCCGGCATCCAGCGGCGGGTGGCAGGCGCATGCGGCATCTGTTGGGGCATCTGCTGGGGTTGGGCAGTGATGGCGGCGACATCGACGGCCATCGCTGGCAGCGGTGCGTTCAGCCAATCGGTGAGCGCGGCATCGATGGCGCGGGCGTCGGCCAGGGCGGCGGCGACGGCGGCATCGCTGGCGGCAAGCGCCAGCAGGGCGGCGCGTTGGTCCGCCGGCCAGCGGGCCGGATCGGCGCCGTGGCTGGCGATGATGTCCAGCGCGGTTTGGGTGGAAAGGGCGGTCACAGGTCTGAACCTTCGGTCAACATTGTCTTGAGCATGATACGGGCGCGGCCGAGCAATCCCTCGACCGCCTTGGGGGTGGTCTCCATCCGCTCGGCGATTTCGGCCATGGACAGGCCATCGCCGTGGAACAGGGCGAGGGCGAGGCGCTGGCGGGCGTTGAGGCTGGCCATGGCGGCGGCGAGCCGGGCCTGTTGGTCGGCGGCGATGGCCTGGTGTTCGGGATCGGGCCGGCTGTCGGCCAGGTCAAAGGCATCGTCGATCGGCTGCACCGGGCGGATGGCGCGGCGGCGATCGAGGCAGAGGTTGATGAGGATGCGGCGGAACCAGGCATCGGCCGAGCCGCGCGCCGGATCAAAGCGGTGCGCCTCGGTCCACAGGCGGGCGAAGGCCTGTTGGCAGGCATCCTGCGCCTCGGCGGCGTCATTCAGGGTGCGCCACGCCAGCGCCAGCGCCGGCCGTTCCAGTTGCCGCACCAGCGCGGTGAAGGCGGCGGCATCGCCCTGGGCCACGCGCAGCAGCAGCGCCGTCGCCAGCGAAGGGGCGGCAGGGGGAGCCAGGGCAGTTGGGCCGGGAGCGGGCGTTTCCATGCGCATCAGCCCCCGATACGGACGCCCGGCGGCATTTCCCCCGCGTTGGCGGCCTGCCAGCCGGCGATCAGGCCGGCAGCGTGGCGGGCGGCGATGGTGGCGGGGTCGCCATAGCCGCCGCCCAGGGTGACGACGAGGGGCACGCCGGCGGCGCGGCAGGTGCGGGCGACATGGGCATCGCGGGCGGCCAGCCCGGCATCGGTGAGGGCGAGGCGGCCGAGCCGATCATCGGCATGCGGGTCCACCCCGGCCTGCAGCATGACGAGGCCAGGCCGCCACTGGCGCAGCGCATCGGCCAGTGCATCGGCGAGGATGGCGCGATAATCGGCATCGCCCACACCATCGGGCAGGCCGATATCGCGGTGGGAACGGGCCTTGCGCACCGGGAAGTTGCGCTCTGCATGGATCGACAGGGTGAAGACATCGTCGCGGCCGGCCATGATCAGCGCGGTGCCATCGCCCTGGTGGACATCAAGATCGAGGATGAGGATGCGCGCCACCGCGCCTTCGGCCACCAGCCGGTGGGCAGCGATGGCAAGATCGTTGGTGACGCAATAGCCGGCACCGCCATCCGGCCCGGCATGATGGCTGCCGCCGGCGCCATTGGCGGCCCAGCCATGGGCGAGGGCGTGGCAGGCGGCCGCCCAGGTGCCGCCGGCGACCAGCCGGGTGCGGCGGGCGACGGCGGGGGTGACGGGGATGCCGATGCGGCGTTCGATGGCGGGCGGCACGGCGGCGGCCAGCACCGCTGCGACATAATCGGGATCATGCACCGCCGACAGCCAGCACTCCGGCATGGGTTCGGGGGTGAACAGCTGCACGGCCTGCCCGGCGGCGGCGAGCGCGGCCGGCAGCAGGGCATATTTGTCCATCGGGAAGCGGTGGCCGGGGGTGAGGGCCACGCTGTAGTCCGGATGGTGGAACAGCGGCAGCAAGCCGAACTCTCCCCTGCCTTGCGCGTGTGAAACCCCTCTCCCGGGCCGCCTGCGGCGTCTCTCGACCTCTCCCCCAAGGGGAGAGGTGATTCAGGCAAGCGCCCGTGAGGCCATTTCCAGCACATCCTTGGACATGCCGGGCGCGGCGACGATGCGTTCCAGTTCGGCGCGCATCAGGGCGGCGCGCACCGCATCAAAGCGGCGCCAGCGGCCGAGCGGCACCGCCAGCCGGGCGGCGCTCTGCGGATTCAAGCGGTCCACCGCGATCAGCTGATCGGCGAGCAGGCGATAGCCGGCGCCATCGGCGGCGTGGAACCAGCGCTGGTTGGCGGCAAAGGCGCCGACGAGGCTGCGCAGCCGGTTGGGGTTGGACGGGGTGAAATCCGGGTGTTTCAACAGCCGCTCAACCTGGTCGAGCACATCGGGGCGGTTGGCCAGCGCCTGGGCGCTGAACCATTTGTCGATCACGTCGTTGTTGCCGGCAAAGCGCTGGTGGAAATCGGCCAGCACGGCGGCGCGGGCCCCCTGAGCCGTTGTTGCCTGGCTGTTCACCAGCGCCCTCAGCGCCGCCAGCCGGTCCGTCATGGTCAGCGCGGCGTGATATTGGGTTTCGGCCGCCGCAAAGGCGCGATCCGATCCGGCGGTGACAAGATAGGACAGGGCGACATTGGCGAGGCGGCGGCTGCCCTTGGCTTCGGGCGTCAGCGCGGTTTCGCGGCCGGCCAGCGCGGTGCGCTCCCGCTCATAGGCCGCCCACCATTCGGATTCGAGGCCGGTGGCGATGGCCATGCGCGCGGCCTCGCGGCGGCGGTGGATCGCCTCCACATCCACGATGGTGGCGGCATCGCCGATGAAGCTCTCGGTCGGCAGCAGCACCGCCTCCCCCTTGAAGGCGGCATCGAGGCCAGGATCGGCCAGTGTGCCCCTGACCGCCTCGACCAGCGGGGCAGGATCATCGTCGCTGCCCAGCACCGAGAGGGCGAGCTGCTGGAACGCCTCCCACCGGGCGAAGGGATCATCATCATGGGCGGCGAGGAAGGCCAGGTCGGCGCGGGCCGTGTCCGCCTCCACCACCACGGGGGCCGAAAAGCCGCGGTTGAGGCTGGGCAGCACCGGTTCGGGCAGATCGGCGAAGGTGAGGTGCGTCACCGCTTCGCGCAGTTCCACCACCTGTTCATCGCCGATGCGGCGGCCGCTGGTGCGGCCGATGAGGGCGAGGCGGAAGGGCATGTGCACCGGCTGCTTGTCGGGCTGGCCCGGCGTTGGCGGCACCGTCTGGCGCAGCACCAGTTCGGCGCGGCCGCCCTGCTGGGTGAGCGTGACCGAAACGCGCGGGGTGCCGGCCTGTTCATACCAGCGGCGGAACTGCTTGAGATCGATGCCGTTGGCATCCTCCATCGCCTTGAGCCAATCCTCGCAGGTGACGGCCTCGCCATCATGGCGGTCGAAATAAAGATCGGTGCCGCGCCGGAAGCCGTCCACACCCAGGAGGGCGTGCAGCATGCGGATCACCTCCGCCCCCTTGTTGTAGACGGTGGCGGTGTAGAAATTGGCGATTTCCACATAATGATCGGGCCGGATCGGGTGAGCCAACGGGCCGGAATCCTCTGGAAACTGCACGGCGCGCAGGGCCCGCACATCATCGATGCGCTTGACGGCGGCGCTGCCCTGATCGGCGCTGAATTGCTGATCGCGGAACACGGTCAGCCCTTCCTTCAGGCTCAATTGGAACCAGTCGCGGCAGGTGACGCGATTGCCCGTCCAGTTGTGGAAATATTCGTGCGCCACCACGCCGGCCACCGCATCGAAATCCATGTCGGTCGCGGTTTCGCTGTCGGCCAGGATATATTTGGAATTGAAGATGTTGAGGCCCTTGTTCTCCATCGCGCCGGCGTTGAAATCGGCGACAGCGACGATGTTGAACTCATCCAGATCATATTCGCGGCCATAGACGCGTTCATCAAATTCCATGCTGGCCTTCAGCGCCGCCATGGCGTGGGCACAGCGCGGCACATCGGCTGCCGCCGTCCAGATCGCCAGCTGCACCCGCCGGCCGTTCATGGTGACAAATTCATCGGTGAGCGCCGCCAACTGCCCGGCGACCAGCGCGAACAGATAGGAGGGCTTGGGCCAGGGATCGGTCCAGGTGATTTCGTGGCGGCCGCCGGGCAGATCGCGCGCCGCGCCGCGGTCCCCGTTGGACAGCAGGATGGGGTAGAGCGCCTTGTCCGCCTCCAGCCGCACCCGATAGCGCGACAGCACGTCGGGCCGGTCGGGGAACCAGGTGATGGAGCGGAAGCCTTCGGCCTCGCACTGGGTGACCAGCCGGCCCTCGCTGGCATAAAGCCCCATCAGGCGGGTGTTGCGGCTGGGGTGGATCACCACCTCGGTCTCGAACACCGCCTCGTCGCCATCAACCGGGATGGTCAGCGTGTCGCCATTGGGCCAGTTGGCGCAGCCCTTGCCGTTCAGCATGATGATGCGGGTTTCAAGGCCATGGCCATCGAGCACCAGCGGCCGGTCATGCCGGCCGTTGCGGCGCAGGTGGAGGCGGGCCTTCACCACGGTGCGCGTGGCATCGAGACGGATATCGAGCTCGATATCGGGCACCAGCCAGTCGGGCGGCTGATAATCAGCCAGACGCACGGCAGCCAGCTGCGGATTGGATCGGGATTCGGCCATGCGCCGATGGTGCGTCAGGGCGGGGCCGAGGGAAAGTTAATTATGGTGGGGTGGCCAGGACCTCCCCCGCTGGGGCTGTGCCCGCAGGGCGGAGGGGGCTGGCCAGGCACGGTCCTTGCAGGCCCCCTCCGTCGCGCTTCGCGCGCCACCTCCCCCAGAGGGGGAGGATCTTGTCAGGTCACTGGCACCGGGGGTGGCAGGCCCAAGGCGGCATAGGCGGCCTCGGCCTCCGCAATCAGCAGCGCCAGCGCGGCGCGGTTGCCGGTGGCCAGCGCCGCGCCCAGCGCAGCGTGGCGGGCGTCGCGGCCGGTGGCGGCCTCACCGAGCAGCGGCCGGGCGGCATCGGCCGCGGCAGCCTCCCGCGCCGGGCCATGGGCGGCTTCGGCGGCAGCCAGCATCAGGATCATCGCGGCGGTGCCGGCGGTGCCGCCGGCATAGTTGGCATCGGGCGCTTCCGGCTGGCCGAGCAGTTGCAGTGCCGGGGCGACTTCATTGGCCAACGCGGTGGCGACAGCGTTCAACAGGGCGGGGAGCGGCAGGCTCATAGACCCTCCAGCGCCTTGGCCAGGGTGAGGGTGTGAAAGCGATAGGGGATGGTGCCGGCGAACATCAGCACGGGATCATGGCTGCGGCCATCGATGATCTCGCGCGCGGCGCTGATCCAGATCACCAGCCCCTGCACCTGCGCCATGATCCGCCACCAGGCCCAGGCTATTGGATCGAGCGTGAGGCCCGAAGCCGCTTCCCAGGCGGCAATCGCCTCGGCCAGGGGCAGCATGCCGCCGGCCTTGCCGCTGAAATGCGACCAGAGCGGATCACAGGCCCAGGCCAGATCCTCGTGCGCGTCGCCGGCATGGACCATTTCCCAATCGAGGATGGCGAGCAGCCGGCCGGCGCCATCGTGGAGGAAATTGCCGGAGCGATAATCGCCGTGGACGATGCTGAGGCGCGGCGGCGCGGGCGGCGGGTTGGCGGCGAGCCAGGCCATCGCCGCCTCCAGCACCGGTTCGGGGCGGAACCGGTCGGCGGCATAGGCGGCCTGCCAGTGCGCCAGCCGGGCCAACGCCGGATGGGTGGGTGGCGCGTCGAGACCGGCGGCGGTGGGGTCGCCGGCATGGACGCGGCCCAGCGCCGTGAAGAATTGCTGGCCAACGCTGGCGCCATGGTCGCCATAGGGTTCCGGATCGAGCAGGCCGGCCGCCTGCCCGCCAGCCACCTCACGCATCAGGAAGCCTGGGGAACCGAAGCTTTCGGGCCCGGCATCGCAGAAGATCGGTTCGGGCACCGGCACATCGCTGCCGGCAAAGCATTGGATGGCGCGATATTCGGCGAGACGGTCCGTCTCGATCAGGCTGGAGGGTGGGTCACGCCGCAGCACCACAGATTCGCGCCGGCCGGAGGCGCCGGTGACATCGCAGCGATAGGTCTGCCGGGCGGAACCGCCGTGGAAGCGCTTGAGGCCGCTGATCTCCACCGCCTCCCCCCAATGGCCGGCAAACCAGCGCGCGAGATGGTCAGCCGGCAAGATCGAACAGCTCCCGGAAACCCGACGGCGCGTGCGGGCCGATGGCCAATTGTTCGAACAGGCCGCGGCCCGGCACCGGGGCAGCCCCGGCGATGGACAGGCTGGCGGTGGACAGGCCCTGGACATGGGCGTTCATCGGATTGGCGGGATCAACGCTGGCCAGATCGATGACCTCGTGCGCCAGCGCTTCGGCCCCCTGGAACATGCCGTGGCCGCGCGTGGGGTGGCCATAACCGATGCCCCGCATCATGAAATTGTCGCCAATGGCGAAATCGACGCTGACCGGCCGGCCATCGGGCAGCCGTGCCTCCAGCCGGGCGGCGCCGGCGTGGCGGCTGCCGGGGCGGAAGGCCAGCGCCATGCGGGCATCGTCGAGCGGGAATTCGGCACCATCCTTGAGTCGGACGAGCACGCCGGCGCGGTTCCATGGCCGGCCGTGTTCATCATCGTTGGAATGGAAGAACAGGTGCCAATCATCAAAGGCGGTCGGCGTCCACAGCCAGAAGAATTGCGGCGGCGTGGGTGGCTGCACGGCCTGGGGATCGGGCGCGCCGATCGGGCGCACGCCCCAGCTGCGGTCCCGCGTGCCGCGCCAGCCGGCGAGATCATGCGTGGTGCCGGCGGCGGTGATTTGGCCCTGCCACTGGCCGCCTTGTGTCATCCGGGTCACGTCCATCAGGGTGCGGGTGCCGTTGCGGCGGATGAAGCGCGGTTCGAGGATGGGGGCGGCGCGGCCGGTGAAGTTGAGCTCGCCGCTGATGCCGGTGTCGTTGGGGGCGATGCTGAGCCGCAGCTTGTGCAGCGGTTCCAGCACGTCGAGCCTGACCGGGCCGATGCGCAGGTCCATCCGCTCCCCGCCCAGCACGCGGCTGGCAAACAGGCTGTGCTGCTGGCCGGCGTGGAGGATGGAGACGGCGCAATCGATGATGTTGAGGTGCGGATAGACGCCGAGCGCCGCGCCGATGACGGCGCTGCCGTCGGGGCTTTGGGCGCTGAAGAAATAGCGGTCGTAGAAATTGCGGTCGGTGCCCGAAACCGCGATCGGCTCCGGCGTCTGGTGGATGGGATAATCGTCGGCCCGGCTCAGCATGGCCGGATGGTTGGCCAGGCGGGCCGGGCCGGCAAGCTGGTGAAATGCGCCGGGTCAGCTGCGCACCTGTGCAGTGATGCTGGCGAGCAGTTCGCTGTCGGAAAAGCCCGACAGGCCATCACCGTGGCCCAGCACCCATTGCGGGCTCACCACTTCCGGCCCCTGCCCCGGCGGCAGCGGCGGCGTGAAATAGCCGAGCGCATAGCTGCCCATGGCATAGCCCAGCACCGCCTGCAGCGCCGGATCGAGCGTGCGGGCGATGGCCGGCGGGCAGGACAGATATTGATTCTCCTCCTGCCGCAGCCAGCCCAGCGTGTAGGTGAGGTTGAGGCCGATGCGATCCATGGTGGAGCGGTTTTCGCCGCCGCCGTGGAACACCCCGCCGGTGTAGACGAGGACGGAGCCGCGCTTCATCACGGCGGGCACGATCTCGTGCGGTTCGGTCACCCGGCTGTCGGGCCAGTCGAGCGAGCCGGGGACGAGTTGGGTCGCGCCATTGTCGGCGGTGAAATCGGTGACGGCCCAGATGGTGTTGAGCTGGGGTTCGACGTGGGCAAGATGCGTGCCCCAGGCCCAGCGATCACGGTGGATAGCCTGGGCCTTCTGGCCGGGGCGGATGCGGATGGCCTGGGTGAGGTGCAGTTGCCAGCGCTCGCAAAAGGGTTTGAGCAGATCATCGCACAGGGCGTGGATGAGGGGATGCATGACGAGATCGCGCACGCGGGGGCTGCGGGCGACAAGCGCGCCGGTGCGGGTGGTGAAGTGCCCGGTGAAATCATCGCGGCCGTTGGGTGTCGCCTCCAGCCAGGGGGCGATTTCGGCGGCCAGCGCGGCCATCGCGGCATCGGGGATCAGGCCATCGATGATGATGGCGCCATCCCGGCGCAGGGCGGCCATGATCGCGGCGGGATCGGCGGTGGCGGGAAAATGCTGGACGTTTGGCATCGGGCGTCTCCGGTTCAGGCCAGCGCCGGCAGGGCGGCGGCCAGGGTGGTGGTGATGCGGCTGGACGGCCAGTCGGCGGGTTCCAGCAGGATGCGGATGGCCAGCCCGTCGATCAGGGCGACCAGCAGATCGGCCTGCGGCGGCGACAGATCGGCGGCGAGGCGATCGGTGATGGCGGCATAATAGGCGCGGTGGCGGGCGAGCAGCGCCGGGTTGACCAGCGCCTCGGCCGAAAAGGCCAGCCACACCCGCCATTCGGCCGCGCTCTCGTCATCCTGGGGCAGGTAGGAGGCCATGGTGGCCAGCAGCTCGCCATGGCCGGCCGGTTCGTCCAGCCGTTCGAGCAGGCGGCCCATCACCTTGTCATAGGCGGCCGCAATGAGGTCGCTGCGGCCGGGGAAATGATGGGTGACCGAGCCGGTTGTGACGCCGGCAGAGGCGGCGACATCGCGCATGGAGGCCCCGGCGAGGCCATGGGCGGCAATCACCGCGGCGGCGGTGCTGGCAAGATTGTCGCGACGGGCGGCGTGATCGACGGTTTTTGGCATAACATGCGTTGCATAACACGCGTTATGTCGAGTCGCAAGCCGGCTTGCGCAACTATATTGTTCATGCAATACGGTGGCCGACAGGAGCGCAGCATGGCATTTGATCCGGAACTGGCCACCCAGGCCTATATGGCGACGCTGAAGGGCGCGGCGCGGGCGCGGTCTGACGCTTATTTCGAAGGCGGATACTGGCTGATCCTGTGGGGATTCCTGGCGACGGTTGGGGCCAATCTGATCGTGCTGCAGCTGGGCTGGGCGGGGCGGCTGTCGAAATGGGCGCAGGCCAAGGCCGGGCCGATGCTGGCGCCGCTGCTGTTTGCCGTGCCCTATCTGTTGCTGATCACGCTGATCATGGCGCCCTACACGGTCTATACCGAATTTTTCCGCGAACATGCCTATGGCCTTTCGAACCAGAATTTCGCCGAATGGGGCGGTGAGGCGTTGATCGTCATCGCGGTCGACACGCTGATCGCGGCGATCCTGTGGATGGGCGTGAGCGCTGTGATCCGGCGCTTTCCGCGCGGCTGGTGGCTGGGCGGCACCGGGCTGTCGGTTGTGGTGCTGATGGCGACGATCACGCTGGCGCCGGTCTATCTTGATCCGCTGTTCAATGATTACAAGCCGCTGCCCGATGGCCCGGTGAAGACCGAGGTGTTGAAGCTGGCGCGCGCCAATGGCGTGCCGGCCGACAATGTGTTCCTGGTGGATGCCAGCCGGCAATCGGACCGGATTTCCGCCAATGTGAATGGCATGTTCGGCACCACGCGCATCGCCCTGAACGACAATCTGATGAAGCAGGATATCAACGAGATCCGCGCGGTGATGGCGCATGAACTGGGCCATTATGTGCTCAATCATATCTGGACGCTGCTGCTTGGCATGTCGCTGATCTTCGCCGCCAGCTTGGCGCTGGTGGCGGCAGGCACGCCGTGGCTGCTGGCGCGGCTGGGCGGCCGCTGGGGCATCACCGGCATGGCCGATCCCGGCGTGCTGCCGGTGCTGACCATCCTGGCGAGCGCGGTCTTCTTCGTGGCGACGCCGCTGACCAACAGCCTGATCCGCGTGCACGAGCAGGAGGCGGACATCTTCGCCCACAACGCCGCCCGCGCGCCCGACAGCTTTGCCCGCATCGCCATGAAGCTGTCGCAATATCGCAAGATCGAACCGACACCGCTGGAGGAGATCATCTTCTTTGATCACCCCAGCGGCCACACCCGCGTGATGACCGCCATGCGCTGGAAGGCCGAACATCTGGGCGAGCCCGACGTGCGCTAGCCGCCAGCCCGGAGACGGGCTACACAGCGGCCATGCATCTGCTCATCCTTGGCCTGGGCTATTCGGCAGCGCGCATTGCCGATGCGGCGCGCGCCGCCGGTTTTGCCATCACGGCCGTGCGTTCCCGCCCCGGCCCCGGCGTGCTGACGCTGGACAGCCCGGAACTGCCCGGCATCATCGCCAGCGCCAGCCATATCCTCTCCTCGGTGCCGCCGGCGGCCGATGGCCATGATCCGGTGCTGGTGCAGCACGGTGCCGCCATCGCCGCCGCGCCGGCGCGCTGGGTGGGCTATCTTTCGTCCACCGGGGTCTATGGCAACAGCGATGGCGCCTGGGTGGATGAAAGCGCGCCCCGCAATGGCCGGCGCGATGGCCGGCTGGCCGCCGATGCCGCCTGGGAAGCGCTGCACGTGGCAGCGCGGGTGTTCCGCCTGCCCGGCATCTATGGCCCCGGCCGATCCGCGCTTGACCGGTTGCGCGCCGGGCCGGTGGCGCGCATCGACCTGCCCGGCCATGTGTTCAGCCGCATCCATGTTGATGATATTGCAGGCGCCGTGCTGGCCAGCATGATAGGCGGCCCGGCCGGTGTGTTCAACATCGCCGATGATCTGCCAGCGCCCGGAGAGGCCGTCACCGCCGCCGCCGCCCGCCTGCTGGGGCTGGAGCCGTCGCCGCTGCTGCCGCTTGATCAGGCCGGCCTGTCACCCATGGGCCGGGCCTTTTATGGCGAATGCCGGCGGGTGGCCAATGGCCGCATGAAAAGGCAGCTTGGCTATTGCCTGAAATATCCCGATTATCACGCCGGCTTATCCGCCTGCCTTGAGGAGTCTGCCCCATGAAGTTCGGCACCGGACAATCGACCCCGCGCGTGGAAGACGCCCGCCTGTTGACCGGCCAGGGCCGCTACACCGACGACATGGCGCGGCCGGGCATGCTCTATGGCACCACCCTGCGCTCCCCCCATGCCCATGCCGCGATCAGTTCGATCGACATTTCGGCCGCGCTCGAGGTGCCGGGCGTGGTTGCGGTCTATACCCATGCCGACATCGCCGGCTATGGCCCCATCCCCTGCCTGGTGCCGCTGTCGGGCGAGGTGAAGACGCCGCGCACCCTGCTGGCCGGTGACCGCGTGCGCTTCGTGGGCGATGGCGTCGCCTTTGTGGTGGCGGAAACGCGCGAGGCCGCCCGCGCCGGGGCCGAGGCCATCTGGGTGGAGTATGAGGAGCTGCCGGCGGTGGCCAGCATCGCTGCTGCCATCGCGCCCGATGCGCCGAAAATCTGGCCGCAGGCCGCCAGCAACAGCCTGTTTGACTGGCAGGTCGGCAACCCGGATGCCGTCGCCGAGGCGCTGGCCAAGGCTGCGCATGTGACGCGGCTGCGCATCATCCAGAACCGCGTTGCCCCGACATCGATGGAGGTGCGCGCCGCGCTGGGCGAATTTGATGCCGAAGCCGGCTTCACCCTCACCACCGGCAGCCAGGGTGTCGCCTCGATGCGGCGCGAATTGTCGAAGGTGATCCTGAAGGTGCCCGAGGATCAGGTGCGCATCATCACCCACGATGTCGGCGGCGGCTTTGGCATGAAGAGCTTCATCTATCCCGAATATGCGCTGGTGCTGCACGCCGCCCGCCAGCTCGGCAAGCCGGTGAAGTGGACGGGCGAGCGCAGCGACGCCTTCCAGACCGACACGCACGGCCGGGCCATGGAAAGCGAGGCGGCGCTGGCGCTGGACGCCGAGGGGCGCATCCTGGCGCTGAAGGTGGAAACCTGGTCTGATCTCGGTGCCTATCAGGCGCAGTTCGGCCCGGCGATCCAGACGATGGCCGGCGGGCGCATCATGGGCGGCGTCTATCGCATCCCGGCCATCCAGAATCTGGTCCACGGCGTCGTCACCAACACCACGCCGGTCGATGCCTATCGCGGCGCCGGCCGCCCGGAATCGGCCTATATCATGGAACGGCTGATCGAAGCCGCCGCGCGCGAGATCGGCCTGGGGGTGGACGAGATCCGCGCGAAGAATCTGCTCACGCCGGCCGAACTGCCGCATGCCAATGGCCTGGGCCTCACCTTTGACATCGGCAATTTCCCGGCCGTGCTGGAACGCGCCAAGCAGGTGGCCGATTGGGCCGGCTTCCCCGCCCGCAAGGCCGCAGCGGCGGCGCGCGGCAAGCGGCTGGGCCGCGGCATGGCCTATTATGTCGAGATTGCCGGTGGTGGCGGCACCGAGGAGCATGCCGATGTGAAGGTGGCCGCGGACGGCCGGATCGAGATGGCGGTGGGCACCCAATCCAACGGCCAGGGCCATGAAACCGCCTATGGCCAGGTGCTGGCCGCGCGGCTGGGCGTGCCGCTGGAGCAGATCCGCATCGTGCAGGGCGACACCGCCCGCATGGAGGTGGGCGGCGGCACCGGCGGCTCGCGATCGATGGCATTCGGCGGCGGCGCCGTGCTGCAATGCGCGGACGACATGATCGCGCGCGGCACCGCGCTGGCGGAAGCCGATCTGGGCGGCGACGTCGATTATGGCGACGGCCTGTTCAAGGCGCGTGGCAGCAACGCCACGCTGAGCTGGGCGGAGCTGGCCAGCCGGCATCCGGGCGCCCTGGATGGCCGCAGCCGCTATACCACCAAGGAAAGCAAGCCCGCCCCCACCTTCCCCAACGGCTGCCACATCGCCGAGGTGGAGCTGGACCCCGATACCGGCGTCATCGCCGTCACCCGCTATGCCCTTGTCGATGATTTCGGCGTGCTGGTGAACCCGATGCTGGTCGAAGGCCAGATCCATGGCGGCATCGCGCAGGGCCTGGGCCAGGCGGTGCTGGAAAACATCGTCTATGACGACGCCGGCCAGCTGTTGACCGGCAGCTTTATGGATTATGGCATCCCGCGCGCTGACCAGATGCCGCCGGCGGTGACCTTCGAAACGCTGAACACCCCGTCACCCACCAACCCCTTGGGCGTGAAGGGCTGCGGCGAGGCTGGCACCATCGGCGCCATGCCATCGGTGATCAACGCCATTATCGATGCGCTGGACGGCAAACAGGTGGAAATGCCGGCGACGCCGGAGAAATTGTGGCGGCTGGCCAACGCCGCCTGAGGGCAGGCGAGAATTAATCCTCCCCCTCTGGGGGAGGTGCCCGCAGGGCGGAGGGGGCGCGCCGGCAGGGCGCGTGCCGGATGGCATGGGCCCAGCACGGCCCCCTCCGCCGCCCGGCGGGCGGCACCTCCCCCAGAGGGGGAGGATCTGGTTCGGATGGCTGCATCCCAGACAGAGGGAAGCCGCCGCGCCTGCCCGGCACGACGGCTTCCCGTTGGTTGCCCTGCCGGTCCCTCCCCCCGGAGGATGGGTGGGAGACGGGGGGAGGCCACAGAGCAACCAACCTCGGGCCGTGCGTGCCAGTGCTGTGGCGATCAGCGGATGAAGCCGATCACCACCGCCCACAGCAGCATCAATGTTGGCACGGTCATCACCTGGGCCCAGGCCGCACGGCCTGAAAGATAGCCGCTGGCGGTATCGATGCCCCACGCCCCGCGGCGCGGCGGATCATCCGCCTTGCGGCCCGATTGCCGTTGCATCAGCCACGGCAGGCCAAAATATGCCACCAACACCAAGCCAAACACGGCGAAGATCAAGCCAAGACCCTCGCCGGCCTGAAACACAATATACATAACGGCAAGGTAGCCAGCTCCGGCGCCGATCAATTGCGCTAAGAGCTTGTTTGGAAGATCAAATTCCAGGCGTCTTACGTCTTGGACATGTTTAGTGTCAATTTTTCCTGACACCAATCCATCGGCTTCGTCGCGAAATTCGAACTTCATGGCCCCTCTCCTGTGCTGGCCGGTTCAACGGTCTGCCCAAGCTGCCATGCCGTCTCGGCCGCCCGCCTTGATCCAGATCAATGGCCCATCAGGATCGGCAGCGGCGCATCCGAAAGCAGGCCGCGCGTGACGCCGCCAAACAGCATTTCGCGCACCCGGCTGTGGCCATAAGCGCCCTGCACCAGCCAGCTCGCCTGGCGTTCGGCCGCCACGCTGCGGATCACCTGTTCCACGCTGGCGGCGCCGGCATCACGTTCCACCACATCGGCCGCCACGCCATGGCGCGACAGGAAGGCGGCGGCGACGCGGCCGGTGAACGGGCTGTCCTTTTCCGACACGGTGAGCAAGGTGACGCCACTGGCCAGTTTCAGCAGCGGGATGGCCTGGCGCAGGGTGCGTGCGGCTTCCTGGCTGCCATCCCAGCAGACCAGCGCCGGGCCGGCGACATCAAAACGGGTGGCCGCTTCCGGCACGGCCAGCACCGGCGCCGGCGCCCGCACCGCGACATCGCCGGTGATGCCCATCTTCAGGGCCGCGGCGCGGGCATAGGGCCCGGCGCTCATCACCACCACATCGGCCAGGCGGGCATGTTCGACCAGCCGGTCAGCGCTGTCGCCATCGCCGGATTGCCATTCCCAGCTCAGCCCCTCGCGGCGCAGCCGGGCTTCGACGGCGGCGCGTTCCTCGCCGCGCCGGGCCTCCACCGCATCGATGAGGGTGGTGACCGGAAACGCCCCCATCGCCGGATCGCCCAGCGCATAGGCAGCATAGGGCAGCACCGACAGGCAGACGAGATGCCCTTGGCACGCCCGCGCCAGATCAAAGGCCGCCGCCAACCGCGAGGCCTGGCCCTCATCCCCTTCGATATGCACAAGAATCGTCGTCATCGTCCCGTCCCTCCCCTTCACATCAATTCATCGGCCGCTTCGGCCAGCGCATCCGGATCCTGGATCATCACCTGGCGGCCGCCGGGCAGGCCGATCACCCCGGCGGTTTTCAGCCGGGTCATCTGGCGGCTGACGGTTTCGATGGTCAGGCCCAGAAGATCGGCCATCTCGCCCCGGCTGAGCGGCAGTTCGATGACATGGGGTTCGGCGGCGGCCGGCCGGCGCTGCGCGGTTTCGGCAATGAAGCCGGCGACCCGCGCCAGCGCCGTGGCCCGCGCCAGCCGCGACAGGCTGCGCCGCACCTGGCCCAGTTCGGCCAGCGTGCGCGACAGCAATTGCCGTTCCATCGCCGGATGATCGGCCATGGTGCGCTCGATGGTGGTTTGCGGGAACACGCACAGCGACACCGCACTCAAGGCCACCACATCATGGGTGGCCGGGCCGCCATCCAGAAACGGCGTGCCAACAAAATCGCCCGGCCACAACAGGCCCACGATCACCTCGTGCCCGGCCGGGTTGATGTGGCTGATCTTCATCAGGCCACGCTGGATATTGGCGCACAGCCGGGCCGGATCGCCGGCCCGGATCAAGGTTTCGCCGCGCGCCAGGCTGCGCTGGGTGCCGTGGGCGGCCATCGGCGCCAGCGCCGCATCGGCCAGCACGCCGCACAGGGCGGTTTCGCGCACGCTGCACTGGTTGCAACTTTTTCCGAACACCATGGCTGCTCTCCCACCCGCAATAGTGGCGAAAGCGGGCAGCGGCGCGTAATTGTGGTGGTTACTTAGGTGACAGGCCGGCCGCCCAGGGTTTCCGACAGTCTGGCGGCAATGGCGGCCCGGGCGCGGGCAGAGAGTGCCTTGCGGTCAGCCATGCCGGCCGGGCTGAAGGGTTCGAGGAAATGCACCCGCGCCTCCCACGTGCCGGGACGGGAGAGCAGGCGCCAGGCGTTGGCGGCACCGGTTTCCATGCCCACCCAGGCGAGGTTGCGGCCGGCCTCGTCACAATCGATCACCACCGGCTGCAGGCAGGCGCCGGGCGGTGGCGGGATCAGCATGGCGAACAGCGGCGCCTTGAACGGCAGCAGGCGGCGGCCATCACCGCAACTGCCTTCCGGGAACAGCGCCAGCTTGCTGCGGCTGGCGAACAGGTCGCGCATGGCCGCAATCTGGCGGCCAACGCCCATGCGGTCGCCACGGTTGATGAAGATGGTGTCGTTCAGCCGGCACAGGAAGTTGAGGCCGGGCCAGATTGCGATGCCATCCTGGGCCACGAAGGCGGTGCCGGTGAGGCCGCCGAGGATCAGCGCATCGGTCCAGCTGAGATGGTTGGCGATGTAGAAGACATCGCGGCTGACCGGCTGACCGATCTGGCGGACGCGGATGCCCATGGCGCGCGCGCCCCAGGCCAGAAAGCGCCGCGCCCATGGGCTGTCGGCCCCGGCGGCGCGCCACAGCATGTGGGCCGGAATGCACAGCGCGCCGATGCCGAACAGCCAGGCAGACCGCGTGACGACGCGCAGGGCACCAGCCGGATCGGCAGCACAGGCGCGGACAAAGGCAATGAGCGCTCCGGTTGGACCGGGCACGGGCAGCGGCACGAAGCCCGTGGAATCGGGGAGCGGTGGCGGCCAGTCGGCCGGCTCTGGCGAGGACGGGGCAGAAGCCATGGCACCACGCTGGCCAGCGCCGCGGCCCCTGTCAATTGTCAAGCCACGCGCAGTTTCCGGCGGGCCAGCAGGCCAACGAGACCAAAGCCCAGGATCATCTGCAGCCAAGTCGCTGGTTCCGGCACCACTGCGCCGGGATCAATCAGCATCTGGCCAGCCGACTGGGCGATGATCACATCGCCGCTGAGCGATTGGCCGCCGACCAGATAATTGTTGAAGCTGATGCGCATCGCGTTGGTGACAAAGCGTTCAATGCCGCCCAGAACGCCGGTGCTCACCTGTTCATTCATCACGATGCTGAGACCACCCAGATTGTAGACGACATGGTTGGCGGCTACCGAGGCGTTGCTGCCCAGCGTGATGATGCTGAAACCGTCGACGGCCAGCGACAGGTTGGTGAATTCGCTGCTGCCCGAAAGGCTGCTGGTGATCCCGGTGCGCTGCACTTGGGTCTGGGATCGCAGCTGAGTGGCAGACAGGGTGATGATGGGGACATCGGTGCCAAAGGTGGTGGTGACCAGGCCCAGGTTGAAATTGTTGACCACGGCGCTGGCATCGCCGCTGCTGGTGTCGAGTGGCGTGGTGCCGTTGGCATTGGCCGCTGTTGCGATCAGCCCGGCCGACAGGTTCAGGCTGGTGCTGACCAGCGGGCCCAGATCAAAGCTTGTTGCCCTGCCCGGGGCAGACGTGTCGCCGAAGGCGACGCCCAGACCGGTCTGGCTGCTGTGCGACAGCACCTCACCTGTGACCGCATAGCCTGGTGATGTGGTGCCCGACACCTCGGCCAGCGGCCCGACATCGGCGCCTGCAACACCAAGGGCTCTCACCGTGTTGTGCAGGCCGAACGCCGATGTGGTGATGCTGGTTGTGGCTTGGGCCGACCCCGCCGTCGCGACAAGCAGCACAGCGAGCAGGAGATTATATTGACGCACAAGCACCCCCACAACGAAGCCATCGCTCCCCTGTCGACTTCAATTGTCAAAATTACACGAAATTACATTTATATCAAATGCAAATCTAAATCATGCGGTTTGGGCCGCCACGCGCGACCGTGCGCCAGACAGGCGTTGATGGCAGGCCGCGCTTGCCACGCGCTTGCTGGCCGGCCTATGCGCTTGGCCATGGCGCATGTGCTGATGCTTGATTCCGGAGTGGGCGGGCTTTCCGTGCTGGATGATGTGCGTATGGCGCTGCCGGCGATCGATATCAGCTATGTCGCGGACAATGCGGGCTTTCCCTATGGCACCAAGACCGAGATGGAGGTGGCGACCCGCGTCTGCGCCCTGCTCGGCCGGCTGACGGAGCGGCTGGCGCCCGATCTGATCGTGATCGCCTGCAACACCGCATCCACCATCGCGCTGGCCCACGCCCGCGCCGTGCTGGATGTGCCGCTGGTGGGCACGGTGCCGGCGATCAAGCCGGCGGCGGAACAGTCGAAAAGCCGGGTGATCGGCGTGCTCGGCACGCTGGCCACCGTGCGCCAGCCCTATGTGGCGCGGCTTTCGGCCGATCATGCCGGCGATTGCACCGTGCTGCTGCACGGATCGGCGCGGCTGGTGGAGCTGGCCGAGGCGCAGTTGCGCGGGGAGAATGTGACGGCGGCCGATGTGGCGCCGGAACTGGCCGGGCTGACCAGCCAGCCAGGTGGGGACCGGCTGGATGTGGTGGCGCTGGCCTGCACCCACTTCCCGCTGCTCTTGCCGCAGTTGCAGGCCGCCGCGCCCCGGCTGGCCTTTGTGGATGGCGGGCCGGGCATTGCGCGCCGGGTGGCGCATCTGCTGGGCGACAAGGGCACGCAGGGCGACGGCCGCGGCCGCGCGCTGTTCACCCGGATGGATGACGAGGTTGACGCGCTCGCCCCGGCGCTGCACCGCTATGGCCTGACGATATCGGGATGATCAGCAATGGCTCTCAACGATGAAGATCTGAAGGCGCGCATGAACAAGTTCGTGCCGCCCACCGCCGCCATTTTGGGGCAGGAGATATTGGAAATCGACAGCGCCGCCGGCGTGGTGAAGATGAAGTTTCAGCCGATCGATGCCTGCCGCAACCCGATGGGCAATGTGCAGGGTGGTATCGTGGTTTCGATGCTGGATGATGCCGCGGCCTTTGCCGCGATCGTCAAGAGCGGCAAGCGCATCGGCATCCCGACCATCGAGCTGAAGACCAGTTTCTTTGCGCCGGCCAAGGCCGGCGTGCCGCTTTATGCCACCGGCCGCTGCCTGAAGCTGGGCAAGCGCATCGCCTTCATGGAGGCAGACCTGTTTGACGAGGCCGGCACCCTGCTCGCCCGCCTCACCACATCGGCCGTGCCGCTGGAACTGGACGGCCCGAGCAATCTGGTGGAACGCACATGACCGCCGAACCCGAAGTCTTGTTCGAAGTCCGTGGCCATGCGCTGTGGATCATGCTGAACCGGCCGCAGGCGCTGAATGCCCTGAATCATCCGATGGCGGTGAGCATCCACCGGGCCATCATCGATGCCATCGGCGATCCGGCGGTGCGGCATCTGGTGATCAGCGGCGCCGGGGATCGGGCCTTTTGTGCCGGCGGCGATGTTGCCCTGCTCGGCCGGCGCGGCCGGGAAGACCGGGCCTTGTGGGAGAATTTCTTCCACGACGAATATCGCATGAACCAGGCCATCGCCCGCTGCGGCAAGCCGTGGGTGGCGTTGATCGATGGCATCACCATGGGCGGCGGCGTTGGCCTTTCCATCCACGGCCCCTATCGCGTGGCGACCGAGCGCACCTTGTTTGCCATGCCGGAAACCGGCATCGGCCTGATCCCCGATGTCGGCGGCACGCATGCGCTGGCGGCCCTGCCCGGCGAGATTGGCACCTGGTTGGCCCTGACCGGCGCGCGGCTGAAGGCGGCCGATCTGCGCTATTGCGGGATTGCCACCCATTATGTGCCGTCAGCCCATCTCGCGACGCTGGGCGATCTGTTGGCGACCAGCCATGAGCCGCTGGACGCCGTGCTCGCCAGTTTTGACGAGGATGCCGGCGAAGCGCCCTTGGCGGCCTATCGCGATGCCATTGATTTCCATTTCGGCCATGACCGGATGGAGGACATCATGTCGAGCCTGGACGCCGGTGACGACTGGGCGCGCGAGCAGGCCGCCACTATCCGCCGCATGTCGCCCACCAGTTGCAAGCTGTCCCTCGCCGGCCTGCGCCTGGCCCGCGGCGTGGCCATCGAGGACGCACTGATCAACGAATATCGCATGGTCTGCGAGATCCGGAACGGCCATGATTTCTTCGAAGGCATCCGCGCCCAGCTGATCGACAAGGATCGCAACCCGAAGTGGCAGCCGGCCACGCTGGAGGCGGTGAGCGATGAGGATGTGGCGCGGCACCTGGAGGTGCCGGAAACGGGCGATCTGACCTTCGAATAGGCCAGATCGCCCGCCTGGTCGTTCAAAGCGCGTCGGCAGCCTTTGACACCAGCACGTTCACCGCCACGCGGCGGTTCTGCGCCTTGCCTTCCGGCGTGTCGTTGGGGGCGGCCGGATCGGCTTCGGCCATGCCGGTGGGCGTGAGCATGCGATAGGGTTTCCAGCCGCAGGCCTGCTGCACGAAGCCGACCACGCGGCTGGCGCGCTTCTCGCTCAGCTGCTGGTTATACTCTTCCGGCCCGCTATCATCGGTGTAGCCGACCACCAGCAGCAGGGCATTCTTCATGCCCTCCGCCAATTTGGTGGTGGCGCAGAGTTCGGCTTTGGCCTGTTCTGACAGGGCCCATTTGCCGGTGTCGAAATAGATGTTGGCCGTGCGCTTGATGTCATATTGATCAATGTCGGCAAATCGGCCCTTCAGCGCCTGGGTGGCGGCCGCCTGTTCGGCAAAGCCCTGTGCCGTGCCGCTGTGGATCATGTTGGCCAGCTTCAGATCAGTGTTGCGGAACTTGATCTGGCTGGCCCGCAGCATCGCGCCCGATTGCTCGGTTGCCACCGTGATGGGCAGGCCGTTCATCAGGGCGGTGGCCGGCTGGCCGCTGCGGCCCAACCCGAGGAAGCCACCGCTGGCGCTGATCCTTGTGGCGTCATCGATTTCGACCAGGATCTTGCTGCCATCGTCGGCGGTGACCTGAATGCGGTCCCCGCTGCGGGCCGAAATGATGCCCCTGATCTCGGGCCCCTTCTGATAATGTGGGGCTGTCACCGTGGTTTCGGCTGGCTGCGCGGCCAATGGTGCGGCCGCGAGAACGGCTGCGGCCAGCAATAACACGACAGCCGGTTCCTGTGTCATGATACGCATACGCAACTCCCTCACTGAATTCCGGTGCAAGCCAGCCCCCTTGCAACGCCATGGGCAACTGGCCCTGCCCCGATGCGGCCCACCGGCGCGTGGCGCGCTGGCAAACCTGCATGACGAATCCGCAGACCAAGGCTTTCTCTCAGCTGAACCGGGCCAGCGCCCTTCGGCCAATGGTGAAAAGGAAGCGACAGGATGCGAGGCGCCGGCCGGTTCGGCGCCATGAAAAAGGGCCCGCGCGGGCGGGCCCTTTTCCGGTTCGACATGGCGACAGCGATCAGGCCGGGAGGCTGATCTGGCGGCGGCGGCGGGCGAAGCCCACCAGGCCCATGCCGGCCAGCATCATCGCCCAGCTGCCCGGTTCGGGCACGGCGGTGACGATCGGCGCCGGATCGGATGAGAAGCTGCCGCCGGCCACGGCGCGGAAATTGTTGATCGCGCCCGTTGGCGTTCCAGTGATCGGATTGGCCTGCAACACCGGCACGATCGAGGTGAGGTTGAGGGCGAAGTTGCGATTGAGCGTGTTGCTGAAGTCAAGGAAGTCCGAGGTGAAGCTGATGGTGGACGAGGGAGTGGAGCCGCTGATGCCGGCCGAGTTGCCGGCGCGGTTGCCCGACAGCACCGTGCGGTTGAACGTGCCCGACAGCAGGTTGGATCCGACGGCAAAGCTGTTGCCGCCGATGGTGATCGGCGCAGTGGTGAGGAACGAGAAGCTGCCGGTGAGGTTGTTCTGTTCCAGCGTGGCACCATTCACCGTGGCGACGGTGCTGGACACGGTGCCATTCAGGGTCCAGCGGGCCGTCACGTTGGTGACGTAAGGTGCAATGGAAGGTTGCAGGAAGCTGAAGTTCACCAGGCGGGATGCCGGGGTTGAACCGGTGTTGGTGGCGATGGAGTAGAAGCTGGCATTGCCGGTGCCGGCGGTGCGAACCCAGCGGACATTGTTGCCGCCGGCGCGGGCCGAGAAATTGGCAAAGGTGGTGACGGCTGCGGCCGGAGCAGCGGCCGCCAGAGCGGTGGCGGCGGCCGCCAGTAGAATGATGGTGCGCATGTTGCGGCTCCTTGCGATGGACCGCCAAACCATTTGGGCGGGGTCTGCCAAGGATATGCAACAAGCGTGCCAGCTTGGATTTAACCGCTAAATATCTGATATCATTGATATGGATCGTTTGCAGCGCGGTGCCCCTGCCAACGGCGCTTACAGATGGGTAAACAATTGGTATCGAAGGTCGGTATGCCAAGGTGGGTATGGCATATAGACAAAAGAAAGGGGGCGGCCCGATGGGCCGCCCCCTTCCGTTGATCCGTTGATCGCAGCGTGGCCGATCAGGCGGCGACGGTGATCTGGCGACGGCGGCGAGCGAAGCCCACCAGGCCCATGCCGGCGATCATCATGGCCCAAGTGCCCGGTTCCGGCACAGCGGTCACGATCGGGGCCGGATCGGTGGAGAAGCTGCCACCGGCCACGGCGCGGAAGCTGTTGATGGCCGAGGTCGGCACGCCGGCGACCGGGTTGGCCTGGAACACCGGAACGATCGAGGTCAGGTTGACGGCGAAATTGCGGTTCACCGTCTGACCGAAGTTCATGAAGTCCGAGGTGTAGGTGATCGTCGACGACGGGGTCGAGCCGCTGATGCCGCCCGAGTTGCCACCGCGAGCGCCCGACAGGGTCGACTGGGTGAAGGTGCCCGACAGCAGGTTCGAACCGGCCGCGAAGGTGCGCGCGCCGATCGTGATGGCTTGGGTGGAAACAAACGAGAAGCTGCCGGTCAGGTTGTTCTGCACCAGGTTGGCGCCGTTGACCACGGCCACGGTGTTGCTGACGGTGCCATTGAGCGTCCAGATCGCGTTCACGTTGGTGACAAAGCCGGCGATCGACGACTGCAGGAAGCTGAAGTTGACGGCACGCGAGGCAGCGGTCGAGCCGGTGTTGGTGGCGATGGTGTAGAAGCTGGCGTTGCCGGTGCCGGCAGTGCGTTCCCAACGAATGTTATTGCCGCCGGCGAGGGCGGAGAAGTTGGCAAAGGTGGTCACGGCGGCAGCCGGGGCCGAGGCGGTCAGGGCGGTGGCAGCAACACCGGCCAGGATCATCAGCTTCTTCATCATGGGTCTCCTCACTCAATTTGACCGCCGCCCCCACAGGCGTGGCGTTGCCGTTAATGATGCAACAACCATGCCATTCATGTTGGTAACACTAAGTTATTGCAAATGAACAATCCGAATTTTCGTTAACTTTTGCGGCTGTAAATCCCGGCTTGTAACCAAACAGTAACCTTTATTAACACGCCACCCGGCATTGCCGCCAGACATGGTCGGGGTTAAGAGGCGCGCACACCGACCAAGGTTGCCACTTCCGCAGGACCCGCACCCGATGACTGTCATCGCCCTTGCCTCTGATCATGCTGGCTTTGCCCTCAAGGCCGCACTGGCCGATGATCTGCGCGCCGCCGGGCACAGCGTGATCGATCTGGGGCCCGACAGTGAGGCCAGCGTGGATTATCCCGATTATGGCCGGGCGCTGGGCGAAGCATTGGCGCAGGGCCGCGCCACCCATGGCATCGCCGTGTGCGGTTCGGGCATCGGCATTTCCATCGCGGTCAACCGCGTGGCCGGGGTGCGTTGCGCGCTGGTGACCAGCGGCCTGATGGCGCGGCTGGCCCGCCAGCACAATGATGCCAATTGCATCGCGCTGGGCAGCCGGATAATCGGCACCGAAACCGCCCGCGATTGCGTGCACGAATTTCTGAACACGCCCTTTGAAGGCGGCCGCCATGCCGGGCGCGTTGCCAAGCTGGGTTGAGGGAGACCATCGATGAGCAGCCAGCCGATTGCGGATATCCGCCCCGATGGGTTTTTCGAAACGCCGGTTGCCGGCAGCGATCCGGCCGTGGCTGCCGCGATTGCCGCCGAGCTTGATCGCCAGCAGAACCAGATCGAGCTGATCGCGAGCGAAAACATCGTGTCGCGCGCCGTGCTGGAAGCACAGGGCAGCGTGTTCACCAACAAATATGCCGAAGGCTATCCCGGCAAGCGTTATTACCAGGGCTGCCACCCGTCCGACGTGGTGGAGCAACTGGCCATTGATCGCGCCAAGGCGCTGTTTGGCGCCGAATATGCCAATGTGCAGCCGCATTCGGGTGCGCAGGCCAATGGCGCGGTGATGCTGGCGCTGGTGAAGCCGGGCGAGACCATCCTGGGCATGAGCCTGGATGCCGGCGGCCACCTGACCCATGGCGCCAAGGCGGCAATGAGCGGCAAATGGTTCAACGCCGTGCAATATGGTGTGCGCCGCGAGGATCATCTGATTGATTATGACGAGGTCGAGCGCCTGGCCGTGGAGCACAAGCCGGTGCTGATCATCGCTGGTGGCTCGGCCTATCCGCGCCATATTGATTTCGCCCGATTCCGTGCCATTGCCGACAAGGTGGGCGCCCGCCTGCATGTGGACATGGCGCATTTCGCCGGGCTGGTGGCGGCGGGCCTGCACCCCTCCCCCATCCCGCATGCCGATGTGGTGACGACGACCACGCACAAGACGCTGCGCGGGCCCCGGGGTGGCATGATCCTGAGCCGCGATGCCGAACTGGGCAAGAAGTTCAACAGCGCCGTGTTCCCCGGCCTGCAGGGCGGCCCGCTGATGCATGTGATCGCCGCCAAGGCCGTGGCTTTTGGCGAGGCGCTGCAGCCGGAGTTCAAGGATTACAGCCGCGCGGTGATCGCCAACGCCCAGGCCCTGGCCCAGCGGCTGGTGGAGCGCGGCTGCGCCGTGGTCGCCGGTGGCACCGACACGCACCTGGCGCTGATCGATTTGTCGCCAAAGGGCATCACCGGCAAGGATGCGGATGAAGCGCTGGAGCGCGCCGGCATCACCTGCAACAAGAATGGCGTGCCCTTCGATCCGCTGCCGCCGACCAAGACCAGTGGCATCCGCGTCGGCTCGCCCGCCGGCACCACCCGCGGCTTTGGCATTGCGGAATTCCAGGCCATTGGTGACATGATCGCCGATGTGCTGGACGGGCTGGCCGCCAATGGCCATGATGGCAATGCAGCGGTTGAGCAGGCGGTGAATGCCCGCGTGCGGGCGCTGTGCGCGCGGTTCCCGATCTATCCGGCCTGAACTGCCGCGCCAGGCGGAAGGGAGCGGGCAATGGCGGAAGACGGACAGGGTGACGGCAAGCCGGAACCCGACAAGCTGACCCGACTGGCGGAAGACGCCGCCGCAGCCGGCCGCCGCGCGCTGGACAATGAAACCGGCCGGCAGGTGGCCGACATCGCCGACGCCGGCTTCACCCGCGCCGGGCAGGTGGTGGACAATCTGCTCGACAGCCCCGGCGGGCAACAGCTGAAGCAGGGCGCCAATGATCTGTTGAACAAGGCCGGGCCGGTGAGCCAGAGCGATGCTGGCCGCAACATCATTGCCGGCGCGGCGGTGGGCTTTTTCATTGGCCTGATCTTTTCCTTTATCGGCATTTTCTGGGGCACGATGCTGGGCGCGGGCCTTGGTTTCCTGCGCACCATCACCCGGAGGTCCTGATGCGCTGCCCCTTCTGCGGCCATGATGACACCCAGGTGAAGGACAGCCGGCCGACCGAAGATTCGGCCGCCATCCGTCGCCGCCGTCAGTGCCCGGCCTGCGGTGGCCGCTTCACCACCTTTGAGCGGGTGCAGCTGCGCGAACTGATCATCGTCAAGAAGACCGGCCGCAAGGAGCCGTTCGAGCGCGACAAGCTGGCGCGGTCCATCGAGATCGCCTGCCGCAAGCGCCCGGTGGAGGCCGAGCGCATCGAGCGGCTGGTCAATGGCGTGGTGCGCCAGCTGGAATCGCTGGGCGAGGCCGAGATTGACGTGGGCGTGGTGGGCGAGCTGGTGATGGAGGCGCTGCAGAGCCTGGACCCGGTCGCCTATATCCGCTTTGCCAGCGTGTATCGCGATTTCCGCGAGGCGAAGGATTTCGAGACCTTTGTGGGCGGCCTCAGCGAAGCGGTGAGCGGCACGAAGGGCAAAGCCGACTGACAGCGCCGGCCAAAGCCGATATGGGCAGCGCCATGAACCCGCCGCCCGAACCGCACCACATGCCGCCCAACCCGCCGGCCGTCATCCTGGTGCGGCCGCAGCTGGGCATGAACATTGGCGCTGTGGCGCGTGCCATGCTGAACTTTGGCCTGACGGAACTGCGCCTGGTGGCCCCGCGCGATGGCTGGCCCAATCCCGAAGCCGGGCCATCGGCAGCCGGCGCCGATGCGGTGATCGAAGGTGCGGTGGTGTTTGACACGCTGGCCGATGCCATTGCCGATTGCGCGCTGACCATCGGCACCGCGATGACCACGCGCGACATGATCCGGCGGGTCACCTCGCCGGCTGGCGCCGTGGCCGAAATGCGCGCGGCGCCGGTGACATCGGCGCTCGTGTTTGGGCCGGAGCGCACCGGGCTGAC
The DNA here is from genome assembly GCF_002251755.1 of Sandarakinorhabdus cyanobacteriorum. GTDB lineage: Bacteria > Pseudomonadota > Alphaproteobacteria > Sphingomonadales > Sphingomonadaceae > Sandarakinorhabdus > Sandarakinorhabdus cyanobacteriorum. The sequence goes on from NZ_NOXT01000124.1 coordinate 96,195, forward strand.
GCGCGAGGATCTGCTGCATTGCCATGCGCTGTGCACCATTCCCAGCAATCCCGATTTCGGCAGCCTCAACCTGGCACAGGCGGTGGCGGTGATGGGCTATGCCTGGGTGATGGCGCATGATGCGCCGCCGCCCAGCTGGATCGTCAATCACGAGGGCCCCGCCCCGCAGGCCGATCTGGCCGGGCTGATCGCGGCGCTGGAAGCGCAACTGGCGGACAACGGCTGGTTCAACCCCGCCCCCGGCCGCAGCGAAAGCGCGCGGCGCATGCTGCGCAACATACTGACCCGGCCGGGCTTCACCGCGGCCGAGGTGCAGTTCCTGCGCGGTGTGGTGCGCAGCCTCAGCACGCCACGACCCGGTCAATAAGACGGCAGACCGGGATATTCCCAGCGCCAGGGCACGCCGGTTTCGCCCAGCACGGCCCGCACCAGCGCCGGAAAGGCGGCTTCGGCCCTCACATCGTTGGCCAGGATCAGCACGCAGCGTTGCTGCCGTTCCAGGCAGACCAGCGTGTTGGCGGTGATGTCGTTGTGGCCGCCCTTGTACCAGCCCGGCCCCTGCGGCCCGGAAAAGCCGATCACGCCCAGCGCCGCCGCTGCTGCCGGCCGGCCGGCAGCCGGGGCTTCGGGGGCGAGGGACGGAAACTGCGTGGCCGTGGTGATCGGCAGGGTGCCGCGGGCGAACTCCCGCCGCCATGCTGGTGGCAGGCCATGGCCGCGCACCATGGCGGCGGCCAGTCTTGCCAGATCATTGATGCTGCCATCCATCGATCCGGCGGCGCGCACCCGGCTGCGTTCATCATGCGGCTCGGGTTGGCCGGCGGCGTTCCAGCCATCGGCCAGATCGCTGGCAAAATCCGGTCGCCATTTCAGGCTGGTGCGGGTCATGCCGAGGGGCCGGAACAGCCGTCGCTGCAATTCAGATTCCAGATCCAGGCCCAGCCCCTGTTCCAGCCCGAACTGCAACAGCATGATGCCTTCGCCGGAATAGGCATAGCGGCTGCCCGGATTGAAATGGATGCGCAGTTTCTGATCGGGTTCGAGAAACCAGAAATTGGCAAAGCCGGTGGCATGGTTGAGCACCATGCGCGGCGTGATCGCCTGCCAGCGCGGATCGCCGGCCAGATCACCCCAGTGGCCATAGGCATCTGGATTGCCATAATCGGGCAGCGGCCGGGGCAACAGTGTGGCAATCGGCCGATCCAGATCAAGCCGGCCTTCGGCGGCCAGTTGCACGGCCAGGTAACCAGTGACCGCCTTGGTCAGCGAAGCGGCATACATCACGGTATCAGCGGTGAGCGGGGCGCCAGCGGCGTTGCGTTCGCCAAAGGCCTGCACGCTGGCAACCTGGCCGTTGGCTATCACCGCGATGGCCAGGCCGCGGGCGCCGGTGCTGGCCATCGCGGCCCGGGCTGCGGTGGCCACCGCAGCGGCCGTCGGCACAGGGGTGGCCGCAGCCGCAGCGGGCAGCAGCGCCAATGCTGCGGCAGCGGCATTGCGCAGCCCCGAACCTGTCATCGCCGTCTCCTGCCTGCCGGTCCGGCGATAATGTGGTACATCAGGCGCGGGACACAAGCCGGCGTTGGCCCGGATGATGGCTTATTTTCCGTTGGTCGCCTTGGCAGCGCCGCCGCCAAGCAGCAGGCCAAAGATGATGCCCAGCGCGATCTGATCGAAAATGATGCCGAACAGCAGGCAGATGATGAAGGTGCCGCCGCCGCTGGTGACTTGCTTCTTGTCCATGCCTTGCCTCCCGCCGATGGGTTTGATGACGCGGCTGTAATCCGTCGTCAATGGGCAAGGCGTGACAGGGCGGGACGGAGCGCGTAAACGCCGGCGCATGACTCAGTTTCCGCACACCCGCCTGCGCCGCACCCGCATGACCGCGTGGAGCCGCGATCTCCACCGCGAAACCAGCCTGTCGCCGGCCAATCTGATCTGGCCGCTGTTCCCCACCGAAGGCCATGACCAGGAAGTGCCCGTGGGCACCATGCCGGGCGTGTCGCGCCTCAGCGTGGACCGGCTGGCCAAGGCGGCGAAGGAAGCCGCGTCCCTGGGCATTCCGGCGGTGGCGCTGTTTCCGCACACCAGCCCGGCCCGGCGCAGCGAGGACGCGAAGGAAGCGCTGAACCCCGACAACCTCATTTGCCGCGCCATCCGCGCCATCAAGGATGCCGCGCCGGAGGTGGGGGTGCTCACCGACGTGGCGCTCGACCTCTACACCAGCCATGGCCACGACGGGCTGATTTCGGACAGTGGCGAGATCCTGAACGACGCCACGGTGGAGATGCTGGTCGGCCAATCGCTGAACCAGGCCCGCGCCGGTTGTGACATCATCGCGCCATCCGACATGATGGACGGCCGCATCGAGGCCATTCGCGCCGGGCTGGAGGGCGACGGGTTCCACAACACCCAGATCATGGCCTATTCGGCCAAATATGCCTCCGCCTTCTATGGCCCCTATCGCGACGCGGTCGGCAGCGGCGGCGTGCTGAAGGGCGACAAGAAAACCTATCAGATGGACCCGGCCAATGCCCGCGAGGCGCTGCGCGAAGTGGCGATGGACATCGAGGAGGGCGCTGATTCGGTGATGGTGAAGCCGGGCATGCCCTATCTCGACATCATCCGCGCCATCCGCGATGCCTTTGATGTGCCGGTGTTCGCCTATCAGGTGTCGGGCGAATATGCGATGCTGGAAGCCGCGATTGCCGCCGGCGTGCTGGATCGCGGCAAGGGCGTGCTGGAAGCGCTGATGAGCTTCCGCCGAGCCGGCTGCTCGGGCGTGCTGACCTATCACGCGCCACTGGCCGCGCGGCTGATGGGGGCGTGAGCCGGCTTTGACCGGCCGGGCCTTCATGTTATGCTGAAGGCTGGTTCTGGAGTGGATATGCGCGAGATTGTTTCTGGCTGCTGACCGATAGCCACTTTGCGGCTGTTGGTTCGCGTTGCTGCCATCCGGCCTGCCGGCGGGATGCGGCGATCTGCAACCCATGCAGAAGAGCCAGATTCAATGGATATTTCGCGCGCGGAACAGCGCATTTTGCACCTGCTGGCGCAAGGCGGCAGCATTCATCATCGCCGTGAGGACGGCCAGATCGTCGATGTCAAATGCTTCACCCGGGATGGCGCTTGCCTGACCGGCTTCAGCCTTGACCTGTTCGCCCGGCTGAAACGCCGGGGGTATGTGGAATCGCGCGGTGGCGCGCCCTATCGCATTTCCCGCTTGAGCCTGGCGCGGGTGCGGAGCCAACTCGACAATCGATAGGGGTCAGGCGCTGGCAGGGCCAAGCGGCAACTGCCAGCGCCAAACCTCGCCATCCTCAGGCTCGATCACCGTGCCGACAAAGGCAAAGCCGTTGCGGCGCAGCACGGTGGTTGAGGGGTTTTCGGCCATCAACGTGTGGGCGATGATCGTGCGCGCACCGTGCTGGCGGGCCATGGCGATCAGGCCGGCGGCGATGGCGGTGGCGACGCCCTGCCCTTCGCACATTGGGAAGGTGCCATAGCCGATTTCCACGCCGCCATTGGCATCGGGCGGCGCCTTGAAGCCACCAAGGCCCTTTATGCTGCCATCATCCGCCAATGCCCACCAATCGGCCCAGGGCGCCGGACGCGGGCGGGCGCCCATGATGGCCAATATCTCGGCCAGATGGGCGCGGCCTTCGTCGACCGTCGGATAATGGCGGGTGATGCCGGCCAGCAGTGCGGGTGACGGATCGGCCAGATCGGCCGCGCTGGCCGGGATGAGGCGGATCACCCGTCGATCAGGATGACATCAAAGCCCAGCCGGATGACGCCATCGGCGCGCTGGCCCAGGGCCTGGCCAAAGTTCACCGGCGGCATCGGCCCGCCGACCTTCTGGTCAAGATCATGGGCCAGCGTCTCATCCTGGCCCAGCAGCGGATCGCCGGCGAAATACATCTGCGTCACCAGCCGGTTGAGCTGTCCATCGACCTGATAATGGATATGCTTGGCGCGCCAGCTGGAACCGACATTATAGGCGCCCGGTTCGATGCTGAGGAATCGATAGGCGCCATCCTTGTCGGCCACCAGGCTGGCAAAGCCTTCGAAATTGGGATCGAGCGGCACCGTGCTGTTGTCGCTCTTGTGGGCATAGCGGCCGCCGGCATTGGCCTGCCAGATCTCGATCTTCGCGCCCGGAACCGGTTGGCCCTTCATGTTGAGGATGCGGCCCGACACCTCGATCAGTTTGCCGGTCGCCTTGCCGGCACGGCCGGCCACCTGCACCAGATCGGCATCGGCGTCGGATGGCTTTTGCACCGGATAAAAGGGCCCCAGCGCCATCGGCATGGTTGGGTCCGCAGCCAGGGCCGGGGCCGCCAGGCCGCCCGCCAATACCAGACCCGCCTGCCCGAGCAGACGCCGCCGCGTGATGATCATCGTATATCCCCCGTTGATTGCGCACAGCGTTCCACGCGATTTTGCAACAGGTCAAGCCGGCGGGGCCAATGCTTGCAACCGCGCCCCCCCTGCCCTAACGCGAATCCCATGACGGATCGCTATCGCATCGCGGTGTTGGGGGCTTCGGGCTATACCGGGGCTGATCTGGTGCGCCTGGCGCTGACGCATCCGCGCATCGAGATCGTGGCGCTGGCCGCCAATGCCAAGGCTGGGCAGACGATGGCGCAGATCTGGCCGCACTTCGCGCCCTATCCGAACCTGCCGGTGCTGGTGAAGGCCGACTCGATCGATTTTGCCCAGATCGATGCAGTGTTCGGCTGCCTGCCGCATGCGGCGTCGGCGGAATTGCTGTCAACCATCACCGGCCCGCGCATCATCGATCTGTCGGCGGATTTCCGGCTGAAGGATGCGGCCACCTATGCGGCCTGGTATGGCGGTGCCCATCCGGCACCGGCGCTGTTGGCGCAAGCGGTTTACGGCCTGACCGAGTTTGCGCGTGATGCACTGCCGGCGGCGCGCATTGCCGCCTGCCCGGGCTGCTATCCCACGGCCGTGCTGCTGGCGCTGTTGCCGCTGGTGGCCGCCCACGCGATTTCGGCCGACAATATCACCGTCAACGCGCTGTCGGGCGTGTCGGGCGCCGGGCGCAGTCTGAAGGAAGCCAATCTCTTCCCCGAAGTGGCCGAAGCCGTGCACCCCTATGGCATCGGCCATCACCGTCACATGCCGGAAATGGAGCAGGAATTGAGTCTAAGGGCCGGCCGCGACGTGCGGATCAGCTTCACGCCGCACCTCGTTCCGATGAACCGCGGCGAGCTGGTCACGTGCATCGTCGAGACCCAGCACGGGGCCGATTATCTGCGTGAGGTGCTGGCCGATGCCTATACCCGCGAGCCGTTCGTGCATCTGCTGCCGGCCGGCGTGGCCCCGGCGACCCGCATGGTGCGCGGGTCCAACCATGTCGTGCTGAATGTGTTTGCCGATCGTGTGCCCGGCCGGGCCATCGTGATCGCCGCCATCGACAATCTGGTGAAAGGCTCTTCGGGCCAGGCCATCCAGAATTTCAACCTGATGTTCGGCCTGCCCGAAACCATGGGGCTGGAGCAGGCGCCGCTGTTCCCATGATCGAAACCACCCGCCTGATCCTTCGGCCGTGGCGCGACGATGACCGCGCGCCTTTCGCCGCCATGGGGCAGGACGCGGAGGTGATGCGCCATCTGGGGCCGCTGCTGGACCGTGCCGGCAGTGATGCCATTGTTGACCGGCTGATCGCCATGCAGGCGGTTCTGGGCCATTGTTTCTGGGCGCTGGAACGGCGGGACAATGGCGCGTTCATCGGCTTTTGCGGGCTGAAGATGGCGCCGCTGGGCATTGCCGGCCTGTCGGGCGTGCCGGCAATCGGCTGGCGGCTGGCGCGGGCGGTCTGGGGCCAGGGCTTTGCCAGCGAAGCGGCGCAAGCCAGCCTCGATTGGGGCTGGCGCCAGGGCTTTGGCCGCATCGTGTCGATGACCGTGCCGGCCAATGTGCGCAGCCAGGCGGTGATGACGCGCATCGGCATGCGGCGCCGCGCCGATCTGGATTTCGACCACCCCAATTTGGCCGAAGGCAACCCGCTGCGCCCGCATGTGGCGTTTGACATCACGCCATGAGCATCCACCCCTTTGGCGAGGATTGGCCGCAGATTGCGGAGGACGCCTTCATCGCCGCCGGCGCGCAGATCATCGGCAAAGTGGTGATCGGCGCCGGCAGTTCGATCTGGTTCAACTGCGTGCTGCGCGGCGATGTCGGGCGGATCAGCGTGGGCGCGCGCAGCAATATCCAGGATGGCAGCATCGTGCATGTGACCGGCGGCCGGTTTGACACGCACATCGGTGATGATGTGCTGATCGGCCATGGCTGCATCATCCACGGCTGCCGCATTGAAAGCGGCGCCTTCATCGGCATGAGCGCGGTGGTGCTGGATGGCGCCGTGGTCGAAGGCGGGGCGATGCTGGCGGCCGGCGCCCTGCTCACGCCGGGCAAGCGCGTGCCGGCGGGCGAATTGTGGGCGGGCCGGCCGGCCAGGTTTCTGCGCGTGCTGACCGAGACCGAACAGGCCGCCAACCGGGCCGGAGCGGCGGGCTATGCCCGGTTGGCGCAGCAGTATCGGGCGGGCTAGGCGCTATTTGTCCGTCCCCTTGGCCTTTCCCCATTGGCGAGCGGCGGTGTAGCCAAGATAGCCGGTGCCGAACAGCGCGTAGAGCGGTTCGGGCAACCCATTGAGATAGCGGGTCATGCCTTGCGCGATGTCGTTCGCCATCTGCGGCTGCACGGCGGCGATCAGGCCCATCGGGATCGACCACAACAGCAACGCATACATGACATAGAGGAAGCTGGGCCGGGCCCGGCTGGTCCAGGGATCGGCGCTGCCGGCTTCGGCAACAATGGCCGACAATTGGGTGGAGAGCAGCTCCAGTTCCTGGCTGTTCTGCAGCTTGACCAGTTCCAGCTTGGCCGCATCACGGGCCTTGGGATCGGGAATGATCTTGTCAATCAGGCCGGCGATGGGGGCGATCAGGGCGTTCAGAACCGACATGTTCGTGCCTTTCCGGTGAGAGGAAGGCAAGAAGATAACCAAATCGGTTCGTGTAGGACAGGCGCGGTGACGACGGCTGTTTGGGGGGCTGAATGGAGGAGAAAATGGTCGGAGCGACAGGATTCGAACCTGCGACCTCCAGACCCCCAGTCTGATGCGCTACCAGGCTGCGCTACGCTCCGGACCGGCGTGGGGCTTAGGGGCAATCGGGCGGCGATGCAACAGGCTTGTCACCTCAGGCCGCATTTTCGATGCCATATTGCTTCATCAGGTCATAGAGCGTCGGCCGGCTGATGCCGAGCAGCTTGGCGGTCAGGCTCATGTTGCCATCGCTGTAGGACAGGGCGCGGCGGATGGCCTGGCGGTCGGCCGCCTCGCGGGCGTTCTTCAGGCTGAGCGCCGCCTCGTCGATCTTGTTGACCAGATCCAGGTCTGCGGCGGTCAGGCGGCTGCCTTCGGCCATGATCACCGCACGTTTCATGCGGTTTTCCAGCTCGCGCACGTTGCCGGGCCAGCTCCAATCGGCCATGGCGGCGATGGCATCCGGGGTGAAACCCTTGAATTCGCAGCCATTCTCCCGGGCGAAGCGGTTGAGGAAATATTGCCCCAGCAAGGCAGCATCGCCCGGCCGGTCCTTCAGGGCCGGGATGCGCACGACGATTTCGGCCAGCCGGTAATAAAGATCTTCGCGGAAGCGGCCGCTGCTCTTCATCTCGTCGAGATTCTGGTGGGTGGCACACACGATCCGCACATCGACCGGAATGGTCTTGCGGCCGCCGACCCGTTCGATCACCCGTTCCTGGATGAAACGCAGCAATTTCACCTGCAGCGGCAACGGAATATCGCCCACTTCGTCAAGGAAAAGCGTGCCACCCTGGGCCAGCTCGATCTTGCCTTCCTGCATCTTCACCGCACCGGTGAAGGCGCCGCGCTCGTGGCCGAACAGTTCGGATTCCAGCAGATTTTCGGGAATGGCAGCGCAGTTGATCGCCACGAACGGGCCATCGGCACGGGCCGAGGCATTGTGCAGACCGCGCGCCAGCACCTCCTTGCCGGTGCCCGACGCGCCGAGCAGCATCACCGAGACATTGGCGGAGGCAACACGCTCCACCATCCGTGCAACCTTGATCATTTCGGGCGACTGGGTGACGAGCCCACCCAGCACCTTGTCGACCGCGCCGCCCGATTCCGCCAGCCGGCGGTTTTCCGCCTCAAGCGTGGCGACATGATAGGCGCGGCGCACGATCAAGCCGAGTTCGTCGATGTCGACCGGCTTGTGGTAGAAATCAAAGGCACCCAGCGCGATGGCGCGCCGCGCGCTTTCGCGGGCGCCATGGCCGGACGCGACAATCACCTTGGTGGCCGGGCGCATCGCCAAAATGGCTTCCAGCGTGGCAAAGCCTTCCGACACGCCATCAGGATCGGGCGGCAGGCCCAGATCCAGCGTCACCACCGCCGGCTGGTGGGTGCGCAGCGCTTCCAGCGCCGCATCCCGGTCACCGGCGATGATCACCTCCTGATCCTCGTAACTCCATTTCAGCTGGCGCTGCAGGCCGGGATCATCTTCGACGATCAGGAGCTTTGGCAGCAACCCGGGCTTGTCACTCACGCCTCTCCCCTTTCCAGCTGAACCATGTCAGGCGCTTGCCCGGCGGCGGGCAGGCTGATGGTGAAGGTCGTTCCTTCCCCTTCCCGGCTGGCAACGTCAAGCCGGCCGCCATGGGCCCGGGCAATTTCACGCGCCTCATAGGCGCCGATGCCGAAGCCACCGGGCTTGGTGGACTGGAACGGCTGGAACAATTCCTGGCGAATGAAGCGCGCCGACATGCCATGGCCGCGATCGGCGATGGAGATGATGAGCTGTTGCCCCGACCGCGCCGCATCGATGCGGATCGGGGAACCAGCTGTGGAGGCATCGATGGCATTCTGCAGCAGATGGGCCAGCATCTGTTCCAACCGTTCGGCATCGCCGTTGACGATCAGGGCATCGGCATCATCGGGCAGATGCAGGCTGAGCGCCGGCCAGGCTGCCCCGCGCGATTTGGCCAGTTGGCGCAGCAGGGCCGCCAGCGACAGCGGCCGGTCTTCCCCTTCGCCGCTGCGGGCGCGCTGGGACAGCCAGGCCAGCAAGGCGTTCATCTTGCCAACCGAAACCTTCAGCGTTTCCACCATGTCGGCCCGGAATTCCGGATTGTCGGCATGGCGTTCGGCATTGCGGGCCAACAGCGACAATTGGCTGACCAGATTCTTGATGTCGTGCAGGATGAAGGCAAAGCGGCGGTTGAACTCCTCGAACCGGCGCGCCTCTTCCAGCGCGGCCTGGCCGCTGCTTTCGGCAATATAGCTGCCGACTTGGCGGCCGAGGGTCTTCAGCAATTCCTCGTCTTCCCAGTTCAATGTGCGCGGCGCCATGCTGCGGCCCACCAGCACCACCCCGGCCAGCGCATCGCGGTTCACCGCCGGCACCACCAGCCACAGCCGGCGATCGTCCAGCAGCCAGCCCGGCACCGCTGGCGCGCCCGGTGCCTCGCCGCTGCGCACCCGGTCCAGATCAAGGGCCCGATCCTCCTTCTGCAGCCAGGCGACCAGTGGGCTGTCGATGGCGATGGGTTCGGGTTCGATGTGCGCCATGTCCCAATTGGCCATGGGCTGCAGCCGATCATCATCGGGCACCAGCAGCCAGCCGCCGCGGGCATCCAGCACGCGGGCCAGCGCCTGCACCACGCGGGTGGGCAGCGTATCGGCATCGCCGGGCGCCGAGATGGTGGCGATGAAGCGCAGCCATTCGGTGCGATAATCATATTGATAGCGATAGAAATTGCGGGCGATGGCCACCTTCAGCCGCGCCCGGAACCGTTCGGAGGCCAGCACCACCACGCCCAGCAGGATGGTGCCGAACAGGAAGGTGACCTGCAGCAGCGTCCCCCAGCTGCCGCCCACCAGCCGCAGCAGATAGGCCAGCAGCGACATGGCGATGAGGTAGAATCCGACGCCCGAAAAGGCCACGGTCTGGAAAGCGATGGCGCGCGAGACGCGGGCGCCCTTCACCAGGCTGTCGCGGGTGGCAAACACGAACAGGATCACCAGCAACGCGTTCACGGCGCCGCGGATATTGTAGAGATCGGTGGATCCGGGCGGCAGCAGGAAGGCAAAGGTGTAGAAGTTCAGATCATAGAGGAACAGGCCAGCCAACCCGATGGCGAGCAGGCGCAGGCCCGACCGGTCCGCCGGCAGCGAATTGATGTAGAAATTGTGCGCCAGCACCACGCCGGTGACAGAAACGGCGATGCGGGTGACCAGAAAGAAGCTGCCCACTGCACCGGCCGTGCCGGCAAACACGCCTTCGGTGGCGCCGGACAGATCGATGACAAGCTGCAGCGTCATCACGAAGCCGAGCACGCCGCCGACCCAGAAGGCCGACCGGGCGCTGCCACTGCCACCCAGCCATTCGGGGCGCAGCGCATAGAGCAGCAGGCCGATCCAGCCGGCGATCTTGATGGTCTGAAAGCGCGACAGCCAGACCTGGGCCGCCGGATCCACCACATAGGCATAGGCAAAGCTGCCGGCCCACAGCGCCGTGAGCAGCGCGGCGCCGGCCATCAGCAGGTTGAAGGTTGCCCGCTGGCGCGACACGGCCGCCACGGCTAGGCCCAGATAGGCCAGCAACGCCATCAGGTGGCTGAACAGGCCGACTTCGGTCAACGGAATCATGCCGCCGCCCTGTTGATGTCCTTGCCGATCATGGCCCAACCCCCGATTTTGCTGCCGGTCACTATCGCGCGCCGGGCAAACAACTGGCAAGCGTAACGGTACGGAAACGGCAAGACAAAATCATCACAACTTGCAGGCTGATCATATCATGGCTGATGATAAGCATGTATGCTATTATTCGCCATGACCATTGCCCAAGCCGAGTCGCCCCCTGCAGGCCGTTTTGCCGTTGCCGATACGATCGGCGTGCTGGTTTCCGATGCGGCGCGGCTGCTGCGCCGGCGGTTTGATGCCCGGGCCCGCGCCATCGGCGTGTCGCGGGCACAATGGCAGGTGCTGATTGCGCTGGCGCGGTCGGAAGGCAGCAGCCAGGCCGCCCTTGCCGAGCGACTGGAAGTGGAAACCATCACTGTGGGCCGCATGGTGGACCGGCTGGAGGAAGCCGGGTTGGTGGAGCGCCGGCCCGACCCGGCCGATCGCCGCGCCTGGCAGCTGTTCCTCACCGCGCGGGCCAATGATCTTCTGCTTGATCTGCAGCCGGTGGCCGATGCCGTCCGCGCCGAAATGCTGGCGGGCCTGAGCGAAGCGGAGCAGGCGGAACTGCACCGTTTGCTGAGCCGGCTGCGCGCCAATCTGCTGCGGGAGGGTTGAGCCGATGCACGCGCGTGTGGACACCGCCCCGCCAAAAGGCCGCTGGCGCACCCGGCTGATCATGGCCAGCGTGCCGCTGCTGCTGGCCGCCGCCGGCCTTTATCTTTGGCAACAGGGCCAGGGCCAGGTGACGACCGACAACGCCTATGTGCGGATGGACAAGGTGGCGCTGTCGGCCGATGTCTCCGGCCGGGTGGCCGAGGTGCTGGTGGACGAGAATATGAAGGTGAAGGCCGGCCAGGTGCTGATCCGGCTGGCACCGCGCCCGTTCCGCATCGCGCTGGATCAGGCCGAAGCCGAGCTGGCCAGTGCCCGGCTGCAGGTGCAGCAGCTGAAGACGGGCACCGGGGGCAGCGCCGCCGATGTGGCCGGCAAGCGCGAGGCGGTGACGCTGGCCGAAGCGGAGCTGGTGCGCCAGCAGGAGCTGATCAAGCGCGGCTTTGCCACGCGGGCACGGCTGCAGCAGGCCGAATATGATGCCGCCAATGCCCGCGCCGAACTGGCCCGGGCGCTGGCTGATGATGCCCGCGCCCGCGAAGGCGCCGGCCGCAGCATTTCGGTGGAGGATCACCCGCTGGTGCAGGCCGCCCGCGCCGCCCGCGACCGCGCCGCACTGGATCTGGAACGCAGCATGATCCGCGCGCCGGCCGATGGCATCGTCACGCAGACCAGCCGGGTGCTGCGCGGCCAGGCCATCGTGCAGGGCGTTGCCACCATGAGCCTGATGGTGACCGGCAGCGCCTTTGTGGAGGCCAATTTCAAGGAAACCGAGCTGCGCGACATGGCGGTGGGCCAGCCGGCCGAGGTGCGGCTTGATGCCTTTCCCGATCGGCCGATTGCCGGCCGGGTCGAGAGCATCGGCGCCGGCACCGGGGCGGAGTTTTCGGTGCTGCCGGCACAGAATGCCACCGGCAACTGGGTGAAGGTGGTGCAGCGCGTGCCGGTGCGCGTGGCGCTGCAGCCGCGCCGGGATGTGCCGTTGATCGCCGGGCTTTCGGCCGAGGTGAAGGTGATCACGCGGTGAGCACCGCCGCCGCCCCGGCGCAGCCGGCCGGCCTGCCCGCATCACCGCTGGTGATCACGGCGGTGGTGATGCTGGGCAGCTTCATGACCATTCTCGATTCCACCATCGCCAATGTCGCGCTGCCGCACATGCAGCCCAGCCTGAATGCCGCGGCCGACAGTGTGACCTGGGTGCTGACCAGCTATATCGTTGCGACCGCCGTTGCCACGCCGCTCACCGGCTGGCTGGCGGCGCGCATCGGCCGGCGATCGCTGTTCCTGTGGTCGGTTGCCGGCTTCACCATCACCTCGGTCATGTGCGGCCTCGCCGGAAGCCTGACGGAGATGGTGATCTGGCGCATGTTGCAGGGCGCGGCCGGGGCCTTTCTGGCGCCGCTGGGCCAGGCCTATGTGCTGGATGTGTGGCCGCCGGCCAAACATGGCCCGGCCATGGCCTGGTGGGGCGTGGGGGTGATGGTGGGGCCGATCCTGGGCCCGGTGGTGGGCGGCTGGCTGACCGACAGTTTCGATTGGCGCTGGGTGTTCCTGATCAACCTGCCGTTCGGGTTGATCTGCTTTGCCTGGGCCACGGCGGTGTTGCCGGAACCGGCCCTGCCGCAACGCCGCTTTGATCTCATCGGCTTTGCCATGCTGGCCCTGGGCATGGCGGCGCTGCAGCTGGCGCTGGATCGCGGCCAGCAGCTGGACTGGCTAGAAAGCTGGGAAGTGCGGATCGAGTTCGGCCTGGCCATCGCCGGCCTGTGGGCATTTGGCGTCCACGCGCTGGCCACCCCAGGCGCCATCGTGGACCGGCAGTTGCTGACCGACCGCAACGCCATGACCGGCATGTTGTTCATCACCATGGTCGGCTTTCTGCTGGTGGCGACCACGGCGCTGCTGCCCACCATGGTACAGACGATGTTCGGCTATCCGGTGGTGGCGGCGGGTGAACTGATGATGCCACGCGGCATCGGCATGATGATCGCCATGATGTCGGCCGGGCAATTGCTGGGGCGCGGCGTGGACCCGCGGCTGATGCTGGGCGTGGGCTTCACCCTCACCGGCGCCGCGCTGTGGGGGATGAGCCTGTTTTCGCCCCAGCAGGATGCCTGGCCCTTTATGTCCACCGGGTTTGTTCAGGGCCTGGGCCTGGGTCTGATCTTCGTGCCGCTGAACACCGTGGCCTTTGCCAGCCTGCCGATGGCGCTGCGCACCGATGCCTCGGCGATCTTCATGCTGCTGCGGAACATCGGCGGCTCGATCGGGATCAGCGTGGCGGTGGCGCTGCTGGAACGCCAGACGCAGGTGAGCCACGCCGATCTGGGCAGCGGCATCACGCCGTTCAGCCAGCCCTGGGCCGATCCCGCCGCCCTTGCTGCCGCCGGGCTGGGCGGGGTGGTGGCCGTACTGGACGGCACGGTGAGCAAGCAGGCAGTGATGATCGCCTATATCGACGTGTTCCGCGCCATGTCGGTGATGGCGCTGGCCATGCTGCTGCTGCTGCCCATCCTGAAGCGGCCGAAGCCGGCACCGCCGGTGCATCTGCCGGAGTGATCCTCCCCCTCTGGGGGAGGTGCCGCCCGCCGGGCGGCGGAGGGGGCCGCGCATGTGGAACGGGTGCGCCCCCTCCGCCCTGCGGGCACCTCCCTCAAAGGGGGAGGATCTGTTCAAGGGGCGTGCAGGCCGATCAGGCGCATCACCACGGCTTCCACCAGCATCACCGCCAGCCACCACAGGCAGGCCATGCCGATGCGGTTCCAGCGCTGGCCGGCCATGCTGAGCGAGGTGGCCAGCGCCGGCACCACGAAACCGGCCCAGATCACCACGGCAGACCCCAGGGTCATGATCCAGATTGGCGCCTTGGGCGGGGCCAGGATCAGCGCGCCGGCCAGGATGGCGCAGAGCCAGCCGGCCGAGATTAACGCGATGATCCAGCTGCCCAACCCCTTGGGCCGATCGACAAACTGGGCCAGCAACAGGCCAAGCAGGGTGGCGATGCCGATGGGGATGGCGTTGATGACGATATAAATCATGTTGCCAGCTTGCCGGCTTTTTGCCGCCATGCAAGGGGCAGCGGCGTTGCTTTCGGGAGGATAGGATGAGCGAATTGCCGGAACTGTTGCTGGGACGCCTGAACCATGTCGGCATTGCCTGCCCGTCGATCGACGATGCGGTGGCGATGTATGGCCGACTGTTTGGCGCGACTGTTTCCACCCCGGCCTTTGACCTGCCGGCCCAGGGCGTGCGGGTGGCGTTCATCGATGTCGCCAACAGCCAACTGGAACTGATCGAGCCGCTGGGCGCCGATTCCCCCATCCACGGCTTTCTGAAGAAAAACCCCAACGGCGGGCAGCATCATGTCTGCTTCGAGGTGAAGGACATCATCGCGGCGCGCGATGCGATGCGCGCCCGCGGTGCCACCGTGCTGGGCACCGGCGAGCCGCGGATGGGCGCGCACGGGGTGCCGGTGATATTCGTCCACCCGCGCGACACCGGCGGCGTGCTGGTGGAATTGATGCAGGAGCCCGAGGGGCATCATTAAAAAACAGATCCTCCCCAAACTCGTTTGGGGAGGTGGCAGACTAGGCGAAAGCCGGGGCTGACGGAGGGGCCTTTGCGGCACGCGCCCCTCCGCCTCGCGTTGCTCGGCACCTCCCCAAGCAAGCTTGGGGAGGACCTTTTTTGCCTCAGTCCTTCCGCCGGCCGCTCAGCAGCCAGCCGACCACAAAGCCCAGCGCGATGCCGGCGCCCAGCGCGGCCAGCGGCTGTTCCTGCACGGTGGTGCGCACCTTGGCGGTGCCTTCCTCGGCGACCTTCTGGGCGCGTTCCTTGACTTCGCGGGCCTTTTCCGGGGCGGCTTCGGCCAGTTCGCGGGCCTTGGCGGCGGCCTTGTCATAGGCGGCGGTGGCGGCATCCTTGGCCTTGCCGATCGCCTTGTCAGCCTGGTCCTTCAGATCGGCCTTGATCTTGTCCAGCTTGCCGGCGGCATCAGCGGCTTCGGTGGTGGTGATGGCGGTTTCGTCCGACATGGCTTGTCCTTTCAAACGGGGTTCGACCCTTCCAAGGTAATGCCGCAATGCGGCAATTTGAAGGGCGTATCACACCCCTCAATCAGTCGTCGGTCGAAACCTTGCCACGGCCTGCCTTGACGGTGGAGCGCACCGCCTTGGCGTCCAGCCGCCGCCGCCTTGATCCCAGCGTCGGCCGGGTCGGCCGGCGGGTGATCGGGCGGATGCAGGCTTTCTCCACCATCTCTGCCAGGCGGGCGCGGGCATCGGCGCGGTTCTGCGGTTGATCGCGAAAGCGGTTGGCGGTGATGACGATCACGCCATCGGCCGTCGCCTTCTTGCCCGCCAGTTTCAGCAACCGTTCGCGCACATCATCGGGCAGGCTGGGCGAGTTGGCGGCATCAAAGCGCAGCTGCACCGCCGATGAGACCTTGTTGACATTCTGGCCGCCCGGCCCGCTGGCGCGGACGAAGCTTTCTTCCAGTTCGTCTTCCGGGATGAAAAGCGCCATGATTGGCCGTCAATACCGATTCGGGGGGAGAGTTGCCATGATCATCGTGCATCATCTGAACAACAGCCGGTCGCAGCGTATCCTGTGGCTGCTGGAGGAATTGGGCACGCCGTATCAGATCAAGCATTACAGCCGCGATGCCACCACCAACCTCGCCCCGCCGGAACTGAAGGCCATCCACCCACTCGGCAAATCGCCGGTGCTGGAAGCCGATGGCAAGATCATCTTTGAAAGCGCCGCCATCACCGATTGGATCATCCGCAAGCACGGGCACGGCCGCTTCATGCCGGCGCCGGGCACCGACGCGCACGAGGATTATCTGATGTGGCTGCATTTTGCCGAAGGCTCGGCAATGACGCCGTTCCTGCTGGCGCTCTACACCGCGCGGCTGGGCGACGCCGCAGCGCCGCTGCAGCCGCGCATCCAGGAACAGATCGGTGCCCATGTCGCCTATTTCAGCCAATGCCTGGGCGACAACGACTGGCTGGTGAACAACGAGCTTTCGGGCGCCGACGTGATGATGAGCTTCATCGCCGAAATCGCCACCGTGCAGGGGCTGGGCGCGCATTTCCCCAACCTCGCGGCCTATGCCCGCCGCATCCAGTCCCGCCCGGCGTGGATTGCGGCGGCCGACAAGACGGAGCCTTACAGCTTCCGGCTGCCGCCGGCCTGATCAGCGCTGGCGGGTGGCGAGCAGATTGGTCGCCAGCCCGCCGATGATCAGTGCGGCGGCCAGCAGCTTCCATGGCGGCAGATCCTCCCCCAGCCAGATGGCGGTGGAGGCCATGCCGAACACCGGCACCAGCAGCGAGGTGGGCGCGACGCTGGTCGCCGGATAGCGGGCGAGCAGCCAGCCCCAGGCGCCATAGCCGAACAATGTGTTGCCCACCGCCTGCCAGGCCACCGCCGCCCAGATCGCCGGGGTGGTGGCGGCCAGCGCCGTTTCAATCGCCGGCCAGCCTTCGAACCACAGCGCAAGGCCGGCCAGCGGCGGCACCGCGAACAGCGAAGACCAGGTGATGAAGCCCAGCATATCCACCTTGCCGGCGGCGCGCTGGGCCATGTTGCCCAGGCTCCAGCCAAAGGCGGCGCCGAGCACGAGGGCGATGCCGGGCAGGGTGACCTCGCCGCCGGTGTGGCCGGCAATCACCGCCACACCCGCCAGCGCCAGGGCAAGCGCGCCATATTGCAGCCGCTTCAACCGCTCCCCACTGGTGATCATCGCCATGGCAATGGTGAACACCACCTGGGATTGCACCAGCAGGCTGGCAATGCCGGCGGCGATATAGCCATCAATGGCGATGAACAGCAGGCCAAACTGGCCGACACCGATGGCAACGCCATAGCCCGCCAGGATGCGCCACGGCACATGCGGCCGGCGCACGAAGAAGATCAGCGGAAACACCACGGCGGCAAAACGCAACGTGGCGAACAACAGCGGCGGCAGCGCGTGCAGGGTTACGCCGATGATGGCGAAATTGCTGCCCCACACGGTGACCACCGCCAACGCCAGCAGCAGCGCGCGGGGAGACAGGCTGGCGCTGGTCATCGCGCTTTGGCCAGCCCGTGGTACGCGACAGCCGCGATCAGCAGCGCCACACAGATATTGGCCGCCATCGGCACCGCCGTGCCATCGTGCAGCGCCGCGGCCAGCGCCGACGCCAGCGCGCCAACGGCAAAATTCACCCCGCCCATCAGGCCCGAAATCGCCCCGGCACGCAGCGGATCGACATTCAGCGCCCCGGCCGAGGCGTTGGCCGCGATCAACCCGTTGGACGACAGCGCGATGAACAGCGCCGGGAACAGCACGAACAGCGGCGCGCCCAGCACGGCACAGGCCAGCAGCATCGCGCCCGCCACCGCCGCGCCGATGCTGGCCGCGCCCAGCACCTGATCAGGCGTCGCCTTCCTGAGCAGCAACCGGTTGATCTGGCTGGCCCCCACCACACCCACGGCAAAGATCGCGAAGATCAGGCCGAACTGGCTTTCGCTATAGCCCCAGATGTTGATGACCAGATCGGGCGAGCCGGCGATATAGGAAAACAGCGTCGCGCCATTGGCCGCGCCGACCAGCAGATAGCCGATCAGCCGGCGGTGGCGCAGCAGCACGGCATAGCCGGCCAGCACGGATGTGGAGGCCGCCGTGGCGGCGGTGGCGGCAGAGCGGCTTTCATCGAGGCGCCACCACACCGCGGCGGCAATCGCCAGGCCCACGCCAATGAAGACCTGGAACACCGCGTGCCAGCCGGCAGCAGCCGCAATCCAGCCCCCCACCGTGGGGGCCAGCAACGGCGCGATGGCCAACACCAGCATCAACAGGCTGAAGATGCGGGCTGAATCGCGATGATCATAGCGATCGCGCACAATGGCACGGCAGGTGACCATGGCCGCGCAGCAGCCCAGCGCCTGGAAGAAGCGGCCGGCCACCAGCGCCTCGATGGTGGGGGCAAGCGCGCAGGCGATGCTGGCCAGCACATAGACGCCGCAGCCCATCAGGATGGTGGGGCGCCGCCCGATCCGGTCTGACAGGGGCCCGAAAAACAATTGGCCAACGGCCATGCCGACGAAGAAGGTGGACAGCGTGAGCTGCACCGCCGCATCGCTGGTGCCATAATCACGCGCAATCGCCGGCAGCGTGGGCAGATAAAGATCGATGGTGACGGCGCCAAAGGCCGTAAGGCTGCCCAGCAGCAGGATTTCGCCCAATGACGGGCTGCGCGACGGGCTGCGGGAGGCGGCGGGGGCATGCACGCGCCGGGGTGTAGGCGGACGGGCCCGATAAGGAAAGCACGCGTTTGGCGCAGGGTCCAATTGCGAACCCGGCGCAGGCGGCGGATCACGCCCGCGCCGCGCCTCCAAGATCGCCCTCGTCCGCCGCGTTCACGCTGTTGTGGCGCAGGGCATCGAGCACGGTGCGCACGATGCCGGCGGCATCCAGGCCGGCTTCGGCATATTGCTTGGCCGGCGCGTCATGATCCTGATAAACATCCGGCAGGCGCAGCGTGCGCACCTTCAGCCCGGCATCGAGCAGGCCTTCATCGCTGGCAAGCGTGAGGACATGGCCGCCAAAGCCGCCGATGGCGCCTTCCTCGATCGTCACCAGCACTTCGTGGGTGGCGGCCAGCTTGCGGATCAGCGCCATGTCGAGCGGCTTGGCAAAGCGCATGTCGGCCACCGTGGTCGAAAGGCCCTTGGCATCGAGCGTTTCGGCAGCGGCCAGCGCTTCAGCGAGGCGGGTGCCGAGCGACAGGATGGCAACCTTGTTGCCCTGGCGCACAATGCGGCCCTTGCCGATTTCCAGCCGCGTGCGGGTCGCCGGGATGGCAACGCCGGTGCCTTCGCCACGCGGATAGCGAAGGGCGATCGGGCCATCGTCGTACACGGCGGCGGTGTGCACCATGTCGGCCAGTTCGGCCTCGTCGCTCGCCGCCATCACCACCATGTTGGGCAGGGTGGACAGATAGGTGATGTCGAACGAGCCGGCATGGGTGGCACCATCGGCGCCGACCAGGCCAGCGCGGTCGATGGCAAAGCGCACGGGCAGATTCTGCAGCGCCACGTCATGCACCACCTGGTCATAGGCGCGCTGCAGGAAGGTGGAATAAATGGCGCAGAACGGCCGCATGCCCTGCGCGGCCAGACCAGCCGCGAAGGTGACGGCATGCTGTTCGGCGATGCCGACATCAAAGCTCTTTTCCGGGAAGGCCTTGGCGAACCGGTCCACCCCGGTGCCCGACGGCATGGCGGCGGTGATGGCGCAGATGGTCGGGTCGCGCTTGGCTTCCTCGATCAGCATGTCACCAAAGACATTCTGATAGGCCGGCGCCTTGGGCTGCGGCTTGTGCTGGGTGCCCGACACCACGTCGAACTTGACGACGCCATGATATTTGTCGGCGCTGGCCTCGGCCGGGGCATAGCCCTTGCCCTTTTGCGTCACGACATGGATCAGCATCGGGCCTTCAGCCGCATCGCGGACATTTTCCAGCACCGGCAGCAGATGGTCCATGTTGTGGCCATCAATGGGGCCGACATAGTAGAAGCCCAGTTCCTCGAACAGGGTGCCACCACCCTGGGCAAAGCCGCGGGCATATTCATCCACGCGCGCGGCGGCCTTCTGCAGCGGCGGCGGCAGCACGCGGCCGGAAATCTGCTTCAGATATTCGCGCAGTTCCAGGAACTTGCGGCTCGACAGCAAGCGCGACAGATAGGACGACAGCGCGCCCACCGGCGGGGCGATCGACATGTCGTTGTCATTGAGGATGACGATCAGGCGGTTGCCGGCCTGCCGGGCGTTGTTCATCGCCTCATAGGCCATGCCGGCCGACATCGAGCCATCGCCGATCACGGCAATGCCGCGACCCGGCCGGTTCATCATCTTGTTGGCAATGGCAAAGCCGAGCGCGGCCGAGATCGAGGTGCTGCTGTGCGCGGCGCCGAACGGATCATATTCGCTCTCGCTGCGCTTGGTGAAGCCGGAAAGGCCGCCGCCCTGGCGCAAGGTGCGGATGCGGTCCCGCCGGCCGGTGATGATCTTGTGCGGATAGGCCTGGTGGCCGACATCCCACACCAGCTTGTCTTCCGGCGTGTTGAACACATAGTGCAGCGCGACGGTCAGCTCGACAACGCCGAGGCCGGATCCGAGGTGCCCGCCGGTGTAGGACACGGCGTGGATCATCTCCTGCCGCAGCTCGTCGGCCAGCTGCTGCAATTGCCCGGGCTCCAGCTTGCGCAGATCAGCGGGAATGTTGACCTGGTCGAGGAGCGGGGTTTCAAGCTTCATCAGAACGGCTCGCGTGGCTGGAGACTTAAGGGGTTCCCCTTAGCGATCTTGGTCCGGCCTGTCATCACCAGTGTCAGCCCAGTTTGACACTGGACAGGCCCTTGCCACCAAATCCTTGATTTCAATCGCAATCAGCGCAGATGCCGCGCACTTCGATCACGGGGCGCACCGGGCGGAAACCGGTGGCGGCCGCCGCCGCACGCACATCGCCGGTGATCCGGTCATCATCGACATGAGTCGCCCCGCCGCAGCGGTCACACACCAGGAAGATGCAATCGTGCGGACAATCGGGGTGAACATTGGCGATGAAGGCGTTGGCGCTTTCCACCCGGGCGGCAACATTGTTGGCCACGAACAGATCAAGGATGCGATAGACACTGTTGGCGGCGATGCGGCGGCCGGCGGCGGCCGACACGGCATCGGTGACATCATAGGCCGACACCGGGCGATCAAAGCCGGCCAGGGCGGCAAACACCTGGGCGCGCAGCGGCGTCCATTGCTCTCCGGCGGCCAGCAGCCGGCCCTGTGCCGCCGTGGCCAGATCATCGCGGCTGTGGTGCTGGCCGTGCGTGTGCATCGCGGTTCCCATGCGCCTATATCAAGCGTGTCGCCGTGCGGCGCAAGACAGGGCTTGCACGGGGCCTGCATGGGGGGCTCACACCGTGCGCAGCGCCTTCAGATTCTGCCAGTGCGCCAGCGCCAGCAGGGTCACACCGGCCATCGACACCAGCATTTCAATCGATTCGCCATGCTCCACCAGCAGGGATGCCGCCATCACCGCCAGGCCCATGGCACCAATGAGGCCAATGGCGACCCGGCCATGGCGACGCCAGCCACGCCACAGGGCCACGGCCGCCAGCGGCATCGCCAGCAACAGGCCAACCACGTGCACGCGATGATCCAGCCAATCGCCGGTGAGCGCAAACAGGGACAGCAGCACGAACCCTGCCATGCAGTGCAGCAAGCACAGGCCCGACAGGCCAATGGCCAGACGATCGAGCAGGGAAGAGGACGGCGACGCCATGCTGATCATGTAACATTATCACATCAATCCGGCAAGCCACTTGGCATCATCCGATGTATGTAGAAAATATTTTACATCGCGCCACGAATCGCCTAGTGATGTAGAAGATCTTCGACACATGGCGCAAAGGGAGCACCGCATCCATGTCTTTCCGGGAACAATCAGGCTGGGCGATGGGCGCCCTGATGCTGGCCATGGCGGCCTGGTATTTCGGCCGGCTCGGCCCGGCGGCGTGGCAGCCCGGCGGCACGCTGCCGGTGGGCACGCTGATTGCCTATCTCTTCCTCACCATTGCCGGCAGCATCCTGGTGCAGGCGGTGCTGGCCATCCGCAACCGCGGCGAGGCCGGCAGCCCTGCCGATGAGCGCGAAGCCGCCGCCAGCGCCCGTGCCGTGGCATGGGCCGGGCATCTGCTCACCCTGGTGCTGGTGGGCGCGCTGCTGTGGTTCATGGGCCATGGTGATGGCATGATGCTGTTCCACGCCCTGTTTGCTGGCCTGCTTGCCAGCCAGGCGGTGGTGCATCTGGGCACGGCCTGGCTGTTGCGGCGCGGTTTCTGATGCCGGCGCCGCCGCCCATCGGCAACCGCGTGCGCGACCTGCGCGAAGCGCGCGGCAATGTCAGCCAGGCCCAGTTGGGCGAGGCGATCGGCGTGACCCGCCACACCATCATCGCCATCGAACAGGGCAAATATTCCCCCAGCCTGGAAAGCGCCTTCCGCATTGCCCGGTTCTTTGGCGTGGGGGTGGAAGATGTGTTCAGCTGGCACGGCTGAGCGCTGGCATGCTGCGCTGCAACGCGCTACACCCGGCGCATGGCCACACTTGCTGCCGCCCTTCCCCGTGTTGATGCCCGCCCCCGCGCCATTGCGGGCTGGCTGCTGGGCATCGCCGCCCTGGTGTTTGCCATGGTGGTGGTGGGCGGCATCACCCGGCTGACCGAATCCGGCCTGTCGATCACCCGCTGGGATGTGGTGTCGGGCACGCTGCCGCCGTTGACCGAGGCCGAATGGCAGCACCAGTTCGCCCTGTATCAGCAGTCCAGCCAGTACCAGCTGATGAACCGGGGCATGAGCCTGGCGGCGTTCAAGGGCATCTTCTTCTGGGAATATGTCCACCGGCTGCTCGGCCGGCTGGTGGGCCTTGCCTTTGCGCTGCCGTTGGCCTGGTTCTGGCTGAAGCGGCAGATTCCCGCCGGTTACAAGCCGCGCCTGCTGGCGCTGTTCGCGCTGGGCGGGCTGCAGGGCGCCATCGGCTGGTGGATGGTGGCATCCGGCCTGGTGGACCGCACCGAAGTGGCCCCGGAACGGCTGGCGGTGCATCTGTCCAACGCCCTCATCATCATGGCCGGCTGCATCTGGACGGCGCTTGATCTGCTGGATGGCGATCGGCCCCGCCATGACCGGCCGCGGGCCTGGGTGTGGCCGGTGGCGGCGTTGCTGGCCGTGCAGATCCTGTGGGGTGCCTTCACCGCCGGCCTGCGTGCCGGCCATGCCAGCGACACCTGGCCCTTGATGTTTGGCGCGCTGGTGCCCGATGGGATTTTGGCCAGCGCGCGTGATGCCATCGCCGATCCGGTGAGCGTGCAATTCCTCCACCGCAGCCTGGCGTGGGCGGTGGCGGCGGCCATCCTGCTGGTCGCGCTGCGGCTGTGGCAGGCCGGCGCCGGGGTGCGTGCGCTGGCCCTGGGCGGGCTGGTGCTGCTGCAGTTCGCGCTGGGGGTGCTCGTGATCATCAACCATGTCCCCATTCCATTGGGCGTCGCGCACCAGGGTGTTGCCGCGCTGCTGGTCGGCGCAACCGTGTGGGCAGCGCACTGGAGCAAGCGGGGCAGGCAGGCGGGGGGCCGGGCATGACCGCGAAGAATGTGCTGGGCACCGCCCTCGTCCCCTGCTCCACGGACCCATTGACCGGCTGGTATCGCGACGGCTGCTGCAACACCGACGAGGCCGACCGCGGCCTCCACACCGTGTGCGCGGTGGTGACGGAGGAGTTTCTGGCCTTCAGCCAATCGGTGGGCAATGACCTGTCCACCCCGCGCCCTGAATATGGCTTTCCTGGCCTGAAAGCCGGTGACCGCTGGTGCCTGTGTGCCGGGCGCTGGGAAGAGGCCCGCCGCGCCGGCTTTGCGCCCGAGGTGGTGCTGGCGGCAACGCATGAGAAAACCTTGGAGGTGACCATGCTGGGCCATCTTCAGGCGCATAGCATGTGATCACACCCTGGGACGGCAGCGATTTCGCCGGCGCCAAACTGGCCGCCCTGCACGATGGCCGCATCCTCACCTATCGCCGAGACATGATACCCGGCATCCCCTGGCCCGGCCTGATCGATCTGCCCGGCGGCGGGCGCGAGGGCGATGAAAGCCCGGCGGCCTGCGCATGCCGCGAGCTGGCTGAAGAATTCGGCATCATCCTGCCCGAATCCCGCATCTGGTGGGCCCGCCCCTTCCCCGCCATGGACGCGCCGGGGCGGACCGGCTGGTTCCTGGCCGCTGCAATCACGCACAGCGAGGTCGCCTCCATCCGCTTCGGGGATGAAGGCCACAGCCCGCAACTGCTTGGGCTGGCCGCCTTTCTCGCCGCCAGAGACGCCATCCCTCCGCTCCAGCAGCGGCTCCGGCTGGTGCTGGAGAGCGGAACAGCCACGTGAACCTGTTCAAGACATTCATGTCGTTGCTGCATGCAGACCATGGCAGCAGTCTGGTCAGCCAGCGGCGGGAGGCATTTTCCCTTCCCTTCAACCCACCCCTCAACACGCCAATCCTCTATGATCATGAGCGGCGACTGCAACGTCAGGGCCAGGTGCAGACGCAGCGCTCGACGGAACAATTCATCTGGTCGGCCGCAAGGGACGGCTTTGTCCTGCATTGGGTCACCACGGCCTTTGAATTCCAGGCTGCGGAGCCGATGCAAGGTCTAATGAATGGCATTGGCACCAGCTTGTTGAACAAGCCTGTTCTGCTGGCTGTCACCCCCGATGGCTCGATTTCAGATCTGATAAACCTCGACAAGGTGCGCTGCCAGCATCGCGCTGCCATTGCCGCCATGGGCGACCGGATTGCCACGCTGTTCGCTGACCAGCCTGCACTGACGCAGGACAGCATGGCAGCCTCCATCGCTGGAATGCTGAGCCAGATCGATGCGCAAAGCGACGCCCAGTTTGTCGACAGCCATTTGCAGGGCCTGCGCCTCTTGCTGTGCGAAGCCGGACCACTGCCCGCCGGCGAAGATATTGCCCTATTGGCGGCGTTGCCGGCACTGGTTGGTGAAGGCCTGATCCGAACCGACCTGACAGCCCGCCTGGAGTTGAACGCAGCCCGCACATGGGCCCGGTTCAGGATCGCCTCCGTCGCCGACCCCACCGACGCGGCCACGGCCGCTGGACCGATCGTCGCGGCGGCCCTGAAGGCGATTGCCGATCCCGACGCCCGCCGAAAGGCGGAGTCCCTGCTTGACGACCTGTCACCGCCTGAAATCGCTGATGAACTTGTGCAATTGTTCGATTTGCCGTCCGGTCTGGCCAAACGCAGCGATTACCGGCGCAGCATCAAAATCAGCGGCATGCCGCCCCGCCTCGAAACACGGAAATTTCGTCGCAGAGACTAAGGTATTCCAATACCACATCTCAAAACGGCGGATTTCCTTGACCTAAATCGCCGCTTGCGCGATATGCCGCTCCGACGCCGGGGCTTTTGGCCCTGGCCGTTTCGTTTTTGCAGAATGGAATCAACGCCATGCTCACCCGTACCACGGCGCCGGCCAAACCGGCGGAAGTTGAAAAGAAGTGGCTGCTGATCGATGCCGAAGGGCTCGTGGTCGGCCGTCTCGCCACCATCATCGCCAACCGCCTGCGCGGCAAGCACAAGGCCAGCTTCACCCCGCACGTCGATTGCGGTGACAATGTCATCGTCATCAACGCCGACAAGGTGCGCTTCACCGGCAAGAAGGCGACCGACAAAGTTTATTATCGCCACACCGGCCACCCGGGCGGCATCAAGGAAACCACCCCGGCCAAGGTGCTGGAAGGCCGTTTCCCGGAGCGCGTGATCATCAAGGCCGTGGAGCGCATGGTGCCCCGTGGTCCGCTCGGCCGCCAGCAGATGCGCAACCTGCGCGTCTTTGCCGGCACCGAGCATCCGCATGCCGCGCAGCAGCCGGAAGTGCTCGACGTCAAGTCGATGAACCGCAAGAACACCACGATCGCTGGTTGAGGAATTAACAGATGACCGACAATCGCCAGTCCCTGTCCGACCTCGCCGGCCTCGAAGCCGAAGCTCCGGTCAACAACAACGCCCCGGCCCCCCTGCGTGAGCAGGAGCTTGACGCCTATGGCCGCGCCTATGCCACCGGCAAGCGCAAGAACGCCATCGCCCGCGTCTGGCTGAAGCCCGGCACCGGCAAGATCACCGTCAACGGCCGTGATCAGACCGTCTATTTCGCCCGCCCCTCGCTGCGTCTGGTCATCAACCAGCCGTTCGACGTGGCCGAGCGCCGCGACCAGTATGACGTTGTCGCCACCGTGGTCGGCGGGGGCCTGTCGGGCCAGGCCGGCGCCGTGAAGCACGGCATCGCCCAGGCGCTGACCAAGTATGAACCCGCCCTGCGCACCCCGGTGAAGCAGGCCGGCTTCCTGACCCGCGACCCGCGCGTTGTCGAACGCAAGAAGTACGGCAAGGCCAAGGCCCGCCGCAGCTTCCAGTTCAGCAAGCGCTGATCAGGGCTGCCCGGCCTGCCGGGCGGTTCCCCACCGAATCACGCCGGTGCAGCCCCGCTGCGCCGGCGTTTTTCGTTGCGGCAGCCGAATTGCCGTATCCGGCGGGCGGCCGCAGCGAGGGCATTTTTTGCAAATTTCCCAATCCGTTAAGAAAGTCCGGCCTTCGTAGCAGAGACTGCAATTTTCCTTTTGTATTTTTAGTGAATTGTTTACAAAATGCTTTGACGACCTGCCCCCGGCTGCGCTGTGAAGCCTCCAACACTTCAGGAAGAGGCTTGTCATGGCTCGCATGTTTGTTGCGCTGGCGAGCGCCGCGCTGCTGTCCACACCGGCGCTGGCCATCCAGCACGTCGTCACGCTGAACGGCACGGTTGCCGGCGAAGCCGCTGACCAACGCTATGAATTCGCAGGTGATTTCCTGCAAACCCATTATGGTCTGACCACCGGTGTAAGCCCCGGCAGCTTCGGCCCGACCTATCTGCCGCCGCTGGAACGGGCCGTGGCCGAAGTGCGCACGCCGGGCACCGGCCGTACCCGCGGCTTTCACCGCCCCACCGCCGCGACCGGCACCCCGGTGGCCGATGGTGGCAGCGGCGTGACCCAGGCGTTGACCAATGTCGCCCCTATCGCCCGCACGGCCGGCGCTGGCACCGGCGAGGTCAACCGCCCCTGGGTGGATGATCAGGCCATCGCCTTCATCCTCAGCCGCACCGGCACCACCGTCACCTACAGCATGGTCAACGGTGCGGTGGGTCAGCCGGATGATGCCTGGAGCTTCTCGGCCGCGTCCGTCTCCGAAATCAATGCCTTGCAATTCCGCCTGCGGTCGGCCGGCAGCAACAGCATCACCCTGTCGGATGTCGTGCTCACCCAGGGCAGCAGCGTCACCAACCTGGGCTGCTCGGCACCAGGCACCTGTGGCACTGGTCTCACCGGGGCCTTCACCGCCAGCGCTGGCGACGTGCACATCAGCCTGTTTGATCGCCTGACCGGCGATTTCACACTCCCCGGCAAATGGCAGTTCGATCTGTCGCCCAGCCGCAGCAGCAACAACGCCCAGATCAAGCTGCTCAGCGTGCCGGTCACGGGGGGCATCCCCGAACCGTCGAGCTGGGCCATGTTGATCGCCGGCTTTGGCCTGATCGGTGCCAGCCTGCGCCGCCGTCGCCTCCACACCGCCTGAACCACACAGGCTGGGACAGATTGAGCCATCTGCCCTAAACTGGCAGCATGGCGCGCTGGACCGAAATCGCCGAACCCCATGATCTGGCCCCTTGGCAGCGCCCGCTGCGGCCGCCACCCGAAGGGCTGGCGCCATTGCTTGCTGCCGGCGTGCAGGCCGCCGCCGGGTCGCCGCTGCCCTTTGGCCGGATGATCGATGCCGATGGCCGGCCCGATGGCGTGTGGCGCCACCCCGATGGCCGGCTGACCGTTGCCTGCACCACGCCCATGCCCGGAGTCACCGCGGCCATGTGGGATTGGTGGTTCGGCTGGCACAGCCTGTCGAGCGCACGCTATCGCCTGTGGCACCCGGACGCGCATCGCCGGTCCCGCCTGGCCGAAGACCGTCGCCGCCTGCCGCCTGGCCGCGCCCGCTATGTCGGGAATGTCAGC
The DNA here is from genome assembly GCF_002251755.1 of Sandarakinorhabdus cyanobacteriorum. GTDB lineage: Bacteria > Pseudomonadota > Alphaproteobacteria > Sphingomonadales > Sphingomonadaceae > Sandarakinorhabdus > Sandarakinorhabdus cyanobacteriorum. The sequence continues at coordinate 124,205 of NZ_NOXT01000124.1, forward strand.
GCCGTCGATGAATATATCGGCACGCAGATGACCCGGCTTGCCATCGCGTTCGTGCCGCCGGCCGAATTCGGGTTCGACAGCAGCCGGATCGATGCGCTGGGCACCGCCATCTGCGCCCATGTCAGCCTGCGTGATCTGGGGCTGGAGCAAGGGCAGTTGGTCCATCTGATCGTTGACGATGCCGGCGGCTGCACCATGCACAGCCGCTTCCTGCTCGGCCAGTTTCGCCATCGCCTGCCGCTGCTGGCCAGCCTCTGCAACCGACCAGCGGTGCGCCGACGCCTGGTCAGCGATGCCATCGGCCTTGCGCTGTTGCGCCATTGTGCGGAGGAAATGCATCATCTGGCGGGTCTGCTGCCCGCCCTGCACGCCCGCTTTGGCGCCGATTGACCATGATGCCGGCCGCCATCGCCTATTGCCATGGCCAGCCGGGCGGCCCGGCCGAGTGGCAGGCCAATGCGCCGGCCGGTCTGATGGCCTTTGTGCCGGATCGCAACACCCCGGCCACGCCCACCGCCCTGGCCGCCAGCATCGCGGCGCACACGGCCGGGCCGATCACCCTCATCGGCTTTTCGCTGGGGGTACCGATGGCGCTTGCCGTGGCGGCAGAGCTGGGGGAACGGGTCGAGCAGGTGCACCTGATTGCGCCGGCGGCCCCTTTGGCGCTGGGCGATTTCCTGCCGCACATGGCCGGCGGCGCGCTGTTCCGCCTGGCACGGGATCGGCCGGCGCTGTTCGGCCTGGTGGCCCGGGCCCAGGGGCTGGCCGCCCGCTTCGCGCCGGGATTCCTGTTTGACCGGCTGTTTGCCACCGCCAGCGGCAACGACCGGCAGTTGCGCCATGATCCGGCCTTTCGCGCCGCCATGGCCGCCGTGCTGCGCGGCGGGCTGGGCCAGGGCACGGCCGGCTTCATCGCCGAGGTGCGCACCTATGCCAGCGGCGCGACGCCGCCAGTGGGCCCGATCACCGCCCCCATCCACATCTGGCAGGGCTGCGCAGACAGCTGGACCCCGCCCGCCATGGCGCAGGCGCTCGCCGCCAGCCTGACCGGCAACGTCACCCTCACCCTGCTGCCGGGCTGCGGCCATTATGGCACGTTGCGCGCGGCGCTGGCCCGGCTTGCCGGTTAAAGCCCGGCTTGGCTGCGGCCAAGGCGCGCCGGGCTTTTCGCGTGGCGCTGCAACTGGCATAGGGCGCGCATGATCCGTGCCCTTCTTGCCGCGCTGGCCCTGCTGCTCGCGCCTGTTTCCGCCACTGCCCAGGCGGTGAGTGACCAGCCCCACACCCGTGTGGAGCTGCTGGCCGCCAGCCGCACCCCCGCCGCCGGCCAGATGCTGGATGTCGGCATCGAGCTGACGCCGCGCGCCGGCTGGCACACTTATTGGAAGAACCCCGGCGATGCCGGCGCCCCCACCCGCGTGGCGTGGACGCTGCCCGGCACCACGCCGGCGCCGGCCGATCTCAACTATCCGGTGCCCGGCACGCTGGTCGTCTCCGGCCTGATGAACCATGTCTATGAAAAGGCCAATGTGCTCACCACCCGCATCGCCGTGCCGGCCGGGCTGGCGGCGGGCACGGCCTTTCCGGTGCAGGTGCAGGTCGATTGGCTGGTGTGCAGCCATGAACAATGCGTGCCGGAATCGGCGACCCTCAGCCTGCCGCTGGTGATCGGCGATGGCGCCGCCGATGCCGCCATGGGCCCACGCCTGGTCGCGGCCGCGGCCGCCCTGCCCAAGCCGCTGGCGGCTGCCGCCACCTGGGCCAAACAGGGCAACCGCTTCGTGCTGGCCGTGCCGCTGGCCGGGCTCAACAAGGTGAAATCGGCCTGGTTCTTCCCGGAAGGCGATCTGGTCATCACCCATGTCACCCCGCAGAAGGTGACGATTGCGGGCGATGCCCTGCGCATCGAAACCGATGCCGCAACGCCCGGCCCGGAAGGCGATGTGGCCGGTGTGCTGCGCGTCGACATGGCGGGCGAAGCGCCCATCGGCTTTGCCATCACGGCCAAGCCCGGCACGGTGCCGGCCGCCGGCACCCCGCTGGGCAGCGGCGGTGATGATGCCGGCGCGGGCGGCGGCGGTGGCGAGCCCGGCCTCGCCCTCGTGCTGCTCGGTGCGGTGCTGGGCGGCCTCATCCTCAATGTCATGCCCTGCGTGTTCCCCATCCTGTCGTTGAAGGCGCTGGCGCTGGCGCGCGGCAATGTCGATGCTGCCAAGGCGCGCGGCGAGGCGCTGGCCTATACCGCAGGCGTCGTGCTGGTGGTCACCGCATTGGGCGGCGTCGTACTCGCCCTGCGCGCCGCCGGCAGCCAGGTGGGCTGGGCCTTCCAGCTTCAGGATCCGCGCGTGATCGCCTTCCTGCTGCTGTTGGTCACCGGTATCGCGCTCAATCTCGCTGGCCTGTTCGAAATCACCCTGTCCACCGGCAATCTGGGGCAGGACAAGGCGCGCGAAGGCGGCCTGTCGGGCAGCTTCTTCACCGGCGCGCTCGCCGCGTTCGTGGCCACCCCCTGCACCGGCCCGTTCATGGCTGGCGCGCTCGGCGCCGCGCTCGTACTGCCCACAGTGCAGGCCTTGTCGGTCTTTGCCGGGCTGGGCTTTGGCCTTGCCCTGCCCTTCCTCTTGATCGGCTTTGTGCCGGCCCTGCGCAAGCGGTTGCCCAAGCCCGGCGCCTGGATGGTGCGGCTGCGCGCCATCCTGTCCGTGCCGATGTTCCTCACCGCGCTGGCACTCGCCTGGGTGCTGGGCCAGCAGGTGGGCGTGAATGGCATGGCCATCGGGCTGGCCGGCACGCTCGGCTTCGGCCTGTTCCTGTGGTGGTTGGGCGCGCGTCAGCATGGCGGCAAATCCCTCGCCATCCCCGGCGTGCTCAGCCTCGCCACCCTGGTCGCCGCCGTGCTGCTGGTCCCCACCACCGCGCCGGCCGGGGCCAGCAGCAGCACCACCGCCGCCAGCGAATTGAATGCGGTGAAATTCACCCCCGCTGCGCTGGCCGAACTGCGCTCCCAGGGCAAGCCGGTGTTCCTGTTCATGACCGCGGATTGGTGCCTCACCTGCAAGGTCAACGAAAAGGGCGCCATGGCCCAGCCACAAGTCGCCGAAGCCTTCAAGGCCAAGGGCATCACCGTGATGGAAGGCGACTGGACCCGTTCCGATCCCGCCATCTCGGCCTGGCTGGCCGAACACAAGCGCGCCGGCGTGCCGGTCTATGTCTATTATGACGCGCAAGGCGGCGAAACCGAGCTGCCGCAGATCCTCACCGCCGACATGCTGACCAGCCTGAAGGCCTGATGCCGATGCGCGCCGCCGTCATCGCCGTCGCCCTGATCGCGGCACCCGCCATTGCCCAACCGGTCAACGGCCTGCCTGCCCCCGATTTCACCGCCACCGATGCCAACGGCAAGCGCGTGTCCCTCAGCGATTTCCGCGGCAAGACGGTGGTGCAGGAATGGACCAACAGCGGCTGCCCCTTCGTGCGCGCCCATTATGACAGCGGCACCATGCAGGCCCGCCAACGCGAAGCCCGCGGCCTGGGCGTTGTCTGGCTCAGCATCAACAGCGGCGCCCCCGGCAAGCAGGGCCATGTCGACGGGCCCGGTGCCCGCGCCGAAATCGCCGCCAACCAGGCCGCGCCGACGCACTATTTGCTCGATGGAGACGGCAGGATCGGCCGCCTCTATGCCGCCAAGACGACGCCCCACATGTTCGTCATCCGCTCTGATGGCACGCTCGCCTATCAGGGCGGCATCGACGACAAACCCACCGCCATCGAAGCCGACGCGCGCACGGCCACACCTTGGGCGCTGAACGCCGTGAAGGCCGTGCTGGCGGGCAAGCCGCCCACCCCGGCGGTGACGCGGCCCTATGGCTGCTCGATCAAATATGCGGGCTGAAGAAGGGAAAAACGCCTCCGGCGGCAAGGGGCGAGGCCCCTTGACCCGTTCGTTATCGGGCGGTCCGTTTCCGATGCCTTGATCCTGCCAACCGACGATCCTGGCCCGTCGGATGCGGACACTGTCTGCAACATGGTCCGGATGCTGGACGCGTCGGCCGATCCCAGCGTCGCCCTGCTCGATTGCGCTGAGAACAGCTGTAGAGCTCTGCCTAGATGGGCAGGCAGGCCAGTTCGCTGCCACCAAGGTTGAGATTCAGCTTACACCCGCGTCTTGAACGGGGAGAAATCGGTGCCGGTGTCGAACACGTCCAGGCCCTCAACGCGCTTGAACCAGGCGACGACGGCGTAGGTGACGGGGGTGAGGATGACTTCCCAGGCGACTTTCAGGCCATAGTTGGTGGCGGCGATGAGGGCGACGCGTTCGGGGGGCCAATCGGGTTGGCCGAGGAAGGCCAATGGGTAGAAGATCAGGCTGTCCACGCCCTGGCCCACCACGGTGGAGCCGATGGTGCGGGTCCACAGCATCTTGCCTTTGGTGAGCAGTTTCAGGCGGGCGAGGACGAAGCTGTTGGCGAATTCGCCGGCCCAGAAGGCGGTGATGGAGGCGAGGAAGATGCGCGGGGTCTGGCCGAAGACGGCGGCGAGGGTTTCCTGCCCCGTCCAGCCCGGGGCCGGCGGCATGGCGACGACCACGGCGCACATCAGGGCGGTGAAGGCGGAGGCCGCAAAGCCGACCCAGACGACGCGGCGGGCGCGGGCATAACCATAGACTTCGGTGAGCACATCGCCCAGCACATAGCCCAATGGGAAGAACAATATGCCGGCACCAAAGATGACCGGCTCGCTGCTCCACGGCACCGAAACGGCGGCCTGCTTGCCGGCGCCGATCAGGTTGGAGCAGATGAGGATGACGGCAAAGGCCGCCATGCAGAAATCATAATAGCGCAGCTGGCGGCCCGACAGGCTGGTGGCAGAAACAGCGCGGATGCCATCGCCGGGGATATCGGCATCGTGGAGCAGGGCCTGATCGTCGGGGCTGATCGTCATGCCCGGCACCATAATGGCTTTGGGCCCGAGGGGAAGGGCGCCAAAGTGCGCAGGGGTTTTTGTTCTGTTTTCGTTCTGATTGTGCTATGGCAGATGCATGGGCGAGTCGCTTCCCCTTCGCTGGCTGTATCTGGACCTCAACAGCTATTTCGCCAGTGTTGAGCAGCAGCTGAATCCGCAACTGCGCGGGCGGCCGGTGGTGGTGGCGCCGGTGATGACCGACAGCACCAGCGCGATTGCGGCGAGTTATGAGGCCAAGGCCTTTGGCATCCGCACCGGCACGAAAATCTGGGAAGCCAAGGCCAAGTGCCGCGATGTGGTGATCGTGCCGGGGCGGCATGATGAATATGTGAAATTCCATCACCGCATCGTGGCCGAGGTGGAGCGGCACGTGCCGGTGACGAAAATCTGTTCCATCGACGAGGTGGCGTGCCGGCTGCTGGACAATGAGAACAGTGTGGAGGGCGTGGCAGCGCTGGCCGGCCGGATCAAGGCCGGGCTGGCGGCCAATGTTGGCGAATGCCTGACCGCCAGCATCGGCATCGCCAGCAACCGCCTGCTGGCCAAGATGGCGGCCGACATGAAGAAGCCCGATGGCCTGACCATATTGACGGAGGACGTGCGCGCGGCCCGGCTGGAGCGGCTGCCGCTGTCGGACATTCCGGGCGTGGGGCGGGCGATGGAGCGGCGGCTGGCTGCCCAGGGCCTGGTGACGATGGCGCAGTTGCTGGCAATGCCGCCCGGCGAGGCCCGGCGCATCTGGGGCAATGTGTGGGGCGAGCGGCTGCACTGGCTGCTGCACGGGCACGAGATTGCCGAGGCGGAGCAGGCGCGCAAGACCATCGGGCACAGCCATGTGCTGGGGCCGGAAAAGCGCCCGCAAGCCGTGGCCCGGCTGGTGGCGCGGCGGCTGGCGATGAAGGCGGGCACGCGGCTGCGGCGGGCGAACTGCCGCGCCGGCTGGCTGGGCCTCAATGTGAAAGGTGAGGAACGCGGCACCAAATGGAAGGGTGGCGTGAAGCTGCCCCGCGTGATGGACGGCATCAGTCTGGTGGCGGCGCTGGACGGGCTGTGGGCGCGCATGGCGGTGGAGTTTGGCCCGCGCCGGCTGTTGCAGGTGGGCGTGGTGCTGGCCGATCTGACCGATGCCGATGCCGCCCAGGCCGATCTGTTTGATGCCGATGCGCTGTTGTGTGCGCGCACCGACGCGCGGCGGCAGGCGCTTTCGGCGGCGATGGACAAGGTGAACCAACGCTTTGGCCGGGATGCGGTGACTCTGGGCCATGATGCGCGCGGGGCGACCCGATCGCGCGGGCCGGCAATTGCCTTCACCCGGATTCCGGAGCTGGCCGAATTCAGCGAGTGATCACACCGCGCAGCTGTGGCGTTGCGGCGCCTGCAGATGGGCATCGAAGGCCGAGGCGATGAGGCGGGCATAGGGCCAGCCATCGGGCGTGAGCGCGACATGGCGGCCGTGGAGGCGGACAAGCCCGCGCGCCGCGTGGCCGGCGAGCTGCGCCAGCGCCGGTTCCAGGCTGGGCGGCACATCGGCTTCGCCATCGCAGAGCAGGCGTTCGATGATGGCGGCGCGGCTGCTGTCGTCTTCGTTGACGACGACGCCGCGCCAGCCGGCCAGACCGCCGGCGTTCACCCGGGCCTCCCAGCCCGCCAGATGCTTGTCGTTCTGGACGATGAGGCCGGGGAATTGGCTGCCAGAAAACTGACTTATTGCGGTGGCGCCGAGGCCGATCAGCGCGGTGCCTGCCCCATTGCCCGGCGCTGTGGCATAGCCCTGGAAGTTGCGGATCAGCGTGCCAGCCGCAGCGGCCTGGGCCAGACTGTCATCCGGCAGGGCGAAATGGTCAAAGCCGATGACGGCATAGCCGGCCTGCCGGAACAGGCGGTTGGCCGTGCTGCTCATGGCAAAGCGGGCGGCCGGGCCGGGCAGATCGAGATCGGTGATCATGCGCTGGCGCGGGATGGCCGACGGCATATGGGCATAGCCGAACACCGCGACGCGCGAGGGTTGCAGGGCGATGGCCTGATCGATGGTTTCGGTGAGATCGACGACGCTCTGGCCGGGCAGGCCGTACATGAGATCGAAATTGATCGCGTCGATGCCAGCGGCGCGGAACTGCGCCACGGCATCGGCAATCATCGCGAACGGCTGGATGCGGTTGATCAGTTTCTGCACATGCGGCGCGAAGGTCTGCACGCCCAGGCTGATGCGGTTCACGCCAGCGGCGGCCAGCTGCTCGGCATCGCCGGGGCGGATGGCCCTGGGATCAAGCTCCATGGCGATCTCCGCATCGTCGGCCACGGCGAACTGGCGGCGCAGCTCGGCAATGATGCGCGCCAGCACCGGGGCGGCCAGCGCATTGGGGCTGCCGCCGCCGAAGTTGATGGCGGTAACGCGCCCACGGCAGAGGCTGGCCACCGTGGCAATCTCGATCAGCAGCGCCTTTTCATAGCGCCGCAGCCGATCATTCGCCGCCACCCCGGTGTTGCAGCCACAATACCAGCAGATCTGCCGGCAAAACGGGATGTGCAGATACAGCGCAATCGGCGCATCAGGCGCGATGGCGGCCAGCGCGCGGGCCTGATCGGCGGCGGTGACGCCCTCGTGAAACTGCGCCGCCGTGGGGTAGCTGGTGTAACGCGGAACGGTGCGCGCGGCGAGATCGGGATGGAAGATCGGCATTGGGTGGTTTTAAGCGCGGACGGGGGCGTGGGCGTTGATCTGGATCAAAGTTCTGGGGGCGAGAAAGGGGCCTCCGGCGGGCAGGGGCGAGGCCCCTGCACCCGTTCGTTTTTGGGCGCTGCTCAGCAGCGGATTTGGGGTGGGAAGCGGAATGACGGCTTGTAAGGTCAAAGCAAGCCAAAGCTGACTTTAACCAAACTGCATCGAATGCAGATATCGCGACAGATCGCGCAAATGCACACCCCAATGGGCTTGGAAGAGCACTCGAAAATGCCAATGAGCATCGTCGCAACCTATGTGCTCGAAGCGCCAAAGAACTTCCTCAAGATCGCGGACGATGTCTACGATGTCGTCAATTGCATCACCAAGAAAGGCGCTGCCAGACGTTGCAGCAGGGTTAGCTGCACCGTAGTAGCCAAAATCAGGAAAGCGAGCGCTGATATCTGCGTACGCCACGCGGGCCGGTGGCGGGTCCTCGGCTTGCTCGTCAGGCATTCCCAGCGGTGTGTCATAGTAAGTGACCGCCAACTCATCCAAGGATTTTGCCAGGGCGTCGGCCGTCGGATCGATTGCTGCTGTCGCTAGATCAATAAAGCGTCGAGCGGCAATAATGTTAGCGGGGTCCATACCCCCTTTTACCGTCACTCGACCTATCGCGCCATGCGCTCGATTGCCTTCTTTTGAGTTACCGAGATCCACGCTTGAGAGTCCGCAATTGGGGCGATTGTGTTGAAAAACCCGGCGCTGAGACAGGCGCTGGCG
>NZ_NOXT01000130.1 GCF_002251755.1 Sandarakinorhabdus cyanobacteriorum
CGCCGGTGCCGGAAACGTCCGCGCCCAATAGCGCTGCACCGACTTCAGACTGCCGGAATAGCCGTGCTCGCGAACCAGCCAATCATGCAACGCCGCGATGTTGACCGCGCCATCGCCGCAGGCACCGCGCCACTGCGCAATCGCCTCGGCATGCCCGACCGCCTTGGCAACCTGCCGGCTCCGTCCGTCCACCGCGCCCTCAGCGCGCCGACGGCGGTGGTAGCGAACCGCGCCTTCCGTCACTCCCAGCAGGCGCGCCACCGCGCTCTGCGTCTGCCCTTGCTTCAACAGCACACTCATCGCCTTCAATGCCTCTCTATCGAGACAACCCATCGTCCTCTCCCGGAAGACCATCCGCCGGGAAATCGATCAGGCCAAGGCGACACCTCGTAAAGCTGGATGTCGCCTTACGGCTCCTGTGAACTGTTCTTCAACANATTGGGATCGTCGATCTCGTAAAAGCCAAGATTCTGCCGCGAATAGGTCAGCGTCCCACCCGACAGTGCCTAGCCCACCTTATTCATGAGCCTTCCTGTCAGGGCGTTGCCGATCCGGCATTGCGGTTTGGCGACGGACACGGAACGCAGTTTTTGGTGGCGCGGGGAACGGCGCNCTAGCGGACATTGAGCGACAACTTTAGGAAGGGAGTGTGACAACACACCTCTTCACATTTGTTTGCGAGTTTAGGGGCGCGACGAGTGTCTCGCAGGTCCGTGCGCCCAACCAAAACGATGCCGTTTGCGCATGGGCTGGGAAGCTCCGAACAGAGCGTCCGTTTGGCGAAGCTTCTTCGGAAATTGCCAAGACGGCTGAAGCGGATTTGGCCGAGTTTCCTCCGGTCGCTCTTGAGGGCGTTTCAAAGGTCTGGTGCATCGCTGGCAATTGTGGTGGAGACCTAATGCTCGCCAACATCATTGAAACAGTTTCGCCGTCGAACGGCAGCTAACAACCCGATTGTGTTGAAAAACTCGGCCTTGCAACGGCGCTAAANACCCGCAGCTCAGCCTGCGCCCGGCCACGCCGGATGACTGGCCAACCCTGTTCGCTGCCGCCGGCGATCCCGGCATCTGGGCCGGCCATCCGGCGCATGATCGCTGGCAGGAACCGGTGTTCCGTGCCTTTTTCGACGATGGCCTCGCCAGCGGCGGCATGCTGGTTGCCGAGACGGCGGACGGCGCCATCATCGGCTCGTCACGCTTCGATTTCAGCCGGGCCGGCCCCGGCGAGGTGGAGGTGGGCTGGACCTTCCTGGTGCGCCGCCATTGGGGCGGCAAGGCCAACCATGTCATGAAGGCGCTGATGGTCGGCCATGCGCTGCAGCAGGTGGAGCGCGTGATCTTCATGATCGGGGAGACCAACCTGCGCAGCCGCACCGCCGTCACCCGCATCGGCGCCGCGCTGCAGGATCGCACCTCGACCGTCCAGCTCTCCACCGGGCCGGTCGTCCACCTTTTCTACGCCATCGATCGCGCCGGCTTTGCCGCCGGGCCGCTGGCGCCGCACTGGGCGCAGCGGCTGGCCTGAGATCCTCCCCAAACCACGGGGTGGATCTGCGGTTCGCCAGCGCCGCTGCTCAGTTCACATCCACCAGATTGTCGTCGGCATTGCGGTCGACATATTTGGCATAGGGGTCGATGCCCGCCACGGTCGGCTTCACCTTGCTGATCAGCACCAGCGTCTGCTTGCCGGATGTGACCGGCAGCCGGGTCATCGCCAGCACGTTGCGGGCATCAAAGGCCCCCTGCCCCGGCTTGGCCGTGAACAGGCCGACATCGATGCTGTCGGCCAGCGGGGCGGCCGTTTCCACGCCCTTGCCATCGGCATGATACTTGGCGGCATCCACCACCAGCCTGGTTTCCCAGCGGCCATCGGGCAGCTGCCGCGTGGTGGCGCCGGTCGCCTTCAGATCAAATACGGTGATGCGTTCCAGAAGGTCGCTGACCAGTTCGCGTTCCTGGTCGTTGCGCGCCAGGCCCTTGAAGCCATCGGCCAGCACCTGCGGCGACATGAAGGGCGGGCCACTGAAGCGGTAGCGGCGGAACAGATCGGCCAGCATGGCATTGACCCGATCCTCGCCCAGCCGGTCCTGAAGCAGATAGAGGACCACGCTGCCCTTGCGATAATGGATATAGCCCTGGTTCTCCACCTTCACCAGCGGCAGCTCCTCGATGGCTTCGTTGCCGCGGTTGCGCAGATAATTGTCCAGCTCATATTTCAGGAAGCGCCGCATCTTGTCGGGGCCATAGAGCTGCTTCATGACCATCAGCGCCGAATATTGCGCCATGGTCTCCGTCACGAAATTGGCACCCTGTGTGTCGGCCGGCACGATCTGATGGCCCCAATATTGGTGCCCCAGCTCGTGCGCGGTGATGTAGGTGACATAGTCGATCTTGTCCGGCTCCGCCGCGTTGGCCAGAAAGCCGATGCCTTCGGAATAGGGCACCGTGCCGGCAAAGGCCTGGGCAAATTCGGCATAGGCCGGAAATTCGATGATCCGGGCATGGTTGAACTGGTAAGGCCCGAAATTCCGGGTGAAATAGGCCAGGCTCTTCTGCATGGCGCTGATCATGCGGGCGGTGTTCCAGCCATGATCGGGATGGTGGAACACCGAAAGCGGGATGCGGCGGCCATCGGCCAGCGTCGCCTCACCCTTGGCCTCGGCATAGCGCGCCGACTGCACCGAGAAGAAGGCCAGGATCGGCGTTTTCGACACGAAGCGGGCGGTGCGGCGGCCGCCGCTCACCGTGTCGGCCAGCTTGTCGCCCGGTGCGATCGCGGTTTGATCGGCATCGGTGATCACCGTGATGTCGCTGGTCACCCACGGCGCGTTGCTCAGATCATTGCGGCGCTGGCCCCAGGCATCGCCCAGTTTCGGCGCCCGCAATTCGCCGCTGAGGCCACGCTTGCGCCGCGTGATGCGATCGGTGAGCAGCCCCTGCCGGTTGAAGCCGATGACCGGCGCGAAATCGAAATTGTTCAGGAAGGTGCCATTCTCGATCAGCGTGCGATCCTGGCCGCGTGCCGGGAAGCCGCGATGCCAACGCTGCGTCACGAAATCGAGCGTGGTCGTCGCCCCCGGCGCCAGCGGCGTCGCAAAGCGCAGGATGGTGTAGTTGAACCTCTTGTCATCACGCTCCACCCGCGCGCCCGGCACGGCCAGCTTCATGATCCGCGTGTCGCGGTCGCCCAGAATCACGTGCAAGCTCTGGACCGGTGCGCCGGTGTCGTTGACCAGCGTGTAGCGCCCGGTTGCATCAAAGCGGCGCTGACCCGGCTTGAGGTCAACGGTCACCACGACATTGGTCACGCGCGGCTGCGGCAGCCGTTCATAGCGCAGATATTCCCGCTCCAGATCGGCCAGCCAGATCTCGCCATCGTCGCGGTTGCGATATTCGTTCAGCACATTGGTGTTGGTGTAGATGTAGGAACCGGTCGCCGCCGATCCTGCCAGCCCGGCACCAACCAGCAGCAGTGGCACGCCGCGCAGCCGGCCGGGCAACCGCGCCAGCCGGGGTTTGAGTGACACATCATTGCCGCGCCGCCACAACAGGTGCGCCAGCACCGACAGCAGCAGCGCCCAGCCGGCCCAATAGAGCCGCAGCCACCAGGCCGCCGCCCCGCCCAGCCGATCGGCATTCATGTCGGAAAACTGCACGCGCGGCGTTTCGCCATAGAGATAGAGCGGATGTTCAAAGCCCATCTGGCTCAGCACGATGCCGGCAACAAGATAGACGGTCATCAGCGCCCAGCCGACATATTTGTTGGGTGACAAGGCCTGAACGAAGACCGCCAGCACGGCGAGCAGCAGCATTTCCACCGTGAACGGCAGCGCATACCAGAGGATGTATTGGCCAAGGGCAATGGCATCGAAACCACGCAGCAGCTGCAGCAACACCGCCGCCACCACCGAAATCAGCAGCACACACAGCAGCACCGCCGAAAGCCCGAGCACCTTGGGCACCAGATAGGCCCAGTTGGGCAGCGAGGTCGCATCGATGATCTCGTGGAACTTGACCTGGCGGTCGCGCCACACCAGCTCACCGGCATAATAAATGGCGATGATGATCGGGATGATGCCGAAGCTGCCGCGCAGCTGGTCGATCAGGGCGAAGGTGGCCGGGCGCGAGGGCGTGCCATACAGCTCGCCAAAAAACCACAGCGCGCCACCGGCATTGAACAGGCCCACGATCATCAGCACGAAAAAGGCCGGGCTGCGGAACAATTGCACCATTTCAAAGCGGATGCGGCTCCACAGCCGGGCGCTGCCGGCCGCTGCCGGCCGGGTCGGCGGCAGGCTTTGCACGAGCGTGGGCGGCACGGCGGCAGCCTTGGCCAGTTTCGCATCGGCGCGGGCGGCGGCACGGCTGGAAAGCGCCTTCTGCGTGAAGGAAAAGCGCCACAGCGCAAAGGCCAGCGCCACCAGGCCCAGCCCGATCATCAACAGGCGATTGCCCAGCAACGCGCCTTCGAGGGCCACCATCTGGCTGTTGGATTCCGCCGCGGTCCAATATTGGGTGGCCACCGCGCTGGCCGCCAGGCCAAAGGGTTCGGCCCAGGCCATGATCTCGCGATATTCGGGCTTGCTCCCCACGATGCCGTTGGTCACCAGATAGGCGACAAGGAACACCACCACGCCGACATAGCTGCCCATCATCGACCGCGTGACCGTGGCCACCGCAAAGAAGATCGCCGAGGTGAGGAAGATGTTGGGCAAGGCCAGAAACGCCCAGGCCTGGGCATAATATTCAATGCGATTGGGGCCGATGGTTTCCGGATCAAGCCACGGCATCAGCGTTCCGACGAAGATGGCCAGCGGGACACAGCCAAAGGCCAGCGCCGCAGTTGCAAAGGCCCCGGTGAAACGCGCAATGAGATAGTTGAACTTCGACACCCGGGTGGCGCGCACCATCGGGCCAAAGCCGCTTTCGTCATCGCGCACCACCACATTGGCGACAAAGGCCGTGGTGACGAACATGAAGAATACCGACAGGATCAGATGGATTTGGGTGATCGCCGCCGGGCTGTTGACATGCACATTGCCACCCGATCCCATCTGGATCTCGTCAACGGTGACAGCGCCAAAGGTCATCAGGAAAAACAGCACGGAAACAACCCAGAACACCGGGTTCTTCAGCTGATACTTGAGCTCGAACAGCGCGATGGGCGCGAACATGGCGATGCTCCCGTTCAGGCGGCGGCAGCGGTGGTGGCGCGGCGGCTCTTAGCCAGCGTGGCGAAATACACGTCTTCAAGGCCGCCAGGCACCGGTTCGAAGCCGGCACCGGGATCATGATCGGACAGCACGTGCACGATGGTGCGGCCGGCGAACAGCCGGGTGGAAATCACCTCGTGGCTGGCCTTCAACGCCTCCAGTTCGTCGCGCCGGATCGTCTTGCCCCACACGCTGCCGCGCGCCCGTTCGATCAGATCAAGCGGCGCCCCTTCCAGCTGGATGCGCCCGGCGGCCAGCACCGCCATGCGCGGGCACAGATCGGCGACATCCTCGACAATGTGGGTCGAAAGGATCACCACCACATTCTCGCCAATCTCGGCCAGCAGGTTCAGGAAGCGGTTGCGCTCTTCGGGGTCAAGGCCGGCGGTGGGTTCGTCCACGATGATCAGGCGCGGATTCCCGATCAGCGCCTGGGCAATGCCGAACCGCTGCCGCATCCCGCCCGAAAAACCGGCAATCGCCTTGCCGCGCACCGCCCACAAGTTGGTCTGGTTCAGCAGCGTTTCCACCGTCGCCTTGCGGTCGGCCGCACTGGCAATGCCCTTCAGCACGCACATATGGTCCAGCATGTCGTAGGCCGAAACGCGCGGATAGACGCCGAAATCCTGCGGCAGATAACCCAGCGTCTCGCGCAGCCGTTCCGGCTCGGCGATCACGTCGATATCGCCAAAGCGGATGCTGCCTGCCGTTGGCGTCTGCAAGGTGGCGACCGTGCGCATCAGGGTGGATTTGCCGGCGCCATTGGGGCCCAACAGGCCGAACATGCCGGTGGGGATGGTCAGGTTCACATCATCCAGGGCACGGGTGCCGTTGGGATAGACATGGGTGACGCCCGACAGTTGCAGCATGGTCAAGAAACCTCCGGTGGATGCCGGCATTCTATAGCAGCTGTGTTGTTGATGTAAAGCGGTACCGGTCAGGCAGGGGCAAGCGGTGTGGGCGGGCAATAAATGGCGGCCAGGGTGGCGATCAGCTGGAGCACGGCCGGATCGGCGATGCGGTAATAGATGGTCTGGGCATCGCGCCGGGTGGACACCAGCCCTTCGGCCCGCAGCAGCGCCAGATGCTGGGACAGTGCCGATTGCGACAGCCCGACCTGCAGCGACCCGACCGACCGTTCGCCATCGCCGATCTGGCACAGGATCAGCAGCCGCCGTTCATTGGACAAGGCCTTGAGCAACCGCGCCGCCTGGGCCGCGCTGGCTTCGAATGCCGCCAGATCTCCGGTCATTTCCATTGCTGCAACCTAGGCGAGAGCGGCCGGACGGGCAAGCTGGCGCACCGGTTCAATCGTTGGCAAAGGCCGGCGCCGCATCCAGATCATCAAGGCCCATCGGCCTGCCGCCAAACAGATAGGGATAATGATATTCGCGCAAGGCCCGGTGCCAGGCCCGCACCCGCGCCCGAAAGGCCAGATCGGCGGCAACATCGCTGCCGGCCAGATGCTGCAAGGCCTGCGCCGCCTTCAACGGCGGCAACAGCCAGCCCAGGCGCTGGGCCAACGCCTCCCGCCGGGCAATGCCGGCCTCGCGCGCGGCGCTGTCGGCGGCAACAGCCAGGTCGCCCAGATGCTGGAAGGCGAAATACCATTTCCATTCAAAGGCAAGACCGGTTGCGGCCTGGCTGGCATAGGCCGGATACTGCGCCACAAAGCGCGCCATGGTCTGGGCCTTGGGCCGATCCCATCCGGCATGCACCTCCTCGCGGTTTTCCCGGGCAATGGCCGCAGCATCGGGCAGCGGCACAGCGGCATTGATCGCAAGGTGCGCCGCCGCCGGCACCACCAGCGTGATCGCAAACCACAGGCCGGCCAGCACCGCGGCCTGGGTGGCCGATGCCGCGGCCGTGCGCGCCACCGCCAGGGTGACCAGCGCCCAAAATGCCAGGCTGGCCAGCACCAGGGCCGCCGCCCCTGCCAGCCGGGCCGGTGCCGTGCCTTCGATCAGGCCGGCCGCCCCAAGCGGCAGCAGCAGCGCCAGCGCGACACCCGACACCCGCAGCAGCGCGCGCGGCGACCACAGCCGCCACCGCGCCCGGGGCAGGCTGTCGAGTGCGGCCAACCGGCCGGCTTCCCGCTCGCCCGACCAGAGATCATGCAGCAAGGCGATCAGCAGCAAGGGCGCCAGATACAAAGTGACAAAGGCAAAATCGAAGCGTCCGGCCAGCAGCAGTTCCGGGTTGGCGGCTTCATTGTCGTTGATCTGGCCTTCCAGGGCCAGGATGCGGATGCGCAGGATGGCCGGCACCGCATCACCGCGCGCTGGCGCCAAAAACGCCAGATCGCCGGGCGTGCGCCAGGCCGGGAAGTTGCGATAATAGCCGAACTCGCCTGCATCACCGTGGGCAAAGCTGGCGGTGGCGGCCGTTTCCCGCGCCTCCAGCGCCCGCACGTGGGCGATATCGGCACGGGTGCGCGCCACCTCGGCCAGGCCCAACGCCACGGCGACACCGGCCAGCAGCGCCAGCACCACCAGCCCCAGCCGTGCCGCCCCGCCGAGCAGGCGCCATTCCCGCGCCAGGCCCGCGATCATGGCTGCACCCGCCGCGCGGCCCGCGCCAGTGCCAGGGCGAGCGCGGCGCCCCACAGCAGCATCACCGCCAGGCCGGGCAGCATTGCCTGCATCCGTGCCAGCGGCGAGGGCCCGGCATGGGCAAAGGGCCGTTGCTCGGCCCAGAAACGGGCGGATATCCGGCTCTGCCGCTCGGCAATGGGATCCTTGCCCCGCGCCGCATCATCGGCCGCCTTCACCGCACGAGTGTGCAGGCCATTCAGGGACTGGATCAGGCGGTACCGATGGGCTTCGGCGGCATCGAGAAAGACAAGGTGGCTGGCCAGATCGGTGGCAGCGCCGGCCATGCTGGCCTGGGCAAAGCCGATGGCCGGGCTCAGGAGGCTGGCCATGGCCAACACCCGGTGCTGGCGCTGCTAGATGGCGGCGGCCGCGGCGGCGTGATCGGCAAAGAGCCGGCTGGTCAGCCGCTCGCCTTCGGCCGACAGCGCGCCGCGATAGTTGAAGGGCAGATCCTCCACCCGCGCCACCCGATATTGCCGCAGCAACCGCGCCTTGAAGGCGGCGAAGTGCGGATCATTGGGGTTGTGGCTGTCGCCAAGCCGGCGGAGTTCATCGTGGATCACCAGATCGGTTTCGGCCTTGGTGGGCAGCGGATGCGCCAGCCCGGCCACGCCGGCCGCCGCGCGCGGCACCAGCACCACCAGCACCGCCCAGGCCAGCACCAGGCCAAGCAGCGCCGCCTGCGCGGTGCGCGCCAGCACCGACACCAGGGTGATGCCCAACACCCATAGTGCCAGCCACAGCAGCGCCGCCAGCGCCATCACCAGCGCCACACCCGCATCCGCCGGGCTCTGCCAGGCGGCCCAGCCCAGTGCCAGCAGCGCCGGCACCGCCGCCACCCCGGCGACACCGGCCAGGGCCAGCGCCTTGCCGGCCACCAGCCGCGCCGGGGGCAGCCCCTGCGCAATCTGCTGGATCAACAGGCCGCTCTGCCGTTCCGCCACGATCATCTGAAAGCCAACGAACACCAGCAGCAACGGCACCAGCACGCGCAGCACGAAGGCCGGGGTGAGCTGGCCAAAACGGATCAGGCCCGAGGATTCGCGCGCCGCGCCCAGCGTGGTGGCGTTCTGGCGATGGCCCTCCAGATAGAGGAGCGAGCCGGCATAGGCGTCAACGCCCGGCTCGAAGGCGGCAAGGCCACTCAAGGGCCGCAGCGCATAAGTGCCATAATGCACCATGCGATGGGGATGGCGATCGGGCTGGTTGGCAAAGGCCTGGTTGGCCGCGGCCTGGGCCGTGGCGCGGTTTGCCGCGATGCGGCTGGCCTCGCTGGCACCGGTGATAGCGGCAATGGCCGACAGCATGACCAGCAGCACCAGCGCCACCACCGCCAGGCGGGAGCGCGCGAACAGCCGATACTGGGCCGAGGCCACACGCCAGATTGTCATGCCGACACAAAGCCGTTGTGCAACTGGTTGAGATCAAAGCGCGGGCTATCCGCCGCCGCTTGCCATTCCCGTGCCAGCCGGCCACCGGCCAAGAGGCCGATGCGGCCCGCCACATCGGCTGCCCCGAACAGATCATGGGTGACCATCAACACCGCCACGCCGCGCGCCGCAACGTCCGCCACCAGGACGTGAAAATCGCGGGTCGCCGCCGGATCCAGGCCAGACGTGGGCTCGTCCAGCAGCAGCAGCGGGGTCTGCCGCAGCAAGGCCAGCGCGATCCCGGTCTTCTGGCGCATGCCCTTGGAAAAGCCGCCCACCGGCCGGTCCCAGGCACTCTGGGCCAGCTTCACCGCGCAAAGCGCATCGGCAACTGCGCCAGCCGCGCGCGGCGTGCCGGCGAGATCGAGGAAATAGTCGATATTCTCCCGCGCCGTAAAACTGGGATAGAGCGCAACATTTTCAAGTAGATAGGCGGTCGCAGCGCGCACCGCATCGGGCGCGGTGGCCGGATCATGGCCCGCCACCGCGATGCGCCCACCGCTGCGCGGCAACAGGCCCAACAGGGCAAACAAGGTGGTCGATTTGCCGGCGCCATTGCCGCCCAGCAAGGCATAGACGTCGCCGGGTTCCAGGCTGAGCGACAGGCCATCCACGATGCGGCGGCCAGCGCGTTCGACCACCAGCCCATCAATGGCCAGCACCGGGGCCAGCGGGGCGGCCATCAGAACTTGAACCGAACCGCCACGGTGCCGGCGCGCGGCTGGCCCGGCTGCACCCAAAGTTGCGCGAAGCTGTTGGTGTAATAGGTGGCGTTGAACAGGTTGCTGACCTCGGCAAAAATCTCGACACGCTCGCTGATGTCGGCCCGCGCAAACAGCCGTGCCAGCGTGTAGGCCGGCAGGAAGAACTGGGTGGCGGTTTCGCCCAGCCGGCCGCCGGTGTGCTGCACGCCGCCGCCCAGGGTCAGCTTCACATCATCGGTTATCGCAATCGCCTTGGCCGCTTGCACGTTGAACTGATGGCGCGGAATGTTGATCAGCCGGTCACCCACGCGGATGTTCAGGCTGAAATTGGGATCGAGCACGGCGGCGCGGGCGGTGGCATCAACAAAGGCATAGCTCAGCAGCAGATCGACATCGCCGGGCAGCTTGCCGTTCAGATCAACCTCCAGACCGCGGCTGCGGGCCCGGCCGATCGGCACCGAAAAGCCGGGGTTGGCCGGATCGGCGGCCAGCACATTGTCCTTGGTAAGGTTGAACAGCGCGATGGTGCCGGTCAGCTTGCCGTCGAGCAGATTGAGCTTGGTGCCGATCTCGGCCGAGCGGCTGGTTTCGGGGTTGAAAATGCGCCCGGCCACATCGGCGCCGATGTTGGCGCGAAAGCCCTCGCCATAGGCGGCATAGAAGGACAGGGTGGGATTGGCTTCATACACGATGCCAGCCTGCGGCGAGAAGCGGTTGAAATCGCGGGCACTGGCCACGCCATTGGCACGATTGAGCGTGGTCAGCGAGAAATCGTCATAACGGCCGCCCAGCCGGATCTGCACGTCGCCGCCCAGATCAATCTGATCCTGGACATAAAGGCCAAAGGCCTTTTGCGTGTCGAGCCGGTTGGTCTGCGGGCCCGGCGTGGGTAGCGGGAAACGGCCATAGACCGGCGCGAAGATATCGATGTCGTTCGATTGCTGGGCGGTGGTGGTGGCGCCGATCGCTGCCGGGCGGAAGCGCAGGAAGAGCTGGCTGTTTTCGAACCGGTCATAGTCGGCGCCAAACAGCACGCGGTGTTTCAGGCCGCCGGTTTCGAGCCGGCCCTGCACTTCGCCGCGCAGCACCTGATGTTCGGCATCATAATCGCGGAAGCGGCGCTGCCGCGACAGCGACCGGCCATCGCGGCCCAGGCGCTGGCGGCTGCCGGCCAGTTCGGCTTCGGTGGAAAAGCCGGTCAGGCGCGTGTCGCGGTGCTGGCCGCCGATCAGGATCGACCAGTCCGCATTGAAGTCATGGCTCAGCTGCAGCTGGTGGCCGGTGACCTCGGCATCCAGCGGGCCGTCGCCCGGCTCGCCCAGGAAGGTGCGGCGGCTCATGGCGCCTAACTGGCCATTGATGGCAACGACACCGCGATCAAACTGCGCTTCGGCGCGGGTCAGCTCCAGCTCATAGGTCAGCGCTGTCGCCTCGCCCAGCTTGACCAGCACGGATGGCGTGAAACCCCAACGCTGGGACCGCGTGCCGCGGAAGCTGCCGGCATCCTCATAAAAACCGATCAGCCGCACGGCCGCCGTCTCGCCGGCCGCCAGATTGACATCGGCATCCACGCGCTGCCGGTCCCAGCTGCCGGCCTGCACGCCGATGGTGCCCCGCGTGTCGAAATCCGCCTTCTTGGTGACGATGTTGATCACGCCGCCCGGTTCACCCCGGCCATAAAGTGCGGCCTGCGGACCCTTCAACACTTCGATCTTCTCGACGCCGGACACATCGCGGCTGCCGCCAAAGCCGCGGCCATTGTTGTAGCCATTGACGAGATAGCCGGACGGCAGATTTTCATCCCCGGCAAAGCCGCGCACGGCAAAGGCATCCCAGAGGCCGCCGAAATTGTTCTGCCGCGCCACCGAGGCGTTGAGATCAAGCGCATCGGTGAGGCGCAGCACATTGTTGTTGTTCAGCCAGGTCTGATCGATCGTGGTGATCGCGGCCGGGGTTTCCTGCACCGTGAAATCGCCGCGATAGGGCTGGCGGCTGGCGGTGACGGTGATTTCCGCCGCGGCATCGCCGCCGTCATCGGCTGCCGCCGCCAGGGCCGGCATCGCCGTGCCCGCCAACAACAGCATCATCATGGTGCGAATCATGCCAACCCCAATCCTGTTCGGTTCTGTTCGGGCTGCGAGATACAAGATAACATCAAATGCGCAAGCCGGCAGCTGACGCGCCCGATCGAGCCTCAGGCAGTGGCACGCACCACCAGTTCGGGCGGCAGCACCAGGCTTTCCGTCTTCTCGCCGGCCAGCCGGCGCAGCAACAGGTCCACCAGGCCGCGGGCACCGGCCGCGATGTCCTGCCGGATGGTGGTGAGCGGCGGCACGGTCTGCCCAGCCAGCGGCAGATCATCAAAGCCCACCAGCCGCATGCGCTGCGGCACGGCCAGGCCGCGATCCTGCAGCGCCTTCAGGCAGGCCACCGCCAGCGTGTCGGTCGCGGCGAAAATCCCATCGATCTGGCCGGCGTGGCGGGCCAGGTGGCCGGCAATCTCATCGGGCATGCGATCAATCGCCAGATGGGTGGGGCAGGCCATGATCGGCACCCCGGCCCGTGCCGCCACATCACCGGCCCCGGCAAAGCGGGCGGCAAATTCCATCGGCTCGGTATCGCCCAGGAACATCAGGCTGGTCGCCCCGGCGGCGATCAGCTGCTGGGCCGCCAGCCGCCCGCCCAGCCGGTTGTCGGTGCCCACCACGCAATGGCGCTGGCCCTGCTGGTGGTTGCCCCACACCACCATCGGCAGATAGGCGGCGGCCGCCTCCTCGATCCGGTCGAACTGGTCCGATTGGCCGATGACGATCAGGCCGTCGACCATGCCCGAACCGGTGAAGCGGGCCAGCCAATCCTCGTCGCGATCCGGGATCACCCGGCGCAGCATCAGGTCATAGCCATGCTCGGTCAGCTCGTCGGCTAGGTGGCCGAGCAAGGTCATGAAGAAACTGTCGGAAATCTGCTGGCGCCGGTCATGGCCCAGCGGAATGGCCACGCCCACCACGCCGGTTTTCTGGCGGCGCAGGTTGCTGGCCATCTGGTTCAGTTGAAAGCCGTGTGTCCGCGCCAGCTGCTGGATGCGATCACGGGTGCGGGCGTTGACCAGTGCATTGCCGGCCAGCGCGCGCGACACGGTGCCGGGCGACACGCCGGCCAGCCGCGCCAGATCGGTGATGGTGCGCACCTGGCCATCGGCCAGCGAGGTTTCGAGGCTGTCGTCGGGCATCGCCATCAGGCCGCCTGCGTTCGTGGCAGGCGCTGGCCGGCGTCCACCAGCAGGGTGGCGCCAGCCCCGGCCAGCATCAGGCCGCCGGCCAGCAACAGCACGTTGCGCGGATCACCGCCCAGCAGCGGCCGGTAGAGCAAGGGCATGGTGAGCGTCTGGATCAACATGGGCACCACAATGAACATGTTGAAGATGCCCATGTAAATCCCGTTGCGTTCCGGCGGGATGGAATCGGCCAGCATGACATGAAGATTGCCCATCATGCCGGCCCAGCCCAGGCCAATGCCGATCATCAGGCCGAACAGCGCCAACGGTGACGAGACGCCAGGGATCATCAGCATGGCCGCGCCCGATGCCGCAAGGCACAGGGCATGCACCAGCCGCACCCCCAGCCGCCGCACCAATGGGATCAGCAGCAGCGCCCCGGCAAATGCGACCAGATTGTAAAGCGCGCCGGCCTGCTGCGCCGTCAGCGTCGCCGCACGGAAAGCCGCGCTTTGCGGATCGGCGGTGCCATGAAGGCTGCGGGCGACGGCAAAGCTGATGAACTGCCAATAGGCGAACATCGCATACCATTGGCACAACATCGGCCAGACCAGCTGTCGCATCGGCCGCGGCATGTCGCGCACGGCCGCCGCAATATCGGCCAGGGTGCCGCGCCAGCCAAGCGGCCGCGCCGCCAGCGCCGCCCGTTCGGCCGGCGCCAGCGGCAGTTCCGGCACCCGCCACACCGACCAGACAATGGTGCTGATCGACAGGATCGCGCCGATCACGAAGGCGATGCGCACCACGGCCGGGATGCCATTGCCATCCACCACATCACGGCCCACCAGCGCCGTGAGCAGACTGGGCGCCAGATAGGACAGGCATTGCGCCAGGCCGGTGAAGGCGCTTTGGGTCAGGAATCCGGTCGCGCGCTGATCCGGCGCCAGCCGATCGGCGACATAGGCGCGATAGGGTTCCATGGTGATGTTGTTGCCGGCATCCAGGATCCACAACAGCGAGGCCGCCATCCACAGCGTGGCCGAATGCGGCATGGCCAACAGCGCCAGCGAACAGATCAGCGCGCCGGCCAGGAAATAGGGTGTGCGCCGGCCCAGCCGCGACAGGGTCCGGTCACTCATCGCGCCGATCAGCGGCTGCACCAACAAACCGGTCATCGGCCCGGCCAGCCAGAGGAGCGGCATCGTCGCCTCCTCGGCCCCCAGCATGCCATAGATCGGGCCCATATTGGCCTGCTGCAGGCCAAAGCTGAACTGCAAACCAAAGAAGCCGATGTTCATTTCCACGATTCGCCACAGTGAAAGCCGTGGTTTTTCTGCCGCTTGCATGGCCACTCCTCCCCGCGTGCCGCCTCTGCCGGACTGCACTGCACTTCCCTGCCTGCCACAGAATCGGCGAAATTCAAACGTTTGCATTTTTTGTTTGCAAACGTTTGTAACGAAGCTATGCCTGTCCGCAACCATAAGGGAGAGGAGCAGTATCGCATGAAGATTCGCCACGCATTGGCCATCGGGGTGGCGTTCGCCGCTCTCGGCGCACCGGCCTTCGCACAAACCGAAACCGCCAAGGCCGACGCCGCCAAACCGGACAGCAGCGACGATGCCCTGGGCCTGGAAGAGATTGTCGTGACGGCCAGCGCCCGCCCGGCCAACCGCCTCGACACCTCGGTCTCGGTCAGCGCGCTGTCCACCCAGGCGGTGCTGGATGCCGCCCCGCGCACCACGGCTGAAATCTTCCGCCAGATCCCCGGCATCCGTTCGGAATCGACCGGCGGTGACGGCAATGCCAACATCGCCGTGCGCGGTCTGCCGGTCGCATCGGGCGGCGCCAAGTTCCTGCAGCTGCAGGAAGATGGCCTGCCGGTGATGCAGTTCGGCGACATCGCGTTCGGCAACGCCGACATCTTCCTGCGCGCCGACCAGACCATCCGCTCGATTGAAGCGGTGCGCGGCGGCTCCGCCTCCACCCTCGCCTCCAACGCGCCGGGCGGCGTCATCAACTTCATCAGCAAGGATGGCAGCGAGGATGGCGGCACGCTGATCGGCACCGCCGGCGTTGACTTCGAGGAATATCGCCTCGATTTCAACTATGGCGCCCGCATCGGTGACAAGACCCGCTTCAACATCGGCGGCTTCTGGCGCGAAGGCGAGGGCCCGCGCCGCGCCGGTTACAACGGCAACAGCGGCTATCAGGTGAAGGCCAACCTCACCCAGGAATTTGAGGGCGGCTATGTGCGGATCAATGCCAAGCATCTGAACGATCGCGCCATTGGCTATCTGCCGATGCCGATGCTGGTCACCGGTTCCAACGCCGATCCCAAATTCCAGTCCTTCACCAATTTCGACATCCTGCGCGACACGCCGCACAGCGCCTTCTTCACCACGGCCGCCGGTCTTGATGGCAACAACAACCGCCGCGTCACCGATATCCGCGACGGCATGCGCGCGATGGTCACCACGCTGGGCCTCGAAGCCCAGTTCGAGCTGGCCGATGGCCTGACGATCGAGGAACGTTTCCGCTGGTCCAGCGTGAAGGGCCGCTTCGTCTCGCCCTTCCCGTCGGAAGTGGGCCCGGCTGCCGGCATCGGCAATTCGGTCGGCCAGCTGCTCACCGGCACCGCCGGCTCCTACAATCTTGTCTATGCCAACGGCCCCAACGGCGGCCGCGCCTTCAACAATGCCAATGGCCTGTTGATGCGCACCCACTTGTTCAACACCGAAATCAATGATTTCGGCGGCTTCACCAACGATCTGAAGCTGACCAAGGATTTCGGCAAGGTCACCGCCACGCTGGGCTTCTACAAGGCCCGCCAGAACATCGACATGGACTGGACGTGGGACAGTTTCCTGATGGAGGTCCAGGGCCGCAACGCCGCGCTGGTCGATGTGGTCAACCCGGCCAATGGCGCGGTGCTCACCCGCAATGGTCTTTATGCCTATGGCGTGCCGTTCTGGGGCAATTGCTGCCAGCGCAGCTATGATGTCAGCTACGACATCAATGCCCCCTATCTGGCGGTGAACGCCGATCTGGGCGCCCTCAGCCTCGATGGCTCGCTGCGGTGGGACAATGTCTCGGCGCGCGGCAGCTATGCCGGCACGCTGCAGGCCAGCAACTTCGATGTCGATGGCAATGGCTCCATCCAGCCGGTCGAACGGTCCGTGTCGCTGATCGCCAACGGCACACCCAGCCCGGTCAACTATGACGTCGGCTATTTCTCCTGGTCACTCGGCGCCAACTATCGCCTGAATGACGACACGGCGGTGTTTGCCCGGGCCAGCCGTGGCGGCCGTGCCAACGCCGATCGCCTGCTGTTCGGCGTGGTGCTGCCCAACGGCGGCGTGCGCAAGCAGGATGCGGTGGATCATGTCGATCAGTATGAAATCGGCGTGAAATACAAGTCGCGCGGTTTCGGCCTCTTCGTCACCGGCTTCTATGCCCGCACCCAGGAACAGAATTTCGAGGCCACCACCCAGCGCTTCTTCGATCGCACCTACGACGCCAAGGGCATCGAGCTTGAGGCCGCCTATCGCACCGGCCCGTTCGATCTGCGCGCCGGCGCGACCTGGACGGATGCGACCATCGCCAGCGATGCCATCACCCCGGCCAACCAGGGCAACACCCCGCGCCGCCAGGCCAGCCTGATCTATCAGGTCACCCCGTCGGTTGATCTGGATGTCGCGCGCTTCGGCCTCAACATCGTCGGCACCACCCGCGCCTTCGCGCAGGACAACAACCAGCTGGTGTTCCCGGCCTACACCCAGGTCAACGCCTTCGTGAACGTCCGCCCGGTCGATCGCGTCGAAGTCTCCCTGAATGCCAACAATCTGTTCAACGCGGTTGGCATCACCGAGGCGGAGGAAGGCGCCATCACCCAGGGCGCCAACAACTTCCTGCGCGCCCGTGCCATCAACGGCCGGACCATCACCGCATCGGTGCGGTTCGACTTCTGATCGACTCCCCCGGCCGGGGTTGCCACGTGGCAGCCCCGGCCACCCCACTATCGTCACCCACTCCTGCCACATCGGGCCCCCGTTCATGACCAGCCGCTGGACTGTCGCCGCCGCCGGCACCGCCAATGCCGCCCAGGCCGCCCAGGTGCCGCTGATCACCGGCGTCGACCGTCAGGGCCTGGCCTCCGACCGGCTCTATTGGGATTTGTGGCCGATCCAGGACGAACAGGGCCGCATCGCCCGGCTTGCCGGGCGGGAATTTTGGATGGTCCTCACCGCGCCCGATCGCGGCGACCCGGCGCTGCGCCACTTCGAGGCAAAGATCCACCTGCTCGAACGGCGTGACGGCCAGTGGCAGGATCTGGGCCCGGTGCTGCCGGATGGGCCGGTGCCCTATGAGCGCGAATGGGCCGGCTCCGCCGTCACCAACGGCACCAATGTCACCCTTTATTTCACCGCGGCCGGCACCGCTGCCCGGCCCGGCGGCTATCAGCAGCAGCTTTTCGAAGCCAGCGCCGCCATCGGCGCCGATGGCCGGCCGCACGGCTGGTCGCACCCCCGGCCCTCGCTGCGCGGGCCTCATCCCGCCTATATGCTGGCCGATGCCCATGAAGGCGAAGCCGGCAAGATCAAGGCCTTCCGCGATCCGGCCTGGTTCCGCGATCCGGCCGACGGCCACGAATATCTGATCTTCACCGCCTCGCTGGCCGGGGCCATCAGCGATCACAACGGCGCGGTTGGCATCGCCCGCAAGGCCAGCGATGGCGGCTGGCAGCTGCTGCCGCCGCTGGTCACCGCCGATGGCGCCAACAACGAGCTGGAACGCGCCCATGTCGTGGTTCACGCGGGGCGTTATCATGTCTTCTGGGCCACCCAGTCCAGCACCTTCGCCCCCGGTCTCGGCCATGCGCCGGGCGGGCTTTACGGCATGGTCGCCGATACGCTGTTCGGGCCCTACACGCCGCTGAATGGCTCCGGCCTGGTGCTGTGCAACCCGCCATCGGCGCCGCTGCAAAGCTATAGCTGGATCGTCACGGCCGAACTCACCGTGGCCAGCTTTGTCGATTTCATCGGCCTCAATGGCACGGGCGTCCCGGCCGATCCGGCGACAGCGCGGCGCCATTTCGGCGGGGTGCCGGCGCCGCTGCTGCACCTGTCGCTGCTTGGCCACGGCGCCAACCTGGTGCACACGCAAGCGGCATGACCAATATCCCCCTTCTGGCCGGTATCGAAGCCGGCGGCACCAAATTCGTGCTGGCCGTGGGTCATGCCCCCGATGCCATCACCGCCCGCCATGTCATCCCCACCCGCACGCCGGCTGAAACCCTGGCCGAAGCCAGCGCCTGGTTCGCCGCCCAGGGCGCCATCGCGGCCATGGGCATCGCCAGCTTCGGCCCGGTGGCGCTGGATCGCGCTTCCCCGCGCTGGGGCCATATCACCAACACGCCCAAGCCGGGGTGGGCCGATTGCGATCTGGCCGGCCATTTCGCCCGCAGCCTGGGCGTGCCGGTGGGCTTTGACACCGATGTGAACGGCGCCGCGCTGGCCGAAGCCCGCATGGGCGCCGGCCGTGATGCCGGTTCGCTGGCCTATGTCACCATTGGCACGGGGGTGGGCGGCGGCCTCATCCTCGATGGCCAGCTGGTGCATGGCGCCGCCCATCCGGAAATGGGCCACATGCTACCGCGCCGCCCGGCCAACGATGCCGATTTTCCCGGCATCTGCCCCCATCATGGCGATTGCCTGGAAGGGCTGGTATGCGGCCCGGCGATCATCGCGCGCTGGGGCCAGCCATTGTCAGGCCTGCCCGCCGATCATCCCGGCCACGCCATCATCGCCGATTATCTGGGGCAACTCTGCCACACGCTGATCGCCACCACGGCGGTGGAAATCATCGTGCTGGGCGGCGGCGTGATGAACACGCCCGGCCTGATCGACCGGGTGCGCGCCCGCACCGACACCCTGGGCAACGCCTATTTCCCCGGCACCGGCCGCCACCGCATCCTGCCCCCTGCCCTCGCTGACAACAGCGGGATCACAGGCGCCCTGCTGCTGGCGCAGGCCGCCGCCCGTTAGGCCGTCGGCAGCGCCGCGCTCAACTGTTCGCGCAGCTCGCGCCGCAGGAACTTGCCGCTGGCATTGCGCGGCAGCGGATCGGCCATGAACCAGATGTGGCGGGGCAGCTTGTAATTGGCGATCAGCGCCGCGCAGTGCTGGCGCAGGCCCTCGGCGTCCAAGGCCTCGCCGGGCTTCAACACCACGGCCACGCCCACCTCTTCGCCCAGCCGTTCGTCGGCCACGCCGAACACGCAGCATTCGGCCACCGCCGGGTGGCGATAGATGGCGGCCTCCACCTCCGCGCAATAGACATTCTCGCCGCCGCGCAGCACCATGTCCTTCTTGCGGTCGACGATATAGATGAAGCCATGCTCGTCGATGCGGGCAATGTCGCCGGTGTGCAGCCAGCCATCGGTGATGGCAGCGGCAGTGGCCTCCGGCCGGTTGATATAGCCCTTGATCACCGCCGCACCGCGCACCCACAGTTCGCCAACCGCTCCCGGCGGCACCATGTTGCCATCATCGTCCACGCACTTCGCCTCATAGGCCGGCATGGCAGGGCCGGCGCTGTCCGGCTTGTCGACAAAGAAATCCCCGGAGCAGGAGGTGATGATCCCGCAGGTTTCGGTCATGCCATATCCGGTGCTCGGCCGGGCGCCGGCCACCCGGTCCTCGATCTTGTGCACCAGATCGGGCGGCACCTGGGCGCCACCGCCCGACATCGCGGTCAGGCTCGACACATCGGTGGTGGCAAAATCCGGGTGGTTGATCAGTTCGCGCGCCATCACCGGCACGCCGCCGACGGAAGTCACCCGTTCCTGTTCGATGATGCGTAGTGCCTCGCCCGCATCCCAGCGATACATCAGCACGATCGTGCCGCCCGCCGCCGTGGTGGCATAGGCGCCGCAATTGTTGGCGGTCACATGGAACAGCGGCGTTGTCAGCAGCGTCACCGGCACCGGCGGCGTGGCCGGCGGCGCCACACCGGTGGCCAGCTGCACCGCCCGCGCCGTGGACGCACCGGCATAGAGCATGTTGAACAAGTTGGTGATGCAGCCCCGGTGCGTCAGCTGCGCGCCCTTGGGAAAGCCTGTGGTGCCCGATGTGTAGAAGATGCAGGCATCGGCATCCGGATCGATCGCCACCTCGGGCATCGCCCCGCCATGGGCGATCACTTCCGCAAATGGCGTCACGCCGGGTGCCGGCTCGGCCAGCCGCACGCCCACCAGCTGCAGCCCGGCCGGCGGCGCGGCAATGCCCCGGAACCGCGCCAGCCGCTCGGCATCCAGAAACAGCGCCTTGGGCGCCGCATCCGCCAGGCCATAGGCCATTTCCTCCGGCGTCCACCAGGCGTTCATGCCCACCACGGCAATCCCGGTCGACACGCAGGCCCAATAGATCAGCAGCCATTCCGGATAGTTGCGCATGGCAATCGCCACCCGGTCCCCCGGCTGCACGCCGGCAGCGGCCAGCCAGGCGGCAATGGCGTCCACGCGGGCATGGGCTTCGGCATAGGTCAGCCGCTCGCCTTCATACACAAGATAGGGGCGCTCGGCGAACTGGCGCGTTGATTGCCACAGGGCCCGCACATCCGGCAGCGCATGGGCATAGGCCCGCACCGGAACCCCGCCCACGTTTATGGTGACAATCTCGAACGCGCCGCCCGGCCCGGTCAACTCGTCGCGCGCCTGCGCCAGTTCCGCGTAGTGCATGGCCCTCCCCAGAGCATGGTTGCAGCCCATGATGTTGCACGCGCACCGCCGCGCCGAAAGCTATCTAGAGCCATTGGGCGGGCAGCCGCACATGGGGTGGGAGACCGCGACTGGAGACCGCGACGGAAGACAGGGCCGCGTTCCAGCGATATGAACGCGCCATGGCCCGGCTGCTCCTGTTCAACAAACCCTTCGGCGTCCTGTCGCAATTCACCGATCGTGGATCGCCCACGGCGCGTCCAACCCTGTCGGACCATATCGATGTGAAGGGCGTCTATCCCGCCGGGCGGCTGGATCAGGACAGCGAGGGGCTGTTGCTGCTGTGCGATGACGGTCGGTTGCAGGCGCGCATCGCCGATCCGCGCTTCAAGCTGCCCAAGACCTATCTTGTCCAGGTCGAAGGCGATCCGCAGGCGCCCGCGCTGGATCAATTGCGCCACGGCGTGCGGCTGAAGGATGGCATGACGCTTCCGGCTGCGGTGGATCGCATCGACCCGCCCGACCTGTGGCCACGCGACCCGCCGATCCGCCAGCGCAAATCCATTCCCGATGCCTGGCTGAAACTCACCATCCGCGAAGGGCGCAACCGCCAGGTGCGCCGCATGACCGCGGCGGTTGGCCTGCCCACGCTGCGGCTGGTGCGCTGGTCCATTGGCGACTGGACGGTTGCCGGCATCGCGCCGGGCCAGTTTGTGGAAATCGCCGTTCCGCCCGGCCGCACCGCATCAGGATCCTGAACCCCGATGAACTATCGCCATTCCTTCCATGCCGGCAACAGTGCCGATGTCGTGAAACATTGCCTGCTGATCAGGCTCGTCCGGGCCCTGCAGCAAAAGCCTGGTGCGCTGACCCTGATCGACACCCATGCCGGTTGCGGCCTGTACGACCTTGGCGGCGAGGAGGCTCAGCGCACGGGCGAGGCGGCGCACGGCGTGCTGCGGGCCTTTGCCGATGCCAGCCCCTTGCTGGACGATTATCGCGCCGCCGTGCAGGCGGTGAATGTGGGGCCCGAGCCACATCTCTACCCCGGCTCGCCGCGTATCCTGGCCCAGTTGCTGCGGCCGCAGGATGCCCTGATCCTCAACGAAAAACACCCCCAGGATGCCCAGGCCCTGCGCGCCGCCATGCGCGGCACGCAAGCCGCCGTGCACGAACGCGACGCCTATGAACTCTGGCTGGCGCTGTTGCCCACCCGCACGCCGCGCGGCCTGGTGGTGGTGGACCCGCCCTATGAACAAACCGATGAACGCGCCCGCATCACCGCCGCCCTGGCCGCCGCCCACCGCAAATGGGCGCATGGCGTTACCCTTATCTGGTTCCCGCTGAAAGACCGTGGCACCCATCTGCGCTGGACGGAACAGCTGCGCCGGCTCGGCATCCCCAAGTTCCTCGCCGTGGAGCATTGGCTCTATGATGCCGACCAGCCCGACCTGTACAACGGCGCCGGCCTGTTCATCATCAACCCGCCCTATGCCTTCACCCAGGCCCTGCCGCCCGTGCTGGCGGCCCTGCGCTCCGCGCTCGCGCCCTATGGGCACCAGGGCACGATCACGGCCAGCTGGCTGCACGATTGATCCATGGCGGCCACCGCCATGATCAGAAATCGATGGTCAGATACCCACCCACCCGCCGGCCGGGGATCAGATCATAGGCGCCAGCCCCCTGCAGTTCAAAGCCTTGCAGATCGGTCAGATTTTCCACCTGCAGGCGCAGCAGGGCGGATTGCCCGGCCAGCCTGAAGCTGTAGCGCGCGCCCAGATCGACCAGCGTGCGCGCAGGGATGCGGGTCTGCGCGCTCACCGTTGCCACTTCGGGGCTGCGATGGCTGATGGCCAGATCAACGCCCAGGCCATCAAGCAGCGGTGGCCGCCAATCAAGGTTCAATTCGATGCGGCGGCTGATCGCCCCCACCGGCTGGTCCCCCACCCGGCCCAGCGCCACCCCGGCTCCCGTCACCCGCGGCCACAACAGCACGCTGCCCGCCACCATGCTGAACCGGCTGGTCACTGCACCCGAAACCGAAAGCTCGATGCCGCGATTGATCACCTCGCCCAGCGCGTCAAAGTGGTTGCCGGCATCCAGGTTGAAATAGGGCTTTCGCACATCAAACAGGCCAGCCACCAGCCGCACATCGCCGCTGATCGCCCAGCGCAGGCCGGCATCATGCTGGCGCGTGCGGATCGCCGGCAGCGCCTCGTTGCGGTTGGCGGCATTGCCCGGCGCGATGCCGCTTTCCTCCAGCCCCGTCACCGTGCCGGCATAGGCGATCAGCCTGGGCGTCAACTCAACGGCCAGCGTCGCGTTGTACAGCAGCGGCGATGCATCGGTCACCACCGGCGCCAGGCTGGGCAGGCCGATGCGCTTGGCATAGTCCGTCGTCTGCACCCCAAGGCTCAGCTCGCCAACGCCGGGCCAGCGCGCTTCCCAGGCGATGCCGGCAATGATCTGCCGCACCCGATCCTTCTGCTGCTCGCTAAATTCCAGCCGGGGCGGCGGCGCCCGGGTGGGGGCAAAGATGCTGGTGGCGCCCAGATCGATGAAATCCGATCCGTCAAAGCGCCGGTCCCCGGCCCGCGCCCGCAGGCTGGCGTGGATGCGATGGGTGCGCGGCCCGTCGATGATGGTGCGCGTCAACCGCAATTCGCCGCTGGTGCTGGCAAATTTCACCGGCGGATCGGCAATCACCAGCTGGTTGCCCCGGCCATCGGCCGCCACATCGGTGATCAGGTTGGCAAAACCGCGCGCATCATCGAACAGCGAGCGGAACAGGCCGGCCCGCACCTCCCACCCCGGCCCCGGCCGCCAAGTGCCCAACACCCCGGCATTGAAGGCCACCCCGCGATACCGCGCCCATTCCGGCCCCTTGAACAGCCGGCGCGGCAGCCGCGGCGGCAAGCCCTCACCGGCGGGCAGGAAGATCGGCCCGGTCTGGTCAAACCCCTCCGACCGCGCCAGAAAGGGCAGAATTTCCACCGCATCCGACGGGGCATAGCGCGCCGCCAGCGATACCTGCCAGAAACTGGCGCGGGTGGCATTGTAGAACCGGTCGTCAAACTGCGCCGCCCCGGCCGCCATGCTCAGGCCCTTGGCCACCGGCAGATTGGCATCCAGCTCCAGCGCCGCATTTCCCCACTGGTTCAGCGCGCCCAGCACGCTCAAGGCCGCATCGTCGCCCGGCTTGCGGAAGGCATAATCCACAATGCCGGTGGGCGCCGGAAACGGGCTGCCCAACGCCGAAAGCCCCACCCGGATGGTGGTGGCCCGGCGCAGGCGCGGGTTCAGCCCCCAGACCTGATCGAAATACAGGCCATCGATGCGCACATTGCCGGCCGCCGTCGGCGAAAATCCGCGCACATTGCCGGCGTTATACAGCCCGATCGTTTCCCGCCCGATGGAGGTGCCAAAGGCATCGCTGGCGCCGCGCACGGCATTTTCGGCCGCGCGCGCCCCGGTGGCGGCGGTGCTGTTGTCCACCGCCTGCGCCAGGGCTGGCCCGGCCAGCAGCCCGGCCAGCAGCACCAGCCGCATCAGAAGCGCACCAGCGCGCTGGCGCGCAGCGTGCGCGGCTGGCCGGGATAGAAATTGTTGTTGGTGTTGCCGTTCTCGAAATAACGCGCGTTGCCGATGTTGATCAGGTTCAGCTGCACCTGCACCGCCTCCAGCGGCTGCAGATAGAGCGCCGCATCAAACCGGGCATAGCCGGGCAGGCGGAAGCTGTTGGCCGGATCGATGAAGCGCGCATCAACGATGGTGGCACCCACGCCCACGCCGACATGGCGGGGAACATCACCCCGCGCCCACAGGCTGGCGGCATGGCGCGGCACCTGGTTCAACTGCCGGCCCAACAGGGTGCGATCCGCCGTCACCTCGGCATCGGTAAAGGCATAGGCCGCTTCGAACGCCAGCCCCTTCACCGGCTGCAGCGCCAGATCCAGCTCGATGCCCTGGCTGCGCTGTTCGCCGCTCTGCCGGTCGGCCGGTGATGGCGCCGGTTCGGCCACCCGCACATTGGTCTTGGTGATGCGGAACCAGCTCGCCGATGCACGCAACAGGCCGTCGCGGCTTTCCCAGCGGGCACCCGCTTCAAACTGTTCGCCCAGCGATGGCAGCGCCACCGCCCGGTCCACCAGCGGCCGCGTGCTGGTTTCGGGGTTGAAGCTGCGGCCCCAGTTGGCAAACAGCGCAAAGCCATTGCCGGGCAGGATCGTCACCCCCAGCCGCGGCGTCACCGCCGTGTCTTCGGTGCGCCCGGTCACGCCGCTGATATTGTCGGTGAAGCGGGCGCGGCTGCGCTCCACGCGCAGGCCGGCGGTGGTGCGCAGCCATGGCATTCAGGCGCTTTCCAACTGCACCAGCGCGCCCAGCCCGTCGGCACGCGACCGGCTGCCCACGATGGCCGCCGTGGTCGGGCTGTAAAGCGCGCCGCCCACCGGCGCAAAGATGTTCACCGGCGCGTTCACCGTGGCGCGGTTGATGGTGGAAAAGCCGCTGTTCTCGCTCCAGTCGGCCGAGATCAGCAGCGTGTGGGCGATGCCACCGGTGCGCGCCTTCACCACCAGATCAAGCTGCGCGCTGGCATCATCCTCGCGGTCGATGGTGATCTGGTTGCGGCGGTTCAGCACGCCGCCCGCGGTCAACAGCGGCACCGTCGCCCCGCCGCCCACCGGGAAGAAATAGGCCCCGCGCGCATCACCCCGGCCCCAGCCGCCGCCCATACGCAGCAGCACATCATCGCTGAATTCATGGGTCAGCCGCGCGGTGATGGTGCGGGTTTCATTGCGAAAATTGTCGGCCGGATCGCCCAGGAAGCGCCCCGGCGGCAGGTCGGTCATCAACCCCAACAGGCCGGGCGCGGCGGCAAGGCCACGATCGAACACGCCATCCCGGTCCAGCCACTCCCCCTCGATCACGATGCGGGTGCGCTCACCGGGCTGAAGGGCAATGGCCGGCGCCAGATAGCGGGTCTCGTTGGCCACCGCGTCGCGAAACCCGTCGCCATTCTCCCACACGCCGTTGACGCGCAGGCCAATGCCGCTGCCCAGCGCCAGGTTCACATCGGCGGTGCCACGCACCAGCCCGTCGTCGTCCACCATCAGCCCGGCACTGCCGAAATTGCGCGCCACATCCGGCTGCTTCGTCACGATGTTCACGGCCCCGCCCGGCTCCAGCCGGCCATAGAGCATGGAGGCCGGGCCCTTCAGCACCTCGATCCGCTCGATATTCTGCACCTCGCTCACCGGCCAGGCGACACCCTGGCGATAACCGTTGCGCAGATTGGTCTGGGCCACAAAGCCACGCAGGCGAAAGCGCGTGTTGAACCCGCCGATGCCGCCCACCGGATTGGTGCCCGAAACCGTGCGCAGCGCATCGGTCAGGCTGACCAGCCCGCGATCGGCCAGCAGCGCGGCGCCCACCGTGTCAACACTGAACGGCAGTTCCAGCGCCGGCGTGTCGGTGCGGGTGGCGGCCAGGGTGCGCGGGGCATAACGGTCGATGCTGGCCGTCACGATGATTTCGGCCGCCTCTGTATCCGCATCGGCTGCCAGCGCCGGCGTGGCCCCAAAGCACAGACCAACGCCCAGCAACAGGATCAGACGGGTGGTCGGGGGCATGAGCATCTCCGTGTAATGTCATAACATGCCATGGTTCGGCCAAGGCCGATGGCAGGTTGCATGGTGGTGAAATTCTCAATCGGGCTGCAGCCGGTTGATCTGGCGCACCGCGGCCAGCAGCAGCCCGCTGGCCAGCGCCAGCAGCCAGGCCAGGGCGCCCAGCGGCGGTGCGGCCGGGGCCGGCGCCACAAAGCGCGGCAGGCGGTCAAGATCGGCCGGCGTCATCGGCTGTGGCCGTGTTGCCAGGCGGGCCAGCGCCGCACGCAGCTGCGCCACATGGGCGGCGGCGGCATCCTGCACCTGGGCCACCGCCCCGGCATCGCTGCCGGCGGCCCGGGCCAGCGCCTGCGCCGCCAGCATCGGCGGTGCCAGCAGGGCCAATTGGTCCAGCGTTTCCTGCCGCCCGGCGCGGCGGGCGGCGTGATCGGCCATGATCGGCGCGATGGCGGCAGCAACCTTGCCGGTCACGTCCAGCGTGCGCGCCAGCGCGTCGCGACGGCTGGCCAGTTCGTCGGAAACCGCCTCGGCATGGTCATTGTCCCACTGCGCCGTGGCCGCCACTTCGGCGGCGCGGGCCTTGGCAATCACGGCATAGCGCGACGGCAATGGCTGGGCGAGGCCAACCAGCGCGGTGAGCAGCGCCGGCAGCACCAGCGTGAACAGCGCCCAGATCGCCACCAGTGCCAGGGCAGCAGCATCGGCCGAGCTGCGCAGGCTGTTGACCAGCAGCACCAGCGCCCACCACAGCAGCAGGCTGGCCAGCGCGATCAGGCCCCACCAGATCAGCGCCGTGGTGCGACCGGGCAGATCCGGCCCGCTCAGCCCCAGCCACAGCAGGGCCAGCGCAATCGGTGCCAGCACCAGGGCGAGACGCGGCAGCGATCGCGCCAGCAACAGCCGGCCCACCCCGCCGCCCTGCGCCAGCACCAGCCGCAGCGCACCCGAATCGCGATCGGCCGGGATCATGCCATGGCCCAGCACCACCAGCAGCAAGGGCGCGATCACCAGCACGACAAAGCCCAGATCCAACCCGCCACGCATCAGCAGTTCGGGATTTTCCAGCGTGGACCGGGCAAACAGCGTGTCGGCCCGGCTGCGCAGGCCGGCCGCCCCGGCATCGGGCGCCAGCGGGGCCTGGCCGGCGCTGGCATCGATCAGCGGCGGCAGCGGCGCAATCACCGGCATCCGCACCCGGATCGGCAACAGCACCGCATCGGCCGCCGGCATGCCCCTGGCCATGCCGGCGCGCAGCCGTGCATCCGCCTCGGCAAGCTCGCTGCTGGCCGCCGCCCGGCTGGCCAGCTGGGCCGCCAGCAGCGCCCGGCCATTGGCCAGCGCCAGGATGATGGCCCCCATCAACACCGCCAGCACCGCCAGCGCCAGCCGGCTGCGCAGCAGCCAGCGGCCTTCCATCGCCAGCAGCGACGGGCGCGCCAGCGCCGTCATTGCTGGCCCGCCGCCAGCCGACGGCCGGCCAGCCGCAACAGGCCCAGGGCCGCCAGCAGCCACAGGCCCAGCGCCAGCGCATCAGGCCAGCTGCGCGCCAGTGCGGCGGCGGTGCCCGGCGGCTGCCAGGCAAAATCCGGCGCCCGCCGCCACAGCGCGGCATCGGCGTGATAATCAAATCCGGCGGCCCCGGCGTGCGCGGTCATGTCGGCATTCAGCAGGCTGATGATGCGGCGGCGATGGGCTTCGGCCCGGTCCTGGAAATCGCGCTGCACGGCGGCGTCGCTGCCGGCCAGCGCCATGGACAGATTCTGCAACGGCACCAGCGGCGACAGCAGCGCGGCAAGGCGCAAGGCGGCGCGGCCAGCTTCATGGGTGGCGGCCAATCGGCCCCAGGCCGCATCAAACACCCGGTTGCCATGCTGCTCGGCCGCTTCCAGGCGCAGGCCATCGATGTTGACCGGCAGATCCTCCAGCCGGGTGACACCATAACGCGCCATCACTGCCGCTTCGAATGCCTTGCCGTCCTTGCCGAACGGGTCGTGGCCGCTTTTCATCTGCGCCTGCACGCCGGCGGCAAAATCATGCGGGGTCGGCACCGGGGCGGCCTGCATGGCAAGCCCGCTGCCCAGCCGCGGCACGATCAGCAGCAGCACCAGCCACAGGCCCACCAGCAGCAGCCGCGCCTGCGCCGCCGTCGCGCACAGCGCCGAAACCGCCACCGCCAGCGCCGCCAGGATGGCAAAATACAGCAGATAGGCCGACAGCCACAGCAGCAGCGCCACCCCATCCACCGGCCCGGCCAGCAGCGTGGCCACCAGCGCCGCCGCCAGCAATGGCAGCACCAGCACGGCGGCAATGCGCCCCAGCGCCAGATATTTGGCCGGCATCACCTGCCCGGCCGCAAGCCCGCTGGCCAGCATCAGGCGCAGCGTGCCGGCCTCCCGCTCCCGCGCCACCAGCCCGGCGCCGATGATGAACAACAGCAGCGGCAGCACATATTGGAACACCCAGGCCGCGCTGAAGCGGCCCAGATCCAGCCCGCCGGCCAGATCCTCGGCCGGGCGGGCCTGCGCCGGATTGCGATTGTGCGCCTCCAGCCAGATGGCGCTGCCGGCATAGGGCAGCACGCCGGGATCGAGCAGCGCCATCGGCGGCAGCGGCCGGAACGCCCAGAAGGCGAAATGCGCCGCGCTGTGCGGATTGCGCGCGCCCTGGCCTTCCCAGGTCACCCGGTCGGCCGCGATGGTGGCGCGCCGGTCGGCATCATGGGCGGTCACCTCTACAAAGGCCGCCACCACCGCCGTCACCGCCAGCAGGGCAACCAGCAGGCTGATCAGCGCCAGCCGCCAATCGCGCCGATATTCGGCCCAATCCTTGGCCGCCACGCTGGCCGCGATCGCGGCCGGGCTCATGCCGCCCGCTCCGCCATGTGGGTCAGATACATATGCTCCAGCTCGCCGGCCGACAGGCTGGCCGGATCGATCATCGCCACCAGCCGGCCGTGGCGCATGATGCCGATGCGGCTGGCCACCTCCTTGGCGCGGAAGATGTCGTGGGTGGAAATCAGAAGGGCAACGCCGCCCGCCGCCGTCTCGCGCAGCACGCCCACCAGATCATTGGCTGCCGCCGGGTCCAGGCCCGACAAGGGCTCGTCCAGCAGGATGACGCGCGCCTCCTTCATCAGGGCAATCGCCAGGCCCAGTTTCTGGCGCATGCCCTTGGAATAGGTGCCGGCCGGGCGCAGGATGGCATCGGCGGGAAAGCGCAGCCGCGCCAATATCGCATCACGGCGGGCGGGATCGACGGCGACGCCTGCCAACCCGGCAAAGAAGGCCAGATTTTCCGCGCCCGACAGGCTGGGATAAAGGCTCACCACCTCGGCAACATAGCCCAGCCGGGCCCGCGCCGCCGCCGGGTCCTCGGCCACCACCAGCCCATCCACCAGCGCGGCGCCTGCCGTCGGCGCGGTGAAGCCCAGGAACAGGTTCAATGTCGTGGTCTTGCCGGCACCATTGGCGCCCAGCAGGCACAGGGTTTCGCCGGCCGCCACCGCGAGGTTCAGCCCATCCAGCGCCAACGCCGCGCCATAACGCTTGGTCAGCCCGCGCGCTTCCAGCACCGCGCCCATCAGCAACAGTCCATTTGGGCCGGGTTGATCACCAGCACCAGCCGCCGCTGCCCCGATCCGGCAATCGGCGGAGAGCGGTGGATGATCGGGCTGTCGGTCAACAGCTTGCCCTTGAACAACGCCACCTCGCCGGCCAGCAGCTGGCGCAGCTCCAGTCGCTCCAGTGCCACGCCATCGGCCAGGGCGGCGGCATCCGCGTTGGAAAGCCATTGGCTACCCGGCCCGGCATAGGATGTGATCAGCCGCAGCCCCACATAATCGGCGTGGAACTTGCGGCAGGCATCTCCCGTGATGATCTCCAGCCGCAAATCAACCAACGGGCTTTTCATGCGGGCTGCGGCGTGCTGGGCCAATTCGGCCACATCAGCCACCAGAACGGGCACCGGCGGCCAGCCGGCGGCCACCAGCGCCTCGGCCAGCGCCACCGCCGCCTGTTCGGCGGCCACGCTCAAGCGGATTTCGCCAGTGCCACGGCGCAGCACCTCCCCCGCCGCAGCCGTCAGGGCACGCGCCAGCCGGCGCTGCCACACCGCCAGATTGATCGCGGGATCATCACTCGCGCCCAGCACATCCGGGGTCGGCCCCATGGCCACATGGGTGATCGGCGGAAACAACACGTCCGCCACGCGGGCCAGCGCGCTCATGCCGCCGCCCTTTCACCCCACACCGGAAACGGATCGGGCAACTTCGCCCAAAGCCTTGGCGAAAAACCCTTTTCCGGTACCAGGCAGGCACCCAGCCGCCGCCGCAGGGCTGCCTCGTCCATGCCGATGCCGATGAACACCAGCTCCTGCCGCCGATCGCCCCAGGTCTCGTCCCAATGCTGGTTCAACAGATGTTCAAAGGCCGGATTGTCCTGCGGCCACCGCGCCTTGGGGATTGCCGCCCACCAGCGGCCCAGCGCCTGGCTGGTCACCTGCGACCCCGCCTGGCTCATCTCCCCCACCCACTCCGGCCGGGTCGCCAGCCAGAAATGCCCCTTGGCCCGCACCACGCCGGGCCATTCGGCATTCAGGAAGGCGCGAAACTTGGCCGGATGGAACGGCCGCCGGGCACGATAGACAAAGCTTTCAATGCCATAGGTCTCGGTTTCCGGCGCATGTTCGGCAAAGCCATAGAGTTCCTTGGCCCACAGTGGATGCTGCTCGGCCTTGCCCTCCTCGAACAGGCCGGTGTCCAGCACGGCCGCCATGGGCACCCGCGAATGGTCCGCCTCGATCAATTTCGCGTCCGGATTCAGCGACCGCACCAGCTTGCGCACCGTGTCGGGATCCCCCGCCTCGCTGATCTTGTTGAGGATGATGACGTCAGCAAATTCAATCTGTTCCACCAGCAGGCCGACCAGGCTGCGCTTGTCGCCCTCGCCCGCCGTTTCGCCGCGGTCGGCCAGGAAATCCTGGCTGGAATAATTGTTCAGCAGGTTGGCAGCATCCACCACCGTCACCATGCAATCCAGCCGCGCCACATCTGACAGGCTGTCACCGGCCTCGTCTTCAAAGCTGAAGGTGGCCGCCACCGGCAGCGGCTCGGAAATCCCGGTCGATTCAATCACCAGCGCATCAAATCGCCCGGCCTCGGCCAATTTTCGCACTTCGTTCAGCAAATCCTCGCGCAGGGTGCAGCAGATGCAGCCGTTGGTCATCTCGACCAGTGTTTCCTGGGTCTGCTGCAACGCCGCCTCGCCGCCGCGCACCAGATCGGCGTCGATGTTCACCTCCGACATGTCGTTGACGATCACCGCCACCCGACGGCCTTCGCGATTGGCCAGGATGTGATTGAGCAGCGTGGTCTTTCCGGCACCCAGAAAGCCGGACAGCACCGTTACCGGCAGTCGTGTGTCTTCAGCATCCAGCATCCCGGCCTCATGGAATCACATGTTATTTTGTATCATGTGACAGACCTGCGGGCCGCTGGCAAGGCTGAGGCAATTGCCGTTCGCCCTCCGGATGCTCAGTACCGGGTCAATTCCACCTGCAAATGCTTGTATCCATGCACGAAACTGGCCAGCACGCGCACCGGCTCGGCAACCGGGTTCACCCGCAACCGCCGCTTCGCCAGCTCCTCCAGCAGGGTGACCAGCTGCAGTTCGGCCACGCGCGCGCCAACACAGCGGTGGATGCCATAACCGAACGACAGGTGCCGCCGGGCGTTGGGGCGATCAACGATGATCCGGTCGGCATCATCAAACACGCTCTCGTCGCGGTTGGCCGAGATATACCAGAGCGCCAGCATGTCGTGCTTCTTCAGGCGGTGGCCGAACAGCTCGGTGTCCTCCGTCACCGTGCGCCGCATGTAGGAAAGCGGCGTCTGCCAGCGGATGATTTCCTGCACGGCATTGGGGATCAACGCCGGATCGGCTTCCAGCAGGCGCGCTCATCGGGAAACTGCGCCAGGCCCCAGGCACAGGCCGTCATCGAATTGCGCGTGGTGTCGTTGCCACCAACGATCAGCAGGATCAGATTGCCGATGAACTCCACCGGATCCATGTCGCGCATGGCATCGGATTGCAGCATCACCGAAATCAGATCCTTGCCGGGGTCGGCGGCACGGCGCTGCCACAGTTCGGCAAAGGCGGCGCCCATGGCCTCCATCTCGCCGTTGAACCAGTCCCAGCCGCCGGGGGCAACAATGGCATCGATATTGCCGCCGGCATCCGACCAGGCGGTCAACTTCTGCCGCTCCTCCCACGGGAAACCGAACAGGCGCGCCAGCATGCCGGTGGTCAACTCGATCGAAACCCGCTCCACCCAGTCAAAGCGTTCGCCCACCGGCAACGCGTCCAGCACCGCGGCGGTGCGATGTTGTACCTCGGCCCGCATCGCCGCCACCTCGGCCGGGCCAAAGGCCGGCGCCACGGTGCGGCGCTGGCCGGTATGGCGCGGCGGATCCATGGCGATGAACTGCGGCAGCCGCCGCTCCCCCGGCCGGGCGCGGTCGGCCTCGATGCCCAGCGTGATGCCACCCAGTTCGAAGCTGGACGAAAACAGCTTGGGCAGCGCTTCCACATGCACGATCGGCTTGTAACTGCTGATCGACCAATAGGGGCCGAACTTGCTGTCGGGAACATATTGGATCGGTGCCTGCGCCCGCAGTTGGCGGAACGGCGCCTGCCAGCGGTCTTCGGCGAACGGTTCCGGCCGGGCGACATCGATGGGCGCCAGTTGATCGGCCATGGCGAGGGTTTCCGCCGGCATCGAACCTGCTCCTCTTCTGCCTGAACCGGGACAGCCTAAGCGATTGTAGCGACCGCTACAAGCCTGCGTTGACCGCCTCCAGGCGCAGCCGTGTCGCCTCCACTTCGGCCAGCAACCAATCGCGGAACAGCCGGACCGCCGGGCCAGGCCGCCGGCCGTTGGGCAGCACAAGATGATAATGCCATCCGGTGGCCCGCACCGCGCCCACCGGCACGATGGCACCGGTGCCGATCTGGTCGGCTGTCACCAGCAGATCAACCAGCCCCATCCCGCTGCCGGCCAGCACGGCGCTGATCGTCAGATCGCGGTTGGGCACGCTCATCTGGGCCGGGCCGCCCAAGCCAGGCCAATCTTCCCATTCATCGGCCTTGCCCTGCTGCACGATGCGCGGCCAGGCGCCATGGACCAACCGATCCGCCCTGATGGCTGGCGCGATCGTCTGCGCCAGCAGCCGCTGCGCCGTCACGCCGGGCCAGCCCCCGGGGCCCAGCCGCAGCGCGCAATCCACCATCTCCCGATCCAGATCGACCAGCCGGGCGGTGGCGGCCAACCGCACATCGACATCCGGGCACTGCGCCGCAAACTGGCCGATGCGCGGCAAGAGCCAGTGCGCCGCCAGACTGTCATGCGCGCTGATCGTCAACACCGAACGGGCCGCGCGTGCCTCGGCCACTGCCCGATCGATGCTGGCAAAGGGCACTGCCAGCTGCCGCGCCAGCGCCTGGCCAGCGGCCGACGGCCGGACATGGCGGCCATGGCGTTCCAGCAACGGCGCGGGAAAGCCGGCGCCCAGCGTCTGCAACTGGTGGCTCACCGCAGACAGTGTCAGCCCCAGCTCGCGCGCCGCCGCTCCCACACTGCCCAGCCGCACCACCGCTTCAAAGGCGCGCAGGCCATTCAACGACACGCTCAACGATGCCCGTGCGGCCATGCTTGCACTTCTCTCAACTATAATCGCTGATTGATCGATAGTGGCAGCGACCCCGCCTTGGCAATCCCGGCACATGTTCCTGCCTGAAAGAATGCCGATGCCCCCTCTGTCCGTTCGCCTTGCCCTCCTGGTTGCAGCCGGCCTGATCGCCGCGCCGGTATTGGCCCAGCGTGCCGCCGAAAATGCCCTGCAAGCCGCTGATGATGGCTTTGGCACCGCCATCGGGCGCGAAAGCATCGGCCTCTACAGTGCTGATGATAT
Source organism: Sandarakinorhabdus cyanobacteriorum (assembly GCF_002251755.1). GTDB lineage: Bacteria > Pseudomonadota > Alphaproteobacteria > Sphingomonadales > Sphingomonadaceae > Sandarakinorhabdus > Sandarakinorhabdus cyanobacteriorum. Next base: position 34,468 of record NZ_NOXT01000130.1, read on the forward strand.
CAGGGGTTTCTCGGCCGTCGATGCCGGCAACGTGCGGCTGGAAGGCCTGTATTTCGATCCCGCCAGCCTGCCGCCCAGTCTGCTGCGCGGCACCACCAGCATCCGGGTAGGCCTAGCCGCGCAGGGCTTTGCCTTTCCGGCGCCAACCGGCGTGGTCGATATCCGCCTGCGCCATGCCGGCACCCGCCCGGCAGCCACGCTGTTCCTGTCGGCCGACAGTTTCGGTTTCATCACCGGTGAAGCCACCTGGGATCAACCGCTGGGCAGCGGCATCGGGCTGGCCGTGGGCGCCGGTGCCTATCGCGAAGCCTATCCCAATGGCACCACCGATCAGACCTACACGGCCAATGCCACGCTGGATTGGCAGATCAGCCGCCGGCTGAAGCTCACGGCCCTGGCCAGCGCCACCATGGTGCGCGCCGCCGAACCGCCGCCCGTCTATCTCACGGCCGATGGCCAGCCGCCGCCACGCGTGGACCGCGGGCGCTTCCAGGGCCCCGATGGCCTGTTCAACAGCCGGGATCGCCGCACCCTGGGCCTGATCGGCGATTGGCAGGCCGGGCCGTGGCACCTGCAGGCCGGCCTGTTCCATTCCAAATCCGATGCGCCGCGCACCGTCGCCAACCTCTATCTCGATGTCACAACCACAGGCGCGGCCCAGCAGCTGCTGGTGGTTGATCCGGCCGGCCGCAACCGCGTGACCAGCGGCGAACTGCGGCTGGACAGGTCAATCACCGATGGCCCGCGCACCCACATGATCACCCTGTCGGCCCGCTGGCGCGACCGGCAGCGCCAGTTCGGTGGCAGCGCCCTGGTGGATCTGGGATCAGTGCAGCTGAACCAACCGGCGCCGCCGCTGCCGGCCCTGCCCGGCTTTGGCCCCCGCGATGATGACCGCATCCGTCAGGCAACGGTCGGCCTCGCCTATGAACTGCGCTGGCCCGGCATCGCCAACCTGTCGCTGGGCCTGCAGAAAACCCGGTATCGCAAACAGGCGACCCCGGCCGCCAGCCCGCCAGCCACCGAACGGGCCAGCCCCTGGCTCGTCACCGCCGCTGCCGCCATTCCAATCACGCAGCGGTTGGGCAGCTATGCCAGCTTTGCCCAGGGGCTGGAGGACAGCGGCGCCGCGCCCGGTAGCGCCAGCAACCGCAACCAGCCGCTGCCGGCCAGCGCCACCCGCCAGATCGATGCCGGCCTGCGCTGGCAAGTCGCCGGACCGCTGGCCCTGGTTGCCGGCGTGTTCGAACTCTCGCGCCCCTATTTCCAGTTCGATGCCACCGGCCGCTTCAGCCGGCTGGGCGACACGCGCAGCCGCGGGCTGGAGCTCAGCCTGTCGGGCCCGCTCAGCCCCCGGCTCGATATTCTGGCCGGCGCCGTGATCGGGCGCACCAGCGTGGTTAGCGCGGCGGTGCGCGATGGCCTGGTCGGCAGCCGGGCCGTGGGCCGGCCCGATGGGCGCGGCAGCATCGCGCTGGAATGGCGGCCGGCCTTTGCCAGCGGCCTGCGCATCAATGCCGCCGTGAACCACATCACGCCGGTGGTGGCCAGCAACGACAACAAGGCCCGCGCCCCGGCCCGCACCACCATTGATCTGGGCCTGCGCCAGGCGCTGAAGATTGCCGCCGCCCCGGCCCAGCTGCGCCTTGTCGTGACCAACATCGCCAATCAATATGGCGTGGAGGTGCTGGGCAGCGGTGTTTATGACATCAGCGCCGGCCGCGCCGCCCAGTTGAGCCTGGGAGTGGATTTCTGAACAAGCCAGCGCCGGCGCACGCAGCGAAAGCCGATATGGCTGGTGGCCGTATCAATCATTTCGGGATGCCGGGCGGCCGGGCGAAAACGCTGACAGTGGTTCAACGCGCACAAATGCGATCCGCCCTTCAACACCTTGCGGCCAATCTTCACCTGGGGCTGGGCGGGATCATAACTGCCCCACAGATCGCCGCCGCGCGGGTTCCGGATGGTGCAGCAGGCATCGGGCTGGCGCTTGCGCGGGGGGCGCGGCCGCTCCTGCCACCAATCCGCCGTCCATTCCCACACATTGCCGATCATGTCGTAAAGGCCATGGCCGTTCGGCGGAAAGCTGCGCACCGGCGATGTGCGCAGCCAGCCATCGTCCAGGCTGTTGTGGTGCGGGAACTCGCCCTGCCAGTAATTGGCCAATATTTGCCCGCCGGGCGCCAGTTCGTCACCCCAGGCAAATTCGGCGCCCGCAAGGCCGCCGCGCGCAGCATATTCATGCTCGGCCTCGGTGGGCAGCGCCTTGCCGGCCCAGGCGGCATAGGCCGCCGCATCGGCATGGGCCACCTGCACCACCGGATGGTCCCACAGGCCCAACGCTTCCACATCGGCCTCGGGCCCCAGCGGGTGCCGCCAATCCGCCCCGGGCACCCAGCGCCACCACCGCTGATATTGATCCAGCGGCACCGGCCCCGGCGGCGGCGTGAACACCAGCGCCCCCGGCACAGCCAGCGCCGGATCCATGCCGGGATAATCGCGCGGATCCGGCGGAATTTCGGCCAGCGTGCGATGGCCGGTCGCCGCCAGGAAGGCCGCAAACTGCCGGTTGGTCACCGGCGTTTCGTCAATCCAATAGCCATCAACGGCCACCATCCGCAGCGGCCGCTCCTCGGGATAGAAGCGCTCGCTGCCCATCCGGAATGTCCCGCCCGCGATCCAGCGCATGCCGGGCGGCGGATCGGAAGGTGGCGGCAAACCAGTCATGATCACGTATTGGCAGGCCGGCCGGGCCGCTGTCTACCGTTCCCACCGGTCGCCCCGCGCCATGGCCAATCGATCGACAACCAGTTGATGGCCGGCCGCTCGGGATATGAGGGCTGTTGCGGGCGGCGCCGCGCGTGCAAGCCAGCCAGAAGCGCAACGCCATGCATTGCTTGTGATCAGGCACGCCGCGACGGACGCACGCCAACCACAAGCAGCCAGAGCCCGATACCGATCTCCCCAACTGTGGCCGGCACCCGCAGGATCGAGGCCAATGTCAGTTCATTATAATTGGGCAGCATGATCTGACCGAACAGATTCCCCAGATATCCGATGCAGCCTGTCATCAACAAGACGCCGAGCGCTCGCGGCAGGAAACCCGATTTGAACACGAGATAGCCAAACGGCAGCAGCCAAAGACCCCAGAATGTGGTTGCAAACATCAAGGCCGTGTTTGCCCGCGCCCGCGTCACCGCCACCAGATCGGGCAACGCCTCTGGCGACACGATGATCCTGCCCGTCAGCAGCTCCACCAGGAAGACCCGTTCGGCCGCGCTGGCCAGGGCCAGGGGAATGCCAGCCAGCGCCGCCAGCACCATGACCTGGGCGAGACGGCAGTTCGTCGACGCCAGCAGCCGGTACAGCGCCAGAGGCAAGACGAAGAAGGCAATCTGGTTGATCAGCAGCGCGGCAATGCCCGCGCGATAGAGTGGCGCCTGGGCTCGGATATTCGCCATGGTCGCATCGGCATTGCCCTTCACCAGGATTTCTGACGGCACATACATGAACGCGAAAATTCCTGTCACGATAACAAGAAGATACAGAAATCCGGACAGTCGAGCCCAAGCCGGCATATCATCCTCTGCCATGATCTTCCCCTTCGTTGCTGGCGCTGGATGATCGCCGGATCAGGGCCGCCGCCACAATCGCCGGGCTCGACATGGTCATGACATGTGGCGACAGGCCCGCCGCGAGGCGGCGCTTCAGTCAGGCTGGCCCGCCATCTGCCGAAATGCGCCTGGTGATTTGCCCTCCCGCCGCTTGAAGGCGCGCGCAAAGGCGGAAACGTCGGAATAGCCCAGCAAAAATGCGATTTCCTTGAGCGAGGCCCGCCGCCCGGCAAGATAGCCGCGGGCGAAACGGTGGCGCAGCTCGGCCAGCAGGGCCTCAAAGCTGGTGCCCTCGGCCCGCAATGCCCGATAGAGACCCTGCCCGCTGTAGCCAAGCTGGCCCGCAACCAATGCCGCTGTCACCTGTCCGGTGTGCAGCAGAGGCAGGATCGCCCGCTCCACCTGCCCTGCCACCGATCGGGTTGCATCAAGGTCGGCCAGCAGGCGATCCGCGTGCGCACAGAAAAGCCCGAAGGCATAGCGGGGATATTGGGCAATCCGATAATCCTGCCAGGCCGCGCTCACCCTCAGGGCATTGCGCGCCGCCCCAAAGCGCACCCTCGCGCCCAGCGCCCGTTCCAGCGCGGGGCCGGTGCCCCGATCCGCGTGGGTCACCTCGGCCAGGCTGCAATAGGGCGTGTCACCAAACTGCCGCGTGCCGGCAACCATGCGGACAAAGCTGGTTTCGGTCAGTTCCGGAAACGGCGGACGATCAATGCGATTGTCGGTCAACCACAGGCCATCGGCTTCGTGCGAAAGCGTGAAGCGGGCCGGGCCGGCGACGGCGATATCGGTGACCAGGCGGCCAAAGCGATTGAGCTGGTCCAGCGCATCCCGCATCATGGCAGAGGCATAGCCAATCAGGCCAACGATCGACAGGTCGGCAAAATTGGTGGTTTTATCTTGCGTTGCCATGATCGGTATTTCCCGCTATTGTGAGGATGCAGGTTCAAGAGCGGGAGACGAGAATTCAAAGGGTTAGCCCGCCTTATTCATGAGCCTTCCTGTCAGGGCGTTG